>CAZNVH010000082.1:0-74114 GCA_964576525.1 uncultured Enterobacteriaceae bacterium
AGAACCTCGACGATTCGGCCGAGCTGGGCACGCGCAACATCAAGATCGCGCTGCGGCGGCTGCGCAAGTTCGCGCGCGACGGCGCACCCGACGAGTTCGATCTCGAAAACACCATCGATTCGACGGCGAGGAAGGCCTACCTCGACATCCACATGCGCCCCGAGCGCAGGAACACCGTCAAGGTGCTGCTGCTGATGGACATCGGCGGGTCGATGGACGACCACATCAAGCTCGCGCAGGAGATGTTCTCCGCGGCGAAGACCGAGTTCAAGCACCTGGAATTCTTCTACTTCCACAACTGCCTGTACGACTTCGTCTGGAAGGACAACCGGCGCCGCCACTCCGAGCGCACCAAGACCTGGGACCTGCTGCACAAGTACGGGCACGACTACAAGATCGTGTTCGTCGGCGATGCGACCATGAGCCCTTACGAAATCCTGCAGCCCGGCGGCTCGATCGAGTACTTCAACGAGGAACCGGGCGCGGTGTGGATCAAGCGCTTCACCGACGTCTACGCCAAGTGCGTCTGGCTCAACCCCGAGCCCGAGGAGATCTGGTCCTACCGCCAGTCGATCGGCGTGGTCAAGGAACTGATGAACGGGCGCATGTACCCGACCACGCTCAATGGCCTCGAGCGCGCCATGAAGCTGCTGGCCAAGTGAAGATCTACGGCATCAAGAACTGCGACACCATGAAAAAGGCCTTCGCCTCGCTCGAGGCGAGGAAGCTCGCCTACGACTTCCACGACTACAAGAAGGACGGCGTGCCGCCCGGCAAGCTGAAGGAGTGGGCGAAGCGGGTGGGCTGGGAGAAGCTCGCGAACACGCGCGGGCCGACCTGGCGCAGGGTCCCCGACGCCGAGAAAGCCGGCATGAACGAGGCACGCGCGCTCGCGCTCCTGGAGAAGAACTCGAGCGCGATCAAGCGGCCGATCCTGGAAACCGGATCCAGGCTGCTGGTCGGCTTCGATCCTGCAGAATACGTGAAGCTCTGAACGAGTTTCTTACACTCCAGGAAATCGTAGCCGCGGCGCGCAGCAAGCTCGCGCCCGGACCGTGGAGCTACCTGATCGGCGGCGCCGAGACCGAGACCACCGTTCGGCGCAACCGCCAGGCGCTCGACTCCATCGCCTTCCGCCCGCGCGTGCTGCGCGACGTCAGCCGCATCGATAGCTCAAGTGTTTTCCTGAAACAGAAGGTGCGCCTGCCGGTGATGCTCGCGCCGATCGGCGGGCTCGAGTCCATCGTCGAGGGCGGTGCGGCGACCGCCGCGCGCGCTGCGGCGCAGTTCGGCGTGCCGCAGATGCTCTCCTCCGTTTGTCAGCCCGGGCTCGAGCAGACCGCCGCGGCCGCCGATGCTCTGCGCGTCTTCCAGCTTTACGTGCGCGGCGACGACGCCTGGGTCGACGACTGGGTGCGCCGCGCGAAGGCCCACGGCTACCGCGCCTTCTGCTTTACCGTCGATGTCGCGGCCTACAGCCGGCGCGAGCGCGACCTGATCGGGCGCTTCGTCAAGCCCTGGCGCGCCCAAGCGAAGGAAGGTGCGCCGTTCCAGGCCGCCCTCTCCTGGGATCAGGTCAAGCGATACAAAGACAAATACGACCTTCCGCTGATCCTCAAGGGCATCGCCACCGCCGAGGATGCCGAGCTCGCCGTGCAGCACGGCGTCGAAGTGGTCTACGTATCGAATCACGGTGGACGCCAGCTCGACCACGGCCTCGGCAGCATCGCGGTTCTTCCGGAAGTCATCAAGGCCGTCGCGGGGCGCGCCGAGGTGTGGGTCGACGGCGGCTTCATGCGCGGCACCGACGTGGTGAAAGCGATCGCGCTCGGCGCGAAAGCGGTCGGCATCGGCCGCCTCACCGGCCTGGCCCTCGCCGCGGCAGGGGCGCCGGGCCTGGTGCGCGCGCTCGAGCTCCTCGAAGACGAGATTCGCATCTGCCTCGGCCTGCTCGGCGTCCCCTCCTACGCCGAGCTCACGCCGGCGCACCTGGCCGCGGCGCTTCCAGTGAACGCGCCGGAGTCCTTCAGCGCCTTCCCGTTCCTGCAGTAAAGCCGCGCGTCACTGGGTTGTGGCATCCTTGCGCGGGGGAACCATGTTTGCCGCCACCTACCGCGAGCTCGAAGGCACCGCCGGCCTGCTGTGGCACGCGCTGCGCCGCATCGGCATGCTGCGCCTGCCGCCGGTGATGGAGGAGCTGGAGCGGCAGATCTACTTCACCGGCTCGAGCGCCACCGGCGGCATCGTGCTGCGCGGTGCGTTCATCGGCACGCTGATCATCGCCTACGTCATCGAGGTGCTGGGCGCCGACGCCGAGCTGGCGGTGAAGATGCTGCTGTGGGTGGTGCTGCGCGAAGTCGGCCCGCTGATCGCGGTGATCCTGGTGATCCAGCGCAGCGGCACTGCAGTGGCCACGGAGCTGGCGCTGAAGGAGATCACCGGCGAGATCGCCAGCCTGCGGCGCATGCGCATCGACCCGCGCGACTACCTGGTGGTGCCGCGCGTCGTCGGCATGGCGCTGTCCAACGCCGCGCTCACGCTCTACGTGCAGCTGATCGCGGTCGGCGGCGGCATGGTGCTGAGCTCGCTGCTGATCAACATCCCGCTCGACGAGATGCTCACCAACTTCTTCCTGCTGGCGAGCCCGCTCGACCTGATCTACTCGTTCATCAAGAGCCTGCTGTTCGGCGCCGCGGTCGCGGTGATCGCCTGCTACCACGGCCTGCACCCCGGCGGCCGCTCGATCAACGCGGTGCCGCGCGCCGCGATCCGCGCCGTGACCGAGGCGCTGCTGAGCGTGATGCTGCTGAACGTGATCTTCGCCTACCTGGTGTACGGCGTCGCGTTCTTCGGCCTGGTCACGGCGCAACAATGAGCGCTGCGCGATGAGCCCCATGACCGTTGCCCTCGCCTATGACCCGCTGCCCGACGACGACTTGCCCGAGCGCGTGCGGATCGAGGCGCGCGGCAGCCATCGCGTGGCGGTGTATTGCAAGGACGAGCTGATCGCCGCGATGCATGAACTCAAGCCGCCGAAGGGCGCGCGCCTGGTGGTGCTCGATACCGCGGTGCACGACCTGCCCGATTCCGAGCGCGCGGCGCTGCTGTGCCGCATCGGCTTCGTCGCGGCCCAGGGCGGCCTGATCAGCAGCCTGAACGGCTGGGAGAACATCTCGCTGCCGACCGCCTATCACCAGCCGGCGCGCGTGCCGGAGCTGCTGCCGGAGATCCAGGCGCTGCTGGAGGCGCTTGGCGGGGTCGACGACAACCTGCTCGCCAAGCTGCCCGAGGACATGACGCTGTACGAGAAGCGGCTGGTGGCCTACCTGCGCGCGATGCTCGGCAAGCCGGACCTGCTGCTGGTGGAGAACCTGGCCGCCGGGCTCGGCCCGACCAAACGCAGGCGCACCACGCGCTTCGCCGAGGTTTACCACCAGAGCTGCCCGCAGGGGACGTTCATCCAGATCGACGAGGGGAGACATCATGACTGAGAAGCTCACCGCACCGCGCCGCTTCCGCGGCATCCGCAAGCAGATCAGCATGTTCCTGCTGACCGCCCTGGTCGGGTTCGTGGGCGTGGTCGGCCTGGTCGCCTACAAGCAGGGCATGTTCGTGCAGCACACCCATATCTACTTCAATGCCCCCGACGCGATGGGCATCAACAAGGGCATGTCGGTGCGCCTGTACGGCGTTCCGGTCGGCGCGGTGAAGGACATCGAGCTCGCCGAGCGCGGCGGCGTGCGCGTGCAGCTCGGCATCAACAGCGACTACATCCCGCGGCTGCCGCGCGGCTCGGTGGCGCGGCTGGCGCGCGAAGGCGTGGTCGGCGCGGCCTCGATCCAGATCGTCACCGGCGCCGCCGGCGCCGAGCGCGTGCCGGTGAGCGAAGGCGAGGACATCAAGTTCATCCCGACGAAGGGCATGACCGAGATCGCCGACGAGCTGCGCCAGGCGGTGGCCCCGGTGATGGAGGAAGTGCGCAGGGCGGCCGCCGAGGTGACCAACCCGGGCAGCGACTTCCGCAAGGCGGTGAGCGCGGGGCGCGAGCTGATCGAGCAGCTGCCCGCCGCCACCGCCGAGCTGCGCCAGCTGCTGCGCAATACCGACGCCACGGTGGTAGCGATGGGACGGCGCACCGACGCCGCCGGCCGCCAGGCCGAGGCGGCGCTCGCCTCGATCAACCGCCTCACCGGGCAGGTCGAGCGCGAGCTGCCGGTAATCGCCGGCAAGCTCGCCATGACGCTCGACTCGCTCAACTCGACCGCGATCCAGGTGCGCGACACCACGCGCGCCAACGGCGAGGCGCTGCGCGAGCTGCTGTCGCAGGCGCCGGCGGTGATGCGCGGCTCGAACGAGCTGGTGCGCGACAGCCAGGAAATCGCCACCGCGGCGCGCCGCACCTGGCTGCTGCGCGACTACATCGAGCCCTCGCAGATGCGCACGCTGCCGGTGGACAGCTTCGAGTCGTTCGGGAAGCGATGAGGCTTCTGCTCCTGGCCCTGGTCCTGGTTGCCGGGTGCTCTGCCCCGGCGACCAAGCCGGAGAGCAGCGTCGCTGCCCGCCAGCTCGCCGCGCTCGAGGCCAACCGCAAGGGCGAGGCCTACGTGCGCCACGGCGAGCTCGAGTACGCCGCGCTGAGCTACCGCGAGGCGCTGCGCCTGGCGCAGTCGCTCGAGGATGTCGAGGGCATCGGCGCCAACGCGATCAACCTGTCGATCGTGCGCCAGCGCCAGGGGCGCTTCGCCGACGCGCGGCTGAGCCTCGCCGCCGTGTTCGAGCAGCCCAGGCTGCAGTTCCCGCACGCGCGCCTGGCAGAGGCAGCGCTGCGCCAGGCGCTCATCGACCTGGACGAGCGCCGCCTGGAGAGCGCCGCGCAGTGGACCGGGCGCGCCGAGGGCTATTGTGCCGCCGGCGGCGGGCGCTGCGCGCTGTCCGCGGCGATCTACAACGTCCAGGCGCAGCTCGCCCTCGAGGCCGGTCGCACCGAGGACGCCGCTGCCCGCGCGCGCGCGGCGCAGGATGCCGCCCGCGGCGCCGGCGACCGTGCGGAGCTCGGCAACGCCCTGCGGCTGCTCGGTATCGCGGCGCTGCGCGCCGGCGACGCGCGCGCGGCCCAGGCGCAGCTCGAGCAGGCGCTCGCCATCGACCGCGAGCTCGGGGCACCGCGCAAGATCGTGCTCGACCTGCTGGCGCTCGGGCGCGCCGCCGCCGCCGCCGGCGAGCGCGACACCGCGCGTGCCTACTACTCGCGCGCGCTCGCCGTGAGCGAAGCCGACCGCGATACGGCCGGGGCTGCAGAGGCGCGCGCGGCGCTCGACTCCATGGGCCGCGCGGCCGTGGGCAAATAGGCAAAAAAAGGGCCGCCGGAGCGGCCCAGGAGGAGGAAACGGTAATTCGGTCAGACGTCGGTGAGCAGGTGCTTTCGCAGGAGAAACTCGTCCTGGAGCGCCGCATCGAGGACCGGGGCTTTGCGGCGAATCCCCGAAAACAGCACCAGGTAGCCGCCGTACGCAAGAAGCAGCGCCGAGGCCGCTTGTCCGAGGCTATACAGCAAGTCGAGCATGGTTCCCTCCGCGTCAGAAAGTCTGAAAACTTGAGGGCACTTTATGCCGCGCGGCGCGGCAGGGGATAGTGCGGAAGGCATATGCAGGTTGTGCGATCTTCACAGCGGCAACGTGGGGAATTTCACGCGGCCTGAACGGATCATGCAGACAAAATCAGCTGCCGCAGCCGCTGCCGTGGTCTTGCTCGCCGCCGCCTGCGCGTCCGTGCCCGCCACTCGCCCCGAACAGCGTCTCGAGGCACGAGTCGGCGCGGTCCTCGAGCGGCGCGGTCTCGGGCGCGACGCGCTGTCGGTCATCGACAACCTCCTGCGCCATGGCGCTCGCCCGCCGCGCGAAGCACCTGCCGTAGTGCAGGAGCTGCTCGCGCGGCCGCTCGGGGCCGTCGATGCCGCGGTGCTGTTCCGGCGAAGCGTGCCGGCGGCGCTCATGGAGTTTCCCCAGGAAGAAAGTCTGCCGGCGCAGGCGTCTTTCGATGAGCTGCTCGAGAGGTACATCGGCGAGCTTGCCAGCGCAGCGGCCATGCTGCGCGCTGCCACCAAGCCTTTTGACGAGGATGCCCTGCTCCGCCGCCTCGGCGAAGGCCTGCCTTCGGCGAACCAGCTGCTCGCGGTGGCCGATGCAGTCGACATGGCGCAGCTCGAGCGCGCGAACCTACTTTTCATTGAGGCTACGCTGCGCTTTACCCGCGCTCTGCGAAATATTCGGGATTTTCCAAGCGAGCCACGGCGTTTCGAATCCGCGATCGGCACGGTTTCGATCGGCACGCACGGCAACGACCGGCACGGCCCAGACGTCGCGCTCATCATCGACCCCGGCGGCGACGACGTCTACGAGCGCGCCCCGGTGCGCGGCGGCGCAGTCTCGGTGATCGTCGACCTCGCCGGCAACGATCGCTACTTCGGCTCCGACCTGGCGCTGCGCGGGCTGTCGGCGATCGTCGAGCTCGCCGGCAACGACCGCTACGAGATGCGCGGCCCGGGTCTCGGCGCGGCGATCGCCGGCGCCTCGCTGCTCCTCGATTTCGCGGGCGACGACGCCTACGACGCGGGATTCTTCGCCCAGGGCGCGGCCGCGTTCGGCGTTGCCGCGCTGGTCGACTTCGCCGGCGCCGACCGCTACCGCGTGCAGGCCTGGGGCCAGGGCTTCGGCCTTGCCGGCGGCGTCGGCCTGCTCTGGGATCGCGCCGGCGACGACAGCTACGTCTCCAGCGGCGAGCGCGACCCCTTCGAGCGTGGCGGCGGGCTGAGCGGCGCGCAGGGCGCGGCCTTCGGCTTTCGCGGCCTGCTGGGCGGCGGCATCGGCATCCTGCGCGACGACGCCGGCAACGACCAGTACGAGGCCGAGCTCTTCGCCCAGGGCATCGGCTACTACTACGGCCTCGGGCTGCTCTGGGACCGCGGCGGCGCCGACCACTACCGCGCGCTGCGCTACGCGCAGGGCAACGGCGTGCACCAGGCGATCGGCGTGCTGCGCGACGAATCGGGCGACGACCGCTACGCGATCGCGCTCGGCTACGGCCAGGGCATGGGGCTCGACCTCGCCGTCGGCGTGCTGCTCGACGCCGCCGGGGACGACGTCTACCGCGCGCACTACGGCGCGCAGGGCGCGGCGACCGCGAACGGCTTCGGGCTGCTCGCCGACGCCGGCGGCGACGACCGCTTCGAGCTCGGGCCCGACGCGCATGCCTGGGGGCGCGCGGAGTGGCTGCGCGGCCTGCCGAGCGTCGGCGTGCTGCTGCACGGGGCCGGCGCGCGCTTCCAGCGCGACGGCAGCACCGTTTTCGGCCCGGCGGGGGATCTCGGGGGACCGCTCGGCGGCGCGCCGATCGTCGCCGAAGCGGCGCAGGCGCCGGAAGCCGGGCGGTGGCGCGAGCTCGAGCCCTCGCTGTGCGCTTTTCGCGCCCTGGCCTTGCACGACTCGCCGGACCTCGCCGCGGCGCAGTCGGGCCTGCGCTCGGGCTGCTGGCGCCTGCAGGCGGCGGCGCGCGCCGCGCTGGAGCGCCTCGGCGTGCCGCCCGACCCCGCCGTCGCTCTGCCCTCCTTCCTGCGCGCGATCCCGCCGCAGGACGAGCTGTTCTGAGCGATGCGGATCACCAACCTGCACCTGCTTTGCTTCGCGACCTCGTTCGCGATGGTCGGGATCTGCACCGCCGCCGCGCTGCAGGCCGGCGCGAGCCCCCTGACCGTGGTCACGCTGCGCACCGTCGGCACGGTGCTGCTGTTCCTCGCCTGGTTCCGCGCGGCCGGCGTGCCATTCGCCCTGCCGCCGCGCGAGCGGGCGATCGCGCTGGCGATCGGCCTGCCGCTGTGCGTCAACAACTACCTGCTCCACCTGGCGATCGCCGAGATCCCGGTGCCGCTGGTGGTGCTGCTGTTCTACCTGTGGCCGGCCATCACTACCGCCGCGGGCTGGGCGCTCGGCCGGGAGCGCTTCCGCTGGGCGAGCCTCGCCGGCCTGGTCATCGCGTTCGCCGGGGTAGCGCTCGCGCTCAACGTCGATTTCACCGCGGCGCAGGCGAAAGGCGTGGCGCTGGCGATCGCCGGCGCCATCGCCTGGTCGGTGACCTTCCTGCTCACCACCCACTTTTTCCGCGGCGGCGACACGCGTCCGGCGACGCTGCACATGACGTTGACCGCGGCCACAGTGTTCATCGCCGCGAGCCTCGCCTTCGGCATGACGTTTCCGGCGGCGCCCGCCGGCTGGGCGGGCGTGCTGAGCGTGCCGTTCTTCTACGCCTTCGGGATGATCGGGATCTTCACCGCCACGGCCCGCCTCGGGCCGGCGCGCACCGGCTTCGTCATGAACTTCGAGCCGATCGCGGCGGTGCTGCTGGCGGCCGCGCTCCTCGGACAGACGCTCGCGCCGGTGCAGCTCGCCGGGGGCGCGCTGGTGGTCGTCGCGCTGTTTATCTTCCGGCCGCCGAAGCCGTCGGGCTGAGCGCCTTGTGCGCGACGCCGTTGCGCAGGCGCACCAGGGTCCAGAACAGGTTGACGCGCGAGATGTCGCCGTTGTGCGAGTCGGGCACCAGCGTGCGCAGGTCGAGGTCGGGGTTGAAGCCGATCTGCGCCGAAAACCCCGACAGCGCCTTCTCGAACGCGCCGATGATCGGGTTGTGCGACTGGAAATGGTTGACGATGAAGATCTCGCCGTCGGGACGGCAGACGCGGTGCAGTTCTTGCAGCAGCTTTTCCGGTCGCGGCACCACCGAGACGACGTACATCGCCACGACCTTGTCGAAGCTGGCATCGGGGAAGGCCATCGCTTCGGCGTCCATCTCGAGCAGCGCCTCGACGTTGTCCAGCCGGCCGCGCGCGACCCGTGCGCGCGCCTTTTCCAGCATCTCGCCGGACACGTCGATGCCGGTGATGCGCACCTCGCGCGGGTAGAGCGGCAGCGAGATGCCGGTGCCGACGCCGACCTCCAGCACGCGGTCGCCGGGGCGCAGCTTCAGCGCCTCGAGCACCGCGCGGCGGCCGGGTTGCAGCACCGCGCCGAACACGGTGTCGTAGATCCGCGCGTACCGCCGGTAGGCCGTTTTGACGGCTTCGATTTGCATTTCGCGGAATTCTAGCAGTTGCCGAGTTGTGCTTTAACCGCGAGCGCGCGCCAGACCTTCTCCGGGGTCACCGGCATGTCGATGTGCGCCACGCCGAGCGCGTCGGCGATGGCGTTGACCACTGCGGCGGGCGCGCCCACGGCGCCGGCCTCACCCGCGCCTTTCACGCCGAGCGGGTTGGTCGTGCAGGGCACGTGATGAAAGCCGCAGTCGAGCGACGGCAGGTCGCCGGCGCGCGGCATGGCGTAGTCCATGAACGAGCCCGTCAGGAGCTGCCCGCTCGCGCGGTCGTACACCGCGTGCTCGAGCAGCGCCTGGCCTATGCCCTGCACCGTGCCGCCCTGCACCTGCCCCTCCAGCAGCTTGGGGTTCATCGCGCGGCCGAAATCGTCGACCACCGTGTAGCGCAGGATCGCCGCGCTTCCGGTATCCGGGTCGACCTCCACCTCGCAGATATGGCAGCCGTTGGGATAGGTGTAGTGCGGCGGCGTGTGCGTGTTGGAGGCCTCGAGAGGGCCGACGTCGAACAGGCCGACCCTGCGGTCGGTGCCGGTGATCCTGAACTCGCCGTCGCGGTACTCGATGTCCGCGGCCGCCGCCTCGAGCTTGCGCGCCGCGGCCTGCCTGCCCTTCTCGATCACTGCGTCGGTCGCCGCGCCGGCCGCCACGCCGCCGATGGCCAGAAAGCGCGAGCCGCCGGTCAGCCCGTCGGGCGCGACGACATCGGTGTCGCCTTGAACAACTTTTATCCTGGATGAATCCAATCCCAGCTTCTGGGACAGGATTTGCACGAAGGTCGTGGTATGCCCTTGTCCGTTGTCCTGCATGCCGGAATAGAGCGTCACCGCGTCCGCATCGACTTTCACGCGCACCGTGTCGCCGGGCCCGCCGCCGCAGCGCTCGATGTACATCCCCAGGCCGATGCCCCGGAGCTTTCCTTGCTTTCGCGAGAGTTCTTTTCTCCCCGGAAAACCGCTCCATTCGGCGCGCTGCATGGCCTTGTCCATCAAAGAAGAAAAATCGCCCGAGTCGTAGCGGCTCTCGACCGGGGTCTGGTAGGGCATCTCCGAGGGCTTGATCAGATTGCGCCGGCGCAGCTCGTCGGGCGCGACGCCGAGCTCGCGCGCCGCGACGTCGATCACGCGCTCGAGCAGGTAGATCGCCTCGGGCCGGCCGGCGCCGCGGTAGGCGTCGACCGGGACCGTATTGGTCAGCGTGCCCTTGATGTTCAGCCAGATCGCGGGGATGCGGTACACGCCCGAGAGCATCGGCGCGGCGAGCTGCGGGATGAACGGCCCGAAATTCGACAGGTACGCGCCCATGTTGGCCCAGGTCGTCACGCGCAGCGCGAGGAAGCGGCCCTCGCCGTCGGTGGCGAGCTCGGCGATCGAGTCGTTGTCGCGGCCCTGCGCATCGGAGAGAAAGCTTTCGCTGCGCTCCGCGGTCCAGCGCACCGCGCGCTTCAGCTTGCGCGAGGCCCAGGCGATCATCGGCTGCTCCGGATACAGGAAGATCTTCATGCCGAAAGCGCCGCCGACGTTGCCCGAAATCACGCGCAGCTTGTCGCGGCCGGTCTTCAGCACCGCATCCGCGATCTGCACGTAGATGTGGCCCGGGCCCTGGCTCGGCGTGTAGAGCGTGGTGCGGCCGCTCGCCGCGTCGTGCTCGGCGAGCGCCGCGCGCGGCTCGATCGGGTTCGCCACCAGGCGGTTGTTCACCAGCTCGAGGCGCGTCACGCGCGCCGCCTTGGCGAACGCCGCCTCGACCTTCTCGCGGCTCTCGCCCAGGCCGATGTCGAAGGCCACTTCGCCCTTGCGGGTCTCGGCCACGGCGGGAAGCGGCTCGTAGTCCACCTCGATCTTCTCGGCGGCGTCCTTCGCCTGCGCCAGCGTCTCGGCGACCACCAGCGCTACCGGGTCGCCGACATGGCGTACCTCGTTCAAGGCGAGCACGGCGCGGTGGGTCTCCTTGCGGTTCGTGCCGTCAAGGTTGACCACCGGGATCAGGCAGGGAACCTCGCCCAGCCCGTCCGCAGCGACGTCCTTGCCCGTGAGGACCGCGATCACGCCGGGACTTTTCAGGGCCGCATCCGTGGAGATGCGCTTGATCCTGGCGTGCGCATGCGGCGAGCGCAGGATGCAGGCGTGCGCCGCGCGCTCCAGCCGGAAGTCGTCCGTGTAGCGCCCCGCGCCACGCAGCAGCGCATCGTCTTCCAGCCGCTGGATCGATTGCCCGAGAGCAAATTTCATCGGATGATGATAACCGCCATGCCGGTTTTCGTGGCCTTGCTGATGCTGTCGCAGGCGGCGCTCGCCGATCCTGTCCCGGTCCGCGCGCCGCGGCTGTGCGCCGACGACCCGCGCAACTCTACCGCGCGCGAGATCCGCAACGACGACAAGCGCACCGTGGCCGAGCTCCTGGGCATCGCCGACCCCGATCCGCGCGCGCACGAGATCCTCGCCGCGCGGCCGCGCGCCCTGTCGCCGTTCATCAACTGGGCCGAAGGCATCCAGCCGGGAATGCAGTGGATCAAGACCGATCGCATCGACGCGGCGGGCTACCAGGTGTGCGTGCGCGACACCAAGGGCGGCTATTGGTACTTTCGCAATGTGCCGGGAGATCTGTGGCAAACCGAAAAATGACCTCCGACGCTTGCGCCTGTGCCGGCGTCCTGCTGCTCCTGTTCGCCGGCATCGCGCCGGCCGAGTGGTATCCGGCGGTTGCGCTGTTTCTCGGGCTCGCCCTCCTCGCGGTCTCGCACCTGCTGACGCCGTGCCAGGATCGGATCGCGACGTGGCGAGCCTCCCGCAGTAAGCTATCGCCATGAGGCTCGCCTTCCTGCTGTGCCTGTTTTCCACCGCCGCCGGCGCGGTGGAGCTGCCCGCCGAGCTGGAGGAGATGCTGCAGAAGGGCGAGCGCTTCGAGCTGCTGTCGATCCGGCCGACGCGCATCGAGAAGGCCCAGGGCGCCGCCAACTTCCACGGCTGGGAGGTGATCGGCCGCACCTGGATCAGGGACGCGGGGCTGCGCAAGAAGCTGGTCGCGGCGTTCAAGGCCGGCGTGGAGGAAAACATCGGCATCGGCGCCGCCTGCTTCCGACCGCGCCACGGCATCCGCGTGCAGAGCCGCGGCCGCACCACCGACTTCATCATCTGCTTCGAGTGCTACCAGACGCAGGTCTACGTCGACGACCGGCCGCAGAAAAGCGTGCTGGTGACGCGCACGCCCGAAACGGTGTTCAACGAGTCCCTGAAGGAAGTGAAGCTGCCGCTGTCGGACCAGTGAGGTCTAGAGCAGGTCCTTCCACTTCGCCCGCGTCTTCTCCTGCAGCGCCTTGCTGGCCTCGGCCACGGGCGGGAACTCGTCCAGGTGGTCCCAGGGGCGGCAGGCGTCGATGACCGCCTTGGAGCTGAACGGCGCCTTGTAAGGATAGGCGACGAACATCGGGTCGTTCTTCGAGCCCATGCCGCGCTGGATGATGTCGATGTCGATCGCCGGGTCGCTGCGCGTCGCCACCGCCCACATCACCTCCTGCAGGTTGGCCGGGTCGATGTCGTCGTCCACCACCACCGAGTAGCGCGACATGTAGGCGCCGACGCCGCACTGGCTGAGGATGTGGCCGGCCTGGCGCGCGTGCCCGGCGTAGCGCTGCTTGATCGAGACGACGTTGAACATGCGCGCACCACCAATCTCGTGCGCCCACACCGCTTTTACGTCGGGCACGCCGGAAGCGACCA
Source organism: uncultured Enterobacteriaceae bacterium (assembly GCA_964576525.1). Taxonomy (GTDB): domain Bacteria; phylum Pseudomonadota; class Gammaproteobacteria; order Burkholderiales; family SG8-39; genus SCGC-AG-212-J23. The sequence goes on from CAZNVH010000082.1 coordinate 12,858, forward strand.
GCGCGTCGTGCAGCAGCGCCGAGCGCATTACCGCCTTCGAGTACGAGTAGTCGTTGGGCGGCTTGGCCGGCGGGCTGCCCACCAGGATTGGGTTTTCTCTGAACAATACTTTTTCGACGGTGACGCAGGGGGCCGTACCGGCCTTGCCGGGGTAGTAGCCGTGGAACTCGCCGAACGGCCCCTCGGCACGCTCGTCGTTCTGCTCGACGAAGCCTTCGAGCACGATCTCCGAGGCGGCGGGAAACGGCAGCCCGGTCAGCTCGCCTTTCAGCACCGCCACCGGTTGCTTGAGGATCGCGCCGATGTAATTCCACTCGCACATGCCGAACGGGATCTCGATGCCCGAGATCAGGTAGCCGAGCGGGTCGCCGCCGAGCACGATCGCCACCGGGAAGCGCTTGCCCGCCTTCTTGTGCTTCTCGTAGTGGATGCGGCCGTGCTTGCCCGGCACCATGTCCAGGGCGACGTGGTTGCGGTCGAGCACTTGCACGCGGTAGGTGCCGACGTTGACCCAGTCGGAGTCGAGATCGCGCGTCACCACCGAGCAACCGGTGCCGATGTAGCGCCCGCCGTCCATCTCGTGCCACAGGGGCGCCGGAAACGCGAGCATGTCCGGCGCCTTCTGCACGTTTTCCAGAATTGAACCTGAAGAAACCACCACCGGGTCGTACTTCGGCGCTTCGGCCTGCCATTGCGCCGGCCTGCCGCGCAGCACCTCGACCAGGCCGCGGTGCGTCTTCTGCAAGGGCAGTCGAAGGATCGCCGACAGCCGCGCCGGGCTGCTGGTGCTGCAGGTGAGGACGCGAAAGCCCTTCGGGTAGCCCGGGATGCGGTCGAACAGCAGCGCCGGCGGCACGTCTTTCTTGACGTTCAGCTCGCTGATCGCGCCGAGCTCGAGGTTCCAGTCGGCGCCCTCGACGGTCTTCAGCTCCCCGAGCTTGTCGATTTCCGACAGCCAGGCCCGCAGGTCGAGAGGATTCCCGCTCATCGCGAGCCCATTATAAGATCGCCGCCATGAAGCCCCTCGCCGGCCTGCTGCTGGTTCTCCTTGCGGGCGGCGCCGCGGCCCAGACCTATCCGAGCCGCCCGGTGCGCATGCTGGTCGGCTTCCCGCCGGGCGGCGGCACCGACATCCTGGCGCGCGTGCTTGCGCCGCGCCTGTCCGAAACCCTCGGGCAGCAGTTCGTGGTCGAGAACCGCCCGGGCGCCACCACCAACATCGCCAGCGACCTGGTCGCGAGAAGCGCGCCCGACGGCCACACGCTGCTGTTCACCACCTCCTCGCTGGCCATCAACGCGTCGCTGTACAAGAACCTGACGTACGACGCGCTGCGCGATTTCGCGCCGATCTCGGTGTTCGCCGAGAGCCCGAATCTTCTGGTCGCGCACCAGAGCGCGGGCGCCAACGTGCAGGAGCTCCTGGCGCAGGCGCGGGCCAAGCCGGGCGCGATGAACTACTCGTCCGCCGGCTCGGGCACCTCGCAGCACCTCGCCGGCGAGCTGTTCAAGGCGCGCACCTCCACCTTCATCGTGCACATCCCCTACAAGGGCACCGCGGCCTCGCTCACCGCGGTGATCGCGGGCGAGGTGCACTTCAGCTTCGCCAACGTCCCCGCCATCCTCGGGCACGTGCGCAGCGGGCGGCTGCGCGCGCTCGCGGTGCTTTCGCCGCACCGCTCCGGGCTGATGCCCGACGTGCCGACGATGAAGGAGGCCGGCGTCGACGACGTCGTCGTGCCGGTGTGGTACGCCCTGCTGGCCCCGGCGGCGACGCCGCGCGAGATCGTCAGGCTCCTCAACGAGGCCACCGTGCGCGCCGCGCGCGCGCCGGACCTCAGGCAAAAGCTCGTCGAGCAAGGGGCCGACCCGGTGGGCAACACGCCGGAGGAATTCGCCAAGCTTCTGAGGGAGGAAGTCGTACGCTGGGCGGAGGTCGTGAAGCTGTCCGGCGCCAAGGCAGAATAAACGTACTTCAACAAGGGAGGGAACATGGCAACCGCAAATCCGTACCAAACGCCGGGCGCCGCGGTCGCGGACGCCGGCGGGGAAACGCAGCCGGTCAAGGTGTTCGCGGTCGCGGGGCGCATCGGCCGCGCCCGGTACATCGCCTATGGGGTCGGGTTCTACGTCCTGTTCGCCATGGTCGTGGGCGGTCTCGCGGCGCTCCTGGGCGACGTGGGCATGATCCTGCTGGCGGTGGCCTGGCTCGGGCTCGTCGTCATCGGTTTCATGCTCACCATCCAGCGCTGCCACGACTTCGACACCAGCGGCTGGCTGTCGCTGCTGTGGCTGGTGCCGCTCGCCAACCTGATCTTCCTCTTCATCCCGGGAACCGACGGGCCGAACCGCTTCGGCGCGCCGACGCCGCCGAACACCGTCGGCGTGCTGATCGGGGCGTGGCTGCTGCCGGTCGTCTTCATCCTCGGCATCCTCGCGGCGGTCGCGATCCCGGCGTACCAGGACTACGTGAAGCGCGCCGGGCAGATGCAGAAGAAGTAGCGGGCTAGCGGCTGCGGATCTCCTCCAGTACCGGCCGCAGGTAGCCGAGGAAGGCCTCGGGGTTCTCGCTCATCGGGAAATGCCCGAGGCCTTTCATCACGGTGAGCTTCGCGCCCTTGACCCGCGCTACCACCGCCTCGGTGTCGCGTGGCGAGGCCGAGTAGTCGTACTCGCCAGTGAGGAGATGGAGCGGGCAGGCCGAGGTGTCGATGGCGCCGATGCGCTCGCGCAGGTCGCCCGCGCCCTGGTAGAAGTGCAGGTCGCCGGTGAACACCCCCGGCCCACCCTGCATGTAGTGCCAGACGGTTTCCCAGCGCTCCGCCTCGGGCGAGAGCGGCGACATCAGCCCGTAGGCGACCGCGCCGCAGGCGCGCCCGCCGTGCACCTCGGGATGGTCGAGCCACGTGGCGTCGTAGTAGCGCTCAACGAAGGCGCCGGTCTGCAGGCCGATCAGCGCGCGCAGCTCGCGCGCGTGCTTGAGCGCCAGCTCGAGCACGATGCGCCCGCCGATCGAGCAGCCCATCACCACCGGGCGCTCGAGCTCCAGCGTGCGCGCCACCGCCATGATCATGCCGGTGTACGTGGCGGTGGTGAGCCGGTAATCCTCGTTCTGCCAGCCCGCCGGCGGCGAGGACTTGCCGTGCCATGGCATGTCGAACGTGATCACCCGGTAGTTTTTTGTTATTGAAGAATCATTGAGCACCGCGCGGTACTGCCGGCCGTCGGAGCCGGCGGTGTGCAGGCAGAGCAGCGGAATGCCCTGCCCCGCTTCCTCGAAGTACAGCCGATGTTTCCGCCCCTCGAGCTCGAGCTCGCCGTACCGCCCGACGATCGGCTCGAGCTTCATGCGTTGCGCGGCGCGGCGAGAACCAGCTTCACATACATCAGGTAAGCCATCAGCACGCGCTGGTCGCCCTCGAATGCGACCTCGCCTCGCCGCAACAGGCCGAACAGGTCGTGCCAGCCGGGCGCGGGCGTCTTCTGCCAGAACTTCTCCCACGCTTCGCGCTTCGCGCGGATGGCGAATCGCCACGCGCGCTGCGTGAACGGGCCCTTCTCGACCTTCTCGATCCGCCCATCGCGAACCGTCAGGAGAAACTGCGTGTCGCCCACCTCGACCATGAACGTCTCGTTCATGCGCCGGCCCCAGCGCACGATCGCCGGGTCGTCGTTCACCAGCGCGGCAATGCTTTCGATCATTCCGTCACGCGGGCGTGGTTGCCGTCTGGCGCGCGACTGCCAGCGCTTGGGATCGATCCGGTGCTCAACCGTTTGCCGCGAGCTCTTCGCGTACGATTTTGCGCACCAGCTCTTGGGTGACTGGCTGTTCCGTGAGGCCGAGGTGAGCCTTCAAGGCCTCGTTTACTAGGGTCTGATATCCCTTGCCGGTCTTTTCGGACTGTGCCTTGAAGCTCTTGATAACGGCGTCGTCCACATAGATCGTGATGCGGATCTTTCCGGTCGTCGGAACTACCGCGCCACGCTTGCCTTTGGAAAAGTCATACAGCTTTTTCATAGTTTCTCCGCTCTCTCGGGTCGGGCTTCCGCACTGAGATGGTCCGTGGCCCATCACGCCGGGGCGTGTGAACGACGACCATCAGGATCCCAAAGATGTTCATTCCAACGGTGACAAAGCGCTGCTCGCCCTCGGCGTTATCGTCTTCTACGGTCAACGCGAGAGGATCGCTGAGCACTCCATCGCCCTCGGAAAGCGACACACCATGCTTCTTGATGTTTGCCGCATCCTTCTTCGGGTCGAAATCGGCGGGCACACGCCCAGTATATGCACGTTATACATATACGTCAACGCAGGCTCGCCAGCCCTGGTTGAGCACTAACGTTCCGGTTGTGGCGCGCGGTGCAAGGTGCGGAGCGCCGCGCCTAACACGTTGCTCACGAACCGGTGGTTAGAGGGCACCGGTGCGCCGGACCAGCACGATGTGTTCATTATCATTGCCCGGATAGTGGATAAGCCCCCCGAAATTGGTGTCTACGACTATGCCGGTACCCAAGTACGCCCACTCTTCCCGTGGACAGCGAGCGCTGTATTCATCAGTGTCCAAAGAGGCTACGACCACGCCTTTGTATATGTCGTCGATCGCGACTTCGTCGCCGAGTTTTGCTTCGTTGTAGTCGGAGTAACGCAGGTGCCCTCTAACTAGTATTAGTTGACTGTCAGTCGAAAAGAATTAGTTGACAGTCTGCCTAAAAAGATTGGTTGACACAAAGCGGCCTAGTTTTCGCGCTGAGGGAAACTGCGGCCGAAGACGGCTTCGGCAATGCGGTTCTTGAGGATCTCGATCGAGCCGCCGGCGATCATCCAGCCGCGGCAGCGGCGCACGCAGTACTCGACCAGCTCCTCCTGGCTGTAGCCGAGGCCGCCCATCACCTGCAGCGCCTCGTTCGCCACGTCGAAGCCGGCGCGGTTGCAGTAGGCCTTGGCGATGGCCGTTTCCTCCGGCGAGGGCAGGCCGCGATCGGCGTTGGCCGCCGCGCGGTAGAGCAGGAGCTGCGCGGCGTCGAGCTGCATCTTCATGTCGGCGAATTTCCACTGCAGGCCCTGGAACTCGGCGAGGAGCTTGCCGAACTGCTTGCGCTCGAGCGCCCAGGCGCGTGCACGCTCGAAGGCGTAGCGGCCGAGCGCGAGCGAGCGCGAGGCGTTGCCGATGCGCTCGACGTTGAAGCCCGCCATCTGCTTCTTGAAGCCGCCCGCCTTGAGCAGGACCATGTCGGCGGGGACCAGCACGTTCTCGAAATGGATTTCCGCCCATTCCTCGCCTGACATGAAGGTCGAAGGTTTACCCCTCCGGACGCCTGACGCCTCTTTCTCGATCAGGACAGAACCTATTCCTCCGACGCCGGGACCGAAGCGCACGTAGGTGAGGATCACCTCGGCGTAGGCCGAGTGCGTGGTGAAAATCTTCGAACCGTTGATGCGGTAGCCGTCGCCGTCGGGCGTGGCGCTGGTCTTGAGATCGGTGACCGCCGAGCCGGCCTCGGGTTCGGTCATGCCGACCGAGATCACCGATTCGCCCGAGAGCAGCTTCCTCAGGAATTTCTTCTTCTGAACCGGGGAACCGTATTCGGCCAATACCCGGACCGGTCCGAAATTCCCGGCCTGCACGACATCGGCGCTGCGCGGGCAGGCCGAGGCGACCGCCTCGATCGCGATGACCGCGTCCATCAGGCTGCCGCCCTGCCCGCCGTCGGCCTCGGGAATCGTGATGCCGAGCAGGCCCTGCTTGGCCATCAGCTGCGCCACGTCCCACGGGTAGCCGCTCGCGTGGGCGCGCGCGTGCGCGCCGGCGGCGAGCTGCTTCTTCGAGAAGGCCAGCACGGCGTCGCGGAACTGCGCCTGCTCGGCCGTGAAGCGGAAATCCATCAGACCGTCTTGGCGAGCACCGGGAAGTATTTCTTGCGGTGGCCGGCCACCGCGGCGCGCTCGAGCGCGGCCATGGCGTTCTTCGCGCCGGGGAGCTCGGTGCGCGCCTGCTTGGCGAACTCGAGCGCGTAGGCCATGTCCTTGAGCGCGTACTCGACCGAGAAGGCGCGCTCCGGGTAGCTGTCCGGCAGGATCGACTTCATGCCGTGGTTGCGCAGCGCGAAGCTGTCGGCCGAGCCCATCGTCAGGGTCTCGAACACCTTGGTCGCGCTCAGCCCGGAGCGCCGCGCCAGCTTGAGCGCCTCGGCGATCGCCACCACGTTCTGGAACAGCACCATGTTGTTGATCAGCTTGAGCGCCTGCCCGGCGCCCGGGGCGCCGCAATGCGTGACGTCGGAAGCCATGTGCAGGATCACCGGCCGCAGGCGCTTGTACACCGCCTCGCTGCCGCCGACCATCGCCGACAGCGTCGCCTTCTCGGCGGCCTCGCGGGTGCGCGCCACCGGCGAGTCGGCGAAGTGCACGCCGCGCGCCTCGAAGCGCGAATGCAGGTCGCGCGCCAGCGCCACCGTGGTGGTGCTGAGGTCGATCACGTAGCTGCCCGAGCGCATGTGCAGCATCAGGCTGGACGGCCCGGCGCACACCGTCTTCACCTCGGGCACGCCCGGCAGCGCCAGGAACACGATGTTGCAGCGCTCGGCCACGTCGCGCACCGAGCCGGCGGCCTCGACGCCCGCCTCCCTGAGCCGCTCGAGCGGCGCCGGGTCGAGGTCGAAGCCGAGCACCTTGTCGTCCGCCTTCTTCGCCAGGTTGCGGCACATCGGTTCGCCCATCACCCCCAGGCCGATGAATCCGATCATGCCGCCTCCTTGAGCACGAGCAGCGCGTCGAGCGCGACCACGCCGTCGCTCTTCACCAGCAGCGGGTTGATCTCGGCCTCGAGCACCGGCCGCCCGCGCGCCAGCGCCAGCCTGGATATCGCCGCCACGGCGCGCGCCAGCGCCTGGAGGTCGCCGCGCGGCAGATTGCGATAGCCGCGGATCGCGGCGAAACCCTTGACCTGGTCGATCATCTCCCTCGCCTCCTTCTCGCTCACCGGCGCCACGCGCACCGCGCAGTCGCGGTAAATCTCGGCCAGCACTCCGCCGGCGCCGAGCAGCACCAGCGGCCCCACCACCGCGTCGTCACGATAACCGACGATGGCCTCGGCGAGGCCCGACTGCATCGGCTGGACCAGCACCCGTTTCGCAGCGAGCTTCTCTATCGCCTTGTCGAATTCCTCCCGGTCCCGGACGCCGAGCACCACGCCGCCGCGCTCGGTCTTGTGCGCCTCGAGCCGCTTCACCGCCACCGGATACGCCAGCCCGTGCTCGTAGGCCGGCGCCTCGGCGAAGGCACACTGTGCCACCGGCACGCCCAGCGCGGCAAAGAGCGCGAAGGGCTCGGCGTGAATTTGTTCCGGCGCCGCCGCCGCAGGCGCCGCCCGAGGCGCGCGCCAGGACAAGAAGGCGGCGAGCGCGTCGGCGCAGGCCTCCGGCGTACGGAAGGCCGGGATGCCGGCGGCCGCGGCGAGCGCCAGCGAGCGGTCCGCCTGCGGCGTGAAGAACGCGACCACGGGCTTGGGCTTTGCGCACTTCACTATCGGTTCAACGGCGAGCTCCGGGTGGAACTGCGCCGACGAGCCGACCGCCGCGAGCACCGCATCGCACTCGGACGCCAGAGCCTTTTCCAGCGCCGCGGCATACGTCGTGGCCTGCGTGCCCGCCATGGTGAGATCCACCATCGGCGCGGAAAGCTCGACGCCGAGCAGGCCGAGGCGGTCGACCACGCTGGCCGCGCCGCCGCCGGTAGTGGTGACGACCGCGACACGCCCGGGCCTTTTCAGATCCAAAGCCTTTCTACCTGCAAGAAGCGGAGCAATCTCCAGCAAGGTTTCGAGCAAGTCGACGCGCAGGATGCCGCAATCGCGAAAGTAGGCGTCGAGCGCCGCGTCCACGCCGGCGAGCGCGCCGGTGTGCGAGAGCGCCGCCGCCTCGCCGAGCGCCGAGCGGCCGAGCTTGTACGCCACCACCGGCTTGCCCGAGGCGTACGCCGCGCGCGCCGCCGCGGCGAGCCGCGCCGCATCACGCACCGTCTCGAGGAACAGGACGATCACCCGGGTGGCCGGGTCGGCGGCGAGCAGCTCGACCAGCTCGCCGACCCCGATGTCGGCTTCGTTGCCCACCGACACCAGCTTGGCGAAGCCCAGGCCGCGCGCCGCGCCGCGCGACAAGAGCGTGCCGAGCATCGTGCCGCTCTGCGAGACGATGCTGGTGGAGCCCGCGGGCAGCGCCGGCATCTCCAGCACCGCATTGACGCTGAGCGCGAGCTTCCCCGGAACGTCGATCACCCCCATGCTGTTCGGGCCGAGCAGGCGCACGCCGAGCGCACGCGCCCGCTCGACCAGGCGCGCCTCGCGCTGCGCGCCGGCGGCGCCGGCGTCGGCGAAGCCGCCGCTGAAGATGCTGGCCACGGCCACCCCGCGCCGGCCGCAGTCCTCCAGTGCCTGCTCCACGTCCTCGATCAGGATGTAGGCGTGGTCGACCGGCTCGGGGACTTCGAAGACGCGCCGATAGGCCTTTTCACCAAGAACTTCGTCTTTTGTCGCGTTCACGGGAAAAACCCGGCCGGCATACCCGTGCTTCTTGAGATAGCGCTGCGGCCGGGCGGTGTTCTTGGCGGCATCCCCCGAAGCCCCGACCAGCGCCACGGCGCGCGGGGCGAACAGCGCCTGCGCCAGATTCAACCGATCTGCCACAGCCGGGCGAGCAGCTCGCGCGCTTTCGCCTCGCCGAGCACCGGCGTCACCAGCTCGAAAAACTTCTCCTCGAGCATCCGGTCCGACAGCGGTGCATCCGGATCGCCGATGCGCGTCGGCTGCAGCCATTCCTCGCGCTTGCCCTTCGCGCGAATCGCCACGCGAGCGGCGCGCTTTCCTGGAAAGGCAGCATCGAGTTCCGGGTCGATGGTGGTTTTTATTTTCTGGAGAAGTTTTTTCGTTGCTGGATCTTCCAACCTCTGCTGCTCAAAGGCCGCAAGGCGAACGCTGCCGTGGGTCAGCGCGGTGGCGACGACGTACTTGAGCGAGAAGCGACCCTCCGCCGGCGTGCGCGGCTCCTCGTAGTGCGCGACCTCGAGCCCGGCGCGGTAGGTCGCGACCTCGATCGCCTCGATGTCGGCGGCCTCGATCTTCATGCGCTTCTTGAGCTCGAGCGCGCCGTCGATCGCGGCAAAGGTATGGCCGCAGCAGGCGTGGTTCTTGAAGGTCATGCGCGTGATGTGGAAATCGCGGCCGAGCGTCGCAAGGCCGGGCTCGAAATCCGGCCGGTCGCCCATCGCGGCGGCGAAGCCGGCCATGACGTCGAGCGATCCGGTGACGCCTTCGCGCGCCATCAAGGCCGAGACCACGCCGGCCTCTGCGGCCCGCCCGGCATGCAGCGGCTTGGACATCGAGTCCATGCGGAAGGCCTGCTGCAGGCCGGCGGCGAACGTCGTCACCGTGGCGAGCGCATGGGCGAACTGCTTGCGGTCGAGCTGCAACGCCTCGGCGGCCGCCGCCGCGGCGCCGAAGCAGCCGATGGTGCCGGTGTTGTGCCAGTGCTTGTAGTGCGCCTTGCCCATCGCCGCGCCGATGCGCGTGGAGATTTCGTAGCCGACCACCACGCTTCTCAGGTAGTTCTCTTTTGAAAGAGCAACTGCAGCGGCGATCGTCGGCGCGCCGGGGTGGTAAATGCCGTCCCGGAAAATGTCGTCGACCTCGACCGTGTGCGCGGCGGTGCCGTTGATTAACGCAGTGAGCCTCGCGGATTTTTCATTGGAAAACGCTTTTTGCAACAACGTCGCGGGCGGCACCACGAGTCCCGGGTACAGAGCGGCATGCCAGTCGATGACGGCGCGGCGGGCGTGATGCACCACCTCCGTCGATAGCGGTGCTTTGCGAAAACCAACGGCCCAGTCGGCGAAGCGCTCGACGAGGTGCATCAGCCCAGCTCGCGCCCCGCGGCGTCGATGCGGCGGCAGGCTTCCTCGAGGTTGGCGAGGGCGCTCGCGAACGACACGCGGAAATACGGCGACAGGCCGTAGCCGGCGCCGTTCGGCAGCGCGACGCCGTGCTCGAGCAGGTGCGCCGTGACGTCGGCGTCGTTCCCGATGGCGGCCCCTTGCGGCGTGCGCTTGCCGATCCACCCGGCGCAGGAGACGTAGACGTAGAACGCGCCGTGCGGCGCCTGGCACGCGAGTCCCGGGATCGCGGCGAGCCGCGGCACGATGAAGTCGCGCCGTGCCTGGAACTCGGCGCAGCGGCTGTGGACGACGTCCATCGGGCCGTTGAGCGCCGCCACCGCCGCGGCCTGGCTGACCGAGGACGGGTTGAGCGAGCTCTGGCCCTGCATGCGCGCCATCGCGCGGATCAGCTCCACCGGCCCGCAGGCGTAGCCCAGGCGCCAGCCGGTCATGGCGAAGGTCTTGGAGACGCCGTTCACGGTGAGCGTGCGCGGCGCGAGCTGCGGCGCCACGGCGGCGAGCGTGGCGAAGGAGCGGCCGTCGAACAGCACGTGCTCGTACATGTCGTCGCTGATGATCCAGACCGAGGGATGGCGCTCCAGCACCGGAACGAGCGCGCGCAGTTCCTCCGCGCTGTACACCGCGCCGCTCGGATTGGAGGGCGAGTTGAGCATGAGCCATTTTGTTTTTTGAGTAATGTCTCGTTCAAGCACGTCGGGTCGCAGCTTGAAACCGTCCTCGGCGCGCGTCGGCAGCCAGACCGGCGTGCCCTCGGCGAAATGCGTGATGTCGGCGTACGCCACCCAGGAAGGCGCCGGGATCAGCACTTCGTCGCCGGGGTTGAGCGTCGCCATGAGCGCGTTGTAGAGCACCTGCTTGCCGCCGGCCCCGGCGGAGATGTTCTCCAGCTTGCACTCGAGGCCGTTCTCGCGGCGGAACTTGTCGGCGATCGCCGTCTTCAGCTCCGGGGTGCCGTCCACCGGCGTGTAGTGCGTCTGGCCGGCGCGCATCGCGCGGTGCGCCGCTTCGATGACGTGGTCGGGGGTGTTGAAATCGGGCTCGCCCTGCGCCAGCTCGATGATGCTCTTGCCCGCGGCACGCAGCTCGCGCGCGCGCTGCGCCGCCCTGGCCGAGGCCGAGATGCGCGCGCGCTCGGCGCGCGCCGCCAGGAACCCTGGCATCAGTTGACGACGATGTTCTTCTCGCGGATGAGGCGCGACCACTTCTCGCGCTCCGCGCGGATGTGCTGCGCGAACACGTCGGGCGGTCCGCCGATGGCATCGGCGCCCTGGTCGGCGAGCTTCTGGCGCATCTCCGGCGCGGCGAGCACCGCGTTCAGGTCGCGGTTCAGGCGCTCGACCACGGCGCGCGGCGTGCCCGTGGGGACGGCGATCCCGCTCCAGGAAAGCGATTCGTAGCCCGGCACGCCCGACTCGGCCACGGTCGGCAGCTCCGGCATCGAGGGCGAGCGCCTGATCCCGGTTTGCGCCAGCGCGCGCACCTTGCCGGACTTGATGAACGACACCGCGCCCGGCGCGTTCTCGAACATCATCTGCACCCGGCCCGACATCAGGTCCGGGAGCGCCTGGCCGCTGCCCTTGTACGGGATGTGCAGGATGTCGGTGCCCGACAGGCTCTTGAAGAGCTCCGCCGACATGTGCGTCGAGCTCCCTGCGCCCGAGGAGGCGAACGACAGCTTGCCGGGGTCCTTCTTCGCCAGCGCGATCAGCTCGGCGACGCTTTTCGCCGGAAACTCCGGCGGCACGATCAGCACGTTGGTGATCGAGGCGACGAACAGCACCGGCTCCAGGTCCTTCGCCGCGTCGTAGGTCATGCTCTTGTAGAGCGCGTTGTTGATCGCCATCACGCCGGTCGTCGCCATGAGCAGCGTGTAACCGTCGGGCGCCGAGCGCACCACCGCCTCGGCGCCGATGTTGCCCGCGGCGCCGGCGCGATTCTCCACCACCACCGGCTGGCCGAGCGGCCCCTGCGCGCGCTCGGCGATCAGCCGCGCGAAGATGTCGGTCGAGCCGCCCGGGGCGAACGGCACGATCAGGCGCAGCGGCTTCGTCGGGTACTGCGCATTCGCAGTCCCAAGGCAAAGAATCCCCAACAGCAAAACCAGAAATTTCATATCTTGTAGGAAGGATCGAGGCGGTCGGCCAGCCGGCGCATCGCCGGCCATTCGAGCAGCCCCATCGTGCGGCGCGTGCCGGGCTGGTACATGTGGCTGGTCCTTTCGACGATGTCCTTCGCAGGCAACACGATCTCGTCGCTGCCGTTCTGCGCCATGAGCTGCGTGCGGCAGGCGCGCTCGAAGCGGTAGGCGTTGTTGAACGCTTCGGCGACGGTCTTGCCGACGGCGAGCGTGCCGTGGTTCCGCAGCAGCATCACTTCGCAGTCGCCGAGGTTCTCCAGCAGCCGCTCGCGCTCGTCCATCTCCAGCACCACGCCCTCGTAGTCGTGGTAGGCGACCTTGGCGAAGCGCATCGCGGTCTGCGTCATCGGCAGCAGCCCCTTCTTCAGCGAGGCCACCGCCATGCCGGCAAGCGAATGCGTGTGGATCACGCAGTGCAGCTCGGGCTTGTGCTCGTGGATCGCGCCATGGATCACGTAGCCGGCGAGATTGAACTTGTAGCCGAGGCCCTGCGGGAACTCCGGCTGCCACAGCACCTTGCCCTTGAGGTCGACCTTGATCAGCGCGGACGCGCAGATCTCGTCGTAGGTGAGCCCCATCGGGTTGAGCAGGAACTCCTCCGCCCCCGGGATGCGCGCCGAGATGTGGTTGTAGATCATGTCGTCCATGCCGTAGTGGCGCACCAGGCGGTAGGCGCAGGCGCAGTCGACGCGCGCCTCCCATTCGGCGGCGCTCACCTTGCCCTTGAGGGACTTGAAGCGCAGCGGCGGATAGTCCTTGTCCGGCGCGAGCTCCGGGTAGTGCTTTCTCAGGTCGGTGATTTTCGCTTTGGCCATCGTGGGCCGATCCTACATCAGGGGGGCGAGTACCGCGATGACGGCGACCAGCACCGCGGCCCAGATGAGCCAGCGAACACGGCCGCCGCTGGCCGCGCCGCCGCGCACCGTGCGCGCCAGCCAGGCGTCGGCGCGGTCGCCGAAGCATTCGAGGGGCGAGCGGCCCGCGGCCCTCGCGTAGGCGAGCGCGCCGGCCAGGCCGGCGAACAGGATGACGATGTTCGGCCATTCGCCGATGGTCCACGACCAGCTCGCCGACCAGGCGGCATCCGAGAGCGGCCACAGCGGGTAGACCGGCCAGGTCGGGCCGCCTGCGACGATGTCGAGGAAGTTGTGGATCGCGCAGGCCAGCATCGCCAGGGCCGCGGTCAGCGCCGGCCGCGCGCCCGCGCCGCGCGCCGCCATCCAGTACGCGAAGATGCCGGTCAGCAGGACGAACCCCAGATTGTGGGTGTAGCGGTGGTGCACCACCTGCCACACGTTCTCGAAGGCGAGGTCCTTGTCCAGCCGGTAGTAAGCGAGCGCGCCGATGTACGCGAGCACGTCGATGTCGGGCGCAAAGCCGGCCCACGCGACGATGCGCCGCTCGCGCGGCGAGCGAAACGAAAAACAGCACGAACGCCGCGATCGCGGCGACCTTGAAGGCCGGGTCGGCGGGATCGCTCGAGTGCGCGAACGGCCAGGCGAAGGTCAGGTAGAGCATCGCGCCAACCGATACCCAGAGCAGGCCGCGAATCACTCGAGGAACTCCTTCACCGCGGCGAGGACCTGCGCGGGCTGGTCGACCTCGAGGTCGTGCCCGGCCTGCGGCACGGTGGCCAGAGTGGCGCGCCGCAGCAGGCCCTTGAGGAACTGCGCGCTGGCGGCGGGAATGATGGCGTCGTCCGCGCCCTGCAGGATGAGCGTGGCGTGCTCAACCGTGGCGACGCGCGCGAGCAGCGCCTCGTCCTTGCCGTCGGCGGCGCCGTAGTGCTCGAGGATCGCGCGGTTCACGCGCTTGATCGTCGCGTCGATGCTGACCAGGCCCGCCGGGCATTCGAGCACCAGGCGATCCACCAGTTCGGGGCGCTCCAGGGCGAGCCACAGCGCGATCGCGCCGCCGAAGGACCAACCCATGACGTCGCAGCGGCCGCCGATGGCGTCCTCGGCGAACTCCGCGGCAACTCTGGCGAGCGATTGGCGCGTGGTGACCGACGGATGAAAGGCAGTGCCTTCAAAGCCGGGAAAAACCGGGACGTAGAGGGCAAAAGACTGCGCCAGACCCTCGAGCACCCGGCTGCGGCGCACGCCGCCCGCGGGATGCAGGTAGAGCAGCGGCCGGCCCGTGCCCGCCTGGAAATACGTCAACTTTCCGGTGCGCAGGTCTACGCCGCGCTCCTGCATCGCAATGGCCGCTAGTGCCCGCAGACGAACATGCAGTTCTGCGGCCGCGGCGTGTCCTGCACGCCCACCGAGCCGAACCCGGCCTCGGCCAGCATGCGCCGCGCGGTCTGCTCGCCCCACACCGTCCCCAGTCCCTGGCCGCCGACCGCGAGCGACACCGGCATGCAGTGCATCAGGCTGATGCCGTAGTACATCGGCGCGAAGGGGTTGCTCATGTTGCCCTCGACGCTGCTCGCGAACTTGAAGTCGACCATCAGGAAGGTGCCGCCGGGCGCGAGCGAACGCTTGACGCCGCGCAACACGGCGTCGGGCGACTTCTGGTCGTGGATCGCGTCGAAGGCGGTGATCAGGTCGAACTGCGGCCCGGCAGGCAGCTCGGCGACGTCGGCGACCTCGAAGCTCGCGTTGCGCAGGCCCATCGCCGCCGCTTCCTTGCGCGCGCCGTCGATCGCGTCCTCGCCGATGTCGTAGCCGAACACCCGCGACTGCGGGTACTCGCGCGCGATCAGGTTCATCGCGTGGCCGGTGCCGCAGCCGATGTCGAGCACTCGGATGCCCTGGCGCAACCGCTCCGGCAGGCCTTCGACCTTGCCGATGAACTGCGGAATCAGCATCTGGTCGTAGATGCGCCGCCAGACGTCGTCCATGCACTGCGTGAACACCGGGCGGTAGGCCGAATACGGGATGCCGCCGCCGGCGCGGAAGCACGCCGCGAGCTTCGGCAGGTGGGAGCCGAAATGGATCAGCATGCGGCTCATCGGCGCGACGTTCTGCGCCGTGGCGCCGGTCAGCATCGCCGCGTGCTCCTCGGGAAGCCGGTAGCGCTCCGAGCTTGCGTCGTAGCTGTAGATGCCGCTGGTCGCCATGGCGCCGAGCCACTCGCGCACGTAGCGCTCCTTCAAGCCGGCGCGCTCGGCGAGCTCCTCGCTGGTCGCCGGCCCGGCGCGCGAGGCCTCGAACAGTCCGACCGTGTAGCCGACCTCGATCAGCTCGGTGAGCACCGCGCCGGTGTAGATGCCCACCAGCTTCGCGCCGAACTGCTTCACCGCTTCCTGGTTCATACCGCCCCCTCGACCGGGCGACTGTACCGCATGTCGCGTAGCCTACGTGGCCTGATTCCCACTGTACCCTCACGCCTCATGAAGCCGCCCTTCCGCGCCGACCACGTCGGCAGCCTTCTCCGGCCAGCGGAGCTGAAGCAGGCGCGGGCCGATTTCAAGGCCGGAAAGATTTCCCGTGATTCGCTGACCCGTGTTGAAAGCGAGTCCATCAGGAAAGCTGTTGCCCTGCAGGAAACCGCGGGCCTGGAGTCGGTCACCGACGGCGAGTTCCGCCGCGCGTTCTGGCATGTCGACTTCCTCACCGGCTTCGACGGCATCGCCGCGACCCAGGGGCAGTACGCGCTCAAGTTCCACGGCGAAGGCGGCGCCGAGTCCGAGACCAAGTCGATGATGGTGGTGAATGGCAAGGTGAAGCGGTCCAAGCCCATCATGGTTTCGCATTTTGATTTTCTGAAAAAAACGACTTCAAAAACCGCGAAACTCTGTATCCCTGCTCCCACCTACCTCCATATGCGCGGCGGCCGGAAAGTCGTGGACGCGAAGGCCTACCCCGATATCGAGGAATTCTGGAGCGACATCACAGGCGCCTACCGCGAGGAGATCGCCGATCTCGCCGCCGCCGGCTGCACCTACCTCCAGATCGACGACGTATCCTTCGCCACGCTGTGCGACGAAGGCATCCGCGCCCAGGTGAAGCGCGACGGCGAGGACCCGGCGAAGCTGCCGGCCAAATACGCCTCGGTTATAAGTTCTTTGTTAAAAAACAAACCATCAAACATGGGTGTGACCCTGCACACCTGCCGCGGTAACCACGCCAGCATGTGGATGGCCGAGGGCGGCTACGACCCCGTCGCCGAGGCGGTGTTCCAGACCGAGGTCGACGGCTTCTTCCTCGAGTACGACACCGGGCGCGCCGGCGGCTTCGAGCCGCTGCGCTTCGTGCCCAAGGGGAAAAGAGTGGTTTTGGGCTTGGTTTCTTCGAAGAATCCAAAATTGGAAAGCAAGGACCAGTTGAAAAGACGGGTGGAACAAGCTTCAAAGTACGTCCCGCTCGAGAACCTGTGCCTGTCGCCGCAGTGCGGCTTCGCCTCGAGCGAGGTGGGCAACAGGCTGACCGAGGACGACCAGCGCAGGAAGCTCGAGCTGATCGTCGAAACCGCCCGGGAAATCTGGGGTTAGAATCTCAACTCTCTAGGAGGAGGGAAAAATGAAGAAGCTAGTGATTGCAGCAGCGCTCGCCGCGGCCTTCGGCACGGCGCAGGCGCAGCAGACCGTCAAGATCGGACTGGTGCTCAGCTCGTCGGGGCAGTTCGCCGACGCCGGCGCGCAGCTCGACAACGGCATCAAGACCTACATGAAGATGCACGGCGACACGGTCGCCGGCAGGAAGATCGAGCTGATCCGCCGCGACACCGGCGGCATCGCGCCCGACGTGGCGAAGCGCCTGTCGCAGGAGCTGGTGGTGCGCGACAACGTCGACATCCTCGCCGGCTACGTGCTCACGCCCAACGCCATGGCCTCGGGCGACGTCTCGGCCGAGGCGAAGAAGTTCATGGTGGTGATGAACGCCGCCACCTCGGTCATCATCACCAAGTCGCCCTACATGATCCGCACCTCGGTGGTCCTGCCGCAGGTGATGGAGACCTTCGGCACCTGGGCCGCAACCAAGGGCGGCCTCAAGCAGAACTACACCATGGTGACCGACTACGGCCCGGGGCACGATTCCGAGCGCGCCTTCCAGACCGGCTTCAAGAACGCCGGCGGCACCGTCGTCGGCTCGGTGCGCTTCCCGGTGGCGAACCCGGATTTCGCTGCTTTCGTGCAGCGCGCGAAGGACATCGCCCCGGAGTCGATCTACATCTTCATTCCGGGCGGCGCGCAGCCCGCGGCGCTCGGCAAGGCCTTCGCCGAGCGCGGCATCGACAAGAAAAAGACCCGGGTCCTCGGCTCGGGTGAAGCCACCGCCGAGGCGGCGCTCAAGGCGATGGGCGACAACGCGATCGACATCATCACGGCGTGGCACTACGACTACAAGCTCGACAACAAGCTGAACCAGGCGTTCGTGAAGGAGTTCAACGCCATGCACGGCCGCAACCCCGACTTCTTCTCGATCGGCGGCTACGACGGCATGCACGCGATCTACGAAACGCTCAAGAAAACGGGCGGCAAGACCGACGGCGAGACGATGATCGCGGCCGCCAAGGGCCTGAAGTGGGACAGCCCGCGCGGGCCGATGTCGATCGACCCGGAGACGCGCGACGTGGTGCAGACGGTGTACATCCGCCGCGTGCAGAAGGTCGGCGGCGAGCTGGTCAACGTGCCGTTCGACAGGGTCCTGGAGGTCAAGGACCCGGACGGGGAGCGCAGGAAGAAGAAGTAGCCTAGCGCTCCCGTAGCGCATGCTTTCCTCGCTGGCGGCCGTGCTCTTCGACGGCTTCGCCTACGGGATGCTGCTGTTCCTGCTGTCGGTGGGGCTGTCGGTGACGCTGGGGATGATGAACTTCGTCAACCTGGCGCACTGCAGCTTCGCCATGGTCGGCGGCTACACCACCGTCACGCTCGCCGGCAAGCTCGGCTGGCCGTTCCTGGCGACGCTGCCGATCGCCTTTGTCACAGGGTCTCTGACCAGCCTGATTCTTGAAAAAACCCTGTATCGGCGCCTGTACCGCGCCACCGACCTGGACCAGTGCCTGCTGACCATCGGCATCGTGTTCATCTCGGTGGCGGCCTTCGCCTGGTTCTACAGCACCGAGCAGCAGTCGGCGCGCGTGCCGGATTTCCTGCAGGGCTCGATCCAGGTCGCCGGGATGAGCTTCGCCGCCTACCGCATCTTCCTGATCGTGCTGGGCCTGGCGATCACGGGGCTGCTGATTTTTCTGCTGGAAAGAACGCGCTTTGGCGCCCAGGTACGCGCGGCGGTCGACAACCAGCGCATGGCGCGCGGCCTGGGCATCGACGTCGACCGCGCCTTCATGATCACCTTCGCCCTCGGCGGCGGACTCGCCGGCCTGGGCGGCGCGCTCGCCATCCAGATCGTCGGCCTCGACCCTTCGTTCGCCCTGAGCTACCTGGTGTACGTGCTGATCGTGGTCGCGGTCGGCGGCCTCGGCTCGATCGGCGGCTCGTTCGCCGCCGCCGCCGTGCTCGGCATCAGCGACATGGCGGGCAAGTACTACTTCCCCTGGCTGGGCGCCTTCCTCATCTATCTCGTCATGGTGGCGCTGCTGATGTGGCGCCCCGCAGGGTTGTTTGGAAAACGCTAACCAGCATTTCCAGGAAAAAGTGCGCTGGCGATGGCTGGAGATCGCCTTCTGGCTGTGCACGCTGCTGCCGTTCGTCGTCACGCCGAACTACCTGTCGCTCGCCAGCCAGATCGCGATTACCGCGCTGTTCGCCCTGTCGCTCGACCTGATCCTAGGCTACGCCGGCATCGTCTCGCTCGGGCACGCCGCCTTCTTCGGCGTCGGCGCCTACGCCGCCGGCCTGCTCGCCAAGCACTACTGGGCCGAGCCGTTGAGCGGCCTGGTGCTGGCGGCGATCCTCGCCGGGGTGGTGGGCTACGCGATGAGCCACATCATCGTGCGCTTCCGGCACCTGGCGCTGATCATGCTCACCATGGGCCTGGGCTTGCTGCTGCACGAAGCGGCCAACAGCGCCAGCCCCCTCACCGGCGGCGCCGACGGCCTGCAGGGGTTCAAGGTGCCCTCGGTGCTCGGCTTCTCCTTCGACATGTTCGGCCGCGCCGCGTATGCGTATTCGCTGGCGATTCTTTTTGTTTGTTTTTTATTTGCAAGAAGAATAATTCATTCGCCGTTCGGCCTGGCCTTGAAGGGCATCCGCGAGAACGCGACGCGCATGCCGGCGATCGGCGCGCCGAGCCTCGCGCACCTGCGCAAGGCCTACACCATCGCCGCGGTGATGGCGGGGGTCGCCGGCGCCCTGCTGACCCACACTACGTCCACGGTGTCGCTCGAGGTGCTGTCGTTCGGACGCTCGGCCGACGTGCTGGTGATCCTGATCCTCGGCGGCGCCGGCCGGCTCTACGGCGGCATCATCGGCGCGATCATCTACATGGTGGCGCGCGACCAGTTCTCGGGCATCAACCCGCAATACTGGTACTTCTGGATCGGCCTGCTGCTGGTCGCCGTGGTGATGTTCCTGCCCAACGGCATCCTGGGTGGACTCAGTGCTCTCTACAAAAAATCTAAATAAATCCTTCGGCTCGCTGGTCGTCGCGCAGGACATCGCGCTCGAGCTGCCGCAGGGCGTGCGCTACGCGCTGATCGGGCCGAACGGCGCCGGCAAGACCACGCTGATGAACCTGATGACCGGGATGCTGCGGCCGGACTCGGGGCAGATCTTCCTCGGGGAAGGGGAAAACGCCGCGGACATCAGCGCGCTGCCGCCCGACGCCCGCGTCAAGCGCGGGCTGGCGCGCACCTTCCAGATCAACACCCTGTTCCCGCGGCTGAGCGCGCTCGAGTCGGTCACCCTGGCGGTGCTCGAGCGCCGCAGCGACACGCGCACCTGGTGGCGCAGCCTGCCGGCCTACGGCGAGGCGATCGACGAGGCCCAGGCGATTCTCGATTCCCTCAAGATTCCCTCCACGAAAGAGACGCGCGAGCTTCCCTACGGGCAACAACGCCTGCTCGAGATCGCGCTCGCTCTGGCCACGCGGCCCAAGGTGCTGCTGCTCGACGAGCCCGCGGCCGGCGTGCCCAAGGACGAGAGCGCGGCGCTGTTCGACGCCATCGCCAACCTGTCGCGCGAGCTGACCATCCTGTTCATCGAGCACGACATGGACGTGGTGTTCCGCTTCGCCGCGCAGATCATCGTCATGGTGGGCGGCCGCATCCTGGTGCAGGGCGCGCCCGACGCGATCGCGCGCGACGAGCGCGTGCGCGAGGTCTACCTGGGCAAGGCGCATGTCGCAGCCTGAGCCGCTGCTGGCACTCAAGGGCGTGCGCGCCGGCTACGGCGACGCAGTGGTACTCGAGGATATCTCGCTCGAAGTGCCGAGGAACGGCAGCCTGGCAGTGCTCGGCCGCAACGGCGTGGGCAAGTCCACCCTGCTGATGACGGTGATGGGCTTTACCCGGCTGCATGCCGGACAAGTTCTTTTTGAGGAAAAAGACATCACGGCGCTGCCGCCCCACCGGCGCGCCCAGGCTGGCATCGGCTGGGTGGCGCAGGAGCGCGAGATCTTCCCCTCGCTGACGGTGGAGGAGAACCTGACGGTGGCGGCGCGCCCGGGGCGCTGGGGCCTGGCCGCGGTGTACGAACTGTTTCCGCGATTGAAGGAAAGAAAGGCGAACCTGGGGAACCAGCTCTCCGGCGGCGAGCAGCAGATGCTCGCCATCGCGCGCGCGCTGATGACCAACCCGGCGCTGCTGCTGCTCGACGAGCCGCTCGAGGGCCTGGCGCCGATCATCGTCGAAGCCCTGTCGGAAGCGTTCAAGAAGCTGGTGTCGGAGCGCACGCTCGCCCTGGTGCTGGTCGAGCAGCACACCGAGATCGCGCTCGCGCTCACCGAGGACGCGGTGGTGATCGAGCGCGGCCGCATCGTGCACCGCGCCCGCTCGGCCGACCTGGCGCGCGATCCGGACATGGCCGAGCGGGTGCTAGGGCTGAAGGTCAGCTAAACAGGGACGGACCCTATTTTTCCCTTCCGATCATCGCTTCCAGCATCCGCCGCGCCGCCAGCGGCGCCGCGTCCACCGCGATGTCGATCCTCGCCGCCTTGAGGTCGCTGTTGCGCTGCTGCGCCTCGAGGATCGGGATGTCCTCGTGGAACACCTTCACCATCCCGGAGGAGAACAGCGCCTCCGCTTTTTCACTTTTTAGATCAAAGTTCCGGAGAAACCCAAAAAAGTAGTGCGTGGTGCGCTCTGTCTCGGGCGTCGGGGCCGACAAGGCCATGAGCTCGATACGCCGCGTCCGGTCCTCGCAGCCGGCGAAATTCACCGAAAAGCACGGCGGGACGTGCTCGACGATCTGCCAGCGGTCGACGTTGCCGGGGAAGCCGCCCGCCTCCTGGTACATGGGCGGCGGCGGCCGGTCGCGGATCCAGCGCGTGAAGCGCACCAGCCGCTCCTCACGCTCCACCGTCCCGGGAAACTCGGTGATCGAAGGCGCGCCGATCGAGCCGGCGTGCACGTAGGCGAGATGCGTGACGTCGAGCACGTTGTCGGCGATGAGCTGGTAGTTGCACTTCACCGGGATCATGTCGGGCCGGGTAAAGGCCCATTCCGGGTGGCCGGCCCACCACCAGTTCGGGATCAGCGCCGGGTCGGCTTTTTCGGGCGCTCCCATCCAGATCCAGACCCAATTGAACTTTTCATGGAGAACATAGGAGCGCACGCGAGCCTGCGGGGGTATGCTCGCCTGCCCCGGAATCTCGACGCACTTGCCCGCAGGGTCGAAAAGCAGGCCGTGGTAGCCGCAACGCAGGCGGTCGCCCTCCACCTTGCCCATCGACAACGGCAGCTGCCGGTGGCAGCACCGATCTTCCAGGGCGACCGGGGTGCCGTCCTGCTTGCGGTACAGAACCACGGGCTCATCGAGAAAAACTCTTCTGAGAAGGGCTCGCGAGACTTCCCGGTCCCAGGCGGCGACGTACCAGGAGTTGCGCAGGAAGCCCACTTCAGGCGGCGCGCGCCTCGACCACGATGGCTTGCGCGTGGCTCCGGTAGGGCTTTTTGCCACCGACTTTCGCCAGTGCGGCAGCGGCCTTGTCGATCACGTCCTCGAGCGACGCGCCGCGCTTCTCGATCAGCAGCGAGCGCGGCGTGCCGCGGATCTGCCCGATGGCGAGAGTACGAGCGTCGGGGCTGTGCACCTCGATGCGCTTTGGCTCGATACGTACCTCCCGGAAACGGGCTTCCGCCAGCAGTTTCCGGAGCAGCGTGGGATCGTGCATGGCGAAGGGAAGCTTCGCGAACTGCATTTCCTGGTCTCCGGGGAACAGCTCGTCGAACACCTGGGCATTCGAGTGGGCGTGAGGATTCTCCTCGAGCCGATCCCAGACGTTGAACAGGAATGACCCGCCCTCGCGCATTACGCGCCGAGCCTCTCGGAACGCTGCCGCCTTGTCGGGCACGAACATGACGCCGAACGCACATACGACTGCGCCAAAGCTCCCCTCCTCAAACGGCAGCTTGCAGGCGTCGGCCTCGCGCCACTCGATGCCCGCGCCGCCAAGCTTGGCCGAGGCGTAGTCGAGCATTGCTTTGCTGAGGTCGCTAGCCACTAGGCGCACCGCTGGATCCAGCCGCGCGCGGAGACGTTTCGTGACGATGCCCGTGCCGCAGGCGATTTCCAGCACGTCGCCCGGCGGCTTCGTCGCGAGTCGGTCCACCAGGTCCGCGGCAAAGATGTCGAACCAGGCGGGCCCGAGGCAACGGTCGTAGTACTCGGGTATCGAACCGCCGAAGTTCGCCGCCACATCCACCATGGCCCCTCCTCCGTTGGAAATCGGGCTCTGACCCCGATTTCTAAAAACGTGGTCTGTCCCTGATTATTTCATCCTGAGCAGCCGCTTGGCGTTGCCGAAGTACAGGCGCCGCCGGTCGTCCTTCCTCAGCTTGAGAGCGTCGATCGCCTTGAAGGTCTCGCGGATGAAGAGCGGCCCGCCTTCGGGGTCGAAAGGACAGTCCGTGCCGAACAGGACTCTGTGGTTTCCAAAAAACTCCAGGCCGCAGCGGATGGCCGCGGGCGAGCCGTTCACCGAAGTATCGCCGTAGAACATCCTGAAGTAGTCCAGCGGCCTTTTTTTCATTTTTCTCAATAAAGACACATAATCTTCATCCGCAGTGCGGCTGCCGAACTGGTCCATGCCGTAGCCGATGCGGTTCACCAGAAACGGCGCCATGGCGCCCAGATGGTGGGTGATGATCTTCAGCTTCGGCAGCTTCTCGAACATCTGCGAGAACACCAGGCGCGCCATGAAGGCGCTGGTCTCGTAGGGCCAGCCGAACAGCCACCAGATCTCGTATTTCGATTTCTGCTCGGAAGCGTAATCCGCGAACTTGGCGGTGCGGGTGGGATGCACCCAGATCGGCAGGTCGTACTTCTGCGCCATGCGCTCGAAGATCGGAAAGAACTCGGGATCGTCCAGCGGCCGGCCATTGACGTTGGTGAAGATCTGGATCCCCTTGGCGCCGAGCTTGCCGATCGCCCGGTCCATCTCGGCGAGCGAAGCGGCGACGTTGTTCATCGGCAGCGAGGCGACGAAGGCCGGGAACTGCTCCGGGTGCTCCTGGGTGATCTCGAACATGCCGTCGTTGGCGAGCCGCGCCAGCGCCGGGGTCTCCTCCGGGGTCCCCAGGAACTCGACCGCCGGCATCGACAGCGTCAGCACCTGCTGATAGCCCGACCAGCGCTTCATCATCTTCAGGCGCCGCTCCAGGTCCCACAGCACCGGGATGTGCATCCAGCGCTTGAGCGCCGCGGCAAGCGCCGGATTGCCCTGCGCGATCACCTTCATGCGCTCGAAGTAGGCGAGCGGGAAGATATGCGGAAAGATATCGAGCCGGCGCTCTGGGGTTTTCTTCATTGTCATAAGATAACCCAATGAGTGCCAATCCTGCGCTTCGAGGTGCCCTGTGGATGGGCGGCGCGGTGCTGTCGTTCTGCGCCATGGCGATCGCGGTGCGCGAGCTGCAGCGCCACCTCGGCTCCTTCGAGATCCTGTTCCTGCGCAGCGTGGTGATGCTCGCCATCGTCGGTGCGCTGCTGCCGCGCTCGGGCAGCGGCGCCTGGCGCACGCAGCACCTGTCCCTGCACGTCTGGCGCAGCCTGGTGCACCTCGGCGGCCAGTACCTGTGGGTCTACTGCATTGGCGTCCTCGCCCTCGCCACGGTGTTCGCGGTCGAGTTCACCATGCCGGTCTGGGTGGCGGTGCTCGCCACGCTGTTCCTCGGCGAGCGGCTGAACCGGGGGCGCCTGGTGCAGCTCGCCCTCGGCGTCGCCGGCGTGATGCTCATCCTGCGGCCGGGCGCCGGCGCGGTGCCCCCGGCGGCGCTGCTGATGGTGCTGTGCTCGCTGTGCTACGGCGCGAGCATGATCTTCACCAAGCGCCTGTCGGCGACCGACTCGCCGCAGACGGTGCTGTTCTGGATGTCGCTCATCCAGACTCCGTTGACCCTCGCCGCGGCGCTGCCGCAATGGGTCGCGCCGCCCGCCTCCAGCCTGCCCTGGATCGCGGTCATCGGCGGCGGCAGCTACTTCGCCCACTACTGCATGACGCGCTCGATGAAGCTGGTGGACGCCACCCTGGCGGTGCCGATCGACTTCATCCGGCTGCCGCTGGTGGCGGTGCTCGGCGCCCTGCTCTACGGCGAGGCGCTCGACCCGCTGGTGTTCGTCGGCGCGGCGATCATCTTCGCCGGCACCTACTACAGCATCTCGCGCGAGCGGGCCTGACCCCGCGGGGTCAAGCGCGTAATCGCTTCCACCATCGCGCCCGGATCGGCGCGGTTCTTCCCGGCAATGTCGAAGGCCGCGCCGTGCGCCACCGAGGAGAACAGCAGCGGCGTGCCGATCGTCAGCCCGGCGACGCGCTGCGGCGCGAGCAGCTTCGCCGCGACGTGGCCCTGGTCGTGGAACATCACGACGTAGGCATCGTAGCCGGGGCGCTGGATCAGGAGGTCGGCGCCGATCGGGCCGTCGGCGCGGATTCCCCGCCTGCGCGCCGCCGCGATCGCGGGAATCACGGTCTTTTCCTCCTCGCCGCCGAACAGCCCGCCTTCGCCGGCATGCGGGTTCACGCCGCCAACCGCGATTCTTGGTTTTCGTATTGAAAGTTTTCGAAGCGCATCGTTGACCGCCTCGATCGTGCGCAACACCCGCTCCTTCGTGATCATCTTCAGCGACCGCTGTACGCTCGCATGCAAGGTGACGTGCGCGATGCGCACCTCCCGCCCCTGCCAGGCGAAGCACAGCATCAGGATGCCGTCCTCGGGCTTGAGCCCGGCGGTGCGCGCCACGAACGAGGGGTAGCCGTCGAACGCGAAGCCGGCGGCGTGGATCGCGGTCTCGCTGTGCGGCGCGGCGACCACCGCGGCGTAGTCGCCAGCCAGCGCGCCGCGGATCGCGGCCCGCGCCGAATCGAGCGCAGCGCGCCCGTGCTCGGCGCGGATCCTGCCGATGTGGAATTTTCGGGGTTTGACTTCGACCACCTGAAGCTTCTCGAGGGAAAGCCCGCAAAGCCTCGCATGCGCTTCGAGCGCCGCGCGGTCGCCGACGATCACCGGACGGCAGATCGCGCGGACCTTCGGGTGGAGCGCCGCCTTGAGCGAGATCTCCGGGCCGATGCCGCCAGGATCGCCGGTCGCCAGCGCAACTATCGGCTTTGTTTCTTTCTTAATAGAGAATCCAGGCGTGGATACACGCGCCGCGCGTTGCCTTCGAAGATTTTTTTCTTATCAGAATCAGAAATATTGAGTTTGTCGACGTAGCGCTTCGTGTCGTCGTAGTTCTGCCCGGTCTCCGGGTCCACGCCCTTGACTGCGCCGAGCATTTCGGAGGCGAACAGGATGTTCTCTATCGGAATCACCTTCGCCATCAGCTCGATGCCCGGCAGGTGATAGACGCAGGTGTCGAAGAACACGTTGCCCAGCAGGTGGTCCTTGAGCAGCGGCTTCTTCATCTCCTGCGCCAGGCCGCGATAGCGGCCCCAGTGGAACGGCACCGCGCCGCCGCCGTGCGGGATTACGAAGCGCAGCTTGGGGAAATCCTTGAACAGGTTGCCCTGGAGGAGCTGCATGAAGGCGGTGGTGTCGCCGTTGATGTAGTGCGCGCCGGTGTAGTGGAACGCCGGGTTGCACGACGAGGTGACGTGGATCATCACCGTCATGTCGAGCTCGGACAGCCTCTCGTACAGCGCGTACCACCACTTGTCGGTGAGCGGCGGGTCGGTCCAGTAGCCGCCGGCGGGATCCGGATTCAGGTTGATGCCGATGAAGCCGAGCTTCGCCAGCCGCTCGAGCTCGGGGATGCAGTTCGCCGGCGGCACGCCGGGGTGCTGCGGCAGCTGGCCCACGGGCGCGAAATTGTCCGGCAGCAGCGTGCAGATGCGGTGGATCAGGTCGTTCGACATGCGCGACCACTCGATGCCGGTCGCCTCGGTGCCGACGTGGTGCGCCATGCCGGCGGCACGCGGCGAGAAAATGGTGAGGTCCGAGCCGCGCTCCTTCTGCAGCTTCAGCTGCGGCTCGACGCTCTTGACCAGCTGCTCGTCCGTAATCCCCAGCTCATTCGTCGCGGGTTTGCGCATGGGGTCGGCGAGCCCGGCGAGCTGCTTGTCGCGGAACGCGAGCAGCGCCGCCGGCTCGGTGGTGTAGTGGCCGTGGATGTCGATGATCACTGCGCGACGACCCTGTAGCGCTACAGCTCCTTCACCTGCACCTTGCGCCACTTGATGACGCCGCCGGGCAGCTTGCCGTGGTTGCCGAACTGCAGCGAGAACGGCCCCTGCGCGAATTTGCTGTCCTGGATCTCCACGCTCTTCGTGCCGTTGAATACCACGGTGAGCTGCGAGCCCTTCACGGTGATGTCGAAGGTATTCCACTTGCCTTCCGCCTTGTAGATCGCGGGCACCGGGACCTTGGCGAAGTCGACGATGCCGGCGGTGCTGTATTCCTGCCCCGGGCGCTGGTCGTAGATGTTCACTTCGTAGGAATTGGCGGCGCCGATCTTCTTCGGGTCCTGGATGCGCATGAAGATGCCGCTGTTGGTATTGCGCTCGGCCCAGAACTCGGCGCGGATCTGGAAATCCTTGTACGAATTCTTCGTCACGAGATGGCCGCCCTGGTTGCCCTTGTCGGCCACGATGGCGCCGCCGTCGGCGCGCCAGTTGGCGTCGCCGACCGCGGTGAAATTCTCCAGTCCCTTGTCCCCGTCGATCAGCGTGGTCCAGCCGCCGCCGGGCACCCATGAAGGCATCGACGAGCAGGCGGTGAGCAATAGTCCGGTTGCGATTGCGAGCAGGCGTTTCATGGCGATTCTCCGGGTCACGCTGCGGATTTGGCAGCAACCGCAGTCTACTCGCGGGGATCGCCGACGAGGTAGTGGCCGAGGATCTTCAGGCAGGCGTCCGAGCTCTTCTGGCCGAGCTTGCCGTCTTCCTTGAGGAAAATGCCCGGAAACCCGTTCAGGAAGCGCTGCAGCTCGATGCCGCCGGGCGTGACTTTCTTCGGCGCATAGCGTAGCGCTGCCGCCTTCTTCGCGAACTCGGCGGTGAGCCCGTCCTTTTCCGCGATGCGGCGCATCAGGGTGGCCGCGCCGCACTGCGCGGACACGGCGCTGCTCGACCAGGTACCGTCGGCGACGTACTTGCCGGAGGCGTAGTGGTTCGACCCGCTCCACAGGTACGGCGACTTCACCGAGGGGTGGTAGAGCCGGTACCCCCAGCCGTTGTAGCCCTCGAGGCTGTAGAGGATCCCGGGAATCGACCAGTCGTCCCAGTCGGGCAGCCGGCGCAGCTTCAACGCGTCGGCCGCGCTCTGCTCCCAGGTGAACGGCGGCGTGCCTGCGGCGGGCTTTCCCGCCGGCACGTGCACGGTACGCGCGGTCAGCGGGTCGCCGTTATGCAGGTGCTGGTCGAAGCGCTGCGAGCACTCCATGTTGTGGATCACGGCGATCAGCGGCCAGGGGATGCCGAGCGGGTCGCCCACGCCCGCGTAGCGCGGCTTGGCGGCGAGCAGCCGGTCGGCCAGCCGCTCGACTTCCTGCGCCTTCGCCGGCCTGACCTGGCAGCTGTCGAAAAGCTCCTGGTACTCGATTCGCAAGGCGTCGGTGAACGACAGCTTGGCCATCAGTCGACTTTCACGCCTGCGGAGCGGATCACCGCGCTCCAGCGCTCGGTCTCCTGCCGCATGAACGCGGCGGTGTCCGCGGGGCTGAGGCCCATCGGCTCGGCCGACATCTCGCCCAGCCGCTTCAGCACGTCGGGCTCCCTCAGCGCCTCGGCGACCGCGGCGGCGACCTTGTCGGCGATCGCGGCCGGGGTTTTCGGCGGCCCGACGATGCCGAACCAGGCCACCGACTCGAAGCCCTTCAGGGTCTCCGCGAGCGCCGGCACGTTCGGCAGCGCGGCCACGCGCCTCGGGCTGGCGACCGCGAGCGCGTGCAGCTTGCCGGAGCGCACGTGCGGCAGCGACACGCCCAGGTTGTCGAACATCATCTCCACCTGGCCCGAGAGCAGGTCGGCGAGCGCCGGCGCGGTCCCCTTGTAGGGCACGTGCGTGATCTGCAGGCCGCCCGCCATCGACCTGAACAGCTCGGCGGTGAGGTGCGAGGTGGTGCCGCTGCCCTGCGAGGCGTAATTCAGTTTTCCAGGGTTGTTTTTCAAAAAAGCAATAAATTCCGAAACGGTGTTGGCTCCCACCTTGGGGTGCACCAGCAGCACGTTCGGGATCGCCGCGATCACCGTCATCGGCACGAACTGCGTCGAGTCGTAGCCGAGCTTCGGATAGATCAGGCGGTTGATGACGAGCGGCGGAGGCGGCGCCGACAGGAGCACGTAGCCGTCGGGATCGGCCTGGAACACCGCGGTCGCGCCGATGTTGCCGGCGGCGCCCGGGCGGTTGTCGATGATTACCGGCTGGCGCCACTGCTGCGACAGCTTCTCGCCGACCACGCGCGGCAGCAGATCGGCGCTGCCGCCCGGCGGGAACGGCACGATGATGCGAACGGTTTTCTGCGGCCACTCCTGTGCGGTCGCTTCCAGAAGAAAAACCAGCCCCAGGAAAAGTAGAATGCGGCGCACGCCCTCATTATAATCAGCCGATGCTCGAGCGGACCTGGCCCGCCGAAGGCGCGACGCGCGTTCCCTACTGGGTCTACCAGGACGAAGAGATATACCGCGAGGAGCAGGCGCGGATCTTTCGCGGCGCCACCTGGAGCTACCTGTGCCTCGAGGCCGAGCTGCCCGAGCCGCACAGCTTCATCACCACCTTCGTCGGCGACATGCCGGTGGTGGTGACGCGCGACGCGGGCGGCGCGCTGCACGCCTGGGAGAACCGCTGCGCGCACCGCGGCGCGCTGGTGTGCATGCAGCGCCGCGGCAAGGCCGAGCGCTTCACCTGCATCTACCACAACTGGACCTACGATCACGCGGGCAACCTGACCAGCGTCGCTTTCCGCCACGGCATCGCCGGCAAGGGCGGCATGGCCGCGGACGCGAAACCGGAGTCGCAGGCGCCGAAGCAGTTCAGGGTCTCTGCTCTTCATGGCCTGGTTTTTGGAACGTTGAGCGCGCAGGCTCCCGCCCTCGAAAATTACATCGGCCCCGAGATCCTGCCGCGCCTGAAGCGCGTTCTGGAAAAGCCCCTCAAGCTGCTCGGCAGCTACACGCAGGTGCTGCCGAACAACTGGAAGCTCTACATGGACAACGTGAAGGACACCTACCATGCGAGCCTGCTGCACCTGTTCTTCACGCGCTTCCGCATCAACCGCCTGACGCAGAAGGGCGGCGTGTTCGTGTCGCGCGACGGCGCGCACCACTGCGCCTACACCGAGATGGTGGAAGACCGCGGCGACGCCTACGAGAAGGACGGCCTGCGCTCGGCGGGCTCGCAGGCGTTTTCCCTGGAAGACCCCGAGATCCTGGACCAGGTGGACGAATTCGGCGACCGCGTCTCGATCCAGATCCTGTCGCTGTTCCCCGGCTTCGTGCTGCACCAGATCCGCAACTCGCTCGCCGCGCGCCAGGTGGTGCCGAAAGGCGTCGGGCGCACCGAGCTGCACTGGACGCTGTTCGGCTTCGCCGGCGACGACGCGGCGATGACGCGGCGCCGACTGCTGCAGGCGAACCTGGTCGGCCCGGCGGGCTACATCTCGATGGAGGACGGCGCCGCCACCGGCTTCGTGCAGCGCGGCACCGCCGGCTCGCCCGAGCGCGCCTCGGTGATCGAGATGGGCGGCGCCGGGGTCGGCTCGGGCGACTCGCGCATCACCGAGACCGCGGTGCGCGGCCTGTGGCAGGCCTGGCGCAGCCACATGAACATCTGATGGAGGTCGCCGTCCGGCTCGCGGTCGAGCAGCTGCATGCGCGCTATGCCCACGCGCTCGATGCCGACCGCCTCGAGGACTGGCCGAACTTCTTCACCGAGAACGGCCGCTACCGCGTCGCCACCGCCGAGAACGAGGAGCAGGGCCTGCCGCTGCCGGTGCTGTACGCCGACGGTCGCGCCATGATGCGCGATCGCGTGCAATCGCTGCGCCACGCCAACATCTACGAGCCGCAGCGGTATCGGCATATGATCTCGGGGGTTCTTCTGGAAAAAAATTCAGAAAACCAGGTTGTGTCGACCGCCAACTTCCTCGTGGTGCGCATCATGCAGGACGGCGACAGCATTCTGTTCGCCTCCGGCCGCTACCTCGACCGCATCGTCCTCGCGCCGCAGCCGCTCTACGAAGAGCGCGTGGTGGTGTGCGACAGCCGGCGCTTCGACACCCTCCTCGCCATCCCGCTCTAGCGGGGCAGATTTGCTTGCCGCTCTAGCGGGGCGTAACGTTGGGCGTCACTAACTGAAGGAGGATCCAAATGCGGAGCAAGTATGCCGTCGTTTCAGGTGTTCTCTTCGGTGTGGTCGCCGCTATTCAGGCTGTGCGGGCTCTGTATCAATGGCCGGTGCATGTGGGAGGTGTCGACATACCGGTATGGGGTTCCTGGGTTGCAGCAGTCGTTGCTGGCAGCCTGTGCGTGTGGGCATTTCGGTCAGGGCAACGCTAGATCGCATGTCCGACATCGTCCTCTACGGCCTCGGCGGGTTGGTGCTCTTCCAGGCGTACGTCACGGTCCGCGTGGTGCGGGAGAAATCCTATGACCCGGAAAAGAAACGGCAGCAGCTTCTGATTGTCTGGCTGGTCCCCTTCGTCGGGGCCGCGGTAGCTCTTGCCAGTCTCGAAGCGGACAAGAAGTAGCTAGCCGCGCTCCGGCTGCGCGATCCACGCCGTGAACAGCGTGTGGACCACGGCGAGAACCAGCGGACCGATGAACAGGCCGATCACGCCGAAAGCGAGCAGGCCGCCGATCACGCCGACGAAGATCAGGGTGAGCGGCAGGTTGGCGCCGCGCTTGATCAGGAGCGGGCGCAGCACGTTGTCCAGGGTGCCGACCAGAACCGTCCACACCAGCAGCCCCGTGGCCCAGCCCGGATCGCCTTTCCAGTAGAGCCAGCCGATGGCGCAGAGCAGCACCGGCACCACGCCGATCTGCGCCACGCCGAGCACGAACATGGCCGCGGTCAGCAAGCCGACAAACGGCACGCCCGCGACCGCGAGGCCGATGCCGCCGAGGAGCGATTGGGCGATCGCGGTGCCCACCACGCCCATGGCGACCGCGCGCACCGACTGCGCGGCGAGCAGCGCCGCGTTTTCCCCGGAGTCGCCGGCCAGCCGGCGCGCGAAGGCACGCACCCACGCCGCGGCCTGCTCGCCGGAGGCATACAGCACCGCAGCGAAGATCACCGTCAGCAGGAACTCGACCAGCATCAGCCCCAGGTTGCCGAGCTGGCCAAAGCCCCAGCGCAGCCCGGTCCCGACGTAAGGGGTGACCCGCGCGCCGAGCGCCGCCGGGCCCGCCGCAGCCGAGTCGCCCCACTCCTTGGAAAGGCGCGTGCCGATGCCGGGCAGCCGCGCGACCCAGTCCGGCGGCGGCGGCAGCTGCAGGGTCGACAAGCCCTTCGACCAGGCGACGATTTCGTCCGCATGGTCAACGATGGTCCAGATCGCCACCGTCAGCGGCAGCACCAGGACCAGAAATATCGAGAGCGTCATCGCCGTGACCGCCAGGCCGCGGCGGCCGCCGAGCCAGCCCTGCACGCGCAGCATCACCGGCCAGGTAGTGACGACGATGGTGGCCGCCCAGATGATGGCCGGCAGGAACGGCCGCAGGATCCAGAAGGTGGCCGCGATCAGCCCGCCGATGCAGAGCACGGCGAGCGTGAAGCGGGCGATATCAGGCGAGTTGTTGGCCAGGCAAAGCTTTCAGCAGGCAGAATAGTGCCATGGAAAATAGCCCAGAGCAGAAGCTGCGGCGCGTCGTCACCGGACACGACGCCCAAGGACGCTCGGTGATCGTCTCGGACAGCACCGAAATGATGGAGCGGCCGCTGCACGAGTTCTGGGTGACGCAGGAGACGCCCGCCCGCACCGGCGGCGCGCCGCAGCTCGGGGCGCCGCCGCAGAAGCTCGAGCCGCCGAAGGGCGGCACGGTGGTGCGGTTCGTGCGCTTCATGCCCTCGCAGGGCGTGAGCCACGTGGACCTGGACCAGATGTATTCGCAGGTGTTCGCCACCATCGGCGCCGCGCACACCCGGGTCGACACGCGCCGCCACCCGGCGATGCACAAGACCGCGAGCCTCGACTACGGCATCGTGCTCTCCGGCCGGATCCGGCTGCTGATGGACGAAGGCGACGTCGACCTCGAGCCTTTCGCCGTCGTGGTCCAGCGCGGCACCAACCACGGCTGGGTCAACCCCGGCACCGGGCCGGCGCTGATGGCCTTCGTCCTGATCGATGGCGCGGAATAGCTGGCTGCTCGTCGCGGCGCTGCTGTGTGCCGCGCCGGCGGCGCCGGCGCACGCGCAAAGCCGCTGCCAGGATGCAGCGCTGCTCGATCTGGTGAGCGGCGTGCTCACCATGGACGCGGCCTGCGACCTGGTCGCGCCGCAGACCAAGCCCGAGCGCGAGAAGATCGTCAACGCCCTGGTCGGCGAGTTCCGCGACTGCTTCGCCCACATCCAGGGCCTCAGCGCGGAGATCCGCGCCGAGGCCGCGAGCGCGGCCCAGGCGATCCGGCGCGCCACCAAGCCGCCGGGGTCGACCACCTGCACCGATTTTCGCGGCACGGTGGCGCGGCTGCGCAAGCTGAGCGGCCGCTGAATCATGCTAACTTTGCAGCCATGAATCCTCCGGTGCGCGAACTCGCGCCGAGCGGCACGCTCCGCGTCGGCCTCAACTACGGCAATTTCCTCCTGGTGCTGAAGGACGCCCCCGACGGCTCGCCGCGCGGCATCGCGCCCGACCTCGGCCGCGAGCTCGGCAAGCGCCTCGGCGTGCCGGTGGAGTTCGTCAAGTTCACGCAGGCCGGCCAGCTCGCCGACGGCGTGCGCGACGGCAAATGCGACGTCGGCTTCCTCGGCGCCGAGCCGCAGCGCGCCAACGAGATCGCCTTTACCAACGCCTACCTCGAGATCCCGGTCACCTACCTGGTGCCGCCCGGATCCGCAATCCGCAGCCTGGCCGAGGTCGACCGCGAAGGCGTGCGCATCGCGGTGTCCGCCAGGAGCGCCTACGACCTTTACCTCAGCCGCACGCTGAAGCACGCCAAGCTGGAGCGCGCGGAGGGCATCGACGGTTCTTATGATCTTTTCTTGAAAAATCGTCTTGAAGTCCTGGCAGGCCTCAAGCCGCGTCTTGTCGCAGACGCCGAGAAGCTGCCGGGCTCGCGCGTGCTCGATGGCCAGGTCACCGGCGTACAGCAGGCCCTCGGCACGACCAAGGCGCGCGCCACCGGCGCAAAATACCTGCAT
The DNA here is from genome assembly GCA_964576525.1 of uncultured Enterobacteriaceae bacterium. Classification (GTDB taxonomy): domain Bacteria; phylum Pseudomonadota; class Gammaproteobacteria; order Burkholderiales; family SG8-39; genus SCGC-AG-212-J23. The sequence goes on from CAZNVH010000082.1 coordinate 46,736, forward strand.
GAATTCATCGAAGACGCCAAGCGCTCCGGGCTGGTGGCGAGGACCATCGAGCAGCACAAGGTCCGCGGGGTGACGGTAGCGCCGTGAACACCGGCCTCAAGGTCTACTGGCGGCCGGGCTGCTCGAGCTGCGTCAAGGTGAAGGAGTTCCTGTCGCAGCAAGGCGTCGCGTTCGAGTCGATCGACGTCTCGGCGCACCCGGAAGCGATGAAGGATCTGCTGGCCTTCGGCGTGAAGACCGTGCCGGTGGTGGCGCGCGGCGGCGAGTTCGTGTTCGCGCAGGCGCTCGAAGACGTTTCCAAGTTCATCGGGAAAAGGTTTGAAGTCACTCGATTAACCCCGGAAGAACTCATTCAAAAATGGCTCACGGTGCTGCGCGTAGCGCAGCGCCACGCGCGGCAGATCCCGGCCGCGCGCCTGCAGGAGCGCGCCGTCGAAAGCCGCGACCGCAGCATCCGCGACCTCGCCTACCACGTGTACCAGGTGCCCGACGCCTTCCTGCAGGCGGTCGAGGACGGCGTCGAGGACCTGACGGCGGTGTACAACGCAACACCGCCCCCGGATGCAGATCTCCAGGACTACGGAAAACGCATCACGAAAAAAATCGAAGGCTGGTGGAAGGCGCTGCCCGACAAGTCCTGCCGCCAGACGGTGAAGACCTATTACGGCGTGCGCCCGCTGCACGAGCTGCTCGAGCGCTGCGCCTGGCACTCGGCGCAGCACGCGCGCCAGATCTTCGCCGTGCTCGAGCGCCTGGGCGTCGAGCCGCAGGGCCGCCTCACCGCCGAGGACTACGCCGGGTTGCCCATGCCCAAGGGCTTGTGGGAGTAGATAAAGAAAGAGCAAAGCAGGCCTTGGACCAGGTGTTCCGCGACATGGCCGGCGCCATGGCCGCGGGCATGGTGCATGTCGGAGTGAAGACCGGGTTGTGGCGTGCCATGGCGGGCAAGGGGGCGCTCTCCTCCGCCCGAGTTGTAGAACTTTCTGGATTGCAAGAGCGATACGTCCTTGAGTGGCTCAAAGGCATGGTCGCGGCCGGCTACCTCGACTACGACCCCGCCGCGCAGACCTACGCGCTCTCCGAAGAGCACGCCTATTTCCTGGCCTCCGATGACAGCGACCATTTCGTCGGCGGCCTGTTTGCCATGGTGCCGCCGCTGCTGCGCGTCGCGCCCGAAGTCGTGCGCGCCTTCGCCGAGGGCGGCGGCGTGCGCTTCGCGGATTTCGGCCCGGACTGCGTCAGCGCGCTCGACCTCGTCAACCGCGGCCAGTATGAGAGCCGCCTCGCCGGCTACTGGATGCAATCGCTCCCCGAAGCCTCGGCGAAGCTCGCCGCCGGCGGCCGCGCGCTCGACGTCGGCTGCGGCAGCGGCGCGGTGTGCGGGGCTCTGGCGAAGGCGTTCCCGGCGGCCGAGGTCGTCGGCATCGATCCCGACGAAACTTCGATCGCGCGGGCGCGACAGGCTTTTCCCGGGATTACCTTTCTTGCGAAAACCACCTCAAACGTAGACCCGGCCTTCGATCTGGTCACGCTGTGCGACGTGCTGCACGATCTCGCCGAGCCTCTGCCCACGCTGCAGCAGATCCGCGCCCTGCTCAAGCCTGACGCGACGCTGTTCATCGTCGAGCCGAAAGCCGCCGACCGGCTGGAGGACAACCGCAACCCGGTGGCCGCGACCTTCTACGGCTTCAGCCTGTTCCACTGCATGACGCAGTCGCTGGCGCGCGGCGGCCCGGGGCTGGGCACCTGCCTCGGCCCGGCGGCGACCGAGCGCCTGGTGCGCGAGGCCGGCTTCACACAGTTCCGGCTGCTCGACATTAAGAGCCTGACTAACCTGTTCTACGCTGCGAATCCATGACCAGCTCCTCGAACGCCGCCGCTTCGAGCGGCTCGCTGTAGAAGTGCCCCTGCCACTCCTCGCAGCCTAACGCCAGCAAGCGCTCGAGCTGCGAAGCGGTCTCGACCCCCTCGGCCGCGACCGCGATGCCGAGCGAGGCGCCGAGTGTGGTGACGGCGCGCACGATCGCCTCATCGGCCGGGTCGGTGTCGATCGCGCGCAGGAAGGCGCGGTCGATCTTCAATTTGTCGATCGGCAGCTGCCGCAGGTAGGCGAGGCTGGAATAGCCGGTGCCGAAGTCGTCGATCGCCAGGCGCACGCCGAGCTCGCCGATCGCCTTCAGCGACGCGACGTTCTCGGCGAGGTTCGACATCAGCACGCGCTCGGTCACCTCGAGCTCGAGGCTCCGGCCCTCGATCTGGTTCTCCTTCAGGATCGCGGCGAGTTTCTCGGTGTAGCCGGCGCCCTGCGCCAGCTCGGCCGCCGACACGTTCACCGCGAACCACAGCTTCGAGCCGAGCTTGCGCCGCCAGGCGCCGGCCTGCGACAGCGCGCGCTCGAGCGTCCATTCGCCCACCGCGCGGATCAGCCCGCATTCCTCGGCGAGCGGCACGAACTGCTCGGGCGCGAGCAACCCGCGCTCCGGGTGCCGCCAGCGCACCAGCGCCTCGGCGCCGACCACCCGCCCGCGCCAGTGCAGCGGGCCCGCGCCGCGCTGCGGCGGCCAGCCGCGCACTACCGGCTGCCAGTGCAGCACCAGCTCGCCGCGCGCCAGCGCGCCGTGCAAGTCGTTCTCCAGGCGCAGGCGCTCGACCGCGCGCGCGTTTAGCGCCGGCGCGAACAGCCGCCAGGTGCCGCGCCCGCTCTCCTTGGCGTGGTACAGCGCGGCGTCGGCGTTCTTCAGCAGCTCGACGAAATCGCGCCCGTCGCCGGGGTAGACGCTGATGCCGACCGAGGCGGCGACGCTCAGGCCGCGGCCCTCGATGGTGAACGGCCGCGCCAGCACGCCGAGGACGCGGCTCGCCACCATCGCCGCGTCCGCCGCCGCGTGCTCCCCCGAGCGGATCGGCTGCAACAGCACGAAGTGGTCGCCGCCGAGGCGCGCGAGCGTGCCGTCGGCGTCCAGGTTGGAGAGCCGCTCGGCGACCGCGCGCAGCAGCGCGTCGCCGGCGCGGTGGCCGAGCGAGTCGTTCACCAGCTTGAAGCGGTCCAGGCCGATGCACAGCAGCGCGAACTGCGTCCGGTTACGCGCCGCGGCGAGGATCGCCTGGCTGGCGCGGTCAGCGAGCAGGGTCGAGTTCGGCAGCCCGGTGAGCGCGTCGCGCGTGGTCAGGTGCTCGATGCGCGCCTCGGCGTGCTTGCGCGCGCTGACGTCGGCGCCGGTGCCGCGCCAGCCGGCGAAGCGTCCGACGGCGTCGCGCACCGGCACGCCGCTGACCGACAGCCAGACCACGCCGCCCGACTTGGTGATCACGCGATGCAGCAGGTCGCGGAACGGCCGGCCCTCGGCGGCGCGCCCGGCGAACCAGTCGTCCACGGCGCGCGGCTCGCCGAGCGGCATCAGCTCGCGCGGCTTGCGCCCGAGCAGCTCGGCGCGCGTGTAGCCGAGCACCGCCTCGGCGCGCTCCGAGAGGTAGGTATAGCGCCAGTCGGCGTCGGTCTCCCACACGAACTCGCCGGTCGCCTCGACCACGTCGCGGAAGCGGCGCTCGCCCTCGGCCAGCGCCGCCTCGACGCGCTTGCGCTCGTCGATGTCGGCTACCGTGCCCGAGATGCGCAGCGCCTTGCCGGCGGCGTCGCGCTCGGTGACGCGGCCGCGCGCGTGCAGCCATTTCCAGCCCCCGTCGTGCTCGCGCAGGCGGAACTCGGTGTCGAACTCCGGCACCTCGCCCTTCAGCGCGCGCACCAGGGCGCGCAGGTAGGCATCGCGGTCCGCGTCGTGGATCAGCTCGAGCATCTCGCCGCCGTGCCGGGTGCTCGGCGAGCGGGTGTGGCCGAGGAAGCGCACCCAGCCGTCGCCAGCGTACAGCTCGCCGCTGCGGGCGTCGTAGTGGAACTCGGCCAGGTTGCCGCCGTCGAGCGCCCGCTCGAGTCGGCCCTTGGCCCGGTTCAGCGCGCGCTCGGCGCCGCGCTGCTCGGTGACGTCGCGCCCGACGCCGCGGTAGCCAAGGATGGCGCCCTGGCCGTCGAGCCGCGACTGGCCCGAGACGATGTGGAACTGGCGCGCGCCGCGCCCGTCGGCGCGCGCCATCTCCAGGTCGAAGAACGGCTGCCCGGCGGCGAGGCGCGCGTGGTGCGCCTCGAGCGCGCGCGGCTCGATCTCGATTCCCGGGATCTCCCAGAAGCGCTTGCCGTAGGTCGGGGTCCGGCCGAAGAAGGTGGCGACCGGCCCGCCGCCCGACAGCCAGACGATGCGGTGCTCGGCGTCGGTCTCCCAGAACCAGTCGGCCGACAGCTCGGTGAGGCTGCGGAAGCGCGCCGAATCCGCCTGGGCATGGAACAGATCTCTTTCCCGCTTGCGGGAAAGCAGGTTCATCGTCAGGTAGACGGCGCCCGCCGCGAACGCCACCAGCAGCAGGACGTCGAACAGCACCCGGCTAGCCGATCGCCGAGTCGCGCACCGGCGGCGCCACTTTCAGGACTTCGTCGATGGTGGTGAGCCCGGCGCCGACTTTCATCGCGCCCGAGATGCGCAGCGGCTTCATGCCGTCCTTGAACGCCTGCTCGCGGATCGCGATGAGGTCGGCCTTCCCGGTGACCAGCGCCTTGATCGGGCTGTTGAACAGCAGCGTTTCGTAGATGCCGATGCGGCCCATGAACCCGGTCATGCGGCACTCGAGGCAGCCGACCGCCTTGTAGAGCTTCGCCGGGTGCTTCGACTTCCACGGCGCCACCAGCGCGTCCCAGGCCGCCTGGTCCTCGGCACGGTTGAGCTCGACCGACAGCTTGCAGTGCGGGCACAGCGTGCGCACCAGGCGCTGCGCCATGATGCCGTTCAGCGTGGCGTTGAGCAGGTAGGGGGCGACGCCGAGCTCGAGCAGCCGGCTGACGGCGCTCGGCGCGTCGTTGGTGTGCAGGGTCGAGAGCACCAGGTGGCCGGTGAGCGCCGATTGCACCGCCATCTGGGCGGTCTCCAGGTCGCGGATCTCGCCCACCATGATGATGTCCGGATCCTGGCGCATCAGCGCGCGCACCCCTTCGGCGAAGCCCAGGTCGATCGCGTTCACCACCTGCATCTGGTTGAACGCCGGCTCGACCATCTCGATCGGGTCCTCGATGGTGCAGACGTTGACCTCGGCCGTGGCGAGCGTCTTGAGCGTGGAGTACAGGGTGGTGGTCTTGCCCGAGCCGGTCGGGCCGGTGACCAGCACGATGCCGTTGGGCCGCTCGGTCATGTCCTTCCAGCGCTTCTGGTCGTCGTCCGAGAAACCCAGCTCGGAAAAATCCCGCACCAGCACCTCGGGGTCGAAGATGCGCATCACCAGCTTCTCGCCGAAGGCGGTCGGCATGGTCGAGATGCGCAGCTCGATGTCCGCGGTGGCGGTGCGCGTCTTGATGCGGCCGTCCTGCGGCCGGCGCTTCTCCACCACGTCCATGCGCGCCAGGATCTTGATGCGGCTGGTCATCGCCGCCAGCACCGCCGGCGGGATCTGGTAGACCTGGTGCAGCACGCCGTCGATGCGGAAGCGCACGATGCCCTGCTCGCGGCGCGGCTCGACGTGGATGTCGCTCGCGCGCTGCTCGAAGGCGTACTGCCACAGCCAGTCGACCACGCGCACCACGTGGGCGTCGTTGGCGTCGAGCTGCTTGTCGCCCTTGCCGAACTCGACCAGCTGCTCGAAGTTCGACAGGCCCGAAGACCCGGCGTGCTTCTGGCCGGCGCCCTTGATCGACTTGGCGAGGTTGTAGAACTCGACCTGGAAGCGCTCGATGTCAGCCGGGTTGGCCATCACGCGCTTGATCTCGCGCTTGATGATGCGCGACAGCTCGGGCTCCCACTCGCGTGCCCAGGGCTCGGCGGTGGCGATCACCGCTTCCTTGGCATTGAGCCCGACCGGCAGGATGCGAAAGCGTGTGGCGTAGGCCGAGGACATGACTTCGGTAACCGCGGCGAAGTCGATCTTCAGCGGGTCGATGTGGAAGTACTCCATGCCGGCGCGCTTCGCCAGCCACTCGGTGAGCGCCTCGAGCGTCAGCGCGGTGCTGCCCGGGCCGGTTCCCTTCTTCCACTTCTGGTCGGCGATGATCGCGAGCGGGTGCAGCGTGCCGCGGTAGTAGCGCCGCTCCTTCTTGAGCAGCGCCGCGGCCTCGGCGTCGACCATCTTGTCCTCGACCAGCCAGTCGACCAGCTCGAGGAGCGTGAGGCGGCGCTCCGGCGTCTTAACTGCTTGTTGCATAGGCGAAACACTATACCGCAAACTCCCGAAAACCATGCCCCGCACCCTCGCCCCCGAAGTCAAGCTGCGTGAAGTCTGGGCGTGGAGCATGTACGACTTCGCGAACTCGGCCTACACCACGGTGGTGATCACCGCGGTGTTCGGCGCGTACTTCGTCGCCGTGGTGTGCGCCAATGCGCCCTGGGCCACCTTCGCCTGGACCTGCGCGCTCTCGGTCTCCTACGCCGCGATCCTGGTCACCGGCCCGCTGCTCGGCGCGTGGGCCGACGCGCACGCGGCGAAAAAGCGGCTGCTGCTTTTGTCGACCGTTGGCTGCGTGGCCTTTACTGCATTACTGTTTTTTGTGGAACCCGGGGCCGTGGTTCTGGCCCTCGTGCTCGTCGCCCTGTCGAACTACTTCTTCGGCGTCGGGGAAAACCTGATCGCCGCCTTCCTGCCCGAGCTCGCCGACTCGCGCGCCATGGGGCGCGTCTCGGGCTGGGGCTGGAGCTTCGGCTACCTGGGCGGCCTCGCCGCACTCGGGATTTGCCTTTTCTACATCACCAGCAATTCCGAGCGTCCGGCAAGCGAGACGGTCCCGGTCACGATGCTGATCACCGCGGCGTTCTTCGCGCTCGCCGCGACGCCGACCTTCCTGTTCCTAAAGGAACGATCCCTTGCCAGCGGCTCGGGGCGCGCATGGCCGCGCATCCTCGAGACCTGGCGCCACTCGAAGGACTACCGCGACCTGCGCCGCTTCCTGCTGTGCCTGCTGTTCTATCAGGCGGGGATCACCGCCGTCGTGTCACTCGCGGCGATCTACGCCGAGCAGGCGATGAAGTTCACCACGCAGCAGACCATCGTGATGATCCTGGTGGTCAACGTCACCGCCGCTATCGGCGCATTCGGCTTCGGCTACCTGCAGGACGCCATCGGGCACGTGCGCGCGGTGGCGCTGACGCTGGTCGGCTGGATCGTCATGGTGTTGATTGCAGGTTTTTCTCAATCAAGTTTTCATTTCTGGATCGCCGCGAACCTGGCCGGGCTGTGCATGGGCTCGTCGCAGGCCGCAGGCCGCGCCATCGTCGGCTATCTGGCGCCGCCGGCGCGGCTCGCCGAGTTCTTCGGCCTGTGGGGGCTGGCGGTGAAGGCGGCATCCATCGTCGGCCCGCTCACCTACGGCGCGCTCACCCTGATCTTTCCGGGCAACCACCGCCTCGGCATCCTCGCCACCGGGGTCTACTTCGTCGTCGGCCTCGCACTGCTCATAGGCATCGACATGAAACGCGGCCGCAGGGCGGCAGCGCCCGCCTAGGCTAGAGGAACTCTTCGGCGCACTTGATGATGTCGGTGTTCGAGCCGCGCTCGAGGCAGTGCCGCGCGTCCTCGCTCCACCGCCGCGGCTTCTTAGCCGCCGCGGCTTGCTTCACCGCGGCGGGCTTGGCGGCGGCTTCCTTGGCGGGAGCTGCGGGCTTCGCCGGGTCCTTCGGCTGGGCCGCGACCGAGACCGCGAACAATATGATCATCGAAAAAACTATATGTTTCATGGGCCTATCCCATTTTCATGAAACGATCCCTGAAGAATACGCCATTTTGCTCAAGGCTGCGAGTTCAGCCTCGCCAGGAACTCCTGGATGCGCGCGGCGTTCGCGCCCAGATCGCTGCGCCCGACGCGCGATTTGGAGCGCAGGTCCACGCGGCTGCCGGTGCCGGCGGGCGCGACGCGGATCACCACGTCGTCCTTGAAGCCGAACCAGCGGGTCGTCGCCACCGCCTCGATGCGGCCCGCGGTCTCGTCCTTCGCCACCACCTCCCAGCCCATGGCCTCGGCGGCGGCGGCAGCGCGTGCAAAGGCCTCGCGCGGCGGCGCCGCGAGCTGGAGCGGCCGCAGCTGCGGATAGGCGATCCCCTGCAGCTCGCCGATGTGCGGCCCCGGATAGTCCGGCGGGTTGGCCGCGCCCTGGCGCAGCTTGAGGATCGCGACGAACTGCGGCGGCGACTCGACGTCGGTGGTGATGTCGTGGATCGAGGGAAACGCCTTGACGCGGCGCACGAACTCGGCCGGCGGAAGCGCGCTCGCCGCGCCGGCCAGCAGCGCCAGCGTCAGACGCAGCCCCCAGCCGGCGCGCACGCCCGGCAGCGCCAGCGCGATGGCGGCGGCAGCCGCGGCCAGGAGCCCGACCACCAGCGCCGCGCCGAACATGCCGAGCCCGATGCGGTACGGCCAGAGCCCGGCGCGCACGCCCAGCCCCGACAGCGCCAGCAGCGCCGGGGCGGCAATCGCCAGCGAGACTGCGATCCGCCTTAGGACGGTGGCCCGCACCTGCAGCTCGACTGCACCGCGCAGGTGTTGGCGACGGCGTCGCCGGGCTTGCACAGCGCGGGCTGGCCGACCGGGCACTGGATGCTGCAGGTCTGGCAGCTGCCGGCCGCGGGCGCGGTGCACGACGGGCCCAACGGCGGCTGCATCTGCTTCTGCATCATTTCCTGCTGCGCGCGCTGGCGCTCGCGGCGCCCGGCGCAGGAAATGAGCAGGTTCACGATCAGGAATGCGACCAACACTTTGATCAGCAGTTTCATCGCTCCCTCCCCTAGCCGCCTATGATAGCTATTTCGGTATCATCTGCCCTCCCCAAGGACGACCTAACAGGAGACCCGCAATGGCCATCAAAGTCGGCGACCGCCTGCCCGACGGCAAGCTCATGGAAAGCACCGAGTTCGATTCCGGCACGCAGTGCGCGATGCCGCCCAAGGAAGTCAACGTCGGCGAGGTGGTGAAGGGCAAGAAGATCGCCATCTTCGGCCTGCCCGGCGCCTACACGCCGACCTGCTCGGCGAAGCACCTGCCGGGCTACCTGCAGAACCTGGACGCGCTGAAGAAAAAGGGCGTGAGCGAGGTGTGGTGCGTGGCGGCCAACGACGCGTTCGTGATGGCGCACTGGGGCCAGGCGCAGAAAGGGCTCGGCAAGATCCGCTTCCTCGCCGACGGCAGCGCGCAGTGGGCGAAAGCGCTCGGCCTGGAGCTCGACCTCAACGCGCGCGGCATGGGTATGCGCATGGGCCGCTTCTCGATGCTGGTCGACAACGGCGTGGTCAAGCAGCTGAACGTCGAGGCGCCGGGCAAGTTCGAGGTGTCTGACGCCGGCACCCTGCTCAAGCAGCTGGGTTGATACAAAGGGTTACAAACTCGCGTCGGCGCGCCGCGGCGCCGGCGCGTTCTTGGGAAGGGACTTTTTCCAAGGAGACCCCATGAAACTCAGCTTGATGATCGCCGCCGGGCTGCTCGCCGCCAGCACCGCGCTGCACGCCCAGGCGCCCAAACCCGAAGGCGGCAAAAGCCGTCCCGGCCAGCGCGTCGACTGCTCGCAAGCGAAGGACCCCAAGGCCTGCGAGGAGCAGATCGCGAAGTTCCGGGCGGCGCGCGAGAAGGCGCACGAGGCCTGCAGGAGCAAGGCGTTCGAGGAGTACCGCGCCTGCATGCGCGAGCAGGTCGGCCGCCGCAAGAAGTAGTCAGTACAATGGCCCCTCCTGAAACGGGGGAGCCAATGACGACGGACGCCAGCCGCGGACTCACCATCACCTTCACGGACGGCACCAAGCTGTCGTTCGGCTTCCCGCCGGCAGGGGCGAACGCCGCCGCCAAGCAGCTGCGCATCGAGGAGTTCCTGAAAAGCCCCTACCTGATGGTGGTCGCGGACGGGGCGCTGATGATGTTTCCCGTGGGCAACATCAGATCGATCCAGCTGCCGCTTTCCAAGGAAGAGGTCGAGCAGGTGAAGCTCCCGGGGCACGTCATCCGCGACGCGACGTTGCAGCGCGGCGACGTCTAGCGTTCTTTCCCACCCCGCTTTCGCCTCCGGGGCGCGCGCCGCGCTGCCCCTGCTCCTCGGCCTCGTCCCCTTCGGTGTGATCACCGGCGTGGCGATGGTGGCGAGCGGCATCCCGCCGCTCGTCGCCATGCTGATGTCGGTCACGGTGTTCGCCGGGGCGTCGATGGTGGCTTCGGCGCAGCTGCTGGCCTCGGCAACCCCGGCGCTGATGATCGTGCTCGCCACGGCGATCATCAACCTGCGCTTCATGATGTACAGCGCGTCGCTGCGCCAGCACTTCGGACAGCGGCCGCCCGCGGTGCGCCTGGCGGTCGCCTACCTCACCGCCGACAACGTCTACGCGCTGGTGCTGCAGCGCTTCGCCGAGCACCCGCAGGACGCGGGCAAGCTCGAGTATTTCCTCGGCGCCGGGCTGCTGGTGTGGCTCGCCTGGCAGGTGGCGGTCGCCGCCGGCATCCTGATCGGCGCCGGCGTGCCCGCTTCCTGGCGCCTGGAGTTCGCCGCGCCCCTGTGCTTCGTCGCCATGTCGATCCCGCTGCTGCGCGACCGGGCGATGATCGCCGCGGCGCTCGCCGCCGGCGTCGCGGTGGTCGCGACGCAGGACCTGCCGCTCCGGCTCGGGATCGTGGTGGCGGCGGCCGTCGGCATCGGCGCCGGGCTGCTGGTCGAGAGGAAACGATGAGCCTGTGGCTGACCCTGCTCGGCATGACGCTGGTGACCTTCGCCCTGCGCGCCTCGTTCCTGCTGCTGCCGCCCGGGATCGAAACCCCGCCGCTGCTCAAGCGCGCGCTGCGCTACGTCCCCGCCGCGGTGCTCACCGCGATCTGGGCCCCCGAGGTGCTGCACGGCGACGAGCGCCTGCCCGCCGGCATCGTCGCGATCGCTGTGGCGTGGCGCTGGAGCAAGACCTTCGCTACGATTGCCGCGGGACTCCTGGCATTGCACCTCTTCGCATGGCTTATGTGATCCGCGTTTTCGTTTTCATCGCTTTTGCCTTTCTGGGAAATGCTTTTTCGGCAGACCTGCCCAGGAAGCACGTTTCAATCGAGGGCGTCACCGAGTGGCGCCTCGCCAACGGCTTTCGCCTGCTCACCCTGCCCGACCCCGGCGCCGACACGGTGACCGTGCACATCACCTACCGGGTCGGCTCGCTGCACGAGGGCTACGGCGAGAAAGGCATGGCGCACCTGCTCGAGCACCTGCTGTTCAAGGGCTCCAAGCGCCACCCCGACCTGAAGACCGAGTTCACGCGCCGCGGGGCGCGCTGGAACGGCACCACCTCGAACGACCGCACCACCTACTTCCAGACGCTGGCGACGACCGGCGACAACCTCGCCTGGGCGATCGGCATGGAAGCCGACCGCATGGTGAACTCGTTCGTCTCGCGCAAGGATCTCGACGCCGAGATGACCGTGGTGCGCAACGAGTTCGAGATGGGCGAGAACCGCCCGGGCAACGTGCTGTTCCAGCGCATGCTGCAGCTCGCCTACCCCTGGCACAACTACGGCAACCCGATCATCGGCAATCGCTCGGAGATCGAGAGCATGCCGATCGACAAGCTGCGCGCCTTCTACCGCACCTGGTACCAGCCCGACAACGCCCTGATGATCGTCGCCGGGCGCTTCGACGAGCGCCGCGCGGCGGCGCTGGTGGCGAAGCACTTCGGCGCGCTGCCGAAGCCGAAGCGCGCCCTGCCCTCGTTCTACACCGTCGAGCCGACGCAGGACGGCGAGCGCCGCGTGCGCCTGGAGCGCGCCGGCGACAGCCGCATCGTCTCGACGCTGTACCGCGTGCCCGCCGCGGGGCACCCGGAGTTCGCCGCGGTCGAACTGGCGGCGCACATCCTCGGCGACACGCCTGGCGGCCGCCTGCACCGCGGCATCGTCCAGGCCAGCCTCGCCAGCGCCGCCTGGGGCTACGGCCGCGGGATGCGCGACCCGGGCTACGCCTCCTTCGGCGCGCAACTCGACCGGGCGGCCGATCCCGGTCCGGCGCGCGACAAGCTGATCGGCATCGTCGAGGGGGTAAGGCAGGACCGCCTGCAGGACGCCGAACTCAAGCGCGCGCGCACCGAGATGCTCAACGGTTTCGAGAAGGCGCGCCTCGACGTCGGCTCGATGCTCCACGCGCTGTCGGACTTCGCGGCGCTCGGCGACTGGCGGCTGTTCTTCCTGCACCGCGAGCGACTCGCCAAGGTCACGCTGGCCGAGGCGCAGGCTGCCGCCGAGCGCTACTTCAAGCCGGCCAACCGCGTGCTCGGCGAGTTCGTGCCGACCGACAGCCCGGAGCGCGCCGACATCCCGGCGACGCCGAGCCTCGACGCGGCGCTCGCCGGTTTCCGGGGCGGCGAGGCGCTGCGCCAGGGCGAGGCTTTCGATCCTGCGCCGAAGAACATCGAAGCGCGGGTGGAGCGCAGGGAGCTGTCCAACGGCATCCGGGTAGCGCTGCTGCCGAAGCAGACGCGCGGCGGCCGCGTGGTCGCGGGCCTCACGCTGCACTGGGGCGACGAGGCGAGCCTCGCCAACCGCGACATCGCCTGCGGCTTCGCCGGCGGCATGCTGATGCGCGGCACGCTCAAGCGCAGCCGCACCGAGCTGAAGGAAGCCTTCGAGGCGCTCAACGCCAGCGTCTCGGTGGGCGGCAGCGGCGCGAGCATCGAGGTGCGGCGCGAGAACCTGATCCCGGCGCTGCGCCTGGTGGCCGAGGCGCTGCGCGAGCCGGCGTTCTCGCGCGCCGAGTTCGACGAGATGAAGCGCGCCGCGCTGACCGCGGAAGAGGCGCGGCGAAACGAGCCCGGCCCGCTCGCCGGGGTGCGGCTGGCGCGACACCTGCGCGACTACCCGCCGGGGCATCCCTACTACACGCCGACGATCGAAGAGCGCATCGGCTGGCTGCGCGCCGCGACGCTGGAGGACGCGACCGCCTGCTACCGCGACCTGTTCGGGGCTACGGAGGCGGAATTCGTCGCGGTGGGCGACTTCGATCCGGACACGTTGGCGCGCGCGGTCGAAGAGCTGTTCGGCGATTGGCGCACGCCGCGGCCGTACCAGCGCGTGCCCTCGCGCCACTTCGACCGCCCGGCGCTGGAGGACGAGCTGCTCACCCCGGACAAGGCGAACGCGGTCCTGAGCGCCGGGTTCAACGTACGCATGCGCGATGACCATCCGGACTACCCGGCGCTGGTGCTCGCCAACCGCCTGCTGGGCGGCACCTCGACCTCGCGCCTGCCGGGGCGGGTGCGCGAGAAGGAAGGCCTCTCCTACAGCACCTCCACCAGCTTCACCTCGAGTGCGCTCGACGAGAACGGGGGCTTCCGGGTGAGCGCCACCTTCGCGCCGCAGAACCGCGCGCGCGTCGAGCGCGCCATCCGCGAGGAGCTGGAGCGCGCGGTGCGCGACGGCTTCGATGCCGCCGAGGTCGCCGCCGGCGCCAAGGCGCTGCTCGAGGCGCGCCGGCTGGCGCGCACCAGCGACGGCGCGCTGGCCGGCCGGCTGGCCGACTACCTGGTGTGGAAGCGCAGCTTCGCCTGGGACGTCGAGTTCGAGTCGAAGATCGCGGCGCTCACCCCGGCGCAGGTCAACGCGGCGCTGCGCCGCCACCTCGACCCGGCGCTCCTTTCGGTCGTGGTGGCCGGGGATCTAAAGAAGAACTAAAAACAGGGACAGACCACGTTTTCCGGATTCCCGAGAAGCGAAAACGTGGTCTGTCCCTGTTTTTCTCACCTGTTCTTAAGTAAGTCGCGAATCTCCTCGAGCAGCTTCTCCTGTTTCGGCGGCTCGGCGGGCGCCGCCGGCGCGGGCGGCTCTTCGCGCTTCAGCCGGTTGATCACCTTGACCGCCATGAAGATCGCCCAGGCGATGATGACGAAGTCGATGCAGGTCTGGATGAACTTGCCGTACAGAATCTTCGCGCTGCCGACCTGGACGGCGAGGCCGCTGAAGTCCACCCCGCCGACCAGCGTGCCGATGATCGGCATGACGATGTCGCCCACGGCCGAAGCGACGATCTTGCCGAAGGCCGCGCCGATGATGACGCCGACGGCAAGATCGACCACATTGCCCTTCACCGCGAATTCGCGGAACTCCTTTGCGATGCTCATCGGTAAGTCACCTCCAGGATTTCGAGCTGCTCCGCCCCCGAGGGGCTGCGCAGCGTAACGGTATCGCCTTCGCGCGCCTTGAGCAGCGCCCGGGCGATCGGCGAGACCCACGATACCCGGCCCTGCGCCGGATCGGCCTCGTCGACCCCCACGATGGTGAGCTCCCGGATTTTATCCTTGCATCTTGCTTTCACGGTCGCGCCGAAGAACACCTGGTCGGTGTCCCGGCCCGCGGAACGCACCACCTGCGCGCCTTCCAGCCGCTTGATCAGGAAGCGCACCCGCCGGTCGATCTCGCGCAGGCGGCGCTTGCTGTAGAGGTAGTCGGCGTTCTCCGAGCGGTCGCCGAGCGACGCCGCCCAGGTCACGGTCTTCACCACTTCGGGGCGCTCGCGCTCCACCAGCTTGCGCAGCTCGGCCTCGAGGCGCGCGTAGCCCGCGGGAGAAATGTAGTTGCGGCGGCCTGCGGGAAGCGCCGGCGCCGCCTGCGGCGCGTCCTCGTCGGGCGGGTCGTTTTCCTTGACAAAGGCTTTCGACATCCGCTTCATTTTAAGGCTTGCCTGCGCAGCGCGGAGCCTACAGAATTGCGCTCAACCGCAGGGGAACACCAGGGGGGAAGATGGCGGAGAAGAAGGAAAAGCTCGATTTTCTGACGAAGCTGCGCATTCGCGAGCTGATCCTGATGGGGTTGATCGCGATTACCGCCGTGCTCGCCAACCTGCCCGAGGAATACGTCGAGGAAACGCTCGGCATAAGCCGCGCTACCCTGGTCGCGTGCCTGGGCATCGCGGTAATCATCGGCCTGTTCCTGTACCTGCGCACCGGCCTGTTCATCGCGGTGGTGCTGCTGATCGCGGGCGCCAACATGCCCGACCAGATCGCCGAGGGCCTGAATATCTCGAAGATCCCGATCGTGCTCGCGCTGGTCGCGCTGGTCGGCGTCGGCCTGATCAACTACGTGGTGAAGCTGGTGCCGACCGGCCTCGAGGCCAAGCCGAAGGAGAAGAGCTCGGAGGGCGTGCGCGCGCTGTTCTACGCCATCGAGAAGAACAACCTGGTGTACGCGCAGAAGGTGCTGTCGATGAACTTCGACCCCAACCTGCAGCACGACAATGGCTACACGCCCCTCGCCTACGCCGCGATGCGCGGCAGCCTGCCGATGATCGAGCTGCTGCTGCGCAACGGCGCCGACCCGACGCAGGTGACCAAGGAAGGCGACAGCCCGGTCGAGCTGGCGCTGCGCTTCGGCCACGCCGAGGTCGCCGACGCCCTGAAGCAGGCGCGCAAGGTCGCCGTCCATCCGGCCGACGTTACGATCACCCCCGGCGTCACGGCACAGAGCTGATTTAGAACGGCGTTTTGGCCGCTTGCGGGCGCGCTCGCGCCGCGGGACAATACTGTATGGAAATCCAGTTGCCAGCGCCGCTCATTTCTCCTGTCCCCGAGCAGGAGATCAGCAAGGACACGCTGCTCGAGAAGTACGCCAAGGGCGGCGAGAAGAGCGTCGCCGAGGTGCGCCGGCGCGTGGCGCGCGCCCTCGCCCAGGCCGAATCGCCCGAGAGCCGCGCGCAGTGGGAACGCCGCTTCCTGCAGGCGCAGGAGGAAGGCTTCATTCCCGCCGGCCGCATCAACTCGGCCGCCGGCGTGGCGCTGCAGGCGACCCTGATCAACTGCTTCGTGCAGCCGGTCGGCGACTCGATCTCGGAAATGGTCGACGGCCGGCCGGGGATCTACACCGCGCTCGCCGAGGCCGCCGAGACCATGCGCCGCGGCGGCGGGGTCGGCTACGACTTTTCCGATCCGGCCGAAGGGCGCCGAGGTCAGGGGCACGCGCTCGCGCGCGAGCGGCCCGGTGTCCTACATGCGCGTGTTCGACCGCTCCTGCGAGACCGTCGAGTCCGCCGGCGCGCGCCGCGGCGCGCAGATGGGCGTGCTGCGCTGCGACCACCCGGACATCGAGGACTTCGTCCACGCCAAGGACCAGGGCGACCTCGCCAACTTCAACATCTCGGTCGGCGTCACCGATGATTTCATGCTTGCCGTGGAACAGAATCTGGAAATCGAGCTGGTGCACAAGGCGAAGCCCTGGCCGGGCAACGGCGAGAGCCGCCAGCGCGACGACGGCCTGTGGGTCTACCGAACGCTGCGTGCGCGCGCGCTGTGGGACCAGATCATGCGCTCGACCTACGACCACGCCGAGCCCGGAATCCTGTTCCTCGACCGCATCAACGTCGACAACAACCTGCGCTACTGCGAGAGCATCGAGGCGACCAACCCCTGCGCCGAGCAGCCGCTGCCGCCCTACGGCTGCTGCTGCCTCGGCTCGATCGATCTCACGCGGTTTGTGAGAAATGAATTCACCCAGAAATCATCCTTTGATTTCGAGCGCTTCGGCAAGGTGGTGGCAACTTCGGTCCGCATGCTCGACAACGTGCTGGACGTCACCGCCTGGCCGCTCGAGCAGCAGCGCAACGAAGCGATGGCCAAGCGCCGCGTCGGCCTCGGCTTCACCGGCCTGGGCGATGCGCTGATCATGCTGCGCCTCAAATACGACACCGGCGAGGCGCGCGCCATGGCGGCGCGCATCTCCGAAAGCATGCGCGACCACGCCTATGCCGCTTCCGTGGACCTGGCGAAGGAGCGCGGCGCGTTCCCGCTGTTCAATGCGGACCTCTACCTGTCGGGAACGAGCTTTGCCTCGCGACTGCCCCAATCCATCAAGCACCTGATTCAGCAAAACGGGATTCGCAACTCCCACCTTCTCTCGATCGCGCCGACCGGGACGATCAGCCTGGCCTTCGCCGATAACGCTTCCAACGGCATCGAGCCGCCCTTCTCCTGGACCTACACGCGCAGGAAGCGCGTCGACGACGGCTGGCAGGAATACACCGTCGAGGATCACGCCATCCGCCGCTACAAGGCGGCCGGGGGCGACGCCGGCGCGCTGCCGCCCTACTTCGTCACCGCGCTGGAGATCAGCGCGCAGGCGCACGAGCAGATGGTCGCCACCGTCGCGCCGTTCATCGACACCAGCATCTCGAAGACGGTGAACGTGCCCGAGGACTATCCGTACGCCGACTTCCAGGACCTCTATTTCGACGCCTGGAAATCCGGCCTGAAGGGTCTCGCCACCTATCGTCCCAACAAGGTCTTGGGTTCTGTCTTGTCAGTTCAAAAGACAGAAGACTTCGTGCAGGACGACGTCAACCGCAGAATTCAGGTGAAATCGGTGCCGGCGCCGGTGTTGGCGTCGCTGCGCTGGCCCGGCCGCCCCGACCTCTCGGGCGGCAACCCGGCCTGGACCTACATGATCGAGCACCCGCAATACCGCTTTGCGGTATTCGTCGGCCACGTCGAGAACGGCCGCCCGCACGCCTTCGAGGTGTGGGTCAACGGCAGCGAGCAGCCGCGCGGCCTGGGCGCGCTCGCCAAGACGCTGTCCATGGACATGCGCGCCGACGACAGCGCCTGGCTCAAGCTCAAGCTCGACACCCTCGCCAAGGCGGGCGGCGGCGAGCCCTTCGAGATGCCCTTCCCGCCGGGCGGCGAGAAGAAGCTGATGCCCTCGGTGGTGTCGGCCTTCGCGCAGGTGGTGCGCTGGCGCGTCGAGCAGCTCCAATCGGGATTGGAAGGAAGCTTCGCCCTTTCATCCGAGGAAGCGTCCTCGCCGGTGCTCGACGCGATGTTCGCGCTCAAGGAGCCGAAGACCGGCACCGACGGCACGCTCTCCTGGACCGTGGACGTGCTCAACCCGCGCACCGGCGACGACTTCGTCCTCGGGCTGAAGGAAATCACCCTTCCCGACGGCATCACGCGGCCCTACTCGGTCTGGCTCTCGGGCGAATACCCGCGCGCCCTCGACGGCCTGTGCAAGATCCTGTCGCTGGACATGCGCGTGCTCGACCCGGCCTGGGTCGGCATGAAGCTGAAGAAGCTCCTCGAATTCCCCGAGCCGCTCGGCGACTTCATGGCCTTCGTCCCCGGCAGCCGCAAGCAGCAGACCTTCCCCTCGACCATGTCGTACGTCGCGCGCCTGATCCTGCACCGCTACGCCATGCTCGGCCTGCTCAACGAGGACGGCTCGCCCAAGCAGCAGATGGGCATCCTCGCGACGCCCACCGAAAAGCGCTCCACGCCGCTAATGGCCGGCGCCCCCTGCCCCGAGTGCGCCAACCCCACCCTCATCCGCAAGGACGGCTGCGACTACTGCACCGCCTGCGGCTATGTCGGGATCTGCGGCTAGCAAGATGTAGGTCTGTTGTCGGACTGGCGGATAATCGACAATCCGCCCCACATGGCCTTGGTTTATACCCTCACCGTCGCAGGTAAGACCGCCGCACAGGCCAAAGACGGCGATTCGACTTTTCCCCTGGAGTACCGGCGCCTGCTCGGCTTGATCCAGGTCGAGGGCAATGCCGAGGTGATCCGCGGGCGGCTGCGCCGCTTCCCCGACCGGCTGATCGAGGAGTGGCTGAAGGAGCTCCTGGATCTGAAAATGATCGAGGCGGGTCCGGAGGCCAACCTGGAAGACTTCACCTTCACCGGTCTGCGCGTGCCGCTGCTGCCGCCGCTCCCCGACGAGGACAGCAAGCGCCTCGCCAAGACCGCGGTCATCGCCGGCGCGACGCTGCTGCGCTCGGGCTCCTTTCTCGCGGACGAGCGCATCGCCAACCTGCCGCCGCTCGCCAAGACGCCGGCCGACACCGTGATCCTGCTGGTGGAGGACGACCCGGACCAGCTGGCGCTCGGGCAGCTTCGGCTGACGATGGCGGGCTACCAGGTGCGCTGCGTCGACCGCGCGAAGGCGCTGTCGCGCTCCTTGCGCGAGGAGGCGCGCCCCGACCTTCTGCTTCTCGACGTCCTGCTTCCCGACGGCAACGGCTTCGATATCCTCGCCCTGCTGCGTGGCCGTCCGGAATTCGCAACGCTGCCGATCGTGCTGCTCACGGTGAAGGCCGAGCTCGCCGACATCCGCAAGGGGCTCGCGCTCGGCGCCGACGGCTACGTCACCAAGCCCTACAGCAAAAACCAGCTCGCCGAGGTCATCGGCCGGGTGCTCAAGCATCGCGCGTGAGGCTTAGTCAGAGGCTCTAGGCGGCGGACAGCGGATCGTCGAGAATCGCCACCCATGCCCCTGGTCTATTCCCTCACCGCCGCAGGACAGGACGCCCTGGCGTCGGAGGTTGGCGAGGGGGATTTCCCCCTCGAGGTCAATTTTCCCCAGGACTACCGGCGGATCCTCGCCATGATCGAGGTCGGCGGCCACATCGAGGTGATCCGCGGGCGGCTGCGCCAGTTCCCCGACCAGCTGATCGACGAGTGGCTGAAGGAGCTCGAGGACCTGAAAATGGTCGAGCCGCACGAGGCGGGCGACCTCGACGCGATCACCTTCACCGGCGCGCGCCTGCCGTTGCTGCCGCCGCTGACCGACGAGGACCGCAAGCGCCTCGCCAAGACCACGGTCGTCGGGGGCGCGACGCTGCTGCGCTCGGGTTCCTTCCTCGCGAACGATCGCATCGCCAACCTGCCGCCGCTCGCCAAGGCGCCGGCCGACACCGTGATCCTGCTGGTGGAGGACGACCCGGACCAGATGGCGCTCGGCGAGCTGCGGCTGACCATGGCGGGTTACCAGGTGCACAGCGTGGACCGCGCGAAAGCGCTGTCGCGCTATTTGCGCCAGCAGGCGCGCCCGGATCTGCTGCTGCTCGACGTCATGCTTCCGGACGGCAACGGCTTCGACATCCTCGCCCAGCTCCGCGGCCGCCCGGAATTCTCTACCCTGCCGATCGTGTTGCTCACGGTGAAGGCCGAGCTGGTCGACATCCGCAACGGGCTCGCCCTCGGCGCCGACGGCTACATCACCAAGCCCTACAGCAAGAACCAGCTCGCCGAGGTCATCGGCCGGGTGCTCAAGCAGCCGGCGCCGAAGTAACCCCACCGTCAGGGCAGGTCGAAGACCAGGATCTCGGCCTGCTCGCCCTCCTCGATCTCGAGCACCCCGTCCTCGGTCTTGAGCGCGTCGCCGGCCTCGAGCACGTGGCCGTTGACCGTGATGCGGCCGCGCGCGATGTGCACATAGCCCCGCTCGTTCTTCAGGTCGTAGCTCGCGTTCTCGCGGCCGTCGAACAGGCCGGCGTAGATCAGCGCGTCCTGGTGGAGGCTGACCGAGCCGTCGCGGCCGTCGGGCGAGGCGATCAGGCGCAGGCGGCCGCGCTTGTCCTCGGGCTTGAAGTGCTTCTGCTCGTAGGACGGCGGGATGCCGGTGACGTCGGGCTCGATCCAGATCTGCAGGAAGTGGGTGATGCCCGCCTTCTCGTGGTTGAACTCGCTGTGGCGCACGCCGCTGCCGGCGCTCATGCGCTGCACGTCGCCCGGGACGATGGTCGAGCCGGTGCCCATCGAGTCCTTGTGGCCGAGCGAGCCTTCCAGCACGTAGCTGATGATCTCCATGTCGCGGTGGCCGTGGGTGCCGAAACCCTTGCCCGGCTGCACCCGGTCCTCGTTGATCACGCGCAGCGGGCCGAAGCCCATGTAGCGCGGGTCGTGGTAGTCGGCGAAGGAGAAGGAGTGGTAGGAGTCGAGCCAGCCGTGGTTGGCGTGGCCGCGCTCGGCGCTGCGGCGGAGTTCGGTCATAACCTCAAAGAGTCCGGATCGCCACGTAGCACAGCGCCATCAGGGGCTGCGGCAGCACGCCGAGCGCGAGCAGCGCCAGGCCGTTCGCCGACAGCGCCACGCGGAACCCGGAGCCCGAGGTCACAGGGGCGGCGCCGGCCGGATCGTCGAAATACATCAGCTTCACGATCCTGAGGTAGTAGAAGGCGCCGATCAGCGAGAACACCACCGCCGCCACCGCGAGCGCGATCTGGCCGGCGCTGACCGCCGCCGACAGCACCGCCAGCTTGGCGTAGAAGCCCGCGGTCGGCGGGATGCCGGCGAGCGAGAACATCAGCACCAGCATGATGAAGGCGAGCCAGGGGTGGTTGCGGTTCAGGCCCTTCAGGTCGTCGAGCTTGTCGCACTCGAAGCCGGCGCGCGACAGGTGCAGCAGCATGCCGAAGGCGCCGAGCGACATCAGAACGTAGACGATGATGTAGAACAGCGACGCGCTATAGGCCACGGGCGCGTTCAGCCGGTTGCCCTCCACCACCCCCGACAGCAGCCCGAGGAGCATGAAGCCCATGTGCGCGATGGTCGAGTAGGCGAGCATGCGCTTGAGGTTGGTCTGCGCGATGGCGACGATGTTGCCGAGCGCCATCGACAGCAGCGCCATCAGCGCCAGCATCTGCTGCCAGTCCTGCGCCAGGTCGAGCAGCCCGTTCACCAGCAGGCGCATCGCCATGGCGAACGCCGCCAGCTTGGGCGCGGCGCCGATCACCAGCGTCACCGCGGTGGGCGCGCCGTGGTACACGTCCGGGATCCACATGTGGAACGGCACCACGCCGACCTTGAAGGCCAGGCCCGCCACCAGGAACACCAGGCCGAACACCAGGAAGCTGCGGTCGCCCGCGCTGGCGACGAGCCGCGCGGCGTGGCCCGCCACTTCGTAGAGGTTGAGCGTGCCGGTGGCGCCGTAGATCATCGACATGCCGTAGAGCAGCAGGCCGGAGGACAGCGCGCCCAGCACGAAGTATTTCATCGCCGCTTCGGTCGACTGCGCCGAGTCGCGGTTGAGCGCGACCATGGCGTACAGGCACAGCGACATCAGCTCGAGGCCGAGGTACAGCGTGAGGAAGCTCGCCGCGCTGATCATCACCATCATGCCGAGCAGCGCGAACAGCAGCAGCGTGACGAACTCGCCGCGCAGCAGCCCGCGGTCGAGCAGGTACTGGCGCGAGTACACCAGCGCCGCCGAGGTCGCCAGGTAGCACACCAGCTTGAGCAGGTGCCCCATGACGTCGGCGACGAACAGGCCGCTGAACAGGAAATAGCGCGCCCCGCTCGAGCCCCACAGCACGAACATCGTCGCCGCCGCGCACAGCGCGAGCAGCGCCTGGGCGGCGAGCAGCACCAGGCCGCGGCGGGCGTCGCCGACGTACAGGTCGGCGATCATCAGCGCGCAGGTGCCGACCAGCAGCAGCACCTCGGGCAGCACGGGCAGGTGATCGATGAGCGCGAGCCAGTTCATGTCAGATCTTGGGCAGCGCGACGTGGCGCAGCAACTCGTTGACCGCGCCGTGCATCACCTCGGTGAACGGCCGCGGGTAGACGCCCATGAACAGCACCGCGGCGGCCAGCGCGCCCAGCACCGTGGCCTCCCTCCAGTTCAGGTCCTTCAGGGCGGCGACGTTCTTGTTCGCCACCTCGCCGAAGATCACGCGCTTGACCATCCAAAGGGTATATGCGGCGCCGAGGATCAGGGTGGTGGCGGCGGCGGCGGCCAGCCAGAAGCTCTGCTTCATCGCGCCCATGATCACCATGAACTCGCCGACGAAGCCGCTGGTCGCCGGCAGCCCGGCGTTGGCCAGCGCGAACAGCACCATCAGCGCGGCGAACTTCGGCATGGTGTTCACCACCCCGCCGTAGTCGCCGATCATGCGCGTGTGCATGCGGTCGTACATCACGCCGACGCACAGGAACATCGCCGCCGAGATGAAGCCGTGCGAGATCATCTGCACCAGCCCCCCCTCGACGCCGTAAGCGTTGAACACGAAGAAGCCGAGCGTGACGAAGCCCATGTGCGACACCGACGAGTAGGCGATCAGGCGCTTCATGTCGGTCTGCACCAGGGTGACCAGGCCGATGTAGACGATCGCCACCAGCGACAGCGCGATCATCATCCCCGAGAGGTGGTGCGAGGCGTCGGGCAGGATCGGCAGCGTGAAGCGGACAAACCCGTACGCCCCGAGCTTCAGCAGGATCGCCGCCAGCACCACCGAGCCGCCGGTGGGCGCCTCGGTGTGCGCGTCGGGCAGCCAGGTGTGCACCGGCCACATCGGCACCTTGACGGCGAAGGCGAACAGGAAGCCGAAGAACAGCCAGATCTGCGCCGCGAGCGGCAGCGGCAGCTTGTGCCAGTCGGTGATGGCGAAGCTGCCGCCCGACTTGTCGTACAGATACAGCATGGCGACCAGCATCAGCAGCGAGCCGAACAGCGTGTACAGGAAGAACTTGACCGCCGCGTACACCCGGTTCGGCCCGCCCCAGATGCCGATGATCACGAACATCGGGATCAACGTGGCCTCGAAGAAGATGTAGAACAGCACCGCGTCGAGCGCCGAGAACACGCCGTTCAGCAGCCCCGACATGATCAGGAAGGCGCCGTAGTACTGCCCGACGCGGCTGCCGATCACCGACCAGCCGGCGAT
Organism: uncultured Enterobacteriaceae bacterium; assembly: GCA_964576525.1. Taxonomy (GTDB): domain Bacteria; phylum Pseudomonadota; class Gammaproteobacteria; order Burkholderiales; family SG8-39; genus SCGC-AG-212-J23. Next base: position 70,183 of record CAZNVH010000082.1, read on the forward strand.
CACCACCAGGACGGTGATGAAGCTGTTGAGCAGCACGAACAGCACCGAGATGCCGTCCACCCCGAGGTGGTACCAGATGTTGAAGCGCTCGATCCACAGCAGCCGCTGCACGAACTGGAAGCCGGCGTTGTGCAGGTCGAAGCCGGTGTACAGCGGGATGCTCACCAGGAAGCCGAGCAGCGCGCCGCCGAGCGCGATCCAGCGCTGCAGGCCGGCGCGCCGGTCGTCGCCCGCGGCGAGCGCCGCCACGCCGGCGAGGATCGGGATCCAGATCGCTAGCGAGAGCAGCATCTAGGTTTTGAGGAACCAGAAGGCCAGGATCACCACGCCGATCAGCATGGTGAACGCGTACTGGTAGAGGTAGCCGGTCTGGAACAGCCGCACCACGGAGGAGAACCAGCCGACCACGCGCGCCGAGCCGTTCACCATCAGCCCGTCGATCACCATCTGGTCGCCGCCGCGCCAGAAGCCCTTGCCGAGCGCGCGCGCGCCGCCCGCGAACAGCCAGGCATAGAGCTCGTCGAAGCCGTACTTGCGCTCGACCAGCGCGTAGAGCGGGCCGAACGCCGCCGCCACCTTCCTTGGAAGATGCGTGCTCTTCAGATAGAGGAACCAGGCCGTGGCAATCCCGGCGACGGCCAGCCAGAACGGCGCCGAGACGAAGCCGTGGGCCATGAAGGCCCACAGGCCGTGATACTCGATGCTCGGCTGGTGGATGAAATCGGTGAACACGATGCTGCCGATCAGCCACCCCGCCCCGACCGACGGGATGGCGAGCAGCACCAGCGGCACGGTGACCACCGGCGGCGACTCGTGCGGCGGGTGGTGCTTGTCGAAGCGCTCGGCGCCGTGGAAGGCCATGAACACCAGGCGGAAGGTGTAGGCAGCGGTGATGAACACCGTCACCAGCACGCAGAAATAGCCGAAGGCGGCGCCCGGCGTGGACGAGTGGCGCACCGCCTCGATGATCGCGTCCTTGGAGAAGAAGCCGGCGAAGCCCGGGATGCCCGCCGACGAGATCGCGCCGATCAGCATGGTCCAGTAGGTAAGCGGCATGTACTTTTTCAGGCCGCCCATCTTGCGCATGTCCTGCTGGTGGTGCAGCGCGATGATCACCGAGCCGGCGGCGAGGAACAGCAGCGCCTTGAAGAAGGCGTGCGTCATCAGGTGGAAGATCGCCGCCGAGTACGCCGAGGCGCCGAGCGCCGCGGTCATGTAGCCGAGCTGCGACAGCGTCGAGTACGCCACCACCCGCTTGATGTCGAACTGGGTGAGGGCAACCAGCGCCATCGACAATGCAGTAATGCTTCCAACAATCAAGACCACGGAGCGCGCCGCCTCGGACAGCTCGAACAGCGGCGCCATGCGCGCCACCATGAAGATGCCGGCGGTCACCATGGTCGCGGCGTGGATCAGCGCCGAGATCGGCGTCGGGCCTTCCATCGAGTCGGGCAGCCAGACGTGCAGCGGGAACTGCGCGCTCTTGCCCATGGCGCCGACGAACAGGCAGATGCAGATGAGGGTCACACCGCCTTCAAGAGAGTTCGCCTTTTCAAAAACAACACCGTAGTCGAGCGTCCCGAAATGCGCCAGGATCAGGCCGATGCCCAGGATGAAGCCGAAGTCGCCGACGCGGTTGACGACGAAGGCCTTGAGGTTGGCGTGGATCGCGCTCGGGCGCGTGTACCAGAAGCCGATCAGCAGGTAGGACACCACGCCGACCGCTTCCCAGCCGAAGAACAGCTGCAGGAAGTTGTTCGCCATCACCAGCATCAGCATCGAGAAGGTGAACAGCGAGATGTAGGCGAAGAAGCGCTTGTAGCCCGGGTCCTCGGCCATGTAGCCGATGGTGTAGACGTGCACCATCAGCGACACGAAGGTCACCACCACCATCATCAGCGCGGTGAGGCGATCGATCAGGAAGCCGATCTCGAAGCGCGTGCCGCCGCTGGTGAGCCAGGTGTAGACCGGGCCGTTGAAGGTATTGCCTTGCAGCACGTCCCAGAGCACGGTGCAGGAGCACAGGAACGACAGCAGCACGGCGAAGATCGTCACTTCGTGGGCGCGCGCGCGGCTCACCAGGCGCCCGCCGAGGCCGGCGATGATCGCCCCGATCAGGGGCGCGAACGCGGCGGTGAGGTAGACGCCTTTCATCGCTGACTTTTCATCCCTTCAACGAGTCGAGGTCTTCCACGTCGATGGTGTTCAGGTTCCTGAACAACACGACGAGGATCGCGAGGCCGATCGCCGATTCGGCTGCGGCCACCGTGAGGATGAAGAACACGAACACTTGCCCGGCGAGGTCGCCGAGGAAATGCGAGAACGCGATGAAGTTCAGGTTGACCGCCAGCAGCATCAGCTCGATCGCCATCAGCAGCACGATCAGGTTGCGCCGGTTGAGGAAGATGCCGACCACGCTGATCGCGAACAGGATCGCCGCCAGCACCAGGTAGTGGGAAAGCGTCATTCTTTTTCAGAAGGCATGGAGACCAGCCTGACCCGTTCTTCACGCCGCGCCCTCACCTGCTCTGCCGGATCCTGGCGGCGCGTGTCCTTGCGCCGGCGCAGGGTGAGCGCGATGGCGGCGATGATCGCCACCAGCAGGATCACCCCGGCGATCTCGAAGGCGTAGGCGTACTGCGTGTAGAGCACGCGCCCCAGGGCCTTGGTGTTGCTGTAGTCCGCGGGGGTCGGCGGCGGCACGGCGCCCCAGATCCTCCCCATCAGCACGAACACCATCTCGATCACCATGATGCCGCCGACCACCAGCGCCAGCGGCAGGTTGCGCCAGAAGCCCTGGCGCACGCGCTCCAGGTTGATGTCGAGCATCATCACCACGAACAGGAACAGCACCATCACCGCGCCGACGTACACCACGACCAGCGCGATCGCCAGGAACTCGGCGCGCAGCAGCAGCCAGATGCCCGCCGCGCTGAAGAAGGCGAGCACCAGGAACAGCACGCCGTGCACCGGGTTGCGCGCCGTGACCACCAGCAGCGCGGACACGAGCAGCACCGCCGCGAAGGCGTAGAAAACTGCGGTTTCGAACATTATTCTTGTCGGAGGGTGTGGAGTCGGCTGGGCGCCTTAGCGGTAGCTGGAGTCGGCCTCGCGGTCGCGGGCGATCGTCTCCTCGTAGCGGTCGCCCACCGCCAGCAGCATGGGCTTGGTGTAGTACAGGTCTCCCCGCTTCTCGCCGTGGTACTCGAGGATGCGCGTCTCGACGATGGCGTCGACCGGGCAGGCCTCCTCGCAGAAGCCGCAGAAGATGCACTTGGTCAGGTCGATGTCGTAGCGCGTAGTGCGGCGCGTGCCGTCATCGCGCTGCTCGGATTCGATATGGATCGCCAGCGCCGGGCACACCGCCTCGCACAGCTTGCAGGCGATGCAGCGCTCTTCGCCGTTCGGGTAGCGGCGCAGCGCGTGCAGCCCGCGGAAGCGCGGGCTCATCGGCGTCTTCTCCTCGGGGAACTGCACCGTGATCTTGCGCGCGAACAGGTGGCGCCCGGTCAGCGCCATGCCGCGAAGCAGTTCCACCAATAAAAATGATTTTAGAAACTCCAAAGCTCGGGTCATGGCCACAGGTTCCAGGGCGTCTGCATCCAGATGCCGATCACCGCGATCCACACCAGCGTCAGCGGAATGAACACCTTCCAGCCCAGGCGCATGATCTGGTCGTAGCGGTAGCGCGGGAAGGTGGCGCGGATCCACAGGAACATCGACACCACCAGGAACATCTTGATCAGCAGCCAGCCGAAGGGCGGGATGAGATTGAAGAAAGCGGAATCGATCGGCGCCTGCCAGCCGCCGAAGAACATCACCACGGTCAGCGCGGCTATCAGGATCATGTTCATGTACTCGGCCATGAAGAACAGCGCGAAGGTCATGCCCGAGTACTCGACCATGTGGCCGGCGACGATCTCGGATTCGCC
>CAZNVH010000083.1:0-41823 GCA_964576525.1 uncultured Enterobacteriaceae bacterium
GCCTTGCCGCAGAATCTCTGGGACCGGTTGATTGAATTGTCAAAGAAGGAAGGCAGAAGTCCATCCATGCTTTCCGCGTGGGGATCGACCGAGACTTCGCCGCTCGCCACTTCGGTGCACTTCCCGATCGGGCGCGCCGGCGTGGTCGGACTGCCGGTGCCCGGCTGCGAGCTCAAACTGGTGCCCAACGCCGGCAAGCTCGAAGTGCGGGTGCGCGGGCCCAACGTGATGCCCGGCTACTACCAGCGGCCCGACCTGACCCGGGCCGCGTTCGACGAGGAAGGCTTCTATCGCATCGGCGACGCGATGAAGCTCGCCGATCCCGCCGACCCGGCGAAGGGCATCGTGTTCGATGGCCGTGTGGCCGAGGACTTCAAGCTTTCCACCGGCACCTGGGTGCATGCCGGCGCGGTGCGCGTGCAGCTGATCGCGGCGGGCGACCCGCTGATCCAGGACGCCGTCATTGCCGGCCATGACCGCAACGAGATCGGCGCGCTGGTGTTCCTCACCCCCAAGGCCAAGGAGCTGTCTCCGGAAGCGGTGCGCGCCTGGCTGTCCGGCGCGCTCAAGAAGCTGCAAGGCAGCAGCTCCACGCGCCCGGCGCGCCTCCTGGTGATGAGCGAGCCGCCGTCGATCGACGCCAACGAGATCACCGACAAGGGCTACATTAACCAGCGCGCGGTGCTCGAACGCCGCGCAGCCCTGGTGGAGACGCTTTTTTCAAAAGATGAAACTGTAATTACCGCTTACTGACCCCCAGCCACGCTATCGCCGAGACGGTGACCAGGGCGCCGGCGATCTGCAGCGGCGCAATCGCCTGGCCGAGGAAGATCCACGCCAGCACCAGCGCCGCGATCGGCTCGAAGTTGAGCGCCGCGGTGGAGGTGGCGCTCAGGCGCGGCAGGACGAAGAACAGCGAGCTCATCGCCACGCAGTAGAACACCGTCAGGAGCGCGAGGCCGAGCGCGCCGGTGCCGTCGACCGGCAGAGCGAGATTGCTGGTGGCGGCGCCGCCCGCCAGCGCCAGCGCGGCGGTGACCGAGGTCATGGCGAAGGTGCGCAGGCGCCCGTCGAGGCGCTTCAGCGCGTTCGAGTTTATGTAGTAGACGAAAGCGAAGCTCACGGCGCCGCCGAAAGCCCACAGCACGCCGCTGCCAAGCTCATCCCAGCGCGCGGCGAACTTGCCGGGCCCGATGTCCAGCGCGAGCACCAGGCCGGCAAGCGCCACGAGCATCGCGGCGAAGGTCGACGGGCGCGGCCGCTCCTTGCCCATCGCCCAGGTCAGCAGCACGAACAGCATCGGGCAGGTCTGGAACACGAGCAGCGCGAGCGCCGCGGGGATCAGCGCCACGGCCGAGTAAAGGCAATAGCTCTGCACCGCGACCAGCACGCCCGCCAATGCGGCGGTGGAGCGCAGCTCCCGGGGCAGCGAGATCGACACCCCTTGAATGCGCATGAGAAAAAGCAGGACCAATGCCGTGCCTGCGGCCCGCACCAGGATCCCGGTCGCCACGCTCGCTCCATGGTCGAACGCGAGGCGCGCCGCGACGTGGTTTGCCGCGAACGCCGTGGAAACAGCGCAGAGGATGACGATGCCGGTGCCGGGTGATAACTTAGCTTCCATGCTGCTGAAGGTTATCGGGGTCTGCATCGGCGCGCTCGCCCTGCCCGTTTCGGCATGCGATTTTCCCGACGAGGGCGGCATGCCGCTGCGCCGCGCGGTCACCCGGGTGCAGTTGCTCCCTGAAGTCGACGCCTGGCACCGCGCCATGGAGAAGAATGGCATCACGCCGCAATACGTGGTGCAGCTCGACGCGCCCGTGCAGCGCAATGGGCGTTGCTACTGGCCGGTGGAGGTGACCGCCGGGGGCAAGCTGTGGAAGCGCCTGCTGGTGTCGCCCGACGGCAAGAGCATCCTCAGCGAGTGAACTGCGGGTCGCAGGTATATTAATCGCATGCTGCTGAAAGGCTCGTGCTACTGCCGCGCGGTGCGCTTCTCGGTCGAGTCGGAGACGCCCTACCCCTATCTGTGGTGCTACTGCTCGATCTGCCGCAAGACCGCCGGCGGCGGCGGCTACGCCATCAACATCATGGGCAAGGCGGACAGTCTGAAGGTCAAGGGCCGCACCAGGATCTATCGGGTCAAGCCCTCATCGGGCGAGCGGCGCTTCTGCGGCAAGTGCGCCAGCGCCCTGTGGGTCTGGGACAAGAGGTGGCCGGGCTGGGTCTACCCTTTCGCCTCGGCGATCGATACGCCGCTGCCGGCGCCGAGAGAGCGGCAATACATCTTCCTCAGCTCCAAGCCCGGCTGGGTGAAAGTGCCCGGGGGCGGGCAACGTTTCCGCGAGTATCCGCGCGAAGCGATCATCGACTGGCACCGCAAGCGCGGCCTGCTGCGCCACGCAAAGTCATGATCGACTGGCTCGCAGGCTTCGACCCGCGCGTCCTGATGGTGGGCATCGGCGTGCTCGGCCTTGCGCTCGCGGTGCCGCTCGAACTCGCGGCCATTAGACGGCTTCGCCGTCTGCAACTCGCGCGCGGCACGCTCTTCTTCCTCGCCGGCGGCGTGGTGCTGCTCGCCGCCGCGGTCGCGGCGCTGGTGACGGCCAACCTGTACACCTACGCCCGCCTCACCCACGAGCAGGAAGCGGCGCGCGTCGCGACGCGCAAGCTGGGCGAGCGCCAGTTCGCGGTCAGCGTGCAGGTCAAGGGCGCGGCGCCGCGGCACTTCAACCTGCGCGGCGACGAATGGCAGATCGACGCGCGCGTGCTGAAGTGGCGCGCGATCGGCAACCTGATCGGCTTCGACACCGTGTTCCGCCTCGAGCGGCTCTCGGGACGCTACGGCGACATCGCCTCGGAGCGTGCCGGGCCGCGCACCGTGCACGAGCTGTCGTCCGACACCTCGCTCGATGTCTGGTCTGTGCTGAGAACGCACCATCAATACCTGCCGTTCGCCGACGCTCTCTACGGCAGCGCGGTGTATGTGCCCATGGCCGATAACGGGGAATACGTGGTCACCGTCTCGACCACCGGGCTGGTGGTGCGCGCGGCGAACGACGCGGCGCGCAAGGCGGTCGGCGGCTGGAAATGAAGGCCTGGCTCCTGGCCCTGGCAGTGCTGTTGCCGGGATGCGCAAACCAGTACTTCCGCGATGCCGATTCCCCGCCAGACCCGCGCGCCTTCACCCTCGAAGCCTGGCCGCACCGCGACCTTTGGACCGGCGTGGTATTCAACGGCCAGAAGATCGGCTTCACGCGCCGCCAGGTGCGCGCCGCCGGCGGGCACTGGGAGATCGAGTCGGAGGCGACGATGCGCCTGCAGTTCCTCGGCATCGACAAGCGCATCCGCCTGCACGCCCTCGACCGCGTGCGGCCCGACCTGACGCTCGAGAGCTTCCGCTACGAGCACGAGATCGACGGGAACCGGCTTCTGGTTTCGGGAAATGCGAGCGGCAATGCCGTTTTCCTTGTGGTTGAAGCTTCCGGGTCGAAAGAGGAAAAGAAGCTTCCATTCGACCAGGCCCTGTACCCCTCAAGCGCGCTGGCGTTCCTGCCGGTCATCCAGGGCCTGAAAATCGGCGCCCGCCGCAGCTACGCGGTGTTCCACGGCGAGACGCAGGCGATCGCCGAGGCCGTGCAGGAGGTGCTCGGCTACGAGACCAGCCCGCTGTTCGAGGGGCCGGCGTTCAAGGTATCGACGCGCCTGCTGGGGCTCGACACCACCACCTGGATCGCGGCCGACGGCCGCCCGCTGTTCGAGCTCGGCATGCAGGGGGTGATCATCTCGGCGCTGGAGGAGGAAGCGCAGGCGAAACGCTACCTGGTCGAGGCCAGCCTGAGCAGGAACGACGCGATGCTCGACTTCAGCCTGATCCGCGCCGGGCCGCTCGAGGCGCCGCGGCGCGTGTCGCGCATGGAGATCGTCGTTACGGGTTTTCCTCAGGACATGGAAGTGCCGAGCGAAGGCGGTCAAACCTGCAAGCGCACCGCGGACCGGATCGAATGCCGCATCGATCGCGCCACCCCGCTCGCCCAGGGCGACCCGAAGCGCTACCTGGCGCCGTCGCTCGCCGCGCCGAGCAACCTCAGGCAGATCAAGGACCTCGCGGAGGAGATCAACCAGGGAAGCACCGGCGAAGAGCAGACCATTGCCCGCCTGCTCGCCTGGATCGACGCCAACATCGCGAAGGAGGCGGTCGACGCCTTCACCGCGGCCGACGTGCTGCACGCGCGCCGCGCCGAATGCCAGGGGCACGCCTACTTGTTCGCGGCGTTCGCGCGCGCGCTCGGCATTCCCGCGCGCATCGTCAACGGCATCGTGTATTCGGAGCCGCACGGCGGCTTCCTGTACCACTCCTGGAACGAGGCCTGGATCAGCGGCCGCGGCTGGCGGCCGGTCGACGCGACCTTCGGTCAGGCGCACGCCGACGCCACGCACCTGAAGCTGATCGACGGCGAGACCGCGGCCGAGCTGCTGCCGCTCGTCAACCTGGTCGGGCGCGTGCGCGTGCAGTCCCTGGCCGCGACCCGGTGGCAGTAGACGCGGGCTGGTAAAATCGCTGCGGCATGAAGTTCCTGTTCGATTTCTTCCCGGTGATCCTGTTCTTCGCCGCGTTCAAGCTGTGGGACATCTACGTCGCCACGGCGGTGGCGATCGCCGCGAGCTTCCTTCAGGTCGCCTGGCTCAAGCTGCGCGGCAAGCGCGTCGAGCCGATGCTGTGGGCGAGCCTCGCCATCATCGCGGTGTTCGGCGGCGCCACGCTGCTGCTGCAGGACGAAACCTTCATCAAGTGGAAGCCGACGGTGCTGTACTGGCTGTTCGCCGCGGCGCTCGCCGGCGCGGCGGCGTTCCGCCGCAACTTGATCCGCGCCATGCTATCGGCGCAGCTGCAGATGCCCGACCCGGTGTGGGCGAAGCTCAACTGGAGCTGGGTCGGCTTCTTCGCCTTCATGGGTGCGATCAACCTGGCCGTGGCCTACAACTTCTCCACCGACCACTGGGTCAACTTCAAGCTGTTCGGCGGCATGGGCCTGATGCTGCTGTTCGTGCTCGCCCAGGCGCTGGTGCTGGCGCGTTACGTCGAAGACAAGACTGAACACCGCAGCGAAAATCCGTGAGCGCCTGGCGGCGCTGCAGCCGCTGCAGCTCGACCTGGTCGACGAAAGCGCGCAGCACGCCGGGCATGCCGGCGCGCAGCCCGGCGGCGAGACGCACTGGCGGCTGAGCATCGTGTCGGCGCGCTTCGCCGGCCAGCCGACGGTGGCGCGCCACCGCATGGTGTACCAGGCGCTCGGCGAACTGATGCAGAATCCCATCCACGCGCTGGCGATCAGCGCGCGCAGCCCCGAAGAAACGAAAGGAAGCTCGTGAAACTCAGAATTCTTGCCTGCGCCGTCCTGGCCTTTCCCGCCCTGGCGCTGGCGCAGGCCCCACTCCCGGGCAAGGACGAGAAAAAGGCGCCTGAAAAGAAAGCCGCCAAGCCCGCCGCCAAGGGCGGCCCGGTCGCCACCGTGAACGGCGTGGCGGTGCCGCAGACGCGCGCCGAGTTCCTCCTGCAGCAGCAGCAGGCGCGCGGCGCTCCCGACAACGAGCAGCTGCGCGGCATGGTGCGCGAGGAGCTGATCAACCGCGAGGTGCTGATGCAGGAGGCGCAGAAAGCCGGCACCGCCAGGAACGCCGAGGTGCAGGCGCAGCTCGACGTGGCGCGCCAGGAAATCGTCGTCGCCGCCTACCTGCGCGACTGGGCGCGCAAGCACCCGGTGACCGAGGCCGAGGTGCAGAAGGAGTACGACCGCGCGCGCTCGCAGCACGGCGACAAGGAGTACCGCGCGCGCCACATCCTGCTCGAGACCGAGGAGCAGGCGCAGGGCATCCTCGCCCAGCTGAAGAAAGGCGGGAAGTTCGACGAGCTCGCCACCAAGAACTCGAAGGACACCGGCACCGCGACGCGCGGCGGCGACCTCGACTGGAACGTGCCCGCGACCTTCGACAAGCAGTTCTCCGACGCCATGGTCAAGCTGGAGAAAGGCAAGTACACCGACGCGCCGGTGCGCACGCGCTTCGGCTTCCACATCATCCAGCTCGACGACGTGCGCCCGGCGAAGTTCGCCACGCTGGCCGAGGTCAAGCCGCGCATCCAGCAGATGCTGGTGCAGAACAGGATCGAGGAACTGATCCGCGGGCTGCGCGCGAAAGCGAAGATCGAATAGCGCTGTAAGGCCGGGCAGCCTTGCGCGACCAACCGGTCATCGACGCGCCTTTGAAGGAGTTGAACAGATGCTGCGGCTGATCGTCCTGCTCGGTTTCATCCTGGCGTTCCCGGTCCACGCCCAGAAGCTCGAGAAAGCCACCTTCGCCGGGGGCTGCTTCTGGTGCACCGAGGAAGCCTTCGAGAAGGTCCCGGGCGTGACCGGGGCGGTGTCGGGCTATATGGGCGGCAAGCTGCGCAACCCGACGTACAGCCAGATCTCGTCCGGCATGACCGGGCACACCGAGGTGGTCGAGGTGAGCTTCGACCCGGCGAAGGTCAGCTACGACAAGCTGCTCGACGTGTTCTGGGTCAACCACGACCCGACGGTGAAGGATCGCCAGTTCTGCGACTCGGGCTCGCAGTACCGCCCCGAGATCTTCTGGCATAGCGAGGAGCAGAAGCGCCTCGCCGAGGCCTCGAAGGCGAAGTGGGAGAAGCAGAAGCCCTTCCGCCAGCCGCTCCTGACGCCGATCACCAAGGCCGCGGAGTTCTGGCCCGCCGAGGACTACCACCAGGACTACTACAAGAAGAACGCGCTGCAGTACAAGTTCTACGTCACCGGCTGCGGCCGCTACGCGCGCCTCGACTCCCTCTGGGGCAGCCTGAGGAAGTAGCGGCTAGAACTTGCGCACGCGCTCGATGCCGCGGATGCGGCCGGCGGCGAGCGTGACCGTAGTCGTGAAGGGATCGCCGACGGTCGGCAGGTAGATGTAGCTCTTGTAAGACCAGCCCTCGTAGGTCAGCAGGTCGGGCGCCCCGGCGATTGTGACCAGCTCGCCCTCGCCCATGCCGCGCTGGAGCGACACGTACTTGCGGAAATCGAGGCCGCGCGGCCTCTTGGGCGCGGCAGCGGCGCGCTCGGCGGCCAGGCGCGTCTCGAGCTCCTCGCGGCGCGCGAGGCGCTGCTCCATGCGCTCGCCCTGGCAGCGCACCGTGTGGCACTCGACGCTCTCGGGCGACGGCGTCCCGGCCTTGGCTTCGGGGTCGATCATGGTCGCCTTCACTCCCGGCGGCGGCGTCGCGTTCGAGTAGTGCACCGTGCCCTTCTCGTCCACCCAGCGGTAGACCTGGGCAGACGCCGTGGACGCAATCACGAGCAGGCCAGCCAGCAGCAGGGTTCGCATGGCTGAAACCTTACTCCGGCCCTTCTTCGCTGAGAAGATCGATCTGGTAACCATTTGTTTCAGTCATAGCGGCCGAGCCGCACCATGGTGTTGCCCGGCTTGACGTGCGCTGTGGAAGGCATCACAAGCACGCATTTGTCGTACGGCGTGCGCCACACCTTGTCGCCGTCCGTCGCCACCACCGTGCCAGCCTTTTCGAGGACTTCGAGGCCTTTCCAGGGCTTGGCGAAGCGGAAGTTCGCACTCGCCGCGGTGATCGGCTCGGTGACCCGCACCACGCGCTGCGCTTGCGCGGGTTTCAGCCTGAGACGTGAATCGACCCATGCCGCCTCGACGGCCCCGGTCACTTTCAGGAACCGCAGCGTCGTATCGATCGCCACGTCGACCGCGCTCTTTTCCCAATGCTGGCCGCATTCGATGAGCAGCGCGTTCTTCGCGCTCTTCGGGTCGCCGAAGCCGCCGCGGTCGCGCATACGCAGGCCGGCGGGATGCCCGGTGTCGATCAGCAGGTCGGCCGGCACGCCGACGCGGCGCGCGAATTCGGCGCCCTTGTCGAGCATGCCGCAGACCATGATCGGGCGGCACGGTTCGGTCATCGAGTGCAGGTCGAGCAGCAAGTCCGCAACGTCGACGAAGGGGCGCAGCTCGCGCGCGCGTTTGAGCTCGGCCGAATCGCGCTTGCCGAGCAGCACGTCGTCGGCCCAGACGCGGTTGTAGTCCTCGTCGATGTAGCGCGAGCGGTCCGGGTCGTCGAAGTCGAAGCGCGCGAAGGCCTGCACATTGGCAAACGCCAGGACCAGCTTTCCTTTCAACGGAGAAACCTTCTCCTTGAAAAGAAAATCCAGGGCAATGGCGCCGCAGAACTCGTTGCCATGCGTCAGCGCCTGCAGCATGACGTTCGGCCCCGGTTTCCCCGAGTCCATCACATGGACATAGTCGACGCCGGTATTGCCGTTGCGGTACGGCGCGATGTCCGGCGGCTTGATCTCGATCCGGTATTTCATGGGGACTTCACGATGATGCGGAGCAACTCGCCGAGATCCTTCTGCAGGCGCTGGAAGCCTTCGGTCTTCGCCAGCGTGTCCTCGTCCATGTAAAGCCGCTTGTTGATCTCGATCTGCAGGCTGTGGCGCCCGGCCTTCGGATCGGAGAAGGCCCGCACCAGCTCGACGCCCTTGTAGGGGTCGTTGACCTTGACGCTGTAGCCCATGCCGGCGAGCGCCGCGCGCACCCGCTCGGTGAAGCGCGCTTCGCAGGTGCTGCCGTCGCGGTCGCCGAGGACGAAGTCGGGGCGCACGCTGCCTTCGGCCTCGGCGCTCTGCTTGCCGGCCACCGCGCGCATCGAGTGGCAGTTGAGATGATAGACCTTGCCGAATTTCTTGTGGGTTTGGTCCAGCAGTTCCTTCAGCGAGCGGTGATACGGCACGTGGCGGCTTTCTATCCGTCCCCTTACCACCTCAGGGGAAAGGCGGCGAGCGTAAATAGGCCGCCCATCCTCCAACGTGCGCCAGACGAGGGACTTGCCGTAGCGCGCCTTGCCGCTCGGCCGGTACTCCCAGGGCCAGGGGCCCTCGATCAGCTCGAGGTCGACGTCGCCCGCATGGCGGTTCGGATCCAGGTAGGTGCGCGGGAAGACCGCGGCGAGCAGCGGCGCACCGATCTCGTGCGCCGCGGCATACAGCTCGTCGACGTAGCAGTCCTCGGCCTCGCGCAGCTCGGCCTCGCTGACGATGGCGTCGAAATCCGCCGGGAACTCGCGGCCGGAATGCGGCGAGTCGAGAACCAGGGGCACGGCCGGATCCATCCGGGTAGGATACTTCAATGGAAGCGTATTACGCCCGGCGCGCCGCAGAGTACGAGACGATCTACGACAAGCCGGAGCGCCAGATCGACCTCGCGAAGCTGCGCGCAGATGTGCCGGCGATGTTCGAGGGCGCGCGCGTGCTCGAGGTCGCGTGCGGCACCGGTTACTGGACGGCGCTGATCGCGGCGCGCGCCCAGTCGGTGATGGCGGTCGATGCCGCCCGGGAAGTCCTGGACCTTGCAAAGACGAAGCCCTATCCGCAGGGCAACGTGCGCTTCGAGCAGGCGGACGCCTATGCCCTGCCCGTCTGGCCGGAGAAGTTCACCGGCTGCTTCGCCGGCTTCTGGTGGTCGCACGTCCCGCTGGGCAAGCTGGACGCCTTCCTGCGAAGCCTCGAGGCGCGGCTCGAGGCCGGCGCGCGGGTCGTCTTTCTCGACAACCGCTACGTCGAGGGCAACAGCACCCCGGTCTCGCGCCGCGACGCGGAGGGCAATACTTACCAGACCCGCCGGCTCGCCGACGGCAGCGGCCACGAGGTGTTGAAGAATTTTCCCGCCGCCGGGGAGCTGCAGGCACGGCTGCGCGGCTACGGCGGCGAGGTGCGCTTCGTCGAGTACCAGTATTACTGGGTCGCGTCCTACCGCATAATGTCCGCCGAGACTTCGGGGAGGAAGCAATGAAATTGATCAAGGGAATTCTGGTGGGCGCGGCCCTCGCGCTCTCTACCCATGTATCTGCACAAGAGCTGCGCATCGGCTTGGGCGCCGAGCCCACGGCGATGGACCCGCACTACCACAACCTGTCGCCGAACAACTCGCTGCTCGGCCACATCTTCGAGCGCCTGGTCGACCAGGACGAGGGCCAGCGCATGGTTCCGGGGCTGGCCGAGTCCTGGCGCACCATCGACCCGCTCACCTGGGAATTCAAGCTGCGCCGCAACGTGCGCTTCCACGACGGCACGCCGTTCACCGCCGACGACGTGCTGTTCAGCTTCGAGCGCGCGCCGAACGTCGAGGGCAGCCCGTCGAGCTTCGGCATCTATATCCGCGGCAAGACCGTGACCAAGGTCGACGACCACACCATCCACATCAAGACCGCGGCGCCCTACCCGCTGATGCCGAACGACCTGTCGACGATCTACATCGTGTCGCGCAAGCACGGCCAGGGCGCGAAGACGCCCGACTACAACTCGGGCAAGGCCGCGGTTGGAACCGGCGCGTTCCGCTTCGGGGAATACACCCCCGGCAACCGCATCGTCATGCAACGCAACGACCAGTACTGGGGACCGAAGCCGATGTGGCAGCGCGTGACCTTCCGCGCCATCAAGTCCGATCCGTCGCGCGTCGCCGCGCTGCTCGCCGGCGACGTCGACTTCATCGACGAGGTGCCGGCCACCGACATGGAGCGCCTGAAGAAGGACCCGAAGCTGACCGTGGCGCAGGTGGTGTCGAACCGCATCATCTACCTGCACCTCGACCATTTCCGCGACGACTCGCCTTTCGTCAAGGCGAAGGACGGCGGCGCGATCAAGAACCCGCTGCGCGACAAGCGCGTGCGCGTCGCCGTGTCCAGGGCGATCGACCGCGACGCCATCGTCGCCAAGGTGATGGAAGGTATGGCGATCAAGGCCGGGCAGCTGCTGCCCGACGGCTTCTTCGGCGTTAGCCCCAAGCTGAAGCCCGTGGCCTTCGATCCCGACGGCGCGAGGAAGCTCCTCGCCGAGGCGGGCGTGCCGAACGGCTTCCGCCTCACCATCCATTCGCCGAACGACCGCTATCCGAACGACGCCAAGATCGCCGAGGCGGTCGGGCAGATGCTGTCGCGCATCGGCATCGACACGCAGGTGGTGACCATGACGCAGGGCGTGTTCTTCCGCGACGCGTCGACCGGCGCGCCCGACAAGGGGCCGAAGTTCAGCTTCATCCTGGTCGGCTGGGGCTCGGGCACGGGCGAAGCCTCCTCGCCGCTCAAGTCGCTGCTCGCCACCTTCGACCGCGACAAGGGCATGGGCGCGTCGAACCGCGGCCGCTACTCCAACGCCGAGGTCGACAAGCTGATCAACGACGCGCTCGCCACGGTCGAGGACGCGAAGCGCGCCAGCTTGCTGGCGCGCGCCACCGAGATCGCGATCGAGGACGTCGGCATCATCCCGCTGCACTACCAGGTGAACACCTGGGCGATGCGCCGCGGCTTCACCTACAAGCCGCGCACCGACGAGTACACCCTGGCCAGAGGTGTCGGCAAGAACTAGAAGTACACATGGTTTTTGTCATAAGGCGAATTCTCCAGAGCGCCGTCGTCGTTCTGGTGATGTCGCTGATCGTGTTCGTCGGCGTGCACCTGGTGGGCGACCCGGTGCACATCCTGATCTCCGACGACATGACGCAGGTGGAGATCGACGCTTTCATCCAGCGCCTCGGGCTCGACCGGCCGGTCCACGAGCAGTACTTCCACTTCCTGGCCAACGCCGCGCGCGGCGACCTGGGCAACTCCTTCGTGTTCGGCGAGCCGGCGCTCAAGCTGATCCTGCAGCGCATGCCGGCGACGCTCGAGCTTGCCTTCGCCGCGTTCCTGATGGCGATCGTCTTCGGCATCCCGCTCGGCATGTACGCCGGCCTGCGCCCCGAGTCGCCGGCGAGCCGCGCCATCATGGCCGGCTCGATCCTCGGCTTCTCGCTGCCGACCTTCTGGGTCGGGCTGATGCTGATCATGGTGTTCGCGGTGATGCTCGGCTGGCTGCCCTCGACCGGGCGCGGCGACTTCATGACCTGGGACGGGATCCGGCACCTGATCCTGCCGGCGTTCAACCTGGCGCTGTTCAAGATGGCGCTGGTGACGCGCCTGGCGCGCGCCGGCACGCGCGAGGCGGCGCTGCAGGACTACGTGAAGTTCGCCCGCGCCAAGGGCCTGGCGCCCTCGCGCGTGGTGCTGGTGCACATTCTCAAGAACATCCTGGTGCCGGTGGTGACGGTCCTCGGCCTGGAGCTCGGCGGGCTGATCGCCTTCTCGGTGGTCACCGAGTCGGTGTTCGCCTGGCCCGGCATGGGCAAGCTGCTGATCGACTCGATCCAGCGCCTCGACCGGCCGGTGATCGTCGCCTACCTGGTGATCACGGTGCTGATGTTCATCGTGATCAATTTGATCGTCGATATTCTTTATTCAATGCTGGATCCAAGGGTCCGATTGAAGGAGGCAAAGGCATGAGCGCGCAGCTCGAAAGCCTGGCCGTCCCCCTTCCGGCGCCCGAGACGCCCTTCCGGCGCCTGGCGCGCGAGTTCTTCTCCAGCCCGGTGGCCATGGGAGCTTTCGCTCTCCTGCTGCTGATCGCTTTCCTCGCCCTGCTTGCGCCGGTGCTCTCGCCCCAGAACCCCTACGACCTCGCCAAGGTCACGGTGATGGACGCCCGCCTGGAGCCTGGCGAGCGCGGCTCGGCGGGCTTCCTGATGTGGCTCGGCGCCGACGGCGCCGGGCGCGACATGTGGAGCGCGATCCTGTACGGGCTGCGCATCAGCCTCGGCGTCGGCGTCGCCTCGGGTGTCGTCGCGCTGATCATCGGCACCGCGGTCGGGCTCGCCGCCGCCTACTGGGGCGGCAAGGTCGACGCCGTGATCATGCGCCTGGTGGACCTGCAACTCTCCTTCCCCGCGATCCTGGTGGCGCTGATCCTGGTGGCGATCCTCGGCCGCGGCGCCGACAAGGTGATGATCGCCCTCATCCTGGTGCAGTGGGCCTACTACGCGCGCACCGTGCGCGGCTCGGCGCTGGTCGAGCGGCGCAAGGAGTACATCGAGGCGGCGCAGTGTCTCGCCCTGCCGCCCTCGAGGATCCTGTTCCGCCACCTGCTGCCGAACGTCCTCGCGCCGCTGATCGTGGTCGGCACGCTGCAGACCGCGCACGCGATCTCGCTCGAGGCGACGCTGTCCTTCCTCGGCGTCGGCCTGCCGCTCACCGAACCTTCGCTCGGGCTGCTGATCGCCAACGGCTTCGAGTACATGCTGTCGGGCAAGTACTGGATCAGCTTCTATCCCGGCGTGGCGCTGCTCGTCACGATCATGAGCATCAACCTCGTCGGCGACCGGCTGCGCGACGTGCTCAACCCGCGCCTTGAGCGCTAATTCTCTAGAAGTCCAGGATCTCAAGACCTATTTCTTCATGCGCGCCGGCGTGGTTCGCGGGGTCGACGGCGTGAGCTTCGAGGTGAAGCCGGGCGAGGTGCTCGGGCTGGTGGGCGAGTCCGGCTGCGGCAAGACCGTCACCGGCTTCTCGATCCTCGGGCTGGTCGACGCCCCGGGGCGCATCGTCGGCGGCAGGATCCTGTTCGAGGATACGGATCTTTTGACTTTGAAAGAAGATCAACTCCGCCGCGTGCGCGGATCCCGCATCGCCATGGTGTTCCAGGACCCGATGATGACTCTGAACCCGGTGCTGCGTATCGACACCCAGATGGTCGAAGCCGTACGGGCCCATCAGGATCTAGACAAAAAAGAGGCGCTCAAAATCGCTCTTGAAGCGCTGGAGCGCGTCGGCATCCCTTCGCCCGAGTCGCGCCTGCGCTCCTACCCGCACCAGTTCTCCGGCGGGATGCGCCAGCGCGTGGCCATCGCCATTGCGCTCCTCAACAAGCCGAAGCTGATCATCGCCGACGAGCCGACCACCGCGCTCGACGTCACCATCCAGGCGCAGATCCTGTACGAGGCGCAGAAGCTGTGCCGCGAGTCCGGCACGGCGCTGGTCTGGATCACGCACGACCTGTCGGTGGTCGCCGGCCTCGCCGACCGCATCTGCGTGATGTACGCCGGGCGCATCGTCGAGAGCGGCACGGTCGACCAGGTGCTCGACGCGCCGCTGCACCCCTACACCCAGGGCCTGATCGGCTCGGTGCCGAGCCGCAACCGCCGCGGCACGCCGCTCGCCCAGATCCCCGGCATGGCCCCGTCGCTTGCCAACCTGCAGCCGGGCTGCGCCTTCCGCAACCGCTGCTCCCGCGCTTCTGCCGCTTGTACAGAGAATCCCCTGCTTGAACGGCGTGGGAACCGGCTGGTGCGCTGCTTCCACCCGCTCCAATGACCCCGCTCCTCGAGCTCGAGCACGTCTCGAAGCGCTTCCGCCAGCCGCTCGACCTCGCCGGCAAGATCGCGCGCCGCCTCGGCGCGGACGTCGCCGACGAGGTGGTGCACGCGGTCGACGACGTGTCCTTCGCCGTCAATGAGGGCGAGGTGGTTGGGCTGGTCGGCGAGTCGGGCTGCGGCAAGTCGACCCTCGGCCGCATGGTCGCCGGCATCCTCGAGCCGAGCGCGGGCCGCATCCGCTACCGCGGCCGCGACAAGGCCGGCTTGAAGGTGCAGATGATCTTCCAGGACCCGTTCGCCTCGCTCAACCCGCGCATGCGCGTCGCCGACATCGTCGGCGAGGCGCCGCTGGTGCACGGCCTGGTGAAGAAGGACGAGCTCGACAGCTACCTCGACGCGCTGCTGCTGCGCTGCGGCCTGGACCCGGGCTACAAGCGCCGCTACCCGCACCAGTTCTCCGGCGGGCAGCGCAGCCGCATCGGCATCGCGCGCGCGCTGGCGGTGAAGCCCGAGTTCCTGGTGTGCGACGAGGCGGTCGCGGCGCTCGACGTCTCGATCCAGGCGCAGATCCTCAACCTCTTCATGACCCTGCGCCGCGACCTGGGTCTCACCTACCTCTTCATCAGCCACGACCTCGGCGTGGTCGAGCACCTCTCCGACCGCGTGGTGATCATGTACCTCGGCCGCGTGGTCGAGTCCGCGCCTGCCGAGGAGATCTTCAAGCAGCCGAACCATCCCTACACCCAGGCGCTGCTGCTGCAGGTGCCGCGGCTCGAGACGCGCAAGACCCAGTTTAAGCCGATCATCGGCGAGATCCCCTCGCCCCTCGACCCGCCCACCGGCTGCCACTTCCACCCGCGCTGCCCGCACGCCATGCCGCGCTGCAAGGAGCAGGCGCCGGCGCTCAAGGAAGTCGCCCCTGGCCACTTGTCCGCCTGCCATCTGAACGACCGCTAGTCGCAGTCGAGCTACTTCTTGCCGCTCAGCTCGGCCATTTTTTTCCGCGCCAGCGCGACGAATGTCCCGTGCGGGAACTGCTCGAGGTATAGCCCCAGTTCGTCGGCATCGTCGCTGTCCTTGATTGCTTCCCAGAATTCCTTGTCGGCCTCGACGTTATGCGGGACGGCCTTCACGCCGGGTTGCACGACGGCCTCGCCGGGCTCCTCCGGCGGCTTGCCGGCGGCAATGCGCTGGATGGCTTCGGCGAACTTGCGCGCGGTCTGGTAGCGGCCCTCGGCCTGCTTGGCGAGCGCCTTGGCGACCACGCGGTCGATTTCGGGCGGAATCTCCACGAGCGTGGACGGCCAGACCGGGTCGTCCTCGATGATCTTCTTCTGCAATGCCCACTGCGTTCCCTCGAACGGCTTGGTCCACGTCAGGAGCTGGTAGAAGATGATGCCGGCCGAGAAGATGTCGGTGCGCCGGTCGAGCGGCTGCCCCTGGATCTGCTCCGGCGACATGTAGGAGGGGGTGCCGACGATGGTGCCGGCGCGCGTCGCCTCGGCCTGGTCGCCGTCGGGCTCGGTGAAGCGCGCCACGCCGAAATCGGCGAGCTTCGTTTGGCCGGCGGTGGTAATCATCACGTTGGCAGGCTTGACGTCGCGGTGGATGATCTTCGCCTCGTGCGCGAAGTGGAGCGCGTCGAGCAGCTCGCCCATGAGGCGGAAGATCCTGCCGAGGTCGAAGTGCTCCTTTCCGTCGAGAGAGTCCTTGAGCTCCTTGCCCTGGATGAATTCCATCACGATATACGCGAGATCGGCTTCGGAGCCGAAATCGTAGACCTGGACGATATTGGGATGGTTGAGCCGCGCCACGGCGCGCACTTCGCGCTGGAAGCGCACGGTGGCCATCTTCGCCGCGTCCGGGGAAAGCTTCTTGGTGAGGATGGTCTTGATCGCGACCCGGCGGTCGAGCTTGGGGTCGAGCCCGTCGTACACCAGGCCCATCGCCCCCTTGCCGAGGACGCCCTGGATCTTGTACCGGCCCAGCGATTTGAGTTCGTCACTCATAGAGAGCAGCCTGCGGCGTCCAGCTCGCGTCGACATCGAGCGGGAAAACCGGACGCGGCAGACCCTTGAAGTGTAGCCGTTCCAGCACCGGCGAAGTCAGGCCGGGCGTATCCACCTCGATCACGCGGTCGGGTGTGAAATATTCATCGAAGCCGCCGCGGAAGTGGCCCCGCGATTTCACGACTACCGTCTTCGCCGCTGCGAGGTCGATGCCGTGCATCTCGAAGAACACCGGGTCGGCGCACTGCTTGCGCATGCTGACGCACACCGCGGTCACCCCGCCGATCTGCAGCGCACAGGTCGGGCCGAGCTCGAGCGCCCTGCCCGCCCAGATGCCGCGCCGCCCGACGCATTTGCCGTCGGTGGTCTTCAGGACTTTTGCGGGAACGGTGAAGCCTTCAGTGAACCTGGCCGTGATCTCCCGCTTCCCTTGGGCTGCCGCGGCGATCTCCGGCTCGAAGAAGATGCCGTAGAGAACGCTTTCAACTTTCGCTTCGTAAAGCTTCTTGAGAAGCGTGGTGGTCTTGCCGGTGCCGCCGCCGCCCGGGTTGTCGCCCGCATCCGACCAGATGGTCTTCCCGGGAAGGGCCATGGCCTCGTCCATGGAGGTCAGGCGCTTGACGAAGCGCTTGCGGTCGCTCCAGATGCGCGTGGCGATGTCCAGGGCGACGCCGCGCACGTCGGCGCCCTGCTCGCCGTTGACGATGATCGCCACGCCGTTCTTCGGCGTGTCGCTGAACACGAAGCCGCCGACTATCGAGACGTCGAGGATTCCGCCGCCGACCTTGGTCTGGCCGTACTTGATGGCGTCGGCATACGGGCCCTCGCGCGTCAGCAGCGTGACCGAGGCCGGGGTGAGGGGCAGCCGCACGAACGCGCGTCTGGATCTCTTGCCTTCGACAAAACCCATCAAAAACCGCGCGGCATCTTCGGCGCGCTCGGCCTGGTCCAGGTGCGGGTTGGTGCGGTACGAGACGAGCGCGTTCACGTTCTCCACCATGCGCTCGGAAATGTTGGCGTGCAGGTCGACGGTAGCGACGACCGGGATCTTCGGACCGACCGCGGCGCGCACCATGGCGTAGAGCTCGCCGTCGGGATCCGGGCCGCCGGTCGAGATCATCCCGCCGTGGTTGCTGATGTAGACCGCGTCGAGCTTGCCGGCGGCAGCAAGGCGCTTGCGCATCGCGGCGAGCGTCGCCTGGAAGAAGCCCTCGTCCACCGCGCCGCCGGGCTCGCAGGCGGTGACCAGGATCGGCACGGGCGTCCAGGCGCCGAGCGCGTCCATCTGGCGGTAGAAGCCCGGCAGCTCGGCGGGCAGCATGGACTCCGGGCGGCGCGCCTCGCGAGTGATGTCGTCGCCCTGCACGTAGCACAGGGAGCGGAACTGCCGCTCGCCGCTCGTGGGGGCGAACGCATTGCTTTCGAGATGAAAGCCAAGAATCCCAACCCGCATCACTCGGCCTCGTCGATCCAGGCCTGCTGGATTGCCTCGAGGATCCGCTCGCCGCAGCGCTTCGGGTCGTCGGCGAAACCCGGCAGCGCCATCACCCACTTGTACAGGTCGACGAAGTTCACCGCCTTCGGATCCTGGTCGGGGTGCGCGTCCGTGAGCGCGATCGCGATCTCCTGCGTGTCGGTCCACTTCATTTCTTCGCTCCACCCTCGCGCTCGTAGTTGATGGTGTACTTCGGCAGTTCGATCACCAGGTCCCCGCCCGCCACCTTCGCCTGGCAGGAAAGGCGCGAACTCGCCTCCAGCCCCCAGGCCTTGTCGAGCATGTCCTCCTCCTTCTCCTCCGCCGGCTCGAGGGAATCGAAGCCCTGGCGCACGACCACGTGGCAGGTGGTGCAGGCGCAGGATTTCTCGCAGGCGTGCTCGATGTCGATGTGGTTCTCGAGCAGCACGTCGCAGATCGATCGGCCCGTCTGCGCCTCGATCTCCACGCCCTGCGGGCACAGCACATGCCCGGGCAAGACCCTGATCCTCGGCATCAGAGACTATCGATTTTGCGGCCGGTCAGGGCGCGCTTGACGCTGCGGTTCATGCGCCGCCCGGCGAACTCGTCGGTGGCGCGGTTCAGCGCCTCGGCCGCCTGCTTGATGGCGCGATGGTCTGTTCCGGGCAGGAGTTTTTCGAGGGACGCGATGACCGTCTCGATCACCGCCTTTTCGTCCGCAGAAAGCAAGCCCGAATCCGCCGCCAAAGCCGACCTCGTGGCCTCGATCAAACGCTGCCCCTCGACACGATGCTCCGCAAGGGCTCGCGCGTGCATGTCCTCGCGCGCGTGCTCGAAGGAGTCGCGCAGCATGCGCTCGATGTCGGCGTCGCCCAGGCCGTAGGAAGGCTTCACGGTGACCGACGCTTCGACGCCGGAACTGTTCTCTTTTGCGGAAACCGAAAGCAGGCCGTCGGCGTCGACCTGGAACGCCACGCGGATGCGCGCGGCGCCCGCGGCCATCGGCGGAATGCCCTTCAGCTCGAAGCGCGCGAGCGAGCGGCAGTCGGAAACCAGCTCGCGCTCGCCCTGCACCACGTGGAAGCTCATCCCGGTCTGGCCGTCCTTGAAGGTGGTGAACTCCTGGGCGCGGCCCGCCGGGATGGTGGTGTTGCGCGGGATGATCTTCTCGGTGAGGCCGCCCATGGTCTCGATGCCGAGCGACAGCGGGATCACGTCGAGCAGCAGCCAGTCCTCGCCCTGCGGCTTGTTGCCGGCGAGCACGTTGGCCTGCATCGCGGCGCCGAGCGCCACGACCTTGTCCGGGTCGAGGTTGTTCAGCGGGTCGCGGCGGAACAGCTCGCCCACCGCGCGCTGCACCTGCGGCATGCGCGTAGCGCCGCCGACCATCACCACGCCCTTGACCTCGTCGACCGTCAGGCCCGCGTCGCGCAGCGCCTTGCGCACCGGGCCGAGGGTCTTCTGGACCAGGGTTTGCGTGATGCTGCAAAAGACTTCAGTACTTAAAAGAAAATCTACGACCTCACCGGTGGAAAGCTTGGCGGTGATCCGCGCTTCGCCGTGAAAGGTCAGGTACTCCTTCGCCTCGCGGGCCTTCACCAGCAGCAGGCGCATGTCGCGCGCCGAGAGCGGCGGCAGCTTCGCCTGCTCCACCACCCAGCAGAACACGCGCTGGTCGAAGTCGTCGCCGCCGAGCATCGAGTCGCCGCTCGTCGCGATCACCTCGAACACGCCGCGCGACAGCTTCAGGATCGAGATGTCGAAGGTGCCGCCGCCGAGGTCGTAGACCGCGTAGGTGCCTTCAGCGGCGTTCTCCAGGCCGTAGGCGATCGCCGCCGCGGTGGGCTCGTTCAGCAGCCGCAGCACGTTCAGGCCGGCAATGCGGCCGGCGTCCTTGGTCGCCTGGCGCTGCGCGTCGTCGAAGTACGCCGGCACCGTGATCACCGCTCCAGAAATATTGCCTTGCAGGGACAGCTCCGCACGCTCGCGCAGCACCTTGAGTATTTCTGAAGATACTTCCACGGGGCTCTTCACGCCGGCTGCGGTGCGAAGCTGCAGCATGCCGGGCGCGTCGACGAAGTCGTAGGGGGCGTTCTCGATGTGCGCAACGTCCTTCACGCCGCGGCCCATGAAGCGCTTCACCGAGACGATGGTGTTGCCCGGGTCGTCGGCCTGGCGCGCCTGCGCGGCATAGCCGACCTCCGCGCGCCCGTCGGACAGGTAGCGCACGATCGAGGGCAGGAGCGGCCGGCCGTGCGCGTCGGGCAGCACCGCCGGAATGCCGCTGCGCACCGTGGCGACCAGCGAATTCGTCGTGCCCAGATCGATGCCGACCGCGAGCCGCGCCTGGTGCGGCTCGGGCGACATCCCCGGCTCGGAGATCTGCATCAGCGCCATCTATTCGATCTCCTCGTAGGCGGCGTCGATCTCGGAGCCGAGCTTGTCGAGGAACTGCAGCTTCCTGACGAGCGCGGCTGCGCCGGGGTAGTCCTTTCTCTGATCGATGGAATCGGCGATTTGTTTTTCTATTTGAGTTTTTTGTTCGGAAAGCCTCTTCCTCATGTCGTCAAGCGCCGTCCCGTTCTTCGTTCCAGCGGCTTCTTCCAGCGTCTCGCGCAGCTCCATCTGCTGCACCAGGAACTCGGGCGGCATGGCGGTGTTGGTCTCGAACGCGACGTCGACGCCGTGCAGCTCGAGCAGGTGGCTGGCGCGCTGCACCGGGTCCTTGAGGACGCGGTAGGCCTCGTTCACGCGCGTGGTCCACTGCAGCGAGGCGCGGCGCTCGGCGTCGCCGGCCTGGGCGAAGCGGTCGGGATGGACCTTCGACTGGATGTCGCGGTAGGAGCGCTCGAGCGCGTCGGTGTCCAGCGCGTACGCGGGCGCCAGGCCGAAAAGCTCGAAGTGGTTGTGCATGGCATGCAGCGACGCGTCACGCGCCGCCGCACACGTATACCGTGTGTCGGCCGGTCGCGCGAGCGTCGTGCAATCAGTTAAGCGACGTTAAAGGATTCCCCGCACCCGCATTCGTCCTTGACTTTCGGGTTCCTGAACTTGAAGCCCTCGTTCAGGCCCTCGCGGGTGTAATCGAGCTCGGTGCCGTCGATGTACTGCAGGCTCTTGGAGTCGACCACGACCTTGACGCCGTGGCTCTCGAACTGGAGATCTTCCGCATTGACCGCGTCGGCGAACTCGAGCTTGTAGGCGAGCCCCGAGCAGCCCGAGGTGCGCACGCCCAGGCGCAGGCCGACGCCCTTGCCGCGCTTTTCGAGCGTGCGCTGCACGTGGCCGGCGGCGTCCGGGGTGAGGGTAATCGCCATCAGGCTACTTTTTTCTCTTTTTCATAAGAATCCACACCATGCTTCTTGCGGTAGTCCTCCACCGCGGCCTTGATCGCGTCCTCGGCGAGGATCGAGCAGTGGATCTTCACCGGCGGCAGCGACAGCTCCGCGGCGATGTGCGTGTTCTTGATCTCGGTCGCCTGGTCGAGCGTCTTGCCCTTGACCCACTCGGTGACCAGCGAGCTCGAGGCGATCGCCGAGCCGCAGCCGTAGGTCTTGAAGCGCGCGTCCTCGATGCGGCCGTCGGCGCCGACCCGGATCTGCAGCTTCATCACGTCGCCGCAGGCCGGCGCGCCGACCATGCCGGTGCCGACCGCTTCGTCGGATTTGTCGAACGACCCGACGTTCCTCGGGTTCTCGTAGTGATCGATGACCTTGTCGCTGTAAGCCATAACCGTTACCTCAATGTGCGGCCCATTGGACCGTGCTCAGATCGACACCCTCTTTGTGCATTTCCCAGAGGGGCGACAACTCCCTTAGCTTCGCTACCTTGCGCTTGATCAAGTCTGCTGCGAAATCGATTTCCTCCTCGGTGCTGAAGCGCCCGAGGGTGAAGCGGATCGAGCTGTGCGCGAGCTCGTCGGAGCGCCCCAGCGCGCGCAGCACGTACGAGGGCTCGAGCGAGGCCGAGGTGCAGGCCGAGCCCGAAGACACCGCCAGGTCCTTCACCGCCATGATCAGCGACTCGCCTTCGACGAAGTTGAACGAGACGTTGAGGTTGTGCGGGATGCGCTGCGCGAGGTCGCCGTTGACGTAGGCCTCCTCGATGTCCTTGACGCCCTTGAGCAGCCGGTCGCGCAGCGCGCGGATGCGGGTGTTCTCGGTCGCCATCTCGGCCTTCGCCAGGCGCGCCGCCTCGCCGAAGCCGACGATCTGGTGTGTCGCCAGCGTGCCGGAGCGGAAGCCGCGCTCGTGCCCGCCGCCGTGGATCTGCGCCTCGATGCGCACCCGGGGCTTGCGCCGCACGTAGAGCGCGCCGATGCCTTTCGGCCCGTACATCTTGTGCGCGGTCAGGGTGAGCAGGTCGGCCTTGAACTTCTGCAGGTCGATCTCGACCCGGCCGCCGCCCTGCACCGCGTCGCAGTGGTAGATGACGCCTTTCGCGCGGCAGATCTCGGCGATCTCCCACACCGGCTGGATCACGCCGATCTCGTTGTTCACCATCATGATCGAGGCGAGGATGGTGTCGGGCCGGATCGCCGCCTTGAATTTCTCAAGGCTCACCAGGCCGTTCTCCTGCACGTCGAGGACCGTCGCCTCGAAGCCCTGGCGCTCGAGCTCGCGGAAGGTGTCGAGCACCGCCTTGTGCTCGGTCTTCTGCGTGATCAGGTGCTTGCCCCTGGTCTTGTAGAAGTTCGCCGCGCCCTTGATGGCGAGGTTGTTGCCCTCGGTGGCGCCGGAGGTCCAGACGATCTCCTTCGGGTCGGCGTTGATCAGCGCGGCGACGTGCCCGCGCGCCTCCTCGACCGCCTCCTCCGCCTTCCAGCCGAACGCGTGCGAGCGGCTCGCCGCATTGCCGAAGTGCTCGGTGAGGAACGGGATCATCTTGTCGGCCACGCGCCGGTCCACCGGCGTGGTCGCCGAGTAGTCGAGGTAGACCGGCAGCCTCACGCAGCCACCTTTTCGGATGCGGAACGGAAATCCTTGATCACCGCCACCGGCTTGCCGCTCTGGTGCGCGACCAAGTCGGCGAGCGTCACCGACGACAGGTACTCCTGCATCTTCTCGTTCAGCGTCGCCCACAGGTCGTGCGTCATGCAGCGCTTGTCGTCGTGGCAGTTCTCCTTGCCGCCGCACTGCGTGGCGTCGAGCGGCTCGTCGACCGCGGTGACGATGTCGGCGACCGAGATGCCGGCCGGCACCTGCGCCAGGTTGTAGCCGCCGCCGGGGCCGCGCGTGCTCGATACCAGCGAAGCGCGGCGCAGCTTGCCGAACAGCTGCTCCAGGTAGGAAAGCGAGATGTGCTGGCGTCCGCTGATCGCGGCGAGCGTCACCGGGCCGCGGTTCTGGCGCAGCGCCAAGTCCACCATCGCGGTCACCGCGAACCTGCCTTTGGTTGTCAGTCTCATGGGATCCTCAATACCTGATCAATGCAGTCAAGTATACCTAATTCCGACTGATTTGGTCAACTAAGATTGGTGTTCTGAAACAGCTACTTGACTGCTCGAAGCTGTTCGCGCTCGGCCTTCTCCAGGCGGGCGAGCTTTTCGTTCAGCGCCGCGACCGAGCGCTCAAGTTCCTGGGAATGCTCGACGAGCTGCTGGATCGCCTTGGCGTACGGGTCGTCGTGCTCCAGCACCACCGCGTAGGCCGCGAATCTTTCCCCGCCCACGCCCTTCTCTTCCACGATGCGGCCGGGAATGCCGACCACGGTCGCGCCCGCCGGCACTTCCTTCACCACCACGGCGTTCGACCCGATCCTCGCGCCCTCGCCGACCGTGAAGCCGCCGAGCACCTTCGCGCCCGCGCCGACCACCACGCCGGCCCCGAGGGTCGGATGGCGCTTCTCGCCCCGGTAGAGCGAGGTGCCGCCGAGCGTCACGCCCTGGTAAACGGTGCAGCCGTCGCCGACCTCGGCGGTCTCGCCGATCACCACGCCCATGCCGTGGTCGATGAACACACAGCGGCCGATCTTCGCGCCCGGGTGGATCTCAATCCCGGTCAGCCAGCGGCCAAGGTGCGAAGTGAAGCGCCCCAGCCAGCCCAGGCCGTGCAGCCAGAACCAGCGCGCGAGCTTGTGGATGTAGATCGCGTGCAGCCCCGGGTAGCAGGTGAGCACTTCCCAGGTGCTTCGCGCCGCCGGGTCGCGCTCCAGGATGCAGCCGATGTCGTCGCGCAATTGCCTGAACATGGAGCGATTCTACAAATATCCGAGTAATTTGATCAATTATTCCACTTCGCGAGCAAGGCCTTCAGCAGGCCGCGGAGGATGTTCACCTCCTCGCGCTCGAGCCCCGGCACGCGCGAGAACAGGCGCCGCCAGCGCTCGCGCAACCGCGAGGACGGGGCCATGAAGCCGCTCGCCACCGCCGCCCGCTCGAGGTGCTCGTAGAGCCCCTCGATGTCCTCCACCGTGGCGCGCTTCTCGACGCGCGCGAAGGGCACGGCGACGTCCTGCCCCATGTGCAGCTCGTAGGCCACCACCTGGACCGCCTGCGCCAGGTTGAGCGAGCTGGACTCGCGGCTCGCCGGGATGTGCACCAGGTGCTGGCAGGCGAACATTTCCTCGTTGGTCAGGCCGGCGCTCTCGCTGCCGAAGACGAAGGCCACCGGGCCGTCGACCTCCAGCGCGCGCGCCGCCGCCGAGCGCACGTCGAGCACCTGCGGCGACCATTCCCGCGGCCGGGCCGAGAGGGCGAATGCGGCCACGCAGTCGGATATCGATTGGCTGAGGGTTTCGTGGACCTTTGCCTTTTCAAGGACATCGACGGCATGCGTCGCCATCCAGTCCGCCTCCTTCGCCGGGAAGCGCTCGGGGGCGACCAGGCGCAGGTCGGAAAACCCCATCGCCTTGATGGCGCGCGCCGCGGCGCCGATATTGCCCGGATGGCTGGGCCGGCACAGCACGAAGCGAATGTCCCGCATAACGAAGTCTAGAATACGGCGCCTTATGCATCCCATGCTCAACATCGCGGTGCGCGCTGCGCGCGGCGCCGGCTCGATCATCAACCGCGCCGCGCTCGCCGGCGGCGGGTTCGAGGTCAGGTCCAAGCGCGCCAACGACTTCGTCACCAAGGTGGACCACGCGGCCGAGGCGGCGATCATCGAGATCGTGCGCAAGGCCTACCCCGACCACGCGGTACTGGCCGAGGAGTCTGGCGCCAGCGCCGGGCGCGCCGAGTACGAGTGGATCATCGACCCGCTGGACGGCACCACCAATTTCATCCACGGCTTCCCGCAGTACGGCGTGTCGATCGCGGTGCGCCACAGGGGAGCGCTGGCGCACGGCGTGGTCTACGACCCGGTGAGGAACGAGCTGTTCACCGCCTCGAAGGGGCGCGGCGCGTTCGTCAACGACCGCCGCATGCGCGTCTCGAAATGCCTGCGGCTCGGCGACGCGCTGGTCGGCACGGGCTTTCCCTTCAAGGAAATGGCGCACCTCGAGCGGTACACGACCCAGCTCAAGGACATGATGCAGAAGACCTCCGGCGTGCGCCGCGCCGGCGCGGCCGCGCTCGACCTCGCCTACGTCGCCTGCGGCAGGCTGGACGCGTTCTGGGAGCTCGGCCTCGGGCCCTGGGACATGGCGGCGGGCGCGCTGCTCATCCAGGAGGCCGGCGGGCTGGTCGGCGACCTGAACGGCGATCCGGGCTACTTGGAGTCCGGCGAGCTCGCCGCCGCCACGCCGAAGATCTTCCCGACGCTGCTCGAAGCGCTGCGCGCCTGACGCTCAGAAATAGAACACGTAGCCGAGGCTCGCGGAGAAGTCCGACACCTTGATGTCGTAGCCGTTCCCGTAGACGCGCGGCGACGCATAGCCGATCGAAAGGTCGATGTAGTTCCATCGCACCTGGAGAAGGTTGCTCAGCGCCAGCCGCGGCGAATAGGACTTCTTCTCGGTGTTGATGGTCTCCCCGGTCGAGAGCTGCGCGGTGCCCTTGAAGCGTGCAGCGCCGAGGCCAACGCCCGCCCCCGCGCGGATGAACCGGGCGTGATTGCCGCGCTCGCCCCACTGGTAATACAAGGTCGGGACTGCATAAACCAGGTAGCCGCTCACCTGCGTTCCGACGTTCGCGAATTCTTCCCCGGGGATGGTCTGCCTGTTCATGCTGAAGTCCACGTAGTTCACCATGAAGGTATAGCCGAAGTTCGTGTCCGTGAAAAACGTGGGCTTCGAGCCGTAGCCGATGAAAAGGGCGCTGTCGTCGCGATGCACCAGCCTGGCGGTCGCGCCGTCGCTCGCCCGCTCGATGTCCATGGCCCACTGGACGATGCCGTACCCTACCCTGAGGTACGCTTCATCGGTCAGTCCCCGCCAGAGCCGGCCGGCCAGGTCGCCGCCGCCGGCGTCCTGCGGCAGGTCGGCGCGCGCGAGTCCGGGAGCGCCGCAGAACATGGCGCAAGCAAGCAGCAGGGCCCGCATCGCCGGTGTGCGAATCAATGACGCGCAGCTTCTCCGCTATTCCGCGTAGCCGGGCAGCTCGCGGTCGAGGATGCGCATCATCGCCTCGAAGAACAGGCGCTCGCGCTCGGCGCGCGAATGGCGGTCGTTCGCCGGCGGCGCCTGCACCTGCGCGACGACGGCATCGGACAGCACTTCCAGCGGCTTGCCGGTCGACATCGCCAGCACCTGCGCGCGGCACACGCGCTCCAGCTTGTAGAGCCTGCGGTAGGCCTGCGCCACGGTGCTGCCGGTCACCAGCACGCCGTGGTTCTTCATGAAGAGGACGTGCCTGTCGCCGATCGCGCGTGCGAGCCGCTCGCCCTCCTCGATGACGTCCGCCGTCCCGGCGTAGGTGTCGTCGTAGGCGACGTGCCCGTGGAAGAAGGCGGCGGTCTGGCTCGCCGGCAGCAGCCGGTTGTCCTTCAGCATGTTGAGCGCCAGCGCCCAGGTCTGATGCGTGTGCATGACCACCCGCGCGCCGCAGATGCGGTGGATCGGCGCGTGGATGCACTGCGCCGACAGTTCCACCACGCCTTCGCCTTCCAGCGTCGCGCCCGACCCGTCGAACACGATCATGTCGCTCGCCCGCGCTTCGGACCAGTGCAGGCCGAACGGCAGGATCAGGTAGCGGTCGTCGTGGCCCGGCACGGTGACGGTGAAATGGTTGTCAATGCCTTCTTCCAGCTCATGCAGCACTGCCAGGCGGTGTGCGGCCGCGAGGTGAACCTTGGCTTCGCGGACCGGATCGAGCGATGGGGTTTTCAGGGGATGGACGGACATACTCTTATTCTCGCTCAATGCATGCCAGAATGGGCCGTGCGCGTCGGTCGTGCCCTCGTCCTCGTCCTGCTCGCCGCGTTGCTTCCCGCGCCGGCGGCGGCGCAGGCCTATCCCGCAAAGCCGGTCCGCATCATCGTGCCCTGGGCGCCGGGAGGCTCGACCGACGTGCTCGCGCGGCTGATCGGCATCAAGATGTCCGAGAACTGGGGTCAGCCGGCGGTCGTCGAGAACAAGCCCGGAGCCTCGGGCAACATCGGCTCCGAGTTCGTGGCAAGAGCGCCCGCCGACGGCTACACGCTGCTCGTAGGCTCGGTGTCGACGCACGCCATGAACCCGTTCCTGGTCGCGAGCATGCCCTTCAAGGGTGTCGACGACTTCACCACCATCGCGCTCGCTGCATACGTCACCAATGTGCTCGTCACGCACCCGTCGGTGCCGGCGAAGAGCGTGCCCGAGCTCATCGCGCTGCTCAAGGCGCAGCCCGGCAAGATCGCCTACGCATCGGCGGGCAACGGCAGCCCCAACCACGTTGCCGCCGAGCTCTTCCGGCGCCTCGCCACGGTCGACATGCTGCACGTGCCCTACAAGGGCGGCGGCCCGGCGACCGCCGGCATCCTCGGCGGCCAGGTCGGCGTGCTGTTCACCGGGCTCGGCAACGTCTGGGACCACGTCAAGGCGGGCAAGCTCAACCTGCTCGCGGTCACCGAGGAGCGCCGCTCGGAGCTGCTGCCGAACCTACCGCGGGTCGGAGAATTCGTGCCGGGCTACGAAGTCGCGGTGTGGTACGGGGTGTGGGGCCCGGCCGGGATGCCGCCAGAGCTGGTGGCCAAGCTCAACGCCGAGGTGAACCGCATCCTCAAGCTCGGCGACGTGAAGCAGCGGCTCGACCTGATGGGCGCGGAGCACGTCTCGATGCCGGCGCGCGAGGCGCACCAGCTGCTCCAGCGCGAATACCAGCGCTGGGGAAAAATCATCCGGGAAAGCGGCATCAAGGCGGACTAGCGTCCCGCGGCGTAGCCCTGCATGCCGCGCGGGTTGGCGGCGGCGCGCAGCAGCTCCCCGTCCTTCGCGCAGGCGGATAGCCGCCCTTCGGACCACGGCTCCCCGACGATCACCGCGTGGCCTCGCCGCTTGAGGCTTTCCATGGTTTCAGCCGGAAAACGGGATTCCAGCGTGAGCTGGTTGCGATCCACCGTGCGCGGCCAGAACGACTGCACGAAGTGGTTGATGTGCCACGCCGGCGCGTCGATCGCTTGCTGCAGGTTCATGCGGTGGTGCACATGGCGCAGGAAAAAGATCGCCTGCCACTGGTCCTGCTGGTCGCCACCCGGCGTGCCGAACGCGAGGTAGGGCTCGCCGTCGCGCAGCGCGAGGCTCGGCGAGAGCGTGGTGGACGGGCGCTTGGCCGGCGCGAGCCCGCCGGGAAGCGATTCGTCCAGCCAGCTGATCTGCAAGCGGGTGTTGATGGAAAAGCCGAGGCCCGGCACCACCGGGCTGGACGAAAGCCAGCCGCCCGAGGGCGTGGCGGACACCACATTGCCCCAGCGGTCGATGACGTCGAGGTGGCAGGTGTCCCCCACGACGAGCTGGGCGAACGTCGGCTCGCCGATCCCGAGCGACGAGTGCGCCGTCTTTGCCAGGCGCGCCGATTCCTCCCCGAATCCGGGAAGCTTGGGTTTCCTTCCGTTCGGAAAGCCCGGCCTCAAATCCGGGTTTGCTGTGCTGGTCACCATGCCGGCACGCTGCGCGGCGTAGTCCTTCGACAGAAGCGCCTTCACCGGCACGTCGACGAACTTCGGATCGCCGAGCCACGCGTCGCGGTCGGCGAAGCAAAGCTTCGCGCTCTCGGCCACGCGGTGCACGAACTCGTCGCCGAGCGGATCCAGGCCCGCCAGGTCGAGATGCTCGGCGAGCGCGAGCTGCTGCAGCAGCACCAGGCCCTGGCTCCAGGCCCCGCACTTCAGCACCGTGTAGTTCGCGTAGTCGCGGGCGAGCGGTTCCTCGTAGCTCGCCTGCCAGCGCGCCATGTCGTCCGCACTCAGCAGCCCGCGGTGGCGGCGGCCGCTGCAGTCCATGACCTCTTCCCGGTAGAAGCGGTCGATCTCGAAGGCGACGAAGCCGCGATACCAGGCGTCGCGCGCCTTCTCGATCTGCTGGTCGCGGCCGGCCGCCGCTTCGGCTTCACGGAGCACGCGCTGGTACGTTTCTGCAATTCTCGTGTTCCTGAAAAGAGGGCCCGGCTTTGGCGCCGGCAGATACACCGCGGCGGAGCTCGGCCAGTGCTCGCGGAACAGGCCCTCGACCGCGACGATCGCCTGCGAGATGCGCGGCACCAGCGGATAGCCGTTCGCCGCATAGTGGATCGCCGGCTCCAGCACTTCGCGCAGCGGCAGCGTGCCGTAGTCGCGCAGGAGCTGCATCCACGCGTCGAAGGCGCCGGGAACGGTGGCGGGCAGCAGGCCGGTCCCCGGAACGAGCGGCAGGCCGAGCGCGCGAAACGCGGCGATGGTCGCTTTCGCCGGCGCGACGCCCTGCCCGCAGAGCACGCGGGCGCGGCGCTCCTTCGCGCTCCACAGGATGAGCGGCACTTCGCCGCCCGGACCGTTCAGGTGCGGCTCGACCACCTGCAGCGTGAACGCGCACGCGACCGCGGCATCGAACGCGTTGCCGCCGCGCTCGAGGGTGCGCATCGCCACCGCGGTGGCGAGCCAGTGGGTCGACGCCACGACACCGAAGGTCCCGTTGATCTCGGGGCGCGTCGTGAACGGGACGCCGTAGCTCGTCGCCATCAGAGAAGCTTCTTCGCGCGCAAAGCGAGGCCCAGGGCTTGATCGACATGCTCGAGCCGATAGCCGCCTGCCTCGCGCAGGAAGTTCAGCGTCCCGAGCACGCGATCCCCGTCCTTCACCGGAACGTTGATAACCGCGCCCAGCCTGAGACCGAGGAGCTTCTCGGCATCCTCGAAGGCGAAGCGGATACCGGCAGCGTCGTTCGCGTAATAGGGCTCGCCGCGCACCAGCACCTGGCGGCTCCACGGCGTGTCGCGGCGCGGCTTGCGCCCGCCGAGCGGATAGGCCGCGGGATCACTGGTATGCACGCGCTCGACCTCGCCGCTTTCGAGATAGCGCATCGAAGTGAAGAGCTTCCAGCCGAAGAGGCGCTGCGCTTCGCCGCCGATCGCGGCGTAGCTCAGTCGAGCTTCCCCGGCCGGGGAGCGGCGACCGGAATCTCCATCAGGTCCTCGCCGAAGAACAGATTGCCCTTGTAGAGCTCGCTCATCTCGCGGATCAGGCGTTCCTTCACGCCGGGCACGTCCATCTGCTCGGTGATGTGGCTCGCCACCAGGTTACGCACGCCGGCGGCCTGCGCGAGGCGCGCGATCTCGAGGTGGCCGCCGTTGCGCTTCTCGAACTCGGCGTTGAGCGCGGTGCCGCTGATGAAATGGCACATGTGCACCATCACGTCCGCGTTTCGCGCCAGGTCTTCCATCGCCTTGCACGGCCCGGCGTCGCCCGAGTAGGCGAAGCTCGCGCCCTCCGCTTCCAGCCGGTAGCCGAAGCATTCCAGGATCGGCTGCGCGTGAATCACGGAATGGACTCTGACGACAAAATCATCGGTCGACACCACATCGCCGCTCTTGAGCTCGCGCACCGCCGGATTCGGCTTGGCGCGGGGCAGCGTTCCTCCCCGCGCGACGTAAACCGCCTGGCTCATGGGAAGCTCGGTCCGCGCCTCGAGGTCCGGGCCGAACACGCCGTTGATGATCAGGTCCGTCATCTTCCGCGTGTGTGCGGGCCCATAGACGTTGAGCTCGGGGATCTTTCCCGCGCCCTGGTCCCAGCGCGTCATCACCAGGCGCACGTAGTCCAGGCAGTGGTCGTAATGCAGATGCGTGAAGAAGACGTCGGTGACCTGCACCGGCTTCACGCCCGCCTCGAGCAGCCGGTGGTAGGCGCCCGGGCCGAAGTCGAAGAGGATCTTGCGCTCGCCGGTCTCGACCAGGTAGCCCGAGCTCATGCGCTTGAGCGAGGGCGTCGGCGTGCCGGTGCCGAGCAGGCGGATGCGCATCAGATTTTCGGCCGCGCCGCGAGCGCGGCGCGGATCAGCTTCAGGGCGTCCTCGCGCTCCGCGCCGGCAAGCGGCAGGCGCGGGCCGCGCACGCGCTCATCGCCCATGCCGACCTCCTGCTGGATGAGCTTGAGGTACTGCACGAACTTCACCACCGTGTCCATTCGCAGGAGCGGCAGCAGCCATTGGTAAAGGGTATCCGCTTTCTGCGCCTCGCCGCGGGTCGCGGCGTGGAACAGCGCCATGCACTCCTTCGGCAGCGCGTTGGTGACCCCGCCGATCCAGCCCACCGCACCCGCTCGCACCCCTTCCACCACGACGTCGTCCAGCCCGACGAACAGCGCGAGCCGGTCGCCGCACAGCGCCTTGATTGCCGTCACGCGGCGCACGTCGCCGCTCGATTCCTTGACCGCGTGTAGGTTCGGATGCTCGGCGGCGAGCTCTTGGATCTGCGCCGGCAGGAAGTCGGTCTTGTAGGCGGGCGGATTGTTGTACAACATGCAGGTCAGCTGCGTCGCGCGCAGCACCGCCTGCACATGCGCCTTCATCTCGCGCCAGTCGCTCGCATAGACGTACGGCGGCAGCACCATCAGGCCGGCACAGCCCGCTTGTTGCGCTTCTTTTGCCAGGGAAATTCCTTCCGTGGTGCTGAGCGAGGCAATGCCCGCGACCACCGGCTTGCCCCCGGCGGCGCCCACCAGCGTCTTCAGCAGCGCGACCTTCTCCTCGAACGTCAGCGTAGCGCTCTCGCCGAGCGAGCCCGGCGCGACGATGCCGTCACAGCCGTTCTCGAGCTGCCATTGCGCGTGCCTGGCGACGAAAGCGTGGTCGACCGCATAGTCCGGCTTGAACGCCGTGGTCATCGCGGAAATAACGCCCTTCCAGTTCATCGGCGGCCTTTCAGTTTCAGTGGTAGCGGTTCGGGGATAGCAGACCGAGATCGATCTCCGGCTTCTCGCCGCTCAACAGGCCGGCGGCGAAGCGACCGGTGATCGGGCCGAGGCTCACGCCCATCATGGCGTGGCCGGCGGCGATCAGCAGGTTCGATAGCGACGCGGCGCGTCCGAGATAGGGCAAGCCGTCGGGCGTGCACGGGCGCAGCCCGCGCCAGGGGCGCACGCCTTCGAAGTCCGCCGGGCGGATGTCAGGATAGTAGCGCGGCACCGCGTCGATGATGCCGCGCACGCGGATCGGGTTGATGTCCTCGTTCAGGCCGGCGAGCTCCATCGTGCCGCCGAAGCGGATCGCGCCGCCGATCGGCGTCACCGCCATGCGCGCCTCCGCCAGGATCGCGCCCATGCGCGGCGAGCCGCCTTTCCGCATATTGTCGCGCGGCAGCGTCAGGCTGTAGCCCTTGCCCGCCTGCATCGGCAGCTTCACGCCGAGGCCGCGCGCGAGATCCGGCGACCAGGCCCCGGAGCTGAGCACGAACTCGTCGGCCTGGACGTCGCCGTTGGCGGTCCTGGCCGCGTGAATCCGATTCGATGCAGTCGCAAAACCCTGGACGGTGGTGTTCCACAAGAACTCCACCCCCGCAGCCTGCAATCGCCTCTGCAGGCTCGCCATCAGCCGGTCCGGCGCGAGCCGGCAGTCGAGCGTGTAGTGCACCGCCCCCGCCACGTCCATGCGGATGCCCGGTTCGAGCGCGGCGAGGCGGCCGGGATCGAGCACTTCTGCGGCGATGCCGAGCTCATGCGCGTAGCCGGCGGTGGCGGCCTCCTCCTCGAGCGCGTGCGGCGTCTTGCACAGCACCAGCAGCCCGCTCTTCACAAAGCCGAAGTCGTCCGCCTCGGCGGCGAGCTCCTCATAGCAGTCCCGGCTGGCGAGCGTGAGGTCGCGCAGCAGGGGCGCGGCGCGCCGTACATGCGCCGCGTTCGAGGCGCGCCAGAACCGAAGCGCCCAGCCGGCGAGGTCCAGGGACGCGCGCGGCTTGATGTAGAACGGCGACGCCGGGTTCCACATCCACTTGAGGCCGAGCGCCACCATGCCGGGCGCGGCGAGCGGCACGAAGTGGCTCGGCACCACCATGCCGCCGTTCTGGTACGAGCAACCGTCACGCTCGGCGCCGTGGCGCTCGATCACGGTCACGCGCCAGCCGCGGCGCGCGCAATAGAGCCCGGTGCACAGGCCGATGACGCCGCCGCCGACGATCGCCACGTGCATCAGCGGATGCCCCAGCAGAACGGGTCGCGCTCGTCCAGCAGCAGCGTGCTCTCCGCGATGATGAAGGCGCTACCGCGGATTGAAGGCACGATCTTGCCGGCGGCGCGATCCAGCCACTTGTAGGACGCCGCGAAGGTGCTGCCGATGATGCTTTCCTGCACCCACGGCGCGCCCTCGGCCAGCTTGCCGTCGGCAGCGAGGCAGGCGAGCTTGGCGCTCGTGCCGGTGCCGCAGGGCGAGCGGTCGTAGGCCTTGCCGGGGCACAGCACGAAATTGCGGCCGCTCGCGCCGGCGGCGACGGGCGGGCCGAACAGCTCGACATGGTCGACGTCGGGATGGCCCTGCGCGTTCAGCGCCTGGCGGATGCGCCAGGAACGCTCGGTGAGCGCCTCGATGCTTGCAAGCTTGTCTTCGGCAAGAAAAAACCAGTTGCCGCCCCAGGCGATATCGCCTCGAACGGTCTTGTCTTCCACCCGGATTTCAATGTTCTGGTGAGAACGCCAACTCGGCACGTTCTCCAAGGTGACCTCGCCGTCCGGCTCGAGCGTCGCCGTCACGGTGCCCACCGGCGTCTCGACGCGATGCGCGCCGGGCTTGATCCGCCCCATGTGCGCGAGCGTCACCATGAGGCCGATCGTGCCGTGCCCGCACATGCCGATGGTGCCGACATTGTTGAAGAAGATGACGCCTGCGCTCGCCGCCGGGTCGACCGGCTCGACCAGCAGCGCGCCCACGATCACGTCCGAGCCGCGCGGCTCGTTCACCGCGGCCGAGCGATAGCGGTCGAACTCCCCCTGGAAGCGCTGGCGCCGCTCGGCGAGCGGCCCGCGCCCGAGCTCGGGGCCGCCGGCGATCACCAGCCGCGTCGGCTCGCCGCCGGTGTGCGAGTCGATGACGCTCAGCTTCCTCATCTATTGCGGCTCGACACCGACCTCTTTCGCCAGCCTGGAAAACTGCTCGATCTCGTCGCGGATCACGCGCGCGAACTCGCTCGGCGTGTTGCCGACCGGCTGCAGCCCCGCCTTGATGAGGCGATCGCTCACCTCCGGCAGCTTCAGCGCCTTCACCGTCTCGGCGTGCAGCCTGCGGATGGCTTCGTCGGGCGTGCCGCGCGGCGCGAGCAGGCCCAGCCACTGCGACGATTCGAACCCCGCGTAGCCAGCCTCCACCACCGTCGGGATCTCCGGCAGCGGCGCAAAGCGCTCGAGCGAGGTGAGCGCGAGGATCTTGATGCGCCCCGCGCGATGGTGCGGGATCATCGGCGTGGTGCCGGCGATGCCGACCTGGATCTGGCCGCCGAGGAGATCGGTGATCAACTGCCCGCCGCCCTTGTACGGGATGCCGACCATGTCGATGCCGGCCATTTTCTTCAGGAGCTCGCCGGTGAGGTGCTGGCTGCCGCCCGCGCCCGAGTGTCCGTAGGACAGCTTGCCGGGATTGGCCTTGGCATAGGCGACGAGCTCCTTGATGCTCGTCGCGGGCACCGACGGATGCACCGCGAACGTGTTCGGCTGCGTGGTGACCTGGGTGATGGCGACAAAGTCCCGCAGCGTGTCGTAAGGCAGGTTCTTCACCGCGAGATGCAGGATGCTCACGGCATTGGCGGCGAAGAGGATGGTGTAGCCATCGGGCTGCGCGCGCGCCACCTCTCCGGCGCCGACGGCGCCGCCGCCGCCGCCGCGGTTCTCGACCACCACCTGCTGGCCGAGCCCGGTCGCGACCTTCTCGGCGAGGGCGCGGGCCGCCACGTCGGTCGAGCCGCCGGGCGGGAACGGCACCAGGAAGCGCACCGGGCGCGCGGGCCAGCCTTGCGCGGCCGCCAGCCCGGAAAACAGCATAATCAGGACAAGCAGGATTCTGCACGGCATTGGGCACCTCCTCCTGAGGTGGACTGTGCACCCCGGGGCGGCGCGCCGTCTTGTCGGATTGGCCAGCCCAGACTAGGATTTCTGCACAATGAACCTTTTCACCGAGCTGGCCGAGCCGTTCACCGGCGAGGCGCTGTTCGACTACCTGCCGGACCTGGTGTTCTTCATCAAGAACCGGCGCGGCGAGTACGTGGTGGTCAACCAGACGCTGGTCGAGCGCTGCCGCAAGCGCGACAAGGCGGAGCTCGTCGGCCGCCGCGTCGACGAAGTGTTCCCGGCGCCGCTCGGCCGGAGCTACCGGGCGCAGGACGAGCAGGTGCTGCGCGGCGGCGAGCCGATCCGCAACCAGCTCGAGCTGCATTTCTATCCCGGCGGCCGGCGCGGCTGGTGCGTGACCCACAAGCTGCCCCTGCGCGGCCGCGACGGCGGCATCGCCGGCCTGTTCGGCTTTTCACGCGATCTGCAGGCGGCAAACGAGCGCAGCGAGGATTTCTCGCAGGTCGCCGAGGCGGTGCACCGCATCCAGACGCGCTACGACGAGCCGCTCCGGGTGCGCGAGCTGGCGCGGCGCGCCGGCCTGTCCGGGTACCAGTTCGACCAGCGCATGCGCCGCATCTTCCGCATTACCGCCGGCCAGCTGATCCAGAAGGTGCGCATGGACGCCGCGCTGCAGCGGCTGCGCGAGAGCAAGGCGTCGATCGCCGCGATCGCCTCGGCCTGCGGCTACTCCGACCAGAGCGCCTTCACCCGCAGCTTCCGCCAGACGGTGGGCTACTCGCCCTCCGAGTACCGCGCCGCGGCCGTGATTAAATCGTAGCTGGATGAACGCGCCGCTCGACGCCCACACGCCGATGATGCAGCAGTACCTGCGCATCAAGGGCCAGCATCCGGACATCCTGCTGTTCTACCGGATGGGCGACTTCTACGAGATGTTCTACGACGACGCCGAGAAGGCGTCGCGCCTGCTCGACCTCACCCTGACGCAGCGCGGCGCCTCGGCGGGCGCGCCGGTGAAGATGGCGGGGGTGCCGGCGCACTCGGTCGAGCAGTACCTGGCGAAGCTGGTGAAGCTCGGCCAGTCGGTGGCGATCTGCGAGCAGATCGGCGACCCGGCGACGGCGAAAGGTCCGGTCGACCGCCAGGTGACGCGCATCGTCACGCCCGGGACGCTCACCGACTCCGAGCTGCTCGACGAGAAGGCGGACAACGTCCTTCTTGCCTTGTCCAGGGACAAGGCCACCATCGGCTTGGCCTGGCTCTCACTAGCGAGCGGAGCGCTGCGCGTAGCGGAAATAGCACCGCAGGCCCTGGAGAACGAGCTGCGGCGGATTGCTCCCGCCGAGGTTCTTACTTGTACTGAATTGGACGGTTTCTTCCTCACCAAGCTCCCGGAATGGCATTTCGACGTCGAGGCCGGAAAGAAGAAGCTGCTGAAGCAGCTCGGCGCCGCCTCGCTCGCCGGCTACGGCTGCGAGGACCTGACGCTCGCCATCGGCGCCTGCGGCGCGCTGCTCGAGTACGCCGCCCGGACCCAGGGCCAGGCGCTGGCGCACGTCACCGCGGTGACCGCCGAGCGCGCCGGCGAATACCTGCGCCTGGACGCCGCCACGCGGCGCAACCTCGAGATCACCGAGACGCTGCGCGGCGAGCCCGCGCCGACGCTCTACTCGCTGCTCGACGAATGCGCCACCGGCATGGGCAGCCGGCTGCTGCGCCATTGGCTGCACCACCCGCTGCGCGACCGCGCGGCGCTTTCGGCGCGGCATGACGCCGTTTCGGTTTTGCAAGATAAATACTCTGGCTTGAAAAAGCAGCTCCGGCAGATGTCGGACGTAGAGCGCATCACGGCGCGCCTCGCGCTGAAGAGCGTTCGCCCGCGCGAGCTGGCCGGCCTGCGCGACAGCCTGGGGCTGCTGGACGATCTGAGGGCGGCGCTGCCCGATTCCACTCCACTGCTCGTGCAGCTGCGCTCGGATCTGGCGACCCCGGACGATCTTCTGATTTTTTTGAAGAAATCGATTCATGCGGAGCCTGCGGCCCGGGTCATCGACGGCGGGGTGATCGCCGACGGCTACAACGCGGATCTGGATGAACTGCGCAAACTGCAGTCGAACTCCAGCGAATTTCTCATTGCATTGGAAGCGAGAGAAAAGCAGCGCACCGGCATTCCGAACCTGCGCGTGGCCTACAACTCGGTGCACGGCTACTACATCGAGGTGACGAACTCGCATGCGGGCAAGGTGCCCGACGACTACCGCCGCCGGCAGACGTTGAAGAACGCCGAGCGCTACATCACGCCGGAGCTGAAGACCTTCGAGGACAAGGCGCTCTCGGCGCGCGACCGCGCCCTCGCGCTGGAGAAATCGCTCTACGAAGCGTTGCTGGAAGCGCTGCAACCGCACTTGCCGGTGCTGCAGAAGATCGCGCGCGCACTCGCGCAGAGCGACGTGCTGTCGACTTTTTGTTCTGTTGCATCAAAAAGAAACTATTCCCGGCCGCGCTTCACCGACGACCCCGGCATCGAGATCGAGGGCGGGCGACACCCGGTGGTGGAAGCGCAGCTCGAGAATTTCATCGCCAACGACTGCCGCCTGACGCCGCTGCGCCGCCTGCTGCTGATCACCGGCCCGAACATGGGCGGCAAGTCGACCTACATGCGCCAGGTGGCGCTGATCGCGATCATGGCCCACGCCGGGTCCTTCGTCCCGGCAAAGGCGGCGCGCCTCGGGCCGCTCGACCAGGTGTTCACGCGCATCGGCGCGGCCGACGACCTCGCCGGGGGCCGCTCGACCTTCATGGTCGAGATGACCGAGAGCGCGGCGATCCTGCACAACGCCACCGAGAAGAGCCTGGTGCTGATGGACGAGGTCGGCCGCGGCACCTCGACCTTCGACGGCCTGGCGCTCGCCTGGGCCATCGCCAAGCACCTGGTCGAGAAGAACAAGGCCCTGAGCCTGTTCGCGACCCACTACTTCGAGATGACGCGCCTCGCGCTGGAGAACCAGGAGGCCGCGAACGTGCACCTCGACGCGGTCGAGCACAAGGACACGGTGGTGTTCCTGCACGCGGTCGAGGAAGGCCCGGCGAGCCGCAGCTACGGCCTGCAGGTCGCGGCGCTCGCCGGCGTGCCGAAGCCGGTGATCCGGCAGGCGAAGCGCTACCTGCAGCTGCTGGAAGACTCGAGCCTGGTGCGCGGCAACCAGGAAGATCTGTTCTCGAGAAAAACGCAAAGCGAACCGGAGCCGGCGGTCGACCCGGTGCGCGAGGAGCTGCAGAAGATCAATCCGGACGAGCTGTCGCCGCGCGAGGCGCTCGAGCTGCTGTATCGCCTCAAGAAGCTGTGAGCGCGATGCAACTCGTCGACATCGGCGCGAATCTGACCCATCCGGCGTTCAGCGACGACCGCGAGGAAGTGGTCCGGCGCGCCGGCCAAGCGGGCGTCGCGACGATCATCGTCACCGGCACCACGGTCGA
Organism: uncultured Enterobacteriaceae bacterium; assembly: GCA_964576525.1. Taxonomy (GTDB): domain Bacteria; phylum Pseudomonadota; class Gammaproteobacteria; order Burkholderiales; family SG8-39; genus SCGC-AG-212-J23. The sequence goes on from CAZNVH010000083.1 coordinate 38,511, forward strand.
GGACAGCCGGCAGGCGCAGGCCCTGGGCCTGCCTTGCACCGCCGGCGTGCATCCTCACCACGCGCGTGATTGCGGCCCGGACACGATTCCGCAGCTGAAAATCCTTGCAGAGAACCCTCGTTGCGTCGCGATCGGCGAGTGCGGCCTCGACTTCAACCGCAACTACTCGCCGCATCCGGACCAGGAGAAGTGGCTCATCGCGCAGATCGAGCTGGCCTTATCTCTGAAGAAACCGCTTTTTCTGCATTCGCGGGATGCTCATCCACGATTTTCAGAAATACTGAAGACTCACGCAGTGAAAACCGCGGTTGCGCATTGCTTCACGGGCGAGCGCGAGGAGCTGCGTGCCTATCTCGACCTCGGCCTGTACATCGGCATCACCGGCTGGATCTGCGACGAGCGCCGCGGCCGGCACCTCGTCGAGCTGGTGCGCGAGATCCCGGCCGACCGGATGCTGCTCGAGACCGACTCGCCCTACCTCACGCCGCGCGACCTGAAGCCGCAGCCCAAGGCGCGGCGCAACGAGCCGGCGTTCCTGCCGCACATCGCACGTGCGGTCGCCCGCGCTCTTGGACGACCGGTCGAAGACGTCGCGGCCGAGACCACGCGCAACGCGCAGCGCCTTTTCTCCCTGCATGAATCTGGCTCATCTTCTGCTGCGCAGCGCCCGCTGGCTGCCTGAGCGGCCGGCACTGGCGCTCGGCAAGCGCGCGGTCCGCAGCTACGGGGAGATGGCCTCGCGCGTAGCGCGGCTCGCTTCTGGTTTTTCAAAGAGTCTTTCCTTGAAACCCGGGGATCGCGTAGCCCTGGCGATGAAAAACTGCCCGGAGTACTACGAGATCCTGTTCGCGTGCTGGCACGCGGGCCTCACCGCCGTACCGATGAACGCCAAGCTGCACGCCAAGGAGTTCGCCTACATCCTGGAGAACTCGGGGACGAAGGCCTGCTTCGTGACGCCCGACCTGGAGGCGGCAGTGCCGTCGGGAATCCCGGTTTCCAAATTGAACGATTTTTTGCAGGAACCGGCAGCTCCTGCCGAAGTGAAACCCGACGACGTCGCCTGGCTGTTCTACACCAGCGGCACCACCGGCGTGCCCAAGGGCGCGATGCTCACCCACCGCAACATGCTGTTCCAGGCGCAGGCCTATTTCGCCGACATCGACAAGCTCGGGCCGCAGGACGCGGCGCTGCACGCGGCGCCGCTGTCGCACGGCTCGGGCCTGTACGGCCTGCCGCACTTCGCCGCCGGCGCCGTCAACGTGATGCCCGAGAGCGGCCACTTCGAGCCGGCCGAGATCTTCGAGCTGCTCGAGCACTGGCCCAAGCTGTCGTTCTTCGCCGCGCCGACCATGATCGTGCGCCTGCTCGCCAGCCCCGCGGCGCGCGCGTCGCCGCAGCTGAAGACCATCACCTACGGCGGCGCGCCGATGTACGTCGCCGACTCGCTGCGCGCGATCGAGCTGTTCGGCCCGCGCCTCTACCAGCTCTACGGGCAGGGCGAAGCGCCTATGACAATTACCGGACTCTCTCAGGACCTTCACAGACAAAGGAGGAATCTCGAGAGCTGCGGCATGGCGCGTACCGGCGTTGAAGTCCGTGTAGTGAATGAAAAAGATCAAAGCCTGCCTGCCGGCGAGGTCGGCGAGATCGTGACGCGCTCGGACGCGGTGATGGCGGGCTACTGGAAGAACCCGGAAGCGAGCGCGAAGGCGCTGCGCGGCGGCTGGCTGCATACCGGCGACCTGGGCAGCCTGGACACCGCGGGCTTCCTCACCATCAAGGACCGCTCCAAGGACATGATCATCTCGGGCGGCGCCAACATCTACCCGCGCGAGATCGAGGAGGTGCTGCTGCGCCACCCGGCGGTCGCCGAATGCTCGGTGGTTGGGCGGCCGCATCCGGAATGGGGCGAAGAGGTGGTCGCTTTTGTCGTTTCCAGGGACCCGGTGTCTTCTCAGGATCTTGATTCCTTATGTAAAGAAAATATCGCCCGCTTCAAGCGGCCGCGCGAGTACCGCTTCGTGCAGGCGCTGCCGAAGAACAACTACGGCAAGGTGCTGAAAACCGAGCTGCGCCGCCGATTGACTTTAGATAAGTAACTTAATAAAGTGGCCGGGCCTATCTCGCCAGGAGGGTCCATGCGCAGCGCACGCCTTTCGGTCAGCCACGCCGCACCGCCGTACACCCCTGCCAAGCCGCTCGACAAGGACCTGCGCGGCTACCTTGCGACCAATAGCGATGTCGTCACGCGAGTGACCAAGCCGGTCAGCCTGGAGTACATCCCGGCACTTTCCGCGCATAGCCAGCGCCCGATCCTGTTCGAGAACATCGTCGAGAAGCCGGGCTTCCGCCTGTGCGACATCCTGGTCAAGCATCGCGACCTGCAAGCGCGGGCGCTGGGCGTGACGCGCGAGGACTACCTGCGCACCCTCGCCTACCGCTTGCGTCGCCCGCCCCGCGGTTTCGTTAACGTGGCCGACGGGCCGGTGAAGGAGAAGAAGTTCAAGGGCGGCGAGGTCGACTGGACGAAGCTGCCGATCCCGATCCACAGCGAGCAGGAAACGCAGCCGTACGTCACGGCGATGAACATGGTGGTCGATCCCGAGACCGGCTACCACAATACCTCGCACGCCGGGACCATCGTCACCGGACCGCGCAGCGGGCTGCCGAGCTTCATCACGCCGCACACGCACGCCATCATGCGCAAGTACCGCGAGCTCGGCCACGAGCGCATGCCGTTTGTGATCGTCTTCGGGCTGCACCCCGCGTACGAGATCATGGCCAACTACTCGGGCCTGCACATGGACATGTGGGGCGAGCTCGAGATGGTCGGCACCATCATGGACCAGGACATCGAGATGGTGCCCTGCGAAACCCTCGACATGCGCGTTCCGGCGCACGCCGAGATCGTGGTCGAGGGCACAGTCGACCTGAAAGGATTGCAGGACGTCGGCGTCAATGTAGGGCCTTCGGGCTACTACCTGCCCCGGACCTCGAAGCTCCCCGAATTCACGCTGAGCGCGATGACGATGCGCGCCGACCGGCCGATCGTGCGCAACCACCAGACCTGCCCCGACACCGATCACCAGCCGCTGCCGCGCCTGTGCCACGAAGCGATGCTCTACAACCGCCTCACGGAAATGGGACTCGCGGTGAAGGACGTGCGTTTCCCGACCTGGGGCGCGGCGCTCTCGTGCGTGATCCAGTTCGACTACCCGCGCGAGGGCTTCGTCAACGACGCGTTGATGCTCGTCATGGGCTCACCCTGGCTGAATACGAAAATGGTGGTCGCGGTAAGCCCGGATACCAACCT
>CAZNVH010000084.1:0-8904 GCA_964576525.1 uncultured Enterobacteriaceae bacterium
TTTCTGCCCCGATCCCGCAGCAGTTCCAAGGCTCGAGAAATTCATGGACCAGCTGCGCGAGAGTGGCGATTCCTGCGGCGCGAGGGTCAACGTCGTGGCGGAGAAAGTGCCGGTCGGCTGGGGCGAGCCGGTGTACGGGCGCCTGGACGCCGACATCGCCGCGGCGATGATGTCGATCAACGCGGTGAAGGGCGTGGAGATCGGCGCCGGCTTCGCCGCGATCGAGCAGAAGGGCAGCGAGCACGGCGACGAGATGACGCCGCAGGGCTTCCTCTCGAACAACAACGGCGGCGTGCTGGGCGGCATTTCCACCGGGCAGGACGTCGCGGTGTCGCTCGCGCTGAAGCCCACGTCCAGCATCCGCCTGCCGCGGCGCACGATCGACCAGCGCGGCGAGCCGACCACCGTCGAGACCACCGGACGCCACGATCCCTGCGTGGGTATTCGCGCCACGCCGATCGCCGAGGCGATGCTCGCCTGCGTTCTGATCGATCACGCGTTGCGCCACCGCGCGCAATGCGGGGACGTGACGCCGCCAACGAAGGTCAACGCGCGGTAGTAAAGGGAAGAAAAATCCATTAAAGTATGCTGGCCAAGCCGTCGATAAAACCTCCAAGAGAGACGAACATGAGCAACAAAGGGCAGTTGCTACAAGACCCCTTTTTGAACACGCTGCGCAAGGAGCATGTCCCGGTCTCCATCTACCTGGTGAACGGGATCAAGCTGCAGGGTCAGATCGAATCCTTCGACCAGTACGTGGTTCTGCTGAAGAACTCCGTCACCCAGATGGTGTACAAGCACGCCATCTCGACCGTCGTCCCGTCCCGCGCCATCAGCCTCGGGCCCGACAAGGAAGCTGAATAGCTAGTTGAACGAACGTCGCGCCGCGGCCGCCGGTGCCGCCGATCCCCGGGCGGCGATCATCGTTTGCCTTGACTTCGACGATGACCAGTACGACGAGGGCGTCGCGGAGGTTACGCGCCTGGTCGAGAGCGCGGGCGTGCTTCGCCACCGCGTGGTGCGCGGCCGGCGCAGCCGCCCTGACGCCAGGCTGTACGCCGGCAGCGGCAAGGTCGAGGAAATCGCCGCCGCCGCCGCCGAGCTCAAGGCCGCCACCGTGGTGTTCAACCACGCCCTGTCTCCCGCGCAGCAGCGCAATCTCGAGAAGGAGCTGCAGCGCCTGGTGATGGATCGCACCGATCTGATCCTCCACATCTTTGCGCAGCGCGCGCAGACTACCGAGGGCAAGCTGCAGGTCGAGCTCGCGCAGCTCGAGCGCCTGTCGACGCGCCTGGTGCGCGGCTGGACGCACCTCGAGCGCCAGCGCGGGGGCCTGGGCAAGACCGGCGGCCCGGGAGAAAAGCAGATCGAGCTCGACCGGCGCTACATCGGCAAGCGGGTGCGCGTGCTGAAGGACAAGCTCGACACCCTGCGGGAGCGCAGGGGCGTGCAGCGCCGCGCGCGCGCGCGCGGCGACGTGCTTTCGGTCTCGATCGTGGGCTACACCAACGCCGGCAAGTCGACGCTGTTCAACGCGCTCGCGCGCGCCAAGGCCTACGAGGCGGACAAGCTGTTCGCCACCCTCGACACCACCAGCCGGCGAATCTGGATTCGGCAGGCGGGATCGGTGGTGGTGTCCGACACCGTCGGCTTCATCCGCGACCTGCCGCACGGCCTGGTGGCGGCGTTCCGCGCCACGCTGGAGGAAACCGTGCACGCCGACCTGCTGCTGCACGTGGTGGATGCGTCCTCGCCGGCGCGCGACGAGCAGGCGCAGGCGGTGGACCGGGTGCTCGCCGAAATCCCCGCCGGCGCCGCGCCGCGCGTGCTGGTCTGGAACAAGATTGATGCCGCGGGACTCGAAGCGGGGGCCGAGCGCGACCAATATGGTAGGATTTCACGCGTTTTCGTGAGCGCGCGCACAGGCACCGGGCTGGAGGGGCTGCGCGGCGCGATTGCCGAGTTCGCGCAGGCGCGGGCCACGGCCCGCCACCCCGGCGCTCCCCAGGCACAACCACTGCAACCTCACTAACTTCCATGTCATTGAACGACCCCAACTGGGGACGCGGCTCCCGCGGCCCGCAAGGTCCCGGCGGCGGCAACCAGGGCCCGCCCGACCTCGATGAGTTGTGGCGCAACTTCAACCGCCGGCTGAGCGAGCTGTTCGGCGGGCGCCGCGGCGGCGGCAGCGGCGACGAGCCGCCCCGGCCGCCGGTGTCGACGCGCGGCTTCGGCGGCGGTGCCGGCGTGCTGGTCGCGCTGGTGCTCGCGGTGTGGCTGGCGAGCGGCTTCTACATCGTGGTCGAGGGCACGCGCGGCGTGGTGCTGACCTTCGGCCGCTTCTCGCAGGAGACCATGGCGGGCCTGCGCTGGCGCCTGCCCTGGCCGGTCCAGTCGCACGAGATCGTCAACCTCGCCCAGGTGCGCACGCTGGAGGTCGGCTACCGCAACAACGTGCGCACCAAGGTGCTGAAGGAATCGCTGATGCTGACCGACGACGAGAACATCGTCGACCTGCAGTTCGCGGTGCAGTACCTGGTGAAGGACGCCAAGGATTTCGTGTTCAGCGTGCGCCGGCCCGACGAATCGGCGATGCAGATCGCCGAGACCGCGATGCGCGAGGTGATCGGCAAGAACCGCATGGACGCGATCCTGTACGAGACCCAGGTCGACGTCGCCAACAAGGCGCGCGACCTGATGCAGCACATCCACGACCGCTACGCCACCGGCATCACGGTCAGCACGGTCACGATCCAGAACGCGCAGCCGCCCGAGCAGGTGCAGGCGGCGTTCGACGACGCGGTCAAGGCCGGCCAGGACCGCGAGCGCCAGAAGAACGAGGGCCAGTCGTACGCCAACGACGTCATCCCGCGCGCGCGCGGCGCCGCGGCGCGCCTCAAGGAGGAGGCCGAGGGCTACCGCAGCCGCGTGATCGCCACCTCCGAGGGCGACGCCTCGCGCTTCAAGCAGGTGCTCACCGAGTACGCCAAGGCGCCCGCGGTGACCCGCGAGCGCATCTACATCGAGACCATGCAGGCGGTCCTCACTTCGACCAGCAAGATCATGATGGACTACCGCGGCGCGGGGAACCTGCTGTACCTGCCGCTCGACAAGCTGATGCAGAGCGCCGGCGCGCCGGCCGAGGGCGCGGCGCCGCGCGCCGCGCCGGCCGAGCCCGCGCCCGAGGCCGGGCCGCGCTCGCGCGAGACGCTCAGGAACCGCGATCGGGGCGACCGGTGAGAGTCCTCGGACCGCTGGCCGCCGCCGTCGCGATCTTCGGCCTGCTGCTGTCGAGCGCGATGTTCACCGTCGACCAGCGCCAGAACGCGATCGTGTTCCAGCTCGGCGAGGTGAAGGAAACGGTGAACCGTCCCGGGCTGCACTTCAAGTGGCCGCTGCTGCAGAACGTGCGCCACTTCGACATGCGCATCCTGACCTTCGACGACGCCGAGCCGCTGCGCTTCCTGCTGCAGGGCAACCGGCCGCTGCTGGTCGACTCGTTCGTGAAATGGCGCATCCTCGACGTCAAGCAGTACTACATCAGCGTGCAGGGCGACGAGTTCCGCGCCGCCACGCGCATCAAGCAGACCGTGGCCGGCGTGCTGCGCGACGAGTTCGGCGCGCGCACCGTGCACGAGGTGGTCTCGGGGGAGCGCGAGCAGGTCATGAACCGGGTGCGCGAGAAGGTCGATGCCGACCTCAAGCGCATCGGCGTCGAGATCATCGACGTGCGCCTGAAGCGCGTCGACCTGCCGCAGGATGTCAGCGAATCGGTGTACCGCCGCATGGAGGCTGAGAGGAAGCGCATCGCCAACGACCTGCGCGCCACCGGCGCCGCCGAGGCCGAGAAGATCCGCGCCGACGCCGACCGCCAGCGCGAAGTGCTGCTGGCCGAGGCTTACCGCGACGCGCAGCGCGTGCGCGGCGAGGGCGACGCCAAGTCGGCGGCGATCTACGCCGCGGCGTTCAACCAGAACCCCGAGTTCTACTCGTTCTACCGCAGCATGGAGGCCTACCGCTCGAGCTTCCGCGGCCGCAACGACCTGATGCTGCTCGAGACCAATTCCGACTTCCTGCGCTACTTCAGGGATTCGCTAGGCCGCTCCGCGACGCGCAAATAGCGCCATGGGAACGACGTTCGTCATGGCGCTCGCCCTGATGCTGATCCTGGAGGGCGTGCTGCCTTTTCTCGCACCGACATTGTGGCGCGAGGCCTTCCGCCGCATCACCCAGATGAGCGACGGGCAGATCCGCTTCGTCGGCCTGTCGTCGATGCTGCTCGGCCTGCTGCTGCTCGCCTGGACGCGAACCTGAGGAGCGGGCGCTTGAAGTGGCTCCTGCCCGAGTTCATCGAAGACATCCTGCCGGCCGAGGCGATGCGCATCGAGCGCCTGCGCCGCGCCATCCTGGACCTGTTTTTCTCGAAGAACTACGAGCTGGTGATGCCGCCGCTGCTCGAGTACATGGATTCGCTGCTGACCGGCACCGGCCACGACCTGGAGCTGCGCACCTTCAAGGTGGTCGACCAGCTCTCCGGCCGCATGATGGGCGTGCGCGCCGACATCACGCCGCAGGTGGCGCGCATCGACGCGCACTTGCTGAACCGCAAGGGCGTGACGCGCCTGTGCTACAGCGGCAGCGTGCTGCACACGCGCCCGGCGAGCCCGGGCGCGACGCGCGAGCCGCTCCAGGTCGGCGCCGAGATGTACGGCGCCGCGGGCGCCGAGGCCGACGTCGAGATCCTGGAGCTCCTGTGCCGCGCGCTCGAGCTGGCCGGCGTACGCAACGCGCGCGTCGACATCGGGCATGTCGCCGTGTTCCGCTCGATCGCGCGCGCCGCCAAGCTGCCGGCAGCGCTCGAGGCCGATCTGTTCGAGGCGCTGCAGCGCAAGGACACGCCCGAAATCAGAAAGCTTTGCCGTTCCTTGAACGCCAAGGCGCGCGACGCGCTCCTCATGCTGCCGAGCCTGTACGGCGATGCGAAGATCCTCGACGAAGCGGAAGCCAGGCTTCCCAGGATCGCCGAGCTCAGCCGCGCGCTCGCCACGCTGAGGAAGCTGGCGAAAGCCTGCAAGTTCCCGGCGAGCTTCGACCTCGCCGAGCTGCGCGGCTACCACTATCACTCCGGCGTCGTGTTCGACGCCTACTGCGACGGCGTGAGCGGCGCGGTGGCGCGCGGCGGGCGCTACGACGAGGTCGGCAAGGCCTTCGGCCGCGCGCGGCCCGCCACCGGGTTTTCGATCGACCTGCGCAGCCTGGCGAGCGCGGCCCCGGCCGGGAGAAGGTCCCGATGACCGCCAGAAACGTCGTGGTCATCGGCACGCAGTGGGGCGACGAGGGCAAGGGCAAGATCGTCGACTGGCTCACCGACCGGGCGCAGGGCGTGGTGCGCTTCCAGGGCGGCCACAACGCCGGCCACACGCTGGTCATCGGCGGCAAGAAGACCGTTCTGCATCTCATCCCCTCCGGAATCATGCGCGGCAACGTCGACTGCTTCATCGGCAACGGCGTGGTGGTGTCGCCGCAGGCGCTGGTGGCGGAAATGGACGAGCTCGAATCCGGCGGCGTGCACGGCGTGGTGGCGCGCCTGTCGATCTCCGAGGCCTGCCCGCTGATCCTGCCCTACCACGCGGCGCTCGACCACGCGCGCGAGGCGGCCAAGGGCGAGCGCAAGATCGGCACCACCGGGCGCGGCATCGGTCCGGCCTACGAGGACAAGGCGGCGCGGCGCGCGATCCGCCTGCAGGACCTGTTCGACGCCAAGCGCTTCGCCGAGAAGCTGCGCGAGCTGCTCGAGTTCCACAACTTTGTCCTGAAAAATTACTATCGTTTTGAAACCGTCGACTATCAGAAGACCCTCGACGAGACGCTGGCGCTCGCGCCGCGGCTGGCGCCGCTGATCGCCGACGTGCCACGCGCGCTCTACCACGCCAACCGGGCGGGCAAGAACCTGCTGTTCGAAGGCGCGCAGGGCTCGCTCCTCGACATCGACCACGGCACCTATCCGTTCGTCACCTCGTCCAATTGCGTCGCCGGCGCCTCAGCCGCAGGGGCCGGCATCGGCCCGATGCACCTGCACTACGTGCTCGGCATCACCAAGGCCTACAGCACGCGGGTCGGCGGCGGGCCGTTCCCGACCGAGCTGTCGGACGACGTGGGCGAGCACCTGCGCCAGCGGGGAAAGGAGTTCGGCGCCACCACCGGGCGGCCGCGGCGCACCGGCTGGTTCGACGCCGCCGCGCTCAAGCGCTCGATCCAGCTGAACGGCGTCTCGGGGCTTTGCATCACCAAGCTCGACGTGCTCGACGGCGTCGAGGCGGTGAAGATCTGCGTCGGCTACGAGCTCGAGGGCGCGTTGTCGGAAATTCTGCCGGTGGGCGCCGAGGAGCTGGAGCGCTGCCAGCCGGTGTACGAGGAGCTGCCCGGCTGGATGGAGAGCACGGTCGGCATCAAGTCGCACCCGGCCCTGCCGAAGGCCGCGCGCGACTACCTGAAGCGCATCGAGAAGCTCTCGGGCGTGTCGATCGACCTGATTTCCACCGGGCCGGAGCGTGACGAGACCATCGTCATGCGCCACCCTTACGACGGATAAGAAACTTGCCGGCTTGGTGTTATGGTGCGAGGAAGGGACTCGAAGTACGATTCTAACCCATTGATGGGACATGGGTGCCGATGTTCGGAACGCCTGTCATACCCCCAAAAATACCCCCGCAGCCTCTACGCTACCCTGCGGGCATGACTACCCGTACACGCATCCCCGACGCGCGCGGCTTTGTATTCCCCTCCCCCGCTGGCGGCAAGTACATTGGCCGCGAGTCCATCGAAAAGGTGTACCGCGTGACCCTGGGCCTGGAAGGCAAACATTCGCCCCACTGCTGGCGCAGCGCCTTTTCCACCCTTGCCCGCGATCAGGGCTTTGCCCGTGATGTGGTGGAACTCGCCCTCGATCACGCACACGACAACGAGGTGGCCCGCGCCTATGACCGGGGCGAGCGATTCACCCAGCGGGTGCAGTTGTTCAATTGGTGGGACGAGCAGCTCGCCGCCGCGCAGTGCGGGGCGAAGATCATTCCGCTGGTAGCGGCTTGATAATTGTGGCCTTGGGAGTAGCGATGGAAAACACGACCATTCCGCAGGACATGAAGGATGCGCTAACCAAGTTTGATGCCACAGCACAGGGAATCGTCAAGTCCTTCCTCGAAACTGTGGAGTCTCAGGAACCGCCAGCAATCATCTATCACTACACCAATGACGTGGGCTTGAGGGGAATCTTGGAGACTGGCCAGCTTTGGCTGTCCGACATTTTCAATCTCAATGATCCCTCCGAGTTGAGCCACGGCTTTTCCCATGCGGTCAACATTTTGAACGGCAAAGCAGCCGAAGGACCGCGAGAAAGCCAGGTGTTCGCTAAACATTTTGCTGCCTTCCACGAGGGAGGCATGCAAGGGAGCGCCCATTACTTTGTTTGCTCGTTCAGTGCGGACGGTAATGACCTTGGACAATGGCGAGCCTACGCAGACAACGGGCGCGGCTACGCTCTCGGGTTCGATGCTAAAGCCTTGGAAGATGTTTTCACAAAAGAAAACGGAGTCGCGATACCAAACAACTGCACCTTCAGCGTCACGTACAAAGACGCTGTGCTTGCGGAATTGCATCGCCAGATGATCGACAGCATGTTTGATCTGATCTCGCTGCCGCATGGCAAAAATATGGAGAGCGCATCCCTCCATGCTTATATGAAGGAATTGTCTGTTTCTCTGTCAGTACATGTTTTGCGCGCCGCATTGTTTTTCAAACACGAGGCTTACCGAAACGAAAGCGAATACCGGTTTTTGCAGATTCACAGAGCCGATGTTCCGCCCCCGGAAGTGAAACGGCGATACCGCTCGTATGAGCTGGTCAAGTACAGAGAATTTGATTGGAAACGCTTGCAGGCTGGGGCGCTAAAGCAGATTGTCGTTGGCCCTGCGGCAAATCCCACGAAGGCAACACGATTTGCCGCAGATTGCTTGGCTGCATGCAATGTGGAAAACGTCGAAGTAGTGCGCTCTGAAATTCCATACCGGGCTGTGTGATTTTTGCGGCTGGTTGACCGTTTCGGTGCCCTTCACCGGGCAACTGCTTCGCGCCATGAGGTCACTTGACCAGGGTTTCCCCTCCTGAATCGCGCATCTCCCGCACCAGCGCCTTCGCAAGCTCGCTGACATCCGCCTGCATCGCGACCTGCGGTGTCGCCAGCCCTCGAATGATCTCCCCCTGGCGGGGACTCTCAACCTGACCATAGCTCAGAAAGGTCGTCAGAACCTTGTCGTGCCCGAGGTTTTGGCTCCACGCCTTGAACTCCTCTGGGGTCTGGCAAACGGCCTGACCGAGCCGGACGAGCGTGTTCCTGAAGCTGTGCGGGTTGAAATACGGCAGGCCGGCGCTGGCGAAGGCGTCCCGAAAGATTGCGCGGATGCGCGCGGCGCTGCTCCAGTGCGCCCGTTGCAGACCGACTACCTCAAACTGGCGAGACGGCCCCAGACCAACGTGTGTTGCCGGGAAGAGCGGATCATCATTGCCCCACAGCATCTCCTCCCGCAGAAACGCCACCCAGTCCGCCACGATCGGGCGAATCTCATCCCCGACCGGAAAGAAGTAGGTGGTGAAGGTCTTGCTGAACTTGGTCTGGACCTCGCGGGCATCCTGCTCGACGCAGCCCGCGGAGAGATTGACGTGCTTCAGCTTCATCGAGGCGATGGCGCTGTCCCGTGCGCCGGTCAGCAGTGTGAACGCGATGAGGGCGCGGTCGCGGCGCTGGATCGCGCTCTCGGCCGGCATAAGGGCGATGACGTGCTTCACCTGTTCCACGGTCGGCCCCACCTGCTCCCGCCTGGCCGTCGCCACGCGCACGTCCTTTTCCGA
>CAZNVH010000085.1:0-14204 GCA_964576525.1 uncultured Enterobacteriaceae bacterium
AAGCGATGTCGGTCGGGCAATCGGCTGGCAGCCCGAGCGCGCGGATTTCGGCGGCCACGCCCATGCGACGGAAATGCTCCATGGTGCGCGCCTGCGTGGCGTTGGCGGCGGCGTTCTGCGTCGTGCCGGGATTCTGGTCGACCAGCAGCACGCCGACCCCGCGCCGGCCGAGCTCGTTGGCGAGCATCAGCCCGAACGGGCCGCCGCCGACGATGAGCACCTGGGGGGTGGCCGGGAGCATGGCTGGACACCATTCTCCCGGGGATAGCCCTTCAGGTCACCAGTTCGGGATCGGGCGTTGCGCGAACCCGGCTTGGTAGCCTTCCATGTAGCGTGCCTCGTCCGGCGGCGGCGAGCAGCGCGTCGCGTAGGACGCGAGCTGCGGCGAAGCGTTGATACGGCCGTCGCGCTGGCCGACCTGGTACCAGTCGGAACCGCAATCGGTGGCGCACCCGGCGAGGAGTGTGCAGGACAGGAGGAGAACTCGCATGCCTGAAAAACAGCAGTGGCCACTCCTTTATTCCCGTTGTTAGACTCGCGGCCTTCCGAGCGTCCCCTTGACCATGACAACGCGAGCGGTGGAGCTCTACCGCACCATGGCGCGCATCCGCGCCTTCGAGAACGCCGCCGAGGAAGCTTCGAAAGGCGGCGTCGCCGCATTCGGCGCGAGCCTGTCGCAGGCGCAGATCCGCGGGCCGCTGCACCTGTCCACCGGCCAGGAGGCGGTCGCCGCCGGGGTTTGCGCGAATCTCGGGAAGGACGACTACGCGACCTCTACGCACCGCGGCCACGGCCACACCCTGGCCAAGGGCGCGTCGATGGAGCGCATGATGTGCGAGCTGTTCGGCCGCGCCACGGGCAGCAACCGCGGCAAGGGCGGCTCGATGCACATCGCCGACTTCTCGGTCGGCATGCTCGGCGCGAACGGCGTGGTCGCGGCGGGGATGCCGATCGCGGTCGGCGCGGCCCATGCCCTAAAACTAATGCATCAAAAAAGAATCGTGGCCTGCTTCTTCGGCGACGGCGCGGTGAACCGCGGGCCGTTCCTCGAGGCGCTCAACTGGGCCGCGATCCACGCGCTGCCCGTGCTGTTCGTGTGCGAGGACAACCGCTGGTCGGCGACCACCGCCACCGACGCCATGACCGCGGGCGAGGGCGCGCTGGCGCGCGCGCAGGCGATTGGCGTGCCGGGCCTGCAGGTGGATGGCAACGACGTGTTTGCCGTCGATCGGGCCACGCAGGAGCTGATTGCGCAGGTCCGCAGCGGAAAGGGCCCGAGGTTCCTGCACGCGGTCACTTACCGCTTCAAGGGCCACGTCTCGGTGGACGCCGCGGGCTACCGCAAGCAGGACGAGGTGCAGCGCGCGCTGGAGGGCGATCCCCTGCTGCTCGCCGCGAAGAAGATCGGCGAGGAGGACGCGAAGCGGATGCAGGCCGAAGCGGAGGAGGAGGTGCGCCGGGCGGTGAAGGCCGCAGCGGACGCGCCACGGCCGGCGGCCAAGGAGGCCTACGGCGATATCCAGGACACCGGGGCGGGCCAATGGCGGTGATGAGCTATGCCCAGGCCGCGGTCGAGGCGGTGCGCGCGGCGATGAAAGCCGATGCGCGCGTGGTGGTGCTGGGCGAGGACGTCGGCCGCGGCGGCATCTTCCAGCAGTACCGCGGGCTGCAGCAGGAGTTCGGCGCCGGGCGCGTCATCGACACCCCGATCTCGGAAGCCACGATCATGGGCGCCGCGGTCGGCATGGCGCTCGCCGGCCTGAAGCCGGTGGTCGAGATGCGCGTGGTCGACTTCGCGCTTTGCGCCATGGACGAGATCGTCAACCAGGCCGCCAAGGCGCGCTACATGTTCGGCGGCCAGGGCCGCGTGCCGCTGGTCGCGCGCCTGCCGATCGGCCTGTGGAGCGGCTCGGCGGCGCAGCACTCGCAGAGCCTCGAAGCCTGGTTCACGCACGTTCCGGGCCTGGTGGTCGTGACGCCGGCAACGCCGCAGGACAACTACTCGCTGCTGCGCGCCGCGCTCGATTGCGGCGACCCGGTGATCTACATGGAGCACAAGGAGCTTTGGGGGCTGCAAGGAGAGGTTTCTCCCGAAACCACCCCTTTGGGAAAAGCGAAGGTCGTGCGCGAGGGCAGGGACCTCACGCTGGTGACCTGGTCGCGCACGGTGCATGCCGCGCTGGAAGCGAAAACCTCGAAGTCGGTGGAGGTCATCGACCTGCGGACCCTCTGGCCGTGGGACCGGGAAACGGTGTTCGCGTCGGTGAGAAAGACCGGGAGCCTGCTCGTCGTGCACGAGGCGGTGCAGGCGGCGGGATTCGGCGCCGAGATCGCCGCCACGGTCGCCGAGGAGCTGAACGTCCCGGTGAAGCGGCTCGGCGCGCCGCGGATTCCGGTGGGCTATGCCATCCCGCTCGAGGACGAAGCGCGCATCACCGCCGGGAAGATCGCCGCGTGTATCGCGCGGCTACTCCAGTAAGCCGGCGACGCGCGGCAGCCACAGGATGATCCCGGGGAAGGCGAGGCACAGCAGCAGGCCGACGACCTGGATGGCGACGAACGGCCACATGCCGCGGTAGACGTCACCCATCGTCACCCCGGGCGGCACCGTGCCCTTGAGGTAGAACAGCGTCGCGCCGAACGGCGGCGTCATGAAGGAAGTCTGCAGGTTCACCGCCACCAGCGTGCCGAACCAGCACATGAAGAAGGCGGCGTTGCCCAGGTGGTCGGCGAAATCGAGCTTGGCGAGGATCGGGACGAACACCGGCAGCACGATCAGGCAGATCTCGATCCACTCGAAGGGAAAGCCGAGCAGGAAGATCAGCACCATGACGAAGCCGAGGATCTCCCACTTGGTGTCGATACCGAATTTCGCCAGCGTCGCGACCATCAAGTCGTCGCCGCCCAGCGCGCGGAACACGTAGGAGAAGCCGGTGGCGCCGAGGAACAGCATGAATACCATCGCGTTCGCCTTGCAGGCGTCGCGGATCGCGTCCCTCACCATCGCCAGATCGAGGCGCTTGTTCAGCCAGGCGATGACGAAGGAGCCGAGCACGCCGATGCCGGCGCTCTCGGTGGCGGTGGCCCAGCCGGCGAAGATCGAGCCGAGCACGACCACCATCAGGAAGGTCATCGGCGCCAGGCCGTGCCACATCTCCTTCCAGAACTCGGCGCGCGTCTGCGGGCCGAAGCTGTCCGGGATCTTCGGCGCCCAATCCGGTTTCACGATCGCGATGACCAGGATGTAGACCAGATACAGCCCGGACAGCAGCAGGCCCGGCATCACCGCCGCGGCGAACAGCGCACCCGCCGACATGGCGAGCATCTCGGCCATCACCACCAGCATGATCGCCGGCGGGATCAGGATGCCGAGCGTGCCGGCGGAGGCCACGGTGCCGAGCGCGAGCTCCTTGTTGTAGCCCGCCGCGAGCAGCTGCGGCAGCGCGATGACCGACAGCAGCACGACGGCGGCCCCGACGACGCCGATCGGCGCGGCCAGGATGGTGCCCATCACCATCACCGCCACCGCCAGGCCGCCCGGGACGCGCTTGAGCAGGATCTCGGTGGCGCCGAGCATGTCCTTGGCCGAGCCGCTCCTCTGCAGGATCGAGCCCATGAAGATGAACATCGGGATCGACACCAGCACCGGGTCGGCCGCCACGCCGCCCCACATGCGCAGGATGATGTTCGACATGCCGATGAACGGGAACACGTCCGCGGCCCAGCCGATCGTCGCGAAAAGAAGCGCGGTGCCTCCGAGCACGAACGCCACCGGGTAGCCGCAGAAGATGACGACGAACATCACCACGAACATGATCAGCGCCAGGTTGTCGATGAACCAGGACATCTACACCTGCGACGCCGAAGCGCCGATGTTCAGGCCGGCCTCCTGGCGGTAGAAGAGGCAGGCGATGAGGCGCAGCAGCACGCTGACGATGCCGAGGAGCAGCAGCCAGAACCCGGCGTACATGATTCCCTTGATGATCCAGCGGTAGGGCAGGCCGAGCGCCGCATCCGAGCTTTCGTTGAACACCCAGGCGGTCCGGACGAAGTCCCAGCCGTACCACAGCAGCACCGCGGTGTAGGGAAGGGCGAACACCAGGCAGCCGGCGAGCTCGATCCAGGCCTTGCGCCGGAAGCCGAGCAGGTCGGTGTAGGAGTCGACGCGCGGGTGCGCGTTGACCACGTAGTTGTAGCCCAGCCACAGCGAGAAGATCGCCGTGTGCAGGTGCCACTCGAGCTCCTGGAACTTGGTGTACGGGAAGCCGACGACGCCGAACTTGCGGAACGTGACGTCGACGCAGGTGACCGCCATCAGGACGATGAGCAGCCAGCCGGACGCCTCGGCGATGCGCTCCAGGAACCGGTGGAGCGCGTTCGCCGTCTTCAGCAGCACTTTTCTACTTCAGGTAGCCGTGGTCGCGCCAGATCGCGTAGTCGGCGCGGAATTTGGAGTACGACTCGAACACGCGCTTGAACTGCGCGCTCTTGGCGGACTCCTCGACGATCACCTCGTTCCAGGCCTTCTCGAGCGCGGCCATGATCTCGGGCGACCATTTCTTGAGCTGCACGCCGTTCTTGTCGCGCATCTCGGCCATCGCCTTCCACTGCGTGGCCTCGCCCTCCGCGATGACGTCCTTGGTCAGATCGCCGCAGGCCGACTCGATCATCGCCTTGTGCTGGTCCGACAGCGAGGCCCACTTCTTCTGGTTGATGTAGAACTCGAGGAAGGTCGCCTGCTGGTGCCAGCCGGGGAAGTAGTAGAACTTCGCCACCTGGTAGAAGCCGAACTTCTGGTCCATCACCGGCAGCGAGAACTCGGTGGCGTCGATGGTGCCGAGTTGCAGCGCCTGGAAGATGTCGCCGGGCGCGAGCAGCTGCGTCGCCACGCCGAGCTTGTTCATGGCGCGCGCGCCGAGGCCGAAGAAGCGCATCTTCAGGCCCTTCAGGTCCTCCACCGACTTGATCTCCTTGCGGAACCAGCCCGAGGCCTCGGGCGGGATGATGGCGCAGGGGATGTTGTGCACGCCATGCTTGCCGAACATCTCGCGCGACAGCTGCAGGCCGCCGCCGTGGTGGACCCAGGCGAGGTATTCCGGGATGCCGGGGCCGAACGGCACCGAGGCGAACATGTTGAACGCGGTGTCGGTGGCGGCGAAGAAGCCGGCGTTGGACCATGCCGCGTCGACCGAGCCCGTGCCGGTGGCCTGGATCGCCTGCAGCGCCGGCACCAGGGCGCCGGGCTCGTTGACGCGCAGGTCGAGCGTGCCGCCGGAGAGGCGCGTGAGCTTCTGCGACAGCTTGACGGGCGCTTCGCCGATCAGCGTCAGGCTGGTCGGAAACGCGCTGGCGAGATTGATGCGGACCTTTTGCTGCGCTTGAGCCGCCGCCGAAAGCGCGAGTGCGCTTGCCGCGGCCGCGGCGATTAGAACTCTGTTCATGATCTCCCCCTCCGGGTTGAGACTGCGCTGGGCAGTTTACGGTAAAATTCATGGGCATGGCGCGTGTGCGGCTGGTTGCCGGCAATTGGAAGATGCATGGCAGCCGGGCCTCGATCCAGGCGCTGCTCGATTCGTTGCTGCAGGGAATTCCGCGGTCGGCTAAAGCGGCGCGCGCCGCGGTCTGCGTGCCGTTCCCGTATTTGCAGCAGGTGGCCGAGCGGCTGCGCGGCACGGCACTTGAATGGGGGGCGCAGAACGTGAGTGAGCATGCGCAGGGCGCCCATACCGGTGAGGTTTCCGCGGCGATGCTCGCCGAATTCGGCTGCCGCTACGTGATCGTCGGGCATTCGGAGCGCAGGCAGATCTACCGTGAGGGCGATGCGCAGGCAGCCGCCAAGTTCGCCGCGGCGCGGCGGGCGGGGCTGACGCCGATCCTGTGCGTCGGCGAGACGCTGGAAGAACGCGAGGCCGGGCGCACCGAGGAAGTCGTCGATCGTCAGGTTTCTGTGGTTTTGGAAAAGAATTCCCTTGAAAAGGCAGTACTGGCTTACGAACCGGTCTGGGCGATCGGCACCGGGCGCACCGCGACGCCCGAGCAGGCGCAGGCGGTGCACGCTTTTCTCAGAAAGAAAGTATCTTCCGACACCCCGATCCTGTACGGGGGCAGCGTCAAGCCGCAGAATGCGGCGGCGATTTTCGCCATGCCGGACGTCGACGGCGGCTTGATCGGCGGGGCTTCGCTCGTGGCAGGGGATTTTCTGGCAATCGTGGAAGCAGCATCGGCAAAGGCGACGATATGAGCAGCTTATGGACCAATGTCCTCATCGTGGCGCACGTGCTCGTGGCGCTGGCGATCATCGGCCTGGTGCTGCTCCAGCACGGCAAGGGCGCCGACATGGGCTCGGGCTTCGGCGGCGGCGCCTCGAGCAGCCTGTTCGGCGCCACCGGCTCGGCGAATTTCCTGTCGCGCACCACCGCGGTGTTGGCGACGCTGTTCTTCCTGCTCAGCCTGGCGCTGGCCTACGTCGCGACCAAGCACCGGCCGGTGGCGGAGGGCGGCGGGGTGATGGACGCGGTGAAGAAGCAGGACGCTGCGAAACAGCTGCCGCCGCAGGAGAAAAAACCGGCCGCGCCCGAGGGCGCGCCGCAGCCGCCGGCGCCGAAGGGCAAGGAAGTGCCGCAGTGACCTTTTGGGGGATAATCGCGGACTGATTCGCCCACGTGGTGAAATTGGTAGACACGCCAGCTTGAGGGGCTGGTGGCCTAAAAAGCCGTAGCAGTTCGAGTCTGCTCGTGGGCACCAAGATTATGCTTGCAGAGTACTTTCCGATTCTGCTGTTCATCCTGGTGGGTCTCGCCGTCGGCGTGGCGCCGCTCGCGCTGGGCAAGCTGCTCGGGCCCAGCCGTCCGGACCCGGAGAAGCTCTCGCCCTACGAGTGCGGCTTCGAGGCCTTCGAGGACGCGCGCATGAAGTTCGACGTGCGCTACTACCTGGTGGCGATCCTGTTCATCCTGTTCGACCTGGAGATCGCCTTCCTGTTCCCCTGGGCGGCGGTGATCAACGAGATCGGCTTCGCCGGCTTCCTTTCCATGATGCTGTTCCTGGCGATCCTGACGGTGGGATTCGTCTATGAGTGGATGAAAGGCGCCCTGGAATGGGAATAGAAGGCGTCCTGCAACAGGGCTTCGTCACCACCACGGTAGACAAGGTGGTGAACTGGACGCGCACCGGGTCGCTGTGGCCGATGACCTTCGGCCTCGCCTGCTGCGCGGTGGAGATGATGCACGCCGGCGCGGCGCGCTACGACCTCGACCGCTTCGGCATCGTGTTCCGCCCGAGCCCGCGCCAGTCCGACGTCATGATCGTCGCCGGCACGCTGTGCAACAAGATGGCGCCGGCGCTGCGCAAGGTGTACGACCAGATGGCCGAGCCGCGCTGGGTGATCTCGATGGGATCCTGCGCCAACGGCGGCGGCTACTACCACTACTCCTACTCGGTGGTGCGCGGCTGCGACCGCATCGTCCCGGTCGACGTCTACGTGCCGGGCTGCCCGCCGACCGCGGAAGCGCTGCTCTACGGCATCGTCCAGCTGCAGAACAAGATCAAGCGCACCAACACGATTGCTCGATGACGCCACGGCTGCAGAAGCTTTTCGATTCGATCAAGGACCTGAACCCGGTCGAGCGGCTCGGCGAGATCACGGTCGAAGGCCCTGCTTCTCAATTCAAATCCATTGCAGAAAGACTGAAGAACAGCGGCTTCGAGCAGTTGATCGATCTGTGCGGAGTCGACTACGCCGCCTACGGCGACCGGCCGCGCGAAGGTCCGCGGTTTGCCGTCGTGGTTCATTTGTTGTCCATCAAGAATAATGTCCGGCTGCGCGTGCGGACCTTCTGCCCCGAAGACGACTTCCCGGTCGTCGCCTCGCTCACCGAGCTGTGGCCGGCGGCGGGCTGGTTCGAGCGTGAGGCCTTCGACCTGTTCGGCATCGTGTTCGAGGGGCACCCCGACCTGCGGCGCCTCCTCACCGACTACGGCTTCGTCGGCCACCCGTTCCGCAAGGATTTCCCGCTGTCGGGGCACGTCGAGATGCGCTACGACCCGGAGCAGAAGCGCGTGATCTACCAGCCCGTGACGATCGATCCACGGGAAGTCACGCCGAGGATCGTGCGCGAAAAGCACTACGGCGAAGAAAAAAGTGGCTGAGATCCGCAACTACACGCTGAACTTCGGCCCGCAGCACCCGGCGGCGCACGGCGTGCTGCGCCTGGTGCTCGAGCTCGACGGCGAGGTGATCCAGCGCGCCGACCCGCACATCGGCCTGCTGCACCGCGCCACCGAGAAGCTCGCCGAGCACAAGACCTTCATCCAGTCGCTCCCCTACATGGACCGGCTCGACTACGTCTCGATGATGTGCAACGAGCACGCCTACGTCCTGGCGATCGAGAAGCTGCTCGGGGTCACGCCGCCCGAGCGCGCGCAGTACATCCGGGTGATGTTCGACGAGGTGACGCGCATCCTGAACCACCTGCTGTGGCTCGGCGCGCACGGCCTGGACATCGGCGCGATGACCATCTTCCTGTACTGCTTCCGCGAGCGCGAGGACCTGATGGACGCGTACGAGGCAGTGTCGGGCGCGCGCATGCACGCCGCGTATTACCGGCCGGGCGGGGTGTACCGCGATCTGCCGGACGCGATGCCGCAATATGCCGTTTCAAAAATAAAAAATAGTTCTGAAATTCAAAAACTCAACACTAACCGCCAGGGCTCGCTGCTCGACTTCCTCGAGGACTTCACGCAGCGCTTCCCGAAGTGCGTCGACGATTACGAGACCCTGCTGACCGAGAACCGCATCTGGAAGCAGCGCACCGTGGGCATCGGCGTGGTTTCGCCGGAGCGCGCGCTGGCGCTGGGCTTCACCGGGCCGATGCTGCGCGGCTCCGGCATCGCCTGGGACCTGCGCAAGAAGCAGCCCTACGAGGTCTACGACAAGGTCGAGTTCGACATCCCGGTGGGCAAGAACGGCGACTGCTACGACCGCTACCTGGTGCGCGTGGAGGAGTTCCGCCAGTCGAACCGCATCGTCAAGCAGTGCATCGACTGGCTGCGCAACAACCCCGGGCCGGTGATGGTCGACAACCACAAGGTGGCGCCGCCCACGCGCGTCGAGATGAAGCTGAACATGGAAGAGCTGATCCACCACTTCAAGCTGTTCACCGAGGGCATGCACGTGCCGGAAGGCGAGGTGTACGCCGCGGTGGAGGCGCCGAAGGGCGAGTTCGGCATCTACCTGATTTCCGACGGCGCCAACAAGCCCTACCGGCTCAAGATCCGCGCCCCGGGCTTCCCGCACCTCGCTTCGCTCGACGAGATGGCCAGGGGCCACATGATCGCCGACGCGGTGGCGATCATCGGCACGCAGGACATTGTTTTTGGCGAGATCGATCGCTGATGCTGACTACGGACTCATTGAAACGCATTGATCGGGAAATCGCGAAGTATCCGCCCGAGCAGAAGAAGTCCGCGGTGATGAGCGCGCTGATCATCGCGCAGGACGAGAAGGGCTGGCTGTCGAACGAGACCCTGGACTACGTCGCGCAGGTTCTCGGCATGGCGCCGGTGGCGGTGTACGAGGTGGCGAGCTTCTACACCATGTACAACCTGAAACCGACCGGGCGGCACAAGCTCACGCTGTGCACCTGCCTGCCGTGCGGCCTGCAGGGCGCGCTCGACGCCGCCGACCATTTGCGCGGCAAGCTCGGCATCGACTTCAACGAGACCACCTCCGACGGGCGCTTCACCCTCAAGGAGGGCGAGTGCATGGGCGCCTGTGCCATGGCGCCGGTGCTGCTGGTGAACAACAAGAAGATGCTCGACTGCATGTCCCACGAGAAGCTGGACAAGCTCATCGAGGAACTGAAGTGATGCTCGACTACGGGCCCGACGCGATCCTGATGAAAGGCCTGGACGGCCAGAACTGGCGCCTGAAGGACTACGAGGCGCGCGATGGCTATGCGGCGTTGAAAAAGATCCTCAGTGAAAAAATAAGGCCCGAAGACCTGATCGCGGACCTGAAGAAGTCGGCCCTGCGCGGCCGCGGCGGCGCGGGCTTCCCGACCGGGCTGAAGTGGTCGTTCATGCCGCGCCAGTTCCCGGGCGCGAAGTACGTGGTGTGCAACTCCGACGAGGGCGAGCCGGGCACCTGCAAGGACCGCGACCTGCTGCGCTACAACCCGCACGCCTGCATCGAGGGAATGATCATCGCCGGCTACGCGATGGCCGCAACTGCGGGCTACAACTACATCCACGGCGAGATCTGGGAAACCTACGAGCTGTACGAGGAGGCCCTGAAGGAGGCGTACGCCGCGGGCTACCTCGGCAAGAACATCCTCGGCTCGGAGTTCAGCTACGAGATGTACGCGCACCCGGGCTACGGCGCCTACATCTGCGGCGAGGAGACCGCGCTGCTCGAGTCGCTCGAGGGCAAGAAGGGCATGCCGCGCTTCAAGCCGCCGTTCCCGGCGAGCTACGGCCTGTACGGCAAGCCGACCACCATCAACAACACGGAGACCTTCGCCGCGGTGCCCTGGATCGTGCGCCACGGCGGCGACGCCTTTCTCGCCCTGGGCAAGCCGAACAACGGCGGCACCAAGATCTTCTCGGTCACCGGCCATGTCGCGCGCCCCGGCAACTACGAGGTGAAGCTCGGCACGCCGTTCGCCAAGCTGCTGGAGATGGCGGGGGGCATGCGCAACGGCGGCAAGCTCAAGGCGGTGATCCCCGGCGGCTCGTCGATGCCGGTGCTGCCGGCGGCGACCATGATGAAGACCGACATGGACTACGACTCGATCGCCAAGGCCGGATCGATGCTCGGCTCGGGCGCGGTGATCGTCATGGACGAGCGCACCTGCATGGTGCGCGCGCTCGAGCGGCTGTCGTACTTCTACTTCGAGGAATCCTGCGGCCAGTGCACGCCCTGCCGCGAGGGCACCGGCTGGCTGTACCGCGTGGTGAACCGCATCGAGAACGGGCTCGGCCGCATCGAGGACCTGGCGCTCCTCGACAACGTCTCCGACAACATCGCCGGGCGCACCATCTGCGCGCTGGGCGACGCCGCGGCGCTGCCGGTGAAGAGCTTCATCAAGCACTTCCAGGATGAATTTGTTTTTCATATTCAAAATAAATCCTGTTTGCCGGGCATGATCGAGCCCAAGTGGGGCCGCAGCGGCGCGCAGCGGCCGTCCATGAAACAGGCGGCGTAGATGCTGAAAATCATCGTCGACGGCGTCGAAGTGGAGGTGGCGCACGGCTCGACCGTGATGGACGCCACCAACAAGCGCGGCGCCTACGTGCCGCACTTCTGCTACCACAAGAAGCTGTCGATCGCCGCCAACTGCCGCATGTGCCTGGTCGAGATCGAGAAGGCGCCCAAGCCGATGCCGGCCTGCGCCACGCCGGTGACCGACGGCATGAAGGTCTGGACCCACTCCAAGGCGGCGAAGGCCGCGCAGAACGGGGTGATGGAGTTCCTGCTGATCAACCATCCGCTCGACTGCCCGATCTGCGACCAGGGCGGCGAGTGCCAGCTGCAGGACCTGGCGGTGGGCTACGGGGCCAGCAACTCGCGCTACACCGAGGAGAAAAGAGTCGTTTTGCGAAAAGAACTGGGTCCCCTGGTGGCGGCCGAAGAGATGAGCCGCTGCATCCAGTGCACGCGCTGCGTGCGCTTCGGGCAGGAGATCGGCGGGGTGATGGAGCTCGGCATGATCGGGCGCAGCGAGCACGCCGAGATCGTGTCCTTCGTCGGCAAGGCGGTGGACTCCGAGCTGTCGGGCAACATGATCGACCTGTGCCCGGTGGGCGCGCTCACCTCGGAGCCGTTCCGCTACAGCGCGCGCACCTGGGAGCTGTCGCGCCGCAAGTCGGTGTCGCCGCACGACGGCCTGGGCTCCAATCTGATGGTGCAGGTGAAGCAGAACCGCGTCATGCGCGTGCTGCCGCTCGAGAACGAAGCGGTCAACGAGTGCTGGCTGTCCGACAAGGACCGCTTCTCCTACGAGGGCCTGAACGCGCCCGACCGGCTGCAGCGCCCGATGGTCAAGCGCAACGGCGCCTGGGAGGAGGTCGACTGGCAACAAGCCCTCGACCTTACAAAAGAAAAACTTCAGGGGAAGGATGTAGGCGTGCTGGCCTCGCCGCATGCCACGCTGGAAGAGCTGTTCCTGGCGGGAAAGCTCGGCGCGGCCGCGGACTTCCGCCTGCGCCACTCGGACTTCTCGGCCGACGGCAAGCGCGCCGGGATTCCCTGGCTCGGCATGCCGATCGCCGAGCTGCAGAAGCTCGACCGCGTCCTGGTGGTCGGTTCCTTCCTGCGCAAGGACCATCCGCTGATCGCGCACCGCCTGCGCCAGGCGGCGAAGCGCGGCACGCAGATCCACATGCTGCACTCGGTGGACGACGACTGGCTGATGCCCGTCAGGAGCAAGAGGGTTGTTTCTCCGTCCGAAATCGTCGATGCGATTTCTTCCTTCAAGGAAACCCTGGCGTCGGGAAAAAACGCCGCGGTCCTCCTCGGAAACTTCGCCCAGCAGCACCCGCAGGCGGCGCAGATCCATGCCGCGGCTCAGGCGCTCGGCGTGAAAGTCGGATTCCTCGGCGAAGCCGCCAACTCGGTGGGCGGCTACCTCGCCGGCCTGCCCGCCGGCGGCAACGTCGCCACGGTGCTGGGCAAGAAGAACCTGGTGCTGCTGAACGTCGAGCCGGAGCTTGACTGCGCCGACCCGCAGGCGGCGCTCAAGGCGCTGAACGCCGCCGACCTGGTGGTCAGCCTGACGGCCTTCAGGACCGGCCTCGACTACGCCGACGTGCTGCTGCCGATCGCGCCGTTCACCGAAACCGCGGGCAGCTTCGTCAGCACCGAAGGCCGCCTGCAGAGCTTCCACGCCACCGTCAACCCGCTGGGCGACGCGCGCCCGGGCTGGAAGGTGCTGCGCGTGCTCGGCAGCCTGCTCGGCCGGCCGGGCTTCGAATTCGAGACCCTCGAGGAGCTGCGGACGGCGTGCCTTGCAGGCAGGGATCTCGCGGCGCTCCTGTCGAACAAGATCGATCTTGAAGTGAAACCAGATCCCGAAACCCCCCAGGGCGTCCAACGCATCGCGGACGTGCCGATCTACTTCGCCGACCCGCTGGTGCGGCGCTCGCCGCCGCTGCAGAAGACCCGCGACGCGCGGCCGCCGCGCGCCTGGCTCAACTCGAGGCTGATGGCGAAGCTCGGCGTGGCCGCGGGGCAGCCGGTGCTGGTGAACGCGGCGGTCAAACTGACGGCGGCGCTGGACGACAAGCTGCCCGACGGCTGCGTGCGCATCGCCGCGGGGCATGCCTCGACCGCGGGGGTGGGCGCGATGTTCGGCGCGCTGACGCTGGAGAAGGCCGCGGCGGGGAGGGCGGCGTAGATGGAAATGCTGTGGCTCACGGCCACCAATCTCGCCTACATCGTCGCCATCCTGGTGCCGCTGATGCTGTCGGTGGCCTACCTGACGCTGTGGGAGAGGAAGCTGATCGGCTGGATCCAGATCCGCATCGGCCCGAACCGCGTCGGCCCGATGGGCCTGCTGCAGCCGATCGCCGACGGCATCAAGCTGCTGTTCAAGGAAATCATCCTTCCGGCCAACGCCAACAAGGCGCTGTTCCTGCTGGCGCCGGTCCTGATGATCATGCCGGCGGTCGCCGCCTGGGCGGTGATCCCGTTCGCCCCCGAGGTGGTGCTCGCCGACATCAACGCCGGTCTCCTGTACATCATGGCGCTGTCCTCGCTCGGCGTGTACGGCGTGATCGTCGCCGGCTGGGCGTCGAACTCCAAGTACGCCTTCCTCGGCGCGATGCGCTCGGCCGCGCAGATGGTGTCCTACGAGCTGGCGATGGGCTTCGCCCTGGTGGTGGTGCTGATGGTCTCGGGCAGCCTGAACCTGTCGGACATCGTCAACGGGCAGGGCCGGGGCACTTTCGCCGGCAAGGGCCTGAACTTTCTGTCGTGGAACTGGCTGCCGCTCGCGCCGATGCTGGTGGTCTACTTCGTCAGCGGCGTGGCCGAGACCAACCGCGCGCCGTTCGACGTGGTCGAGGGCGAATCCGAGATCGTCGCCGGCCACATGGTCGAGTACTCGGGCATGACCTTCGCGCTGTTCTTCATGGCCGAGTACATGAACATGATCCTGATAGCCGCGCTGACCGTGGTGATGTTCTTCGGCGGCTGGCAGGCGCCG
>CAZNVH010000086.1:0-15791 GCA_964576525.1 uncultured Enterobacteriaceae bacterium
GACGCGACCACGATGTCGAAGACGTCCTGGCGCGGATAGCCGTTGCCCGGGCCGCCGAGCGCGACGGAGATATCGCGCAACGCGCGGTCGTTCATGTCCATCACGCGCTTCCAGGTGATGCGCCGCACGTCCAGCCCAAGCTCGTTGCCGTGGTGGATATGGTTGTCGATCGCCGCCGCGAGCAGGTTGTTGGCAAGGCCGATGGCGCTGAAATCACCGGTGAAGTGCAGGTTGATGTCCTCCATCGGCACCACTTGCGCGTAGCCGCCGCCGGCGGCGCCGCCCTTGACGCCGAACACCGGCCCGAGCGAGGGCTCGCGCAGGCAGATCGCCGCCTTCTTGCCGATGTGGTTGAGCGCGTCGCCAAGTCCCACCGTGGTCGTGGTTTTTCCTTCGCCCGCCGGGGTGGGCGTCATCGCCGTCACCAGGATCAGCTTGCCGTCCTTCTTCCCCTTCAGGGTGTCGAGGTACTTGAGCGAGACCTTGGCCTTGTAGTGCCCGTAGGGCTCGAGGTGCTCCTCGGCGATGCCGAGCTTTTCCTGCGCCACCTTGTTGATGCGCTGCAGCCTGGCGGCCTGAGCGATTTCGATGTCCGACGGCATGCCTTTCCCCCCAAATGATTTATTCGTTCAAGCCTACTTGACCAGCAGAACCGGGATGTCCGAGATGTGCAGCACCTTGGTGGCGATCGATCCGACCAGCGCCTTGCCGAGCTCGCTCATGCCGCGCGTGCCGATGTAGATGACGTCGCAGCGCTTGTCCCTGGCGTGCTTGACGATGCTCTCGGCCACCGGGCCGACCAGCACGCGCGCCTGGTACGGGATGCGCGCGGCGTCGAGTTTCTTCTTTGCCGGCGCGAGCATCGCCGCGCCCTCCTCGGCGTAGTACTTGTCCAGCTGGCCCTTGCCCAGGTGCGCCACCTTCGGCACCGGCAGGTGCACCGTAACCAGCTCGACGTCGGGCCGCTCGCGGTACCAGTCGCGGTGGTCGACCAGCAGCTGCACCGCCTGCAGCGAGCCCTTCGAGCCGTCGACTGCGACCAGGATCTTCATTTGCCGTAGAGCTCCTCGCGGCTGCGTCCCTTGCCGTAGCCGGGATCGCCCGGCCGCGTGCCGCCGCAGCTCACCTTCACCGCGCAGTACTTGAACTCCGGGATCTTGCCGAACGGGTCGAGCGCCGGGTTGGTGAGCATGTTAGCCGCCGCCTCGTAGTACGCGAATGGGATGAACACCGAGCCGCGGGGGGTGCCGTCATCGGCTCTTGCATACAGCGAGATTTTTCCGCGCCGGGACTCGACGGTGATCACGTCGCCCGGCTTTGCGCGAATCTCATCCAGATCCAACGGGTGCATGGAAACCGTCGGTTCCGGCTCGATGGCATCCAGCACCGCCGCGCGGCGCGTCATCGCGCCCGTGTGCCAGTGCTCGAGCTGCCGGCCGGTGATCAGCACCATCGGGTATTGCGCGTCGGGCCGCTCGTCGGCGCGGATCAGGTCCGCGGGCACGAACTTGGCGCGCCCGGTGGCGGTCGGGAACACGTCGGTGAACACCACCGGCGTGCCCGGGTCGCCCTCGTTCTCGCAGGGATAGGTCACCGAGGAGTCGCGCTCCAGGCGCTCCCAGGTGATGCCCTTGATGGAATCCATGCAGGTTCTCATCTCGTCGAAAACTTCCTTCGGATGAGAATAATTCCAGGACAAACCCAGTCTCTTCGCCAGTTCCACGATGATCCACAGGTCGGCGCGCGCCTCGCCGGGCGGCTCCACCGCCTTCCTGCCGAGCTGCACCATGCGGTCGGTGTTGGTGACGGTGCCGTCCTTCTCCGGCCAGGCGGTGGCCGGCAACACCACGTCGGCGAGGTAGCAGGTCTCGGTGAGGAAGATGTCCTGCACCACCAGGTGCTCGAGCTTCGCCATGCCGGCGCGCGCGTGGTCGACGTCCGGGTCCGACATCGCCGGGTTCTCGCCCATCACGTACATGCCGCGGATCTTGCCATCGTAGGCCGCGTTCATGATCTCGACCACCGTCAGGCCGGGCTTGGGATCGAGCGCGGTGCCCCAGATCTTCTCGAAGCGCTTCTGCGCCTCGGGCGTCGCCACGCGCTGGTAGTCGGGGTACATCATCGGGATCAGGCCCGAGTCCGAGGCGCCCTGCACGTTGTTCTGGCCGCGCAGCGGGTGCAGCCCGCTGCCGGGCTTGCCGACCTGGCCGGTCATCAGGCAAAGCGCGATCAGGCAGCGCGCGTTGTCGGTGCCGTGGACGTGCTGCGAGATGCCCATGCCCCACAGGATCATCGAGGCTTTGGACGTGGCGAAAGCGCGCGCCACCTCGCGGATTATCCCGGCCGGGATGCCGCAGACCGGCGCCATCTTCTCCGGGGAGAAGTTTTTCGCATTCTCTTTCAGCGCGTCGAACCCGCTGGTTCTATCCGCAACGAACTTTTCATCGACCAGACCCTCGTCGATGATCGTGTGGATCATCGCGTTCAGCAGCGCGACGTCGGTGTCGGGCTTGAACTGCAGGTAGCGCCAGGCGTGGCGCGCGAGGTCGTTGCGCCGCGGGTCGGCGAGGACCAGCTTGGCGCCGCGCTTCGCCGCGTTCTTCATCCAGGTCGCCGCCACCGGGTGGTTCGAGGTCGGGTTCGCGCCGATGACGAAGATCAGCTCGGCGTTCGCCACGTCGTTCACCTGGTTGGACACCGCGCCCGAGCCGATGCCTTCGAGCAGCGCCACTACCGAGGAGGCGTGGCACAGGCGCGTGCAGTGATCGACGTTGTTGGTGCCGAAGCCGGTGCGCACCAGCTTCTGGAACAGGTAGGCCTCCTCGTTCGAGCCCTTGGCCGAGCCGAAGCCCGCCAGGGAATAGGGATCTTCCTGCTTGAGCTTCAGCAGGCCTTTGGCGGCGAAATCCAGCGCCTCGTCCCACGTCGCTTCCCGGAACACCTCCGACCAGTCGCCGGGATCGACGACCAACTTGGCTCCCTTTTTTACGCCTGATTTTCTGATCAAGGGCTGCGTAAGGCGTTGCGGATGATTGGCGTAGTCGAAGCCGTAGCGGCCCTTGACGCACAGGCGGTTGTGGTTCGACGGGCCGTCCTTGCCGTTGACGAACTGGATCACGTTCTGCTTCACGTGGTAGGTGAGCAGGCAGCCGACGCCGCAGAACGGGCACACCGAGTCCACGGTCTTGTCGATGGTCTTCAGGCCGGCCTCGCGCGCCGGCATCAGCGCGCCGGTCGGGCAGGCCTGCACGCATTCGCCGCAGGCGACGCAGGTGGACTCGCCCATCGGGTCGTCCATGTCGAACACGATCTTCGAGTGCTCGCCCCGGAACGCGTAGCCGATGACGTCGTTCACCTGCTCTTCGCGGCAGGCGCGCAGGCAGCGCGTGCACTGGATGCAGGCGTCGAGGTTCACCGCGATGCCGGGGTGCGACAGGTCCGCCCGGGGCTGCTTGCGGGAGGCGAACCTGGGCTTGCCCATGTTCATCTTCCTCGCCCAGACATCGACCTCGTTGTTGAGGGTGTATTCGCGCTCGGGCATGTCCGACAGGAGCAATTCCAGAATCATTTTCTGCGACAGCACCGAGCGGGGGTTGTCGGTGGTGACCTCCATCCCCTCCTTGGGGAAGCGGCAGCAGGAGGGCGCGAGCGCGCGCTCGCCCTTGATCTCGACCACGCAGGCGCGGCAGTTGCCGTCGGGGCGCAGGCCGGGCTTGTAGCACAGGTGCGGGATCTCGACGCCGTTCTTCTTCGCGCACTCGATCAGGGTCTCGTCGGGGCGGCCGATCACCGTCCTGCCGTTCAACTTGAACTCGATCGGCATCATCGCCAGCTGCTGGGTCGTTACTCGTTCCATGAACGCCTATCCCTCTATCTCTTGCGGGAAATACTTCATCACGCTCAACGCGGGATTGGGCGCCGCCTGCCCGAGCCCGCAGATCGAGGCATCCATCATCGCCTGAGAAAGCTCCGCCAGCAACGGCTGGTCCCACTTGCCCGCTTGCATGAGCGCCGCCGCCTTCGCGGTGCCCACCCGGCAGGGGGTGCACTGCCCGCAGGACTCGTCATGGAAGAACTTCATCAGGTTGAGCGCCGCTTTTCTTGCCTTGTCCTGGCTTGAAAAAATCACGATCGCCGCGGAGCCGATGAAGCAGCCGTGCGGCTGCAGGGTGTCGAAATCCAACGGCAGGTCGCCCTTCGAGGCGGGCAGGATGCCGCCCGAGGCGCCGCCCGGCAGGTAGCCGTAGAACTCGTGCCCCTCCAGCATCCCGCCGCAGAATTCCTCGATCAATTCCTTTACCGTGACGCCCGCCGGAGCGAGGTGCATGCCGGGCTTCTTCACCCGGCCCGACACCGAGAACGAGCGCAGGCCCTTGCGGCCGTTGCGACCCTGCGAGGCGAACCACTGCGCGCCCTTTTCCACGATCTCGCGCACCCAGTGCACCGTCTCCATGTTGTGCTCGAGCGTCGGATAGCCGAACAGGCCCACCTGCGCGACGTACGGCGGGCGCAGGCGCGGCATGCCGCGCTTGCCCTCGATCGACTCGATCATCGCCGACTCCTCGCCGCAGATGTAGGCGCCGGCGCCGCGGCGCAGGTGGATGGGGGGCAGAGGAAATGAAGCTTGGCTTTTCAGTTTGGAAAGTTCTTTTTCCAGGATCGAGCGGCACCCTGCGTATTCATCCCGCAGGTAGATGTAGATCTCGCCAACCCCAGAGCACCACGCAGCGACCAGCATGCCTTCGAGGAAGCGGTGCGGGTCGCGCTCCAGGTACCAGCGGTCCTTGAAGGTGCCGGGCTCGCCCTCGTCGATGTTCACCGCCATCAGGCGCGGCTCGGGCTCGGCGGCGACGATGCGCCACTTGCGGCCGGTGGGGAAGCCGGCGCCGCCGAGGCCGCGCAGCGCCGAGTCCTCCATGATCTTGGTGATCGCGTCGCGCGTGTGCTTGCCGGCAAGGCAGTCGGCGATCAGCTTGTAGCCGCCCTGCTTCCGGTACGCCGCGATGTCGATGTACCTGGTCTTCTCGCAGGCCGTTTTCCTGGATGAAACCGCGCTTTGCACCGCTTCAACGGTTGCATTGCCTATTGGGTTTTGTCCCACCACCACGCAGGGAGCGACTTCGCAGCGCCCGACACAGGGGGCAGGGATGACTCTGGCATTGTTAAAAGAAAGTTTTTTCAACAGGTCCTGCGCCCCTGCGAGCTCACAGGAAATTGAATCGCAAACCCGGACCGTCAACAGCGGTGGCGGGGTCTCGCCCTCCTTCACCACGACGAAGTGGTGGTAGAAGGTCGCCACCTCGTAGACCTCGGTCTGCGAGAGCTTCATCTCCTGCGCCAGCGCAGCGAGGTGCGCGGCCGAGAGATGGCCGTAGCGGTCGTTGATCCGGTGCAGGTGCTCGATCAGCAGGTCGCGACGCCGCGGCTCGCCGCCCAGAAGCGCCTGCACGTCCTCCACGGCCTTGGGATCGACGAAACGGCCTTTGGGGGTCGAGCGGACCTTGGTTCTCATGCGAAATCCTATTATCGGCGACGGCGCAGGCGGCCTTCTTGACTGCGGTCAAGCGGCCGGGATGCGAAAATCGCGCGTGAGCATGCAGGCGGCGTGGGACGCCCTCGAGCGTAACGACTTCCGCTTCGCCGAGGCCGCAGCGCGCGAGGTGCTGGCGCGCGCGCCGGCGGACGGCGAAGCGTTGTACCTGCTCGGCAGCACGCTGCTGTTCGAGGGCCGCTTCCAGGAAGCACTCAGCCCGCTGAGCGACGCCGCAGCCCGGCTGCAGCGCCGCGGCGTCGGCTACCGGCTGGGGCACTGTCACCTCGCGCTCGGCGACGCCGCGCGCGCCGAGGCGGCGCTGCGGCGCGAAACGCAGGCCTACCCGGATTCCGCGAACGCCCACAACACCCTCGGCGTGGCGCTGGCGAGCCAGTCGCGCAATGAGGAAGCGCTCGCTGAGTTCCTCGCCGCCCTGCGCCTTGACGGAGCGCACGGCGAAGCCAGCAACAACACCGGCAATGCGCTGCGCGCCCTCGGCCGCGACGCGGAGGCTCTGCCGTACCTGCAAAGCGGGGTGGCGGCGCAGCCGGAGTCGGCGGACGCCCACATGAATCTCGGCCTGGTGCTGCACTCGCTGCGCCGCTACGAGGAGGCCACCGCCAGCTTCGGCCGCGCGACCGCGCTCGAGCCGCAACTCCCCTATGCCCTTGGGGCGCAGGTCTGGTCGGAGCTTTTCGCCTGCGACTGGCGCGAGCTCGAGCCGCGCATCGCGGCGCTGCGCGCGCAGGTGCGCGAGGGCCGGGTGCCGGCGGCGCCCTTCACGCTGCTCGCGGTGTCGGATTCGCCGTCCGAGCAGCGCCAGTGCGCGGAGCTGCACCTGCGCGAGAGCGGCGGCGAGGCGCGCGAGCCGCTCTGGCGCGGCACGCGCAGCTCGCATCCGCGCCTGCGGCTGGCGTACCTGTCGGCCGACTTCCACCAGCACGCGACGGCACAGGTGATGACGCGGCATTTCGAGCTGCACGACCGCGCGCGCTTCGAGGTGATCGGCGTCTCCTACGGCCCGGACGACGGCAGCGCGGCGCGCCGGCGGCTCGAGCGCGCCTTCGACCGGTTCGTCGACGTCGCCGCGATGAGCGATGCGCAGGCCGCCCGCCTGCTGCGCGAGATGCAGGTCGACATCGCGGTCGACCTCAAGGGCCATACCGCCAACTCGCGCATGGCGCTCCTCGCCTGGCGGCCGGCGCCGCTGCAGGCCACCTACATGGGCTATCCCGGACCGGTCGCGGCGAGCTACATCGACTACGTGCTGGCCGACGGCGTGGTGATTCCGCCGCCCGAGCGGCAGTTCTATCCGCAGGTCGCGCTCCTGCCCGAAAGCTACTGGGTGAACGACTCGACCGTAACCATCGCCGAGCGCACGCCGCCACGCAGCGAACTCGGGCTGCCCGGGGACGCGTTCGTGTTCTGCTGCTTCAACAATGCCTGGAAGCTGACGCCGCGGCTGTTCGCGGTCTGGATGCGGCTGCTCGCGGCGCAGCCGGGCAGCGTGCTCTGGCTGCTCGAGAACAACG
Organism: uncultured Enterobacteriaceae bacterium; assembly: GCA_964576525.1. Classification (GTDB taxonomy): domain Bacteria; phylum Pseudomonadota; class Gammaproteobacteria; order Burkholderiales; family SG8-39; genus SCGC-AG-212-J23. Next base: position 7,066 of record CAZNVH010000086.1, read on the forward strand.
CCGCGGCGACGCGCAACCTGCGGGAAAGCGCGCGCGAGAAAGGCATCGATCCCGCGCGCCTGGTGTTCGCGCCGCGCCTGCCGCTCGCCGAACACCTCGCCCGCCACCGGCAGGCGGATCTGTTCCTCGACACGCTGCCCTACAACGCGCACACCACTGCAACCGACGCGCTGTGGGCCGGGCTGCCGGTGCTGACCTGCAGGGGAACGACGTTCGCCGGCCGCGTCGCCGCGAGCCTGCTCGGCGCCATCGGGCTGCCGGAACTGATCACCGAGAGCCTGGCGGACTACGAGGCGCTGGCGCTCGAGCTCGCGCGCGACAAGGAGGCGCTCGCGGCGGCCCGCGCGAAGCTCGCCCGCCACCGGCTGACGCGGCCGCTGTTCGATAGCGAGCGTTCCTGCAGGAGCTTCGAGGCCGCCTACCAGCGCATGTGGGAGATCCACCAGCGCGGCGAAGCGCCGCGGTCCTTCGAGGTGCCCGCAAGGTAGACTTGCCCGATGAAATACAAAGTCCTCGGACGCAGCGGCGTGCAGGTCTCGGAGCTGTGCCTCGGCACGATGGCCTTCGGCGGCGACGCCGACGCCGCCGAGGCGGCGCGCATGTTCCGCGCCGCGCGCGACGCCGGCATCAACTTCATCGACACCGCCGACCAGTACAACAACGGCCGCTCCGAGGAAGTCCTGAGCGAGCTGATCCGCGGCAGCCGCGACGACCTGGTGATCGCCACCAAGTGCTTCAACCCGATGGGGACCGACATCAACGCGCGCGGCGCCAACCGCCGCCACGTGCGCCGCGCGGTCGAGGCGAGCCTGAAGCGCCTCGGCACCGACCGCGTCGATCTTCTGTACCTGCACCACTACGACTCGTTCACGCCGCTCGAGGAGCACATGCGCGCGCTCGAGGACGTGGTGCGCTCGGGCAAGGTGCTCTACCCGGCAGTCAGCAACTACTCGGCGTGGCAGACCCAGGCAGCGATCGGCCACCAGGAGCGCAACGGCTGGGCGCGGCTGCAGGCGATCCAGCCGATGTACAGCCTGGTGAAGCGCCAGGCCGAGGTCGAACTCCTGCCGATGGCGGCGGCGAACGGGCTTTCGGTCTTTCCCTACAGCCCCGCCGGGGGCGGCCTGCTTTCCGGCCGCTACCTCCAGGCCGGCGCGCAGGGGCGCCACACCACCAACAAGATGTACGCCGTGCGCTACAGCGACGAGTGGATGCGCGACACGGCGGCGAAATTCGTCGCCTTCTGCAAGCAGCGCGGCTGGCACCCGATCAGCGCCGCGGTCGCCTGGGTGGGCGCGCATCCCGCGGTCACCGCGCCGATCATCGGCGCGCGCAGCCTCGATCAGCTCAAGGCCTCGCTCGACTCGGTGAAGATCGACATGACGGCCGAGCTGCGCGCCGAGATCGCCGCGCTCTCCCCCACGCCGCCGCCCGCCACCGACAGGACCGACGAGCAGAAGAAGTGAAGCTTGCCGCGATCGCGGCGCGCGTCACGCCGCGCACCACCTGGGTGTTTGCCCGCGCGACGGACGACGACGGCCTCGTGGGCTGGGGCGAAGGCAGCCTGGAAGGCCGCGCCGCGGAGGTCGCCAAGGCGATCGAATCGTTTAACGGCGGCACGCGGATACCCGACGATCTCGTGGGGGCCGCGGCCTTCAGCGCGATCGAGCAGGCCACCTGGGACCTGAAGGCCCGCCGGGCCGGCCGGCCGCTCGCCGAGCTTCTCGGCGGCGCGAAGCGCCAGCGCGTGGCGCTCTACGCCAACATCAACCGCGGCACGACCGACCGCAGCCCCGCGGGGTTCGCGAAGCGCGCGCGAGAAGCCGTTGCCCTCGGCTTCGGTGCCGTCAAGATCGCACCCTTCGACAACCTGCAGGAAGGCTACGCGCGCATCGCCGCCGCCGCGGAGGCGATCGCCGGGCGCGCCGAGCTGCAGGTCGATTGCCATTGGCGCTTCGACGCGGCGAAGGCCGACGAGGCGCTCGCCGAATGCGCGCGCCTGGGGGTCACCTGGTTCGAGTGCCCGATTCCCGAGACGCCCGAGAACTATCCCGCGATCAAGCGCCTGCGCGGCAAGGCGAACGCCGCCGGCATGCGCCTCGCGGGTGCGGAGCTGTTCATCGGCGCCGAACGCTTTCGCCCGCTCCTCGAGCAGGGGCTGTACGACGTAGTGATGCCCGACGTGAAGTACGCCGGCGGGCTGGCCGAGTGCCTGCGCATCGCCGCGCTCGCCGCGCGCCACGGCTGCGCCATTTCGTTGCACAATCCGAGCGGCCCAGTGTGCCACGCGCACAGCGTGCACCTGAGCGCCGCGCTGGACAGCAGCGAGCGGCTCGAATACCAGCACGGCGAGACGCCGCGCTTCTACGAGATCGCGCCGGGGCTGGAAGCGCCGGCCGCAGGAAGCGCGGCGCTGCCCGCGCCGTTCGACATCAAGGGAGAAGCTTCATGAGGACACTGCTTTTCATACTCGCCGCGCTGCTCGCGCCCCTCGCGGCCGCGCAATCGTTCCCCGCGAAGCCCATCCGCGTCATCGTGCCGAGCCCGCCGGGCGACGGCTCGGACGTGATGGCGCGCCTGGTGGGCGAGAAGCTCGCCGCCGCCTGGGGCCAGCAGATCGTGGTCGACAACCGCACCGGCGCCGGCGGGCGCATCGGCACCGAGGCGGCGGCGAAGGCCGCGCCCGACGGCTACACCTGGATCATGGCCAACGCCGGCTCGCACGGCATCAATGGCGGTCTGTACCGCAACCTGCCCTACGACCTGGAGAAGGACTTCGCGCCGATCACGCAGATCATGCGCGCGCCGAACGCCCTGGTGGTGAGCCCGTCGCTCGGCGTCAACAGCGTCGCCGAGCTTATCGCGCTGCTGAAGAAGAATCCGGGCAAGTACAGCTACGGCTCGGGCGGCAACGGCAGCTCGGCGCATCTCTCCGCGGAGCTCTTCAAGAGCATGGCCGGCGTCGACATCGTGCACATCCCGTACAAAGGCGCGACGCTCGCGCTCACCGATCTCATCGCAGGCAACGTCGTCATGTTCATGGGCAACCTGCCGCCGGCGATGGGCCACATCAAGGCCGGCCGCATCAAGGCGCTCGCGGTGACCACGCTCACCCGCTCCAAGTTCGTGCCCGATCTGCCGACCGTGAGCGAAGCGGGGCTGAAGGGCTTCGAGACCGTGGCCTGGTTCGGCCTGATCGCGCCGGCAGGCACGCCCGCCGAGGTGATCGCCAAGACGCGCGACGAAGTGGCGCGCATCCTGCAGACTGAGGAACTGCGCGCGCGCATCGACGCGCTCGGCGGCGAGCCGGTCGGCAACACGCCGCAGGAATTTGCCGCCATCATCCGCGCCGACATCGCCAAGTGGCGGCGCGTCGTGGACCAGGCCGGCATCAAGGCCGACTAGGTTCTACTTCCAGTAGTCGAAGAGCGGCCCGCCCGCGCCGCACACCGGGTCCGCCGCCGGCAGCGGCACGCGGGCGACGATCGCCTTGGTTTCCTTGAAGAAGCGCCCGACCGTCACTGTGCCCGGGTTGCTTCCCTCCGGGTACGCACCGACCACGCCGAGGCTCCCCTTCGACGACAGCTTCTTGTGCCCGGTGCCCGCCGGTAGCACGATCACGTCGCCCGGCCTGGCCGTTACGGTGACGCCGGCGTCGCCGCCGAATTGCACCGTCACCTCTCCCGAATAGACACCCAGCGCTTCGTGGCCATCGGCGTGGAAGTGATGGAACGGATGCACGCCGTTGCGCCACGCCGCCGGCCAGCGGTTGCGCGTGAACAAGTCTTCGAAAGCTTCTGGAGTAATTTCCTTGCCGAGGACCCCTGGATAGATCAGCAGCGGCCAGCGCGGATGGTTCGGGATCGAGCCATCCGGCGCCAGCAAGTGCGTGATGACGTTCACGGTCAGAACTTCTGCGCCGCACGGCCGCAAAGGCCGGTCACGGTCCACGCCGGCTGCTCCGTGTCCATGCGCCAGTAGGTGACGCGTCCCTGGCCGGACAGCCGATTCACCGACCCCGAAAAGCGGAAGCGCCCGAACCTGCCCTTGAACACTTCCACGTTCTGGAACACGTGGTCCCACGTGATGTCCCCCTCGGTGATCTTCGCCGGCACAAGGTTCCTCGAGCTGCCGTCGGAATTCACTTCGGCGACCATTTTCCGGTCGTAGTCGATCCGGAGGGTGAACGAGCTTTGCTGCTCGCGGTTCTGGCAAAGCAGCGTCACGACCTCCCCGCGCGCCGGCAGCGCCAGCACCATAAGGGCGATCGCGGCGGCAGACCTGGACGCAAGTGCCATTGTTGCTCTCCAAGGTAGACTGCAAGCATGAAGCATAAGGCCTGAGCTATGTGCCGCGCGCTGCTCTACCTCGGCGAGCCCGTGCTGCTGGACAACTTCCTCTACCAGCCCGACTCCGCGCTGGTGCGGCAGTCGACCATGCCCAGGATGTTGAACATGCTGAACCTCGCCGGCTTCGGCCTGCGCGCCTGGGACCCGGCGAGCCCCAGCCCCGAGCTGCCCTACTCCTACTACTCCCAGTCCCTGCCGGTCTTCGACCGCAACCTCAAGAACCTCGCCGAGAAAATCCGCGCGGGCTGCCTGCTCGCTCACGTCAGAGGCGTGGCCTACCACACGCGCGTCGAGATCTCGCTGCAGAACTGCCATCCGTTCCATTTCAAGAACGTGCCGCTGGTGATGGCGCACAACGGCGACCTGGCGCGCTTCGCCGAAATGAAGCCTTTGCTTTCTCCTTCCGTCAAACCTGCATTTCTCTCCCAGATCCACGGCACCACCGACAGCGAGTGGGTCTACGCGCTGATCGTCTCCCAACTCCCCGACCCCTACCGCCGCCCGAGCGCCGACGAGCTCGCCAAGGCGGTCGAGCGCACCCTCGGCATCCTCCGCGACGCGCGCAAGAAGCTCGGCATCGCCATCTCATCCTCGCTCAACCTCTTCATCGCCGATGGCAGCCAGCTCGCCGCCGTGCGCTACTGCTTCGACTTCGGCTGCTTCCCCACCGACGACGCCACGCGCCTTCACGAAGCCAACCTCAGCTACCTGTCGCTCTGGTACACCGCCGGCCGCGACTACGGCCTGCACGACGGCGAATGGCAGATGACCGGCGGCTCCGACAACGCCACGTCCATATTGGTAGCCTCCGAGCCCCTCACTCGCGATACCGCCGCCTGGGTCGAGGTGCCCGAGTACTCGATGCTTCATGCCACGATCAAGAAAGACCGGCCGGCCATCACCATCCGCGACCTGGAGTAGTCATCGATTTCTGGCTGATCGTGCTGCTCGCCATTGCCTTCTTCGGGCTGGCGACGCTCATCCAGGGAAGGCGCAAGTATCACGAGCTGACCACCGACGAGGAACGGGTCAGCGCGCTCGCCTTCGCGAAGACCATGACCTTCTTCGGCCTCAGCTTCGTCGCCGGCGTCCTCGGGTTCATGCTCTGGGCCGTCGGCATGATCAGCGCGGAGCAGCTGGCGCTGGGTGCCGCCGCAGCGGCGCTGCCCATTCTGATCGCCGCTCTGGTGATCCGCGAGCCGATGCAGCGCCATCAGCTGCCCGCCGTCTCGGAGCGCAACCTGGCGCTCGGGTTCTCGGTGCTGGCGTTCATTCCGTGGATCTTCAGCCTGGATGCCGCGACTTTCCGGCTGATCAAGGTCACCGGGAACTTCGGCTGGTGGCATTTCTGCATCGATGGCCTGCTGTTCGTCCTGATCATGGTCTTTTTCGTCATGAAGTCGGTCCTCAGCCGCAAGCTGCGCTACGGCGTTCTCGCCGTCGCCGCCGTGCCGCTCGTGAACCTGATCGTCGGCCTGGCGTGGCCGCGGTCCTGACCAGCCGCTAGCCGCCCAACGCCGCAGCGATGATCTGGCCGCTGCGCGCGACTTCCAGGTTGTTGCCTTCCTTGTCCGCGCCGCGCAGCCGCGCCTGGCTGATGAGGCGCGAGAGGTGCCGGTTGGTCTGGCCCAGCGAGGAAAGAAGGCTCTTCTGTATCGCGCGATGCAGCTTGGTTGAAACCGGGCTATTGCCGAGGTAGAGCTTCTCGAATGCGTCCTGCGGAATCTCCAGCAGCAATGCCTGCTCGCGCACGACGGCATCGGAGGCGTGCGCGCTTTTCTCGAGCGCGCTCATGTAGCCGAGGAGCTGGCCGGGGCCGAGGACGGCCATGCGGCGCTCGCGCTTGGCGTGCCGGGCGCGGATTTCGACCGCGCCCCTGACAACGATGAAGCAGGCGGTCGAGGGCTGGCCGTGGCTGAAGACGGCGTGGCCGCGCGGCAATTCCAGTACCGAAGAAGCCGAAAGGACCTCGGCGATCTCGCTTTCGTCGAAGCCTTCGAAGACCGGCAGATGAGGCAGGAAGGGCCGGGGGTCGAAGGAGGCCTTCTTAAGGCGCGTCACTTTCGCCAGCGGATCGCCGCGGAAAACGTGGTCTGTCCCTGATTTGTCTTCGGGCGCTGGGACTTCGAGCACCTTGGTGTTGAGCACGCGCAGCTTGTCGGAAAGGGCGAGCGTCAGGGCGTGCTGCACGCGCAGGGCGGCGGGGACGCGCTGGGCGACGAGCGACCGGAAATCGTCGCGCTCGATGAACCAGCCTTCGAGCGGGCTCGTGGCCGTGACTGTCGCTGTGCAGGTGCCGCGCTCGATCAGGGCCATTTCGCCGAAGACGGTGCCGGCTTCGAGCTTGGCGACGGTGAGCTTCTCGCCGCCGGGAAGGGTGACGGTCGCTTCGGCGGCGCCTTCGCGCAGGATGTAGGCGCCGCGCGATGGATCACCGTGGCGCACCAGGCGATCGCCCTTCACGTGCGCGATGGGGCGGGCGACCGCCAGCAGCAGGTCGCGCGCCTCGCCGTCCAAGCGCTCGAGAAAGCTCATGGTCGATGATGTCCCACCTTGTATGATCGAGGCAAGGAGGAGTCCATGAAGCCCATCGCTCTCGTCAGGGGAATCGCGTTGTCCGCGGTGTTCGCGGGCAGCGCCCACGCCGCCACGTTCGTCTACGTCGCCAACGCCGAGGACGGCAACATCGGCATGTACACGCTGGAAGCCGACGGCACGCTCAAGCCCGGCGCGAAGTTCGAGGCCGGCGGCAAGCCGGTGATGCCGATGAGCGTCAGCCCGGACAAGAGATTCCTGTTCGCCGCGGTGCGCTCCAAGCCGTTCACGGTGGTTACCTACTCGATCGACCGCAAGAGCGGCGCGCTGAAGGAAGTCGGCCGTGCGCCGCTCGCCGAGAGCTTCCCGTACATCCAGGTGGACAAAAGCGGCCGCTGGCTGCTCGGCGCCTCGTACGGCGCCAATCTGGTGAGCGTCAACGCCATCGGCAAGGACGGCAAGGTGGCCGATCCGCAGCAGGTGATCCCGACGGCGAGGAATGCGCACGCCATCGTCACCGACCAGACGAACCGCTGGGTGTTCGTGCCGCACCTCGGCACCGACCAGGTGTTCCAGTTCCGGCTCGACGCCAAGACCGGCAAGCTCACGTCCAATACGCCGGCCACAGTGCAGATCAAGCAGGGCGCCGGTCCGCGCCACCTCATCGTCTCGAAGGACAACAAGTTCGCCTACCTACTGAACGAGCTGACCGCGGTGGTGACCACGCTTTCGCTCGACGCAAAGACCGGGCTGCTGACCCAGGTGAGCGAGGCTTCGGCGCTGCCCGCGGACAGCAAGCTCAAGCCGGGCGCGGGGCGTCCCTCGCCCGGGCGCGACGTGTCGAACGACATCTGGGCCTCCGACCTGCACCTCACGCCGAACGGCAAGTTCCTCTATGCCGCCGAGCGCACCGGCAGCCAGATCGGCGCCTTCAGCGTCGACGGCGCGACCGGCAAGCTGACCTGGCTCTCCGTGACGCCGACCGAGCCGCAGCCGCGCGGCTTCCGCATCGACCCCACCGGCAAGTACGTGGTGGTGACGGGCGAGAAGTCCGAGACCATCTCGGTCTACGCCATCACGAACGAAGGCGGTCTCAACCTGCTGCAGAAGTACCCCCCCGGCAAGGGCTCGAACTGGGTCGAGATCGTCCGCTTCGACTGAAGGCCGCTACATTCGGCGGGCGATGAACCAAGTCGCCGAGAAGATCGACGCCGGCCGGCTGCTCGCGGTGGTGCAGGCGGTCGCACGCGAGGCGCGCCCGCACGTCGAGAGCTACGTCGCGCTCGACAGCTCGCTCGAGCGCGAGCTCGGCCTGGACAGCCTGGCGCGCGTCGAGCTGGTGCTGCGCCTGGAGCGCGAGTTCGCCACCAGCCTGCCCGAGCAGGCGCTCGCTTCGAGCGAAACGCCGCGGGATCTCTTGCGCTTCCTCCTGGCGAGCGCCGGCCATGCGCCGCAGGCGGCGGACACGAGCGTCGCGAGCCTGGTGCAGTCCGAGGGCGTGCGCCCGCCGACCCACGTGCAGACGCTCACCGAGGCGCTGGAGTATCACGTCGAGAAGCAGCCCGACCGGCTGAGCGTATTTCTGTACGAGGATAAAAAAGAAGTTCCCATTACCTACAAGAATCTCTATGACGGCGCGCTGGTCTACGCCGCGAGGCTCGCCGAGGAGGGGCTGCAGCCCGGCCAGATGGTGGCGATCATGCTGCCGACCTCGAAGGAATACCTGTTCTCGTTCTACGGCACGCTGCTCGCGGGCGGCGTGCCGGTGCCGCTCTACCCGCCGGCGCGGCTCACCACGATCGAAGACCACATGACGCGCCACGTCGGCATCCTGAAGAGCGC
>CAZNVH010000087.1:0-103315 GCA_964576525.1 uncultured Enterobacteriaceae bacterium
GCATCTTCTCCACCGAGTTCTCGCTCAAGGTGATGGGCGACATCCAGCAGTACTTCATCGAGAACCAGGTGAAGAACTTCTACTCGGTGTCGATCTCGGGCTACCACATCGCCGAAGCCGGCGCCAACCCGATCTCGCAGCACGCCTTCACGCTCGCCAACGGCTTCACCTTCGTCGAGGCCTACCTGGCGCGCGGCATGCAGATCGACGAGTTCGCGCCCAACCTGTCGTTCTTCTTCTCCTACGGCATGGACCCGGAGTACACCGTGCTCGGGCGCGTGGCGCGGCGCATCTGGGCGGTGGCGATGCGCGGCCGCTACGGCGCCAGCGAGCGCAGCCAGAGGCTCAAGTTCCACTCGCAGACCTCGGGGCGCTCGCTGCACGCGCAGGAGATCGCCTTCAACGACATCCGCACCACGCTGCAGGCGCTCGTCTCCACCTACGACAACACCAACTCGCTGCACACCAATGCCTACGACGAGGCGATCACCACGCCGACCGAGGAGTCGGTGCGCCGCGCCATGGCGATCCAGCTGATCATCAACAAGGAATGGGGTCTGGCGAAGAACGAGAACCCGAATCAGGGCAGCTTCGCGATCGACGCGCTCACCGACCTGGTCGAGGAGGCGGTGCTCAAGGAGTTCGAGGCGATCTCGAGCCGCGGCGGCGTGCTCGGCGCCATGGAAACCGGCTACCAGCGCGGCAAGATCCAGGAGGAGTCGCTCACCTACGAGCACCGCAAGCACGACGGCTCCTACGAGATCGTCGGCGTCAACACCTTCCGCAACCCGCACGCAGATCCCGTGCCGCAGAAGCTCGAGCTGATCCGCTCAAGCGAGGAAGAGAAGATTTCCCAGCTAAAGCGGCTGAGGGATTTTCAAAAGAGGAATCAAGACCTCTCTGGTGAAATGCTCCAACGCCTGCGCGACGCAGTCATCAAGGATGAGAACGTGTTCGCCGTGCTGATGGACGCGGTGCGCGTGTGCTCGCTCGGCCAGATCACGCACGCGCTGTTCGAAGTGGGCGGCCAGTACCGCCGCAGCATGTAAGTTCTACTTTGGCAGGTCCTTCACCTCGGTGCTCCAGCGCGCCAGCAGGCGCTTGCGCACCTCGGACGAACCGTACTTCTTGAAGTCGTAGTCGATGAACTTGATCCGGGAGAAGTCCGGCGCTTCCGGCGAGGTCTTCGCGCCGCGGTTGGCCGGCACCTGGTAGGACACCTTGGCGAGCGGGCCGGCCTCCTGCGCTTCCTGGGTCAGCGCCCAGTCGTACCAGGCGCGCGCTTCCTTCGGGTTCCTCGCCCCCTTGATGATCGACATCGAGCCGATCTCGTAGCCCGTGCCTTCGCAGGGCGACACGATCTTCATCGGCGCGCCCTGCAGCACGAAGGGCACCAGGTCGTGCTGGAAGTTGATGCCGACAGCGGTCTCGCCGAGGCTGAGCGCCTTGGCGGGAGCGGCGCCCGACTTGGTGTACTGGTTGACGTTGCGGTGCAGCTTCTTCAGGTAGTCGAAGCCCTTGTCCTCGCCCATCAGCTGCACGATCGTGGCGAGCGCGTTGTACGCTGTACCGGCCGAGTTCGGGTCGGCCATCTGCACTTCGTCCTTGAGGCGCGGGTCGAGCAGGTCGGCCCAGCACTTCGGCTCCGGGATCTTCTTGTCGGCGAGCAGCTTGGTGTTGAAGCCGAATCCCATGGCGCCGGCGAAGATGCCGACCGTGCGCTGCTTCGTCAGCTCCCACTGCGCGACGGCCCAGGGGTGCAGCTGCCCCAGGTTGGGCGACTTGTACTCCTGCGTCAGGCCTTCCTCGGCGGCCTGGACGTGCGGATCGCCGGTGCCGCCCCACCACAGGTCGGCTCTCGGATTGGTCGCCTCGGCCTTGATCTGGGCGTAGACCTCGCCGGAGCTCTTGCGCGTCATCGCCACCTTGATGCCGGTCTTGCGCTCGAACGCGGTGACCATCACGCGGCACCAGTCCTCGACGTTGGCGCAGTACAGCACCAGGTTGCCCTGCGCCCGCGCGCTGCCCGCAGCCGCCAGCGCCACTGCGAATACCACGGCCTGAAGCTTCATCGGCGGATTCTCCTTGCAACCATGTTACAGGCCCGTGCCTAGAACGAGATCTTGGTCTTCACCAGGAACTGGACCTTCTTGATGCTCGGATCGGCGTCGAGGGGGAAGGCGAAGTCGGCGTGCAGCACGTTGCCTTTCGAGCTGCGCGCGTTGAGCAGGCGCAGGCCGAAGCCGACGTCGCGCAGCCAGCCCGCGTTGACACTGTTCTGGTTTTCGCCGTGCCAGGCGCGGCCGGTGTCGTAGAACACCGCGCCGCCGACGCGGAACAGGCGGAACGGGTACCAGTCCGAATACGCCCGCGCCTCGAGCGTGAGCAGCGCCCGGCGCTCGCCGCTCTGGTAGCGCAGCGGGTAGCCGCGCAGCCCGTTGTCGCCGCCGATGTACAGGGGGTCCGCGACGTCCGGATTGTCGACCGCGTCGGCCGAGGCCGATGCGTAGTACACGAGCTGCCGGCCGTGGCGCAGGTAGTAGCGCGCCGAGCCGCCGAGCGACTGGTTTTCCCCACCCTCGTTCCCGTGGCGCCCGCCGGCGCTGATGCTGGTGAGCACGAAGCTGTCCTTCGTGATGTCGAAGCCATGGGCCAGGCTGGCGCTGTACAGCCAGGCGTCCTGCGTCGAGCCCAAGCTTTCCAGGGCGCGGCCGATCTGCAGAAGCGCTTGGAGGCCGAACGTCAGGTCCTCGACGCGCCCGATCAGGTTGAGGTTGGTGTCCTTGCGGAACGCGTCCTCGAGCGCCTCGAAGCGAACGAACGGCCCCGTCAGCGTCAGGTCCGTAGGCAGGCGCTCGGGCGCCGCCGTGCCGGGCTCGAGCTCGTAGGCGTTACGGTCGTGGGTGATGCCCACGGAATAACGCTTCGTCCAGCGCCCGACCAGGCCCGCCGACCAGCCGCCGAAGACCTCGCCCACCTCGCGCCGATGGCGGTACTCGGCGACGCTGTTGCCGGCGTTGTACAGCGTATCGAGGCCGTCGTTGCGGGAAGCGCTGATGCCGGCGGCCCAGCGCGCATCCAGCTCGTAGAAGGGCCGCGCGAGCGCGAACGACTCGCTGCCGCCGTCGTCGTTCTTGGCATACGAGTAGGACGCCGCGCCGCGCGTCCCGAACAGGTTGCGGTCGGCGATCTCGAACTCCGTGCCGCTGCGGTCGACATCGGAGCTGTACGATACGCCGACCGAAATGCCGGTGCCGAACAGGTTGCCTTCCTTCAACGACAGGCCGCCGGCGTTTTCGCCGCCCGAGCGGCTGGCGCTGGCACCCACCTCGAGAGACCAGGTGTCGCGCGTCTTGACTTCCAGGTCGACCACGCCGTCGCGGACCGCGATCGGCGTGATGGTCACCTCGTAGAGATAGGGGCTGCCGCGCAGCAGCCGCTCGGTCTCCTCGATCAGCCGCACCGACAGCTTGTCGCCGCTCTTGAACAGCAGCGTGCGCCGGATGGTCTCGGGGCGCGTGTTGATGTGGAGCTTGTTGGCGAGGCGGTAGAGCCAGTTGTTCTCGCGCGGATCGTCGAGGTCGAAGATGTCCTCGGGCAGGACGCGGATCTCGCCGATCACCGCCCCCGCGGCCTCGAGCTCGGCGAACGACGGCACGCCGGGGGCCGGGCGCGCCTCCTCGCCCCTCGCCGGCGCAACCGCGAGGGCGGCGAGGCAGACGAGCAGCCAGGCCCTAATTGACGGTGGCGCCGGTTTCGCGGACCACGCGGCCCCATTTCTCGTACTCGGCGCGCATGAAGGTCGCAAGTTCCTGCGGCCCCATCGCGGTGGCTTCGACGCCGGCCGAGCGGAAGTTCGCCTGCACTTCAGGGTCGCGCAGCGCCTTCGTGATCTCGGCGTTCAGCCTTTGCACGATCTCGGCCGGCAGGCCCACCGGCCCGGAGACGTTGAGCCATAGATTCGCCTCGTAGCCCGCCACGCCGGCCTCCGCCAGCGTCGGCGTGTCGGGCAGCTCGCTCCAGCGCTTCGCGCCCGTCACGCCGAGGAGCTTCAGCCGGCCCGATTTCACGTGGCCGAGCACGTTCGGGATGCCGGCGAAGGACACGCCCACCTGTCCCGCGATCAGGTCCTGCATCGCCGGACCGCTGCCCTTGTAGGGCACGTGGTTGAGGTCGATGCCGGCCATCGAGTTGAACAGCGCGCCGACCAGGTGCTGCGCGCTGCCGTTGCCCGAGCTGGCGTAGTCGATCTTGCCGGGCTGCGCTTTCGCCGCGGCGATCAGCTCGCGCACCGAGCTCACCGGCAGCTTCTGCGGATTCACCACCAGCGCATAGGGCCCCGAGGCGATCAGCGCGATGTGGGTAAAGTCGTTCAGCGTGTCGTAGGGCATCTTCTTGTAGAGATGCGCGCTGATCACGTGCGGCGTGCTGGTGAGCAGCAGCGTGTGGCCGTCCGGCGCGGCCTTCGCCACGAAATCCGCTCCTATGGTGCCGCCGGCGCCGGGTTTGTTCTCGACGAAGAACTGGCGCCCGAACTGCTCGGAGAGGCGCGGCGCGAGCATGCGCGCGGGCGTGTCGGCAAAGCCGCCCGGCGACAGCGGCACGACGATGCGCACGGGTCTCGAGGGGTATTGCTGGGCAAGCACCCCGGTGGAAAAGATTGCCAGTAAAAGGAAGATGATCCTGTTCATGCGCGGTATACCGGTTCGGGTTGGCTGAAGAACGAATGCAAGATGTGGTACGCGGTGCGGTAATTCTTCTGCTGGAAGCTCGCGTGCGAGATGCCGGCCATCACCGCGAACTGCTTGTCGGGGTGCGGCAGCCGCTCGAAGAACTCGATCAGGTCCTCGAGGCTCGCGATGCCGTCGAACTCGCCGCGCATCAGGAGGGTCGGCACGGCGATCTTCGCCGGGTCGACCAGCGGCAGCTTCGAGCACATGTCCACATAGGTGCCGGTGGGCACCGAATCGTCCAGCGCGAGGATGGCGCCGGCGAAGGCCTCGATGGTGGCCTCGTCGGCGGTGCCGGGATGGTCGCGGGCAAAGATGCTGCGCACGAACGCGCGGTCGATCGGCCGGCGGTTCTTCGAGCGGAACTCGGGGAGCTTCTTGGCGCGCTCGGCGAGGGTCGGGCTGCCCTTGCCGGTCCAGACGAAGGCGTCCAGCGCGAGACGCGCCACGCGCTCGGGGTGCCGCTCGGCGAACAGCGCCGCGCGCAGCGCGCCGGAGGAGATGCCGTACACCAGGAGCTTTTTCACCCCTGTTTTTTCAAGGATGTACTTCGAGCCTGCGGCGAGATCGTCGGCGCCGTTGGCGATGTCGCAGTTGATCGGGCGCGCCTTGTCGGAGCGGCCGTAGCCCTCGTGGTCCATGCACCAGGTGTCGAAGCCGCGCGCCGCGAACCAGTCCATCACCGAGGAATCCGGCCGGCCCGGGACCCCGAGGTCGAAGGTCGGCTGCGAGGCCATGGACGAGCCGTGCACGAAAAGAATCGTGGCCTTTGGCGCGCCGGCGCTCGACGGCTTGTACCACAGGAAGAGCCTGACCTCGCCCTTCTTCGTCCAGTGTTCCTTGCCTTCCATATGTCGCCGTACTCTACCCATTTTTTGTGCAAGAATCCGCCGGCTTAGGAGGAGGAGGCTCGATGGCGATTGGGACGCTGGACACGTTTCCCAAGCTGCTCATGCACCACGCTCAGGTGCGCGGCGGCCGGCCCGCGATCCGCGAAAAGGACCTCGGCATCTGGCAGACCTGGACCTGGCGCGAGTTCGCCGAGGAGGTGCGCGCGCTGGCGGGCGCCCTTGCCGCGGAAGGCCTGAAGCGCGGCGAGCATATCGCCATCGTCGGCGACAACCGGCCGCGCATCTATGCCGCGATTTCCGCCGCGCAGTGCCTGGGGGCCATCCCGGTGCCGCTGTATCAGGACGCCGTGGCCGCCGAAATGGCGTTCCCGATCCAGAACGCCGAGATCGTGCATGCCCTCGTCGAGGACCAGGAGCAGGTCGACAAGCTGATCGAGATCCTGCCGAAGTGCCCCTCGCTGCGGCGCATCTACTACGACGATCCGCGCGGCATGCGGCACTACGCGCAGGCGCAACTTACGAGCTACGACAAGCTGCTGGAAGCCGGCCGCGACGCCCTTGCTCGCCATCCTGATCTGGTGGACCAGGAAATCCAGAAAGGAAAGGGCGGCGACACTGCCGCGATGTTCTTTACCTCCGGCACCACCGGCGTGCCCAAGGGCGTGGTGCATACCCATGCCAGCCTGCTCGGCCCGGCGCGCACCGCGGCCGAGATGGAGCGGCTCGGCGAGGAGGACGTGATCCTCGCCTACCTGCCGCCGGCGTGGATCGGACAAAACATCTTTTCCTGCGCGCAGGCCTTCGTCACCGGCTATTGCATCTGCTGTCCGGAGGCGCCCGAGACGGTGATGACCGACATGCGGGAGGTCGGGCCGACCTATTACTTCGCGCCGCCCCGCGTGCTCGAAGCCCTCCTCACGCAAGTGTCGATCCGCATGGACGACGCGAGCTGGCTGAAACGCTGGCTCTACCGCCGCTTCATGCATGTCGCCGAACGCGTCGGCGGCGCGCTGCTGGATGGCGCGCCGGTATCCGTGCTCGACCGGCTTCTCTACGGGCTGGGCGACCTGCTGGTCTATGGGCCGCTGCGCAACGTGCTCGGCATGAGCCGTGTCCGCGTCGGCTATACCGCTGGCGAGGCCATCGGGCCGGACCTGTTCAAGTTTTACCGCTCGATCGGCATCAACATGAAACAGCTCTATGGCTCGACCGAGACCGCGGTATTCGTCTGCATCCAGCCCAACGGCCAGGTAAGGGCGGACACCGTAGGACCGGCCGTGCCGGGGGTCGAGCTGAAATTCAGCCCCCAGCGCGAGCTGCTGATCCGCTCCCCCGGCCTGTTTACCGAGTACTACAAGAACCCCCAGGCCACGGCGGAGGCGAAGGACGCCGATGGCTTCTTCCGCACCGGGGATGCCGGCTTTTTCGATCCCGAAGGCCACGTCAAGATCATCGACCGCGTCAAGGATGTCGGCGCGCTTTCCGACGGCACCCTGTTCGCGCCGAAGTACCTGGAGAACAAGCTCAAGTTCTTTCCCTACATCAAGGAAGCGGTGTGCTTCGGGCATGCGCGCGACAAGGCCTGCGCATTCATCAACATCGACCCGGAGGCGATCGGCAACTGGGCTGAGAAGCGCAACATGCCGTACTCCGGCTATACCGACCTCGCCTCGCGCGACGAGGTGTACGACCTGGTGCGCGAGTGCATCGAGCGCGTCAACGCCGACCTGTCGCGCGAGGCCGAGATCGCCAACTCGCAGATCCACCGCTTCCTGATCCTGCACAAGGAGCTCGATGCCGACGACGAGGAGCTGACCCGCACGCGCAAGGTGCGCCGCGGTTTCGTCGGCGAGAAGTACGGCTCGCTGGTCGACGCGCTCTACGCCGGCCGGCAAACGGTGCACGTCGAAGCGAAGGTGCGCTACGAGGACGGCCGCACCGGCAGCTTCGCGGCCGACCTCAAGATCCGCGACGCGAAGACCTTCGCGCCGGCGGCGGCGCGCATCGACCAGAGAAAGGCGGCATGAGCGGCCGCCAGATCGGCGGCGTCACGCTGTCGGTGGAGAACGTCTCGCTCTCCTTCGGCGGCGTAAGAGCGCTGCAGGAGGTGTCCTTCGACGTGCGCGAGAACGAGGTGCGCGCCATCATCGGGCCGAACGGCGCCGGCAAGAGCTCGATGCTGAACGTGCTCAACGGCGTCTACCACCCGCAGCACGGAAAGATCCGCTTCCAGGGACGCGAGTTCGAGGACATGGATTCGCACGAGGCCGCGGTGATGGGCGTCGCGCGCACCTTCCAGAACATTGCCCTCTTCAAGGGCATGTCGGTGCTCGACAACCTGATGACCGGCCGCAACCTGAAGATGCGCTGCAATTTCCTGCAGCAGGCGCTGTGGCTCGGGCCGGCCAAGCGGGAGGAGATGGCGCACCGCCGCGCGGTCGAGGAAGTCATCGACTTTCTCGAGATCCAGCACATCCGCAAGACCCCGGTGGGGAAGCTGCCCTACGGCCTGCAGAAGCGCGTCGAGCTCGGCCGCGCGCTCGCCGCCGAGCCTAAGCTGCTGCTGCTCGACGAGCCGATGGCGGGCATGAACCTCGAGGAAAAGCAGGACATGTGCCGCTTCGTGCTCGACGTCAACGACCAGTTCGGCACCACCATCGTGCTGATCGAGCATGACATGGGCGTGGTGATGGACATTTCCGACCGGGTGGTGGTGCTCGACTACGGCCGCAAGATCGCCGACGGCACGCCCGACGAGGTGCGCGCCAACCAGGCGGTGATCGCCGCCTACCTCGGCGTGGCCCCCTGACGAACGCCACGTTCTTCTTCGAGGTGCTGATAGGCGGGCTGCTCGCGGGCGTCATGTACTCGCTGGTGGCGCTGGGCTTCGTGCTGATCTACAAGGCCTCCGGCGTGTTCAATTTCGCACAGGGGGCGATGGTGTTCCTGGCCGCGCTCACCTTCGTGTCGGTAGAGAAGATGGGAGTCAATTTTTGGCTGGCGCTGATCATCACCCTCGGGGTGATGGTGGTGCTCGGCGTCGCGATCGAGAAAGTGGTGCTGCGGCCGCTGGTCAACCAGCCGCCCATCACCCTGTTCATGGCGACCATTGGCCTGACGTTCGTGCTGGAAGGCCTGTCGCAGCTCGTCTGGGGCTCGCAGCCGCACGGCCTGGACCTCGGCATCCAGGACGTGCCCATGGAGTGGCTGTCGCTATCCACCGGCATGAACATCAGCCAGTTCGACCTGTTTTCCGCCGGGGTGGCGGGAATCCTGGTGGCGGTGCTGGCGCTGTTCTTTCAGTACACGCGCATCGGCCGCGCCCTGCGCGCGGTCGCCGACGATCATCAGGCAGCCCAGGCGGTCGGCATCCCGCTCAAGCACATCTGGGCGATCGTCTGGGCGGTTGCCGGATTCGTGGCGCTGGTGGCGGGGCTGCTGTGGGGTTCGCGCAACGGCGTGCAGTTCGCGCTGACCTTCATCGCGCTCAAAGCGCTCCCGGTGCTCCTGATCGGCGGCTTCGAATCGGTGCTCGGCGCGATCATCGGCGGGCTGATCATCGGTGCCACCGAAAAGCTGGCCGAGGTCTATTTCGGCCCCATGGTCGGCGGCGGCATCGAGTCCTGGTTCGCCTACGTGGTGGCGCTGCTGTTCCTGCTGGTGAGGCCGCAGGGCCTGTTCGGCGAAAAATTCATCGACAGGGTATAGCCGTGCTCTACAGGGAAGCGGGCCAGTTCAAGTCCACCTACGCGGAAGACCAGCAGATCTTCCCCATCCGGCAGGACCGGCTCGCCATGGGCGCGCTCCTGGCGGTGGCGTTCATCGTCATTCCGCTGACCGCGAACCCGTACTGGTTATCGGCGATCCTGACCCCGCTGCTGATCTTCGCGCTGGCGGCGCTCGGCCTGAACCTCCTCACCGGCTATGCCGGTCAGCTGTCGCTCGGCACCGCCGCGTTCATGGCGGTGGGCGCGTTCATGACCTACAACTTCATGCTGCGCGCACCCTGGCTCGGCGTCATCCCGAGCTTCATCCTCGCCGGACTGTGCGCCGCCGCGGTGGGGGTCGCGTTCGGCCTGCCGAGCCTGCGCATCAAGGGCTTCTACCTCGCGGTGGCGACGCTCGCCTGCCAGTTCTTCGTGCTCTGGGCGCTGCAGCGCGTCGGCTGGTTTATGAACTACAGCCCGTCCGGCGTCATCACCGCGCAGAAGATGGTGATCCTCGGCTACGCCTTCGAGTCCCCGGAGTCCAAGTATCTGCTGACGCTCGCGGTGGTCACGGTGATGGCCTTGCTCGCCAAGAACCTGATGCGCAGCGAAACCGGGCGCGCTTTCATGGCGGTGCGCGACATGGACGTTGCGGCGAGCGTCATCGGCATCCCGATGATGAAAACGAAGCTGCTCGCCTTTGCGATCAGCTCGTTCTATTGCGGCGTGGCCGGGGCGATGTACACGTTCTGCTATCTCGGCACCGTGGAGCCCGAGGCCTTCAACCTCGACCTGTCGTTCCGGGTGCTGTTCATGATCATCATCGGCGGCGTGGGCTCGATCCTCGGTTCGTTCATCGGCGCGGCATTCATCACCCTGCTGCCGATTCTTCTGAGCGTCCTGTTCGGCGGCGTCTCCCACCTGCTCGGGGTCGAGATCCCGCATGCGGTGCTGTCGAACCTGGAACTGATCATCTTCGGGTCGCTGATCGTGTTTTTCCTGATCGTCGAGCCGCACGGGCTGGCCCGCCTGTGGCAGATCGCCAAGGAAAAGCTGCGTCTGTGGCCGTTTCCTCACTAGACAGAGGGAATGAAATGGCTATACTGAATGTTCGTATCGAGGAGGAGGAAACCCCATGAAAACCAAAGTCATTGCGGCGTCCATGCTTGCCGCGGCCGGATTCGCCGGCACGGCTGCTGCACAGGTCAAGGAGCAGTTCGTCCCCGCCAGTTTCTACTGGGTCGGCCCGTATGCGCCGGGCGGCTCGGGCATTGCCGGCGGCATGCTCGACTACTTCAAGATGCTCAACGCCCGCGACGGCGGCATCAACGGCGTCAAGCTGACCTGGGAGAAGTGCGAGACGGAATATAACAACGCGCGCGGCGTGGAGTGCTATGAGCGCCTGAAGAAAAAGGGCCCGACCGGCGCGACCCTGATCCATCCTCTTTCGACCGGCATTACCTACTCGCTGATCGAAAAGGGCACTGCGGACAAGATTCCAATCGTGTCGGTCGGCTACGGCAGGACCGACGCCGCCGACGGCCGCGTGTTTCCCTATATCTTCCCGATCATCACCACCTACTGGTCGCAGAACACCGCCAAGATCAAGTTCATGGGCCAGAAAATGGGCGGCATGGACAAGCTGTAGGGCGCGAAGATCGTGAACCTGTATCACGGCTCCGCCTACGGCAGGGAAACCATCCCGGTGCTCGACGCGCAGGCCAAGATCTTCGGCTTCCAGGTCACGCACATCGAGGTCTCCCACCCCGGCAACGAGCAGCAGGCGCAATGGCTGCAGATCCGGCAGGTCCAGCCCGACTGGGTGATCCTGCGCGGCTGGGGGGTGATGAACCCGACGGCGCTCAAAGCCGCGCAGCGCGCGGGTTTTCCGCGCGAGAAGATCGTCGGCGTGTGGTGGTCGGGCGCCGAGGAGGACGTGATCCCGGCGGGCGACGCGGCCAAAGGCTACATCGCCGCCGGCTTCAACGTTTCCGGCTCGAACTACCCGGTGATCCAGGAGATCCAGAAGCATGTCTACGCCAAGGGCCAGGGCGAGATGGAGGACAAATCGCGCGTCGGCTCGATCTACTACAACCGCGGCGTGGTGTTTGCGATGATCACCACGGAAGCCGTGCGCAAGGCGCAGGAACGGTACGGCAAGGGCCAGCCGATGACCGGCGAGCAGGTGCGCTGGGGTCTGGAGAATCTGGACATGGACGATGCCTATCTGAAGAAGCTTGGCGCCACCGGATTCATGCAGAAACTCAAGATGTCCTGCGCCGACCACGAGGGCGGCGGCCAGGTCAAGTTCCAGCAATGGGACGGCAGGCAGTGGAAGGTGATCAGCGACTGGATTTCGTCCGACCAGAGGCTGGTGCGGCCGATGATCGAGGCCTCCGCCGCGCAGTACGCGAAGGAAAAGGGCATCACCCCGCGCGACTGCTCGAAGGAAAAATAGCCTGGACCAGGCGCAACAAACGGCCGCCTTCGGGCGGCCGTTTTCACGTCCATGACCGCTACCGCCGCCTACCTCTCCGTCAGCAACGTCGAGGTCATCTACGACCACGTCATCCTGGTGCTGAAGGGCGTGTCGCTGCAGGTGCGTGAAGGCCAGATCGTGGCGCTGCTCGGCGCCAACGGCGCCGGCAAGTCCACCACGCTCAAGGCGATCTCCAACCTGTTGCGCGCCGAGCGCGGCGACGTGACCAAGGGCCACATCGAGTTTCGCGGCCAACGCATCGACAAGCTCAACCCGGCCGAGCTGGTGAAGCGCGGCATCTGCCAGGTGATGGAAGGCCGCCATTGCTTCCAGCACCTCACGGTGGAGGAGAACCTGCTCACCGGCGCCTACACCCGCGGCGCCTTCGGCTCGGGCATACGCGAGGACCTGGAAAAGGTCTACGGCTACTTTCCGCGGCTCAAGGAGCGCCGCGGCGCCCAGTCGGGATACACCTCGGGCGGCGAGCAGCAGATGACCGCCATCGGCCGCGCGCTGATGGCGCGGCCCAAGATGATCCTGCTCGACGAGCCCTCGATGGGCCTCGCGCCGCAGCTGGTCGAGGAGATCTTCGAGATCGTGAAGGAGCTGAACCGCAAGGAGCGCGTCAGCATCCTGGTCGCCGAGCAGAACACCAACATCGCGCTGCGCTACGCGGACTACGGCTACATCCTGGAGAACGGCCGGGTGGTGATGAACGGCGAGGGCAGCTCGCTCGCCGAGAACGAGGACGTGAAGGAGTTCTACCTCGGCTTCTCCTCGGGCGGGCGCAAGAGCTTCCGCGACGTGAAGTCGTATCGCCGCCGGAAGCGCTGGCTTTGAAAAAGGAATTCTTCGACAAGCTCGAGGCCCGGCCGGCCAGGAAGCGCGAGGCCGCGCTCATGGCCGAGCTGCCGAAGCTGGTGGCGCACGCCAAGCGCCGCGCTCCGGGTTTCGCCCGTATCCTCGCCGACGTAGATCCTTCGAAAATAAGAAGTAGAAAAGCCTTCGCAACGCTGCCCGTCACCCGGAAAAGCGATCTCGCCACCCTGCAGAAAGAGCTGCCGCCGTTCGGCGGCCTGAACGCGACGCCGGTCGAGAAGCTCGCCAAGATCTTCGTCTCGCCCGGCCCGATCTACGACCCCGAGGGGCGCGGGAAGAACTGGTGGCGCACCGCGCGCGGACTGTTCGCCGGCGGCTTCCGCGCCGGCGACCGGGTGCTCAACAGCTTCGCCTACCACTTCACCCCGGCGGGCTCGATGCTCGAGTCGGGTGCCGCCGCCCTCGGCTGCACCGTGGTGCCGAGCGGCGTCGGGCAGACCGAGATGCAGGTGGCGGCGATCCGCGACTTGCGCCTCAACGCCTTCGTCGGCACGCCGTCGTTCCTCAAGCTGATCGTCGAGAAGGCCGACGAGCTGAAGGCCGACATCTCGAGCCTGAAGAAGGCCCAGGTCGGCGCCGAATACCTGCCGCCCGCGCTGAGGAAGAGCCTGCACGAGCGCGGCATCGCGGTGTCGCAGTGCTACGCCAGCGCCGACCTCGGCCTGATCGCCTACGAGTCGCTGCGCCCGGACGGCACGCCCCACGAGGGGATGATCCTCGACGAGGGGCTGATCCTCGAGATCGTGCGGCCCGGTACCGGCGACCCGGTCGCGCCGGGCGAAGTGGGCGAGGTCGTGGTGACGCTGCTGAACAAGGATTACCCGCTGATCCGCTTCGCCACCGGCGACCTGTCAGCGGTGCTTGCGGGCGCGAGCCCCTGCGGCCGCACCAACGTGCGCATCAAGGGCTGGATGGGCCGCGCCGATCAGAGCACCAAGGTGCGCGCCATGTTCGTCACGCCGCGCCAGGTGAGCGACATCGTGCGCCGCCATCCCGAGATCGCGCGCGCGCGCCTCGTGGTCGAGGGCGAGGCGGGCAACGACGGCATGACGCTGAAGTGCGAGGTGAAAGAGCGCCCGTCCGGCCTCGCCGACGCGATCGTCGCCTCGATCCGCGAAGTCACCAAGCTGCGCGGCGAGGTCGAGTTGGTGGCGCCGGGCAGCCTGCCAAACGACGGCAAGGTCATCGAGGACTTGCGCAAGTACGGCTAGCTCTTGCGCGCGGCGCCGACCGGCAGGCGGTCGACGCGCCGCATCTCGTCGTTGTGCAGCACGCCCTCGTCCTTGAGGAAGGCCTTGAGGAAGTCGAGCGCGTCGGCGCCCCAGAAGACTTCGCCGTCGATGACGAAGCTCGGCACGCCGAACACGCCACGGCTGGCGGCCTCCGATGTGGCGGTGCGCAGAGGGTCTTTGGCCATCGCGATCTGATCGGTGCTGACGTTGAACTCGGCACACAGGGCGTCGAAGCGCCGCTCGTGCACCGCGTCGTCGCCGGTGGTCCAGAGCAGCTCGAAGGTGCGGCGCACCACGCGCTCGGTCGAGCCGGCGGCGATGGCGAGACGCAGGTAGGGCAGCGGGTTGAACGGGTGCGAGGCGGGGAAGCGGAACGTAATGCCGAGCTCGCGCGCCCACCAGGTGCACCAGCGGTAGGTCCATTTGCGCTTCGCCGGGATCTCGGCCGGGCCTTTCTGCCCCCAGTGCTGCAGCAGCCCCGCGAACAGAATGGGCTTGAAATTGACCGGCGCCCCGAGCTGGTCGAGCCGATGCAGGCAAATGTACGAGTAGGGCGATACGAAATCGAAGTACCAATCTATGCTAGCGGGCGAGGAGGTGGCCATGGCCGTGCGCATCGAGAAGAAGGGGAAAGTATGGACCGTGATTCACTCGCGTGCGCAGGCGCGCAACGCGATGGATCCGGAGAGCGCCGAGGCGCTGGTCGCAGCCTTCGAGGCGTTCGACCGCGACCCGGACGCGGCGGCGGCGGTGCTGTGGGGCGAGGGCGGGGCGTTCTGCGCCGGGTGGGACCTGAAGTACGGCGCCTCGTTGATGAAGGATCCCACGCCGATCCATGAGCTGGATTTTCCTTTGAATGAATCCAAGAAGATTCCTCGGGGACCGCTTGGGCCGACGCGGCTGGAGCTCGACAAGCCGGTGATCGCCGCGGTCGCCGGCCCGGCGGTGGCGGGCGGCTTCGAGCTCGCGCTGTGGTGCGACGTGCGCGTGATGGAGGAATCGGCGTACTTCGGCGTCTACTGCCGCCGCTGGGGCGTGCCGCTCATCGACGGCGGCACGGTGCGCCTGCCGCGCATCGTCGGCATGGGCCGGGCGCTCGAGATCATTCTCACCGGCCGCAAGGTGCCGGCCGACGAGGCGCTGCGCATCGGCGCCTGCGAGCACGTGGTGCCCGACGGAAAATCGCGGGAGTTTGCCGAGGCGATGGCGCACGAGATCGCGCGCTTCCCGCAGGCCTGCATGCGCGCCGACCGGCGCTCGGCCTACGCCCAGCAAGGCCTGAGCCAGCGCGAGGCGATGCGCAAGGAGTGGACCAACGGGATCCCCGCGTTCAAGGCCGAAGGCGCGGCGGGCGCGGCGCGCTTCGCCTCAGGCAAGGGGCGGCACGGCAACTTCCGGGACATCTAGCCGTTTACGCCGTTCTGGCAGTTTTTTGAGTACTTGAAACTGCTCTTCTTTGCTCATGCCGCCCCAGCGCGCGATCTCGTCGAGGCTGCGGCAGCAGCCGATGCACACGCCGCGCTGCGAGTCCATCTGGCAGACCTTGATGCACGGGGAGTTCACTTGAAGGCCTTGTTCACCTTCGAGGAGGGCTCGCGGCCGAGCACGCCGCAGATCCAGCGCCCGATCTCGACCAGGCGCTTCAGGTCGACGCCGGTGCGCACGCCCAGGCCGTTCATCATGTACACCACGTCCTCGGTGGCGACGTTGCCCGAGGCGCCGGCGGCGTAGGGGCAGCCGCCGAGCCCGGCGACGGAAGCGTCGAAGGTGGCGACGCCCATCTCGAGCGAGGCGTAGATGTTGGCGAGCGCCTGGCCGTAGGTGTCGTGGTAGTGCCCGGCGAGCTTTCCGATCGGCACGCGGCGCGCGCAGGCCTCGATCATCGCCCTGGTCTTTCCGGGCGTGCCGGTGCCGATGGTGTCGCCGAGCGACACCTCGTAGCAGCCCATCTCGTGGAGCGCCGCGGCGACTTCGGCGACACGCTCGGGCTTGACCTCGCCCTCGTAGGGGCAGCCAAGCACGCACGAGACATACCCGCGCACTTTGACGTTGGCAGCTTTGGCGGCTTCCGTTACCGGTTTGAATCGCTCAAGAGACTCAGCGATGGAGCAGTTGATGTTCTTTTTCGAGAACGCTTCCGAAGCGGCGCCGAAGATCGCCACTTCGGCCGCCCCGGCGGCGCGCGCCGCCTCGAAGCCCTTGAGGTTCGGCGTGAGCACCGGGTAGGAAACGCCCGGCTTGCGGCGGATGCGCTTGAGCACTTCGGCGTGGTCGGCCATCTGCGGGATCCACTTCGGCGACACGAAGGCGGTCGCCTCGACCGCCGGCAGGCCGGCGTCGGCGAGCCGCTCGATCAGCTCGACCTTGACCGCGGTCGGCACCTCGCCGCGCTCGTTCTGCAGCCCGTCGCGCGGGCCGACTTCCACGATCCTGACGAAATCACTCAAGGGTAACGAGCTCCGCGCCTTCCAGGACCTGCTCGCCCGCGCCGTAATGCACTTCCTTCACCACGCCGTCGGCCGGCGCGGTGATGGTGTGCTCCATCTTCATCGCCTCCAGGATCAGCAGGGGATCGCCCTTGCTCACCTTGGCGCCCGCTTTGGTCATCACCTTGATGATTTTCCCCGGCATCGGGGCGGCGAGCGAGCCGGCGGCCTCGGCTTCGATGCCGGCGAGCTCCGGCCGCAGCGACAGGCGGCGGTAGTCGCCGCCGCAGAACACGTGCCAGTCATGGCCGTCGCGCACTGCGCGCGCCTTGAAGGCCTGGCCGTCGAGCCGCACCAGCAACTGGCCGTCCCCGAGGACCTCGCCGGCAAGCGCAAAGCTGCTGCCGTTCAGCTCGACGCGCAGGCCCTCTTGCAGGAAGCGCAGGCGCACCGCGTGGCTCGCCTCGCCCTCGAGAAAAACGAGGTCGTGGTGCGAGTCCTGGTTCAGCCGCCAGCCGTCGACGCGGTGCCAGGGCGAGTGCGGATCGCCGGAAGCCGCGGCGCGGTGGCGCGCGGCGCGCTCCTCCTCGGCGAGTTCGGCGAATGCCGCGGCGGCGAGCAACTCGCTGGTGGTCTTGTCCTGAAAAAACAGCTCGTCACGGTTGCGCTCGATGAGGCCGGTGTCGAGTTCGGCGGCGCCGAAGGCGCGGCTCGCCGCGAGGCGGCGCAGGAACGCGACGTTGGTCTTCACCCCGGCGATCTCCACCTCGGCGAGCGCCGCCCGCAGCCGCGCCAGCGCCGCGCCGCGGTCGGCGCCGTGCACCACCAGCTTGGCGATCATCGGGTCGTACCAGGGCGTGATCTCCGCGTCCGCCTCGATGCCCGTATCGATCCGGACAGAAGAACTCTCCTCTGGAAAACGCAAATGAACGATCCGTCCGGTCGCCGGCAGGAAATCGCGCGCCGGGTCCTCGGCGTAGATGCGCGCCTCGATGGCGTGGCCCTTGAATGAAAGGTCCTTCTGCGCAAACGGCAGGGCCTCGCCCGCGGCGACGCGCAGCTGCAGCTCGACCAGGTCGAGCCCGGTGATCATCTCGGTTACCGGGTGCTCGACCTGCAGCCGGGTGTTCATCTCCATGAAGTAGAAATGCCCGTCCTGCTCGGCGATGAATTCCACCGTGCCGGCGCCGGTATAGGCGATGGCTTTGGCTGCGGCGACTGCCGCGGCGCCGATCTCATTTCTCTTGCCGGGAGAAAGGCCGGGGGCCGGCGCCTCTTCCAGGATCTTCTGGTGGCGGCGCTGCACCGAGCAGTCGCGCTCGAACAGGTGCACCACGTTCCCCTTAGTGTCGCCGAACACCTGGATCTCGATGTGCCTGGGACGCTCGAGGTAGCGCTCGAGCAGCACGCGGTCGTCACCGAACGAGGATTTCGCCTCCCGCCTGGAGGCTTCCAGGGCGTTCGCAAAGGAAGATTTCTCAGAAACAACCTTCATTCCTTTGCCCCCGCCACCGGCGGAGGGCTTGATGAGCACCGGGAAGCCGATGCGCGCCGCTTCCTTCTCGAGGAGCGCCGCGTCCTGCTTCTCGCCGTGGTAGCCCGGCACCAGCGGCACGCCCGCTTTCTCCATCAGGCGCTTGGCGGCGGCCTTGTCGCCCATCGCCGCGATCGCCGCGGGCGAAGGCCCGATGAACACGATGCCGGCCTTGGCGCAGGCGGCGGCGAAGTCCTCGTTCTCGGAGAGAAAGCCGTAGCCCGGGTGGATCGCCTCGGCACCGGCGGCGCGCGCCGCGGCGATCACCGCCTCGATGTCGAGGTAGCTCTCGATGCGCCGCGCCTCGTCGGCGCTGCGCACGTGCAGCGCGCCGTTGTCGGCGTCGGTATGCACCGCGACGCAGCCGATGCCGAGCCGCCGGGCGGTACGCATCACGCGGCAGGCGATCTCGCCGCGGTTGGCGATCAGGATTTTGGCGAACACCAGGACGGCTTTCGTTTTTCGAGGAACGCGGCGATGCCTTCCCGGCCTTCGGGCGAGCCGCGGATCTCGGCGATGCGCTGCGCGGTCTCGGCTGCCAGCGCGTCGTCGGGCCGGCGCCCGGCAACCGCGCGGATCAGCTCCTTGGTCCTGGCGTGGGCCTCGGGACCACCGGCAAGCAGGTGCCTGATCAATTCTTCGATGCTCGCATCGAGCTCGCCTGCGGGAACCAAAGCGGAAAGCATGCCGATGCGGAAAGCTTCCGCAGCGTCGAACACCTCGGCCGTCAGGAAATAGCGCCGCGCGTTGCGCTCGCCCATGGCGCGGATCACGTAGGGGCTGATGGTCGCGGGCGACAGGCCGAGCTTCGCCTCCGACAGGCAGAACTTGGCCTCGGGCGTGCCGACCGCGATGTCGCAGGCGGCGACCAGCCCGGTGCCGCCGGCGAACACCGGGCCGTGCACCCGCGCGATGGTCGGCTTGGGCAGGCGGTCGAGCGCCGCCAGCATGTTGGCGAGCGCGCGCGCGTCGGCCAGGTTCTCCTCGCGGCCGTAGCCCGCCATGCGCTTCATCCAGTTCAGGTCCGCGCCGGCGCAGAACGCCGGGCCGTTGCCGGCAAGGACCATGACGCGGACGCTCTCGTCTTTTGCGACGTCCTCGAACGCCCGCGCCAGTTTCCCTATGACTTCATCATCAAAAGCGTTCCTGAGCTCGGGACGGTTCAGGGTGACGCGGGCGATCCCACCTGCCTTCTTGACCTCGAGCATGGCTACATTCTGAACACGCCGAAGCGCGTGTCCTCGATCGGCGCGTTGAGCGAAGCCGAGAGGCCGAGGCCGAGCAGGCGCCGCGTGTCGGCGGGGTCGACGACGCCGTCGTCCCAGAGGCGCGCGCTCGAGTAGTAGGGATGCCCCTGGCGCTCGTACTGCTCGCGGATCGGCGCCTTGAATTTTTCTTCGGCTTCCTTGCTCGGAAAATCGCCTTTCACCGTCGCCAGGACGCTCGCCGCCTGCTCGCCGCCCATGATCGAGATGCGCGCGTTCGGCCACATCCACAGGAAACGCGGCGAGTAGGCGCGGCCGCACATGCCGTAGTTGCCGGCGCCAAAGGAGCCGCCGACGATCATGGTGAGCTTCGGCACGCGCGCGGTGGCGACCGCGGCCACCATCTTGGCGCCGTCTTTGGCGATGCCGCCGGCTTCGACCTTCTTGCCGACCATGTAGCCGGTGATGTTCTGCAGGAACACGAGCGGGATGCCGCGCTGGCAGGCGAGCTCGATGAAGTGCGTCGCCTTGAGCGAGGACTCGGAGAAGAGTATCCCGTTGTTGGCGAGGATGCCGACCGGGTAGCCGTGCAGGCGGGCGAAGCCGGTGACCAGCGTGGTGCCGTAGTTCTGCTTGAACTCGTCGAGCTCCGAGCCGTCGACCACGCGCGCGATCAGCTCGCGCACGTCGTAGGGCTTGCGCGGGTCGGCCGGAATGACGCCGTAGAGCTCTTCGGCGGGATACAGAGGGTCCCTGGGCTCCTGAACCTCCAGTGAAATCTGTTTCCTGAAGTTGAGGTTCGCGATGATGCGGCGTACCAGCGACAGGGCATGCGTATCGTTCAGCGCGTAGTGATCCGCCACGCCCGAGACGCGCGTATGCACCTCGGCGCCGCCCAGCTCCTCGGGCGTGACGATCTCGCCGATCGCCGCCTTCACCAGCGGCGGCCCGCCGAGGAAGATCGTGCCCTGGCCTTTCACGATGATCGATTCATCACACATAGCCGGCACGTAAGCGCCGCCAGCGGTGCTCGAGCCCATGACGCAGGCGATCTGCGGGATGCGCGCCGCCGACAGGTTGGCGATGTTGTAGAAGATGCGGCCGAAATGCTCGCGGTCGGGGAACACGTTGTCCTGCTCGGGCAGGAAGCCGCCGCCGGAATCGACCAGGTAGATGCACGGCAGGCGGTTCTGGCCGGCGATCTCCTGGGCGCGCAGGTGCTTCTTCACCGTCATCGGGTAGTAGGTGCCGCCCTTGATGGTGGCGTCGTTCGCCACGATCACGCACTCGCGCCCGGAGACGCGCCCGATGCCGCAGACGATCGACGCCGAGTGCACGTCGCCGCCGTACATGCCCCAGGCGGCGAGCTGGCCGACCTCGAGGAAGGGCGAGCCGGGGTCGAGCAGCCGGGCCACGCGCTCGCGCGGCAGCATCTTGCCGCGCGCGGTGTGCTTGTCGCGCGCCGCCGGGTCGCCGCCGAGGGCGACGGTTTTCGCTTTTTCACGCAAATCAAGAACCAATGCCTTCATGCGGTCGGCATTGGCGCGGAACTCGGCCGAGCGCGGCTTGAGCTGGGACTTGATCGTCGCCACTAGAACGGCACTTTCAGCCAGCGCTCGAGCTGGTCGAAGCGGTCCATGCCCCAGAACGGCTCGCCGTCGACGATGACGTAAGGCGAGCCGAACACGCCTTTCGCCAGCGCGGCGTCCACCTCGGCGCGCGTGCGGTCCTTGACCGCCTGGTCGTTGATGTCGGGCTTGCAGCCAACCGACGCCGCAACCTTCAGTACGTTGTCGGGCTCGCCGATGTTCACGTTGTCGACGAAGTAGGCATGCAGCAGGGCTTTTGCCAGGGGGATTCGTTTTTCCTCCGGGGTGGCATAAAAAGCCCTGCACGCGGAAACCGTGCCCACCGGGAACACCTCGGGCAGGCGGAAGGGCACATCGTGGAAGCGCGCCGAGCGCAGGAAGTCGCGCTTCGAGTAGTCGCCTTTGAGCGGGATCTGCGGCAGCGGGCTGGCGCCGGTGGCCTTGAACGCGACACCGAGCAGGATCGGCCGCCAGGTCACCGTCCGGCCGTGCCGTGCCGCGAGCGCTTCGATCTTCTGCGCCGCCAGGTAGCCGTAGGGCGAGGAGAAATCGAAATAGAAGTCGAGAGCTGCTTTCACCCCTCCTCCAGTACACGGCCGATCACGAGACGCTGGATGTCGCTGGCGCCCTCGTAGATCTGCGTCACGCGCACGTCGCGCCACAGCCGCTCCACCGGGAAGTCGGCGACGTAGCCGTAGCCGCCGTGGATCTGGATCGCGTCCGAGCACACCTTCTCGGCGATCTCGGAAGCGAACAGCTTGGCCATCGAGGCCTCCTTGATGCAGGGCTGGCCGGCGTCGCGCAGCCGCGCGGCGCTGAGGTAGAGCTGGCGCGCCGCCTCGACCTGGGTGGCCATGTCGGCGAGTCGGAAGTTGATCGCCTGGTGCTGGATCAGGGTCTTGCCCATGCTCTTGCGCTCGCGCGCATACGAGAGAGCCGCGGCAAGCGCTGCCTGGGCTACTCCGGTCGCCTGCGCCGCGACGTTGATCCGACCGGATTCGAGGTTGGCGAGCGCGATACGGTAGCCCGCGCCCTCCTGCCCGAGCAGACCCGCCGCCGGCAGCTTGCAATTCTCGAGCACGATCTGCGCCGTGTCCGAGGCGCGCTGCCCGGTCTTCTCCTCGATGCGGGCGACGATGTAGCCGGGGGTAGAAGTGGGAACCAGGAATGCGCTGATTCCCTTCTTGCCGGCACCTTTGTCCGTGACGGCGAACACCACCGCGACGTCCGCGTTCTTCCCCGAGGTAATGAACTGCTTCACGCCGTTGAGGAGGTAGCCGTCGCCCTTGCGCTCGGCGCGCGTGGTGATCGCGGAGGCATCGGAGCCGACCGCGGGCTCGGTGAGCGCGAAGGCGCCGAGCATTTTTCCCTGCGCCAGGGGTTTCAGGTATTTCTGTTTTTGATCCTGGTTTCCGTAGCCGGACAGGATCCCGGCAACCAGGTTGTTCACCGCGACGATGGTCGCGGTAGCGCAGTCGCCGGCGGCGATCTCCTCGCAGGCCACCGCGAGCGAGCTGTAGTCGAGGCCGGCGCCGCCCCATTCCTCCGGGATGGCGACGCCATAGAGGCCCATCGCGGCAAGCCCGCGCAGCGCCTCCCTCGGGAACTCCTTGTCGCGGTCCCAGCGCGCCGCGTTCGGCGCAAGCTGCTCGGCGGCGTAGCGCCGCACCGCCTGGCGGATCTCGTCAGCCGGCGCGGACATAGGTGAGGGTGTGGTGGCTGAAGAGGTTGCCTTTCTTGCCGTGGCACTCGGCGACGCCGTAGATGCGCCGGCGGCCCATCTTCAGGATGCGCGCGGTGCAGTAGACGTGCTCGCCCTTGGCCGGCGCGAGGAAGGTGGTGTTCAGGTCGGAAGTGAGCGCGTCGCCCTCGAGCCCGACGCGCGCTTTGATCGCGAGCCACATCGCGCAATCCGCCGCCGCCATCAGCGCCGGCCCGTTGATGATTCCGCCGGGCCGCTCGAGCGCGGCCTTGTGCGGCAGCTCGAGGGTGCATTTCCTCTTATCCACGGTCACCACGCGGAAGCCGTAGGGCCGCAGGAAACGCGATCCGTTGAGTAGCTTTTGGAGTTGAGCTTTCAAGCCAGCTCGATCGCCATGGCAGTTGCTTCGCCGCCGCCGATGCACAGACTCGCAACGCCGCGCTTCAGGCCGCGCTTGCGCAGCGCGCCGATCAGCGTCACGAGGATGCGCGCGCCGGAAGCGCCGATCGGGTGGCCGAGGGCGCAGGCGCCGCCGTGGACGTTGACCTTGTCGCGCGGCAGGCCATGCTCCTTCATCGCCGCCATCGTCACTACCGCGAAGGCCTCGTTGATTTCGTACAGGTCGACGTCGCTCGCCGTCCAGTTTGTTTTCTCAAGCAACTTTTTTATTGCCACGACCGGCGCCGTCGTGAACCATGCCGGCTCTTGCGCGTGCGTCGCATGCCCAACCACGACCGCAAGCGGCGCGAGGCCGCGTTTCTTGGCGGTGGAGCGGCGCATCATGACGAGGGCGGCAGCGCCGTCCGAGATCGAGCTGGAATTGGCCGCCGTGACGCTGCCGTCCTTTCGGAACGCGGGTTTCAGCGTGGCAATCTTCTCCAGATTGGCCTTGAAAGGCTGCTCGTCGATTTCGATGAACTTCTGTTCCTTGCCGGCCTTCACCGCGATCGGCGTGATTTCCCAGGCGAAGGAGCCGTCCTTGTTGGCGGTCTGCGCCCGTTTCAGGGACTGGATCGCGAATTCGTCCTGCGCCTCGCGGGAGAAGCGGTACTTCTGCGCGCAGTCCTCGGCGAAGCTGCCCATGAGGCGGCCCTTCTCGTAGGCGTCCTCCAGGCCGTCGTAGAACATGTGATCGATCACCTGGCCGTGGCCCATGCGCAGGCCGGCACGGGCTTTCGGCAGGAGGTAGGGGGCGTTGGTCATGGATTCCATTCCGCCCGCCACGATGATTTCGGAAGAACCTGAAATCAGAAGATCGTTTGCGAACATCGCGGCCTTCATCCCCGAGCCGCACATCTTGTTGATCGTGGTGCAGCCGACGGCGAGCGGCAGGCCGGCGCCGAGCGCCGCCTGGCGCGCCGGCGCCTGGCCCTGCCCGGCGGGCAGCACGCAGCCCATGATCGCCTCCTGCACGTCCTCGGGCCTGATCCTGGCGCGCTCGACCGCGGCGCGGATCGCGGCGGCGCCGAGCTCGGGCGCGGCGAAGCCCTTCAGCTCGCCCTGGAAGGCGCCCATGGGGGTTCTCGCAGCGGAGACAATAACGATCGGATCCGAGTTCATTCAGGCAGTCTCCGAAAAAAGTTCGCGACCGATGAGCCAGCGACGAATCTCCGAGGTACCCGCGCCGATCTCGTAGAGCTTGGCGTCGCGCCACAGCCGCCCGGTGGGGGTCTCGTTGATGTAGCCCATGCCGCCGAGCGCCTGGATCGCCTCGCCGGCCATCCAGGTGGCCTTCTCGGCCGCGTACAGGATGGCGCCGGCGGCGTCCTTGCGGGTCGTCTCGTTGCGGTCCAGGGCCTGGCCGACGGCGTAGACGTAGGCGCGGCAGGCCGAGAAGGTGGTGTACATGTCGGCGAGCTTGCCCTGCATCAGCTGGAACTCGCCGATCGGCTGGCCGAACTGCTTGCGGTCGTGGACGTAGGGCATCACCACGTCGAGGCAGGCGGCCATGATGCCGAGCGGGCCGCCGGCGAGCACCGCGCGCTCGTAGTCCAGGCCCGACATCAGGACCTTGACGCCCGCGCCTTCCTGTCCAAGGACGTTCTCGGCAGGAACTTCGCAATCGCGGAACACCAGCTCGCAGGTGTTCGAGCCGCGCATGCCGAGCTTGTCGAGCTTCTGCGCGGTGGAAAATCCCTGCATGCCCTTCTCAACGAGAAAAGCCGTAATACCTTCAGCTTTTCCATAGATAACGAGTACATCAGCGTCAGGTCCGTTGGTGATCCACATCTTGTTGCCGTTCAACACGTACTTGTCGCCGCGGCGTTCTTCGCGCAGGCGCATGCCGACCACGTCGGAGCCCGCGCCGGGCTCGGACATGGCGAGCGCGCCGACGTGCTCTCCCGAGACCAGCCTCGGCAGGTACTTCTTCTTCTGCGCCTCGGAGCCGTTGCGGCGGATCTGGTTGACGCACAGGTTGGAGTGCGCGCCGTAGGACAGCCCGATCGACGCCGAGGCGCGCGAGATCTCCTCCATCGCCACGATGTGCGCGAGGTAGCCCATCGCCGTGCCGCCGTACTGCTCCTCGACCGTGATGCCGAGCAGGCCGAGCTTGCCGAGCTTCGGCCACAGGTCGGGCGGGAACTCGTTGCTGCGGTCGATTTCCGCGGCGCGCGGGGCGATTTCGTGCGCCGCGAAATCGCGCACCGATTCGCGCAGCATCGCGACCGTTTCTCCGTGATCGAAGCGCAGGGTGTTCATTCTGGGGAGCCCGGAAGGGTACTTGACGTTTACGTTAACGTCAACTTTGCCTCAGCCGCTTGCGCACCTTCTTCTCGAAGGCCTGGATCTCCGAGAGCTGCGCCTCGATGTCCGAGCGCTGCTGCAGCAGGCTCGCCTGGTGCTCTTCGAGCACCGCGAGGAAGCGCTCGAGCTGCGGCCGCTGGTCGCGCCCGGGCTCGTACATGTCGATCAGCTCGCGGATCTCGGAGAGCGACAGGCCGAGGCGCTTGCCGCGCAGGGTCAGCTTGAGGCGCGTGCGGTCGCGCGGCGTGTAGATGCGGCGCTGGCCGTCGCGCTTCGGCGCGAGCAGGCCCTGGTCCTCGTAGAAGCGGATTGCGCGCGGCGTGACGTCGAATTCGCGCGCCAGCTCGCTGATGGAGAATTCGGCGCGTTCCGTTTCCATGGTAGCTTCGCTCTGATTTTAGCTGATGTCTTCTCTCGAATACCCGTTTCCCCAGGTTCCCGCGCCCGCCACGACCGTCGAGGTCGCGCCGGGAATCCGCTGGCTGTCGATGCCGCTGCCGTTCCAGCTCGACCACATCAACCTGTGGCTGGTCGACGAGGAGGAGGGCTGCGCCATTGTCGACACCGGCCTCGGCAACGCCGAGACGCGGGCTCTATGGGAGAAGCTCCTCTCCCGGCCGGTGAAGCGGGTCGTAGTCACGCACTATCACCCCGACCACGCCGGCAACGCCGCGTGGCTCTGCACGCGCTCGGGCGCCGAGCTGTGGATGACGCAGGGCGAATACCTGACGGCGCACGCGGTGCGCACGGCGAGCGCGGGCTACACCACCGACGCGGTGCTGGCGGTGTTCCGCCGCAACGGCCTGGACGAGCAGCGCGCCGCCACCATGGCCGGAGGGGGCAACCGCTATGCCGCGCTGGTGCCCGAGTTCCCGCTGTCCTACCGGCGCATCATCGAGGGGGACGAGGTTGCGATCGGCCAGCAGCGCTGGCGCGCGATCATCGGCCACGGCCACGCGCCCGAGCACCTGTCGCTCTTCTCCAAGGCGCTGAACACCCTGATCGCGGGCGACATGCTGCTGTCCACGATCTCGACCAACGTCAGCGTCTGGTCGATCGACCCGGAGGGGAACCCGCTGCGCCTGTTCCTCGACTCGATCGCGCGCTACCGCGAGCTGCCGGCGGACGTGCTGGTGCTGCCGTCGCACGGCAAGCCGTTCCGCGGCGCGCATGCCCGCGTAAAGGCGCTCGAGACGCATCACGAGGAAAGATTGAAAGAATTGATCCAGTCCCTGAAAGAGCCGCGCAGCGCCGCCGAGCTGCTCGGCGTGCTGTTTCGCAGGGCGCTCGACGCCCACCAGACGTTCTTCGCCATGGGCGAGGCGATCGCGCACCTGCACTACCTCTACTATGGCGGCCGCGCAAAGCGTGTCCTCGGTGACGATGGCATCATGAGATATGCAGCAACCTGACCTGAGGGAAGTGGCCGAGCGCGCCTCGAAGATCCTCGGCGAGTTCGCCAGCAAGCAGGCCGAGAACCTGTCCTCCGCGGTGCGCGACGAGATGGGCATCGCCAAGGCGTTCATGGACCTCTACGCGCGCATGGCTGCCGACCCGGCGCAGCTCGCGGCGTTCTCGACGAACCTGTGGCTCGACCACATGCGCCTGTGGCAGTCGAGCTGGATGCGCATGATGGGCGTGCAGGCCGCGCCGGTGGCCGCTCCCGAGCAGGGCGACGCGCGCTTCAAGGACGAGGACTGGTCGCAGAACTTCCTGTTCGACCTGATCAAGCAGTCCTACCTGATCAGCGCGCGCCACATCCGCGAATCGGTGGCGCAGGTCGACGGCCTGTCCGAGGAATCCGAGAAGAAGGTGGCTTTCTTCACGCGCCAGTACGTCGACGCGCTGTCGCCGTCGAACTTCCTCCTGACCAACCCGCAGGTGCTGCGCGAGACCCTGGCGAGCGGCGGGCAGAACCTGGTGCGCGGCCTGAACAACCTGCTCACCGACATCGAGAAGGGCGGCGGCAGCCTGCGCATCTCGATGACCGACGAGAGCGCCTTCCAGCTCGGTCGCAACGTCGCCACCACGCCCGGGAAAGTGGTCTACCAGAACGACCTGATGCAGCTGATCCAGTACCAGCCGGCGACGCCGCAGGTCTGGAAGCGGCCGCTGGTCATCATCCCGCCCTGGATCAACAAGTACTACATCCTCGACCTGCGCGAGAAGAACTCCTTCATCCGCTGGGCGGTGCGGCAGGGCCACACCGTGTTCGTCATCTCCTGGGTCAACCCGGACGCGAGCCTGGCGCAGAAGGGTTTCGACGACTACATGCGCGAGGGCCCGCTCGCGGCGCTCGACGCGGTGGAGAAGGCGACCGGCGAGCGCCAGGTGAACTTCATCGGCTATTGCCTGGGAGGGACCCTCCTCGGAGCCACGCTGGCTTATCTGTCTCAAAAGCGGCAAGAGCGGGTCGCGAGCGCCACCTTCTTCGTCAGCCTGCTCGATTTTTCCCAACCGGGCGAGCTCGGCGTGTTCATCGACGAGGCGCAGGTGGAGAGCCTGGAACGCAAGATGAACGAGCGCGGCTACCTGGAGGGCTCGGAGATGGCGGGCACCTTCAACCTGCTGCGCGCCAACGACCTGGTGTGGTCCTTCGTCATCAACAACTACCTGCTCGGCAAGGACCCGTTTCCGTTCGACCTGCTGTACTGGAACGCCGACTCCACCCGCATGCCGGCACGCATGCACAGCTATTACCTGCGCAACATGTACATCCGGAACCTGATGGGCGTCCCGGGCGGCATCGAGCTCGGTGGCGTGCCGATCGACCTGTCGAAGGTCAAGCTGCCGGCCTACTTCATCTCCACGGCTGAGGACCACATCGCGCCGTGGAAGACCACCTACAAGGGAGCGCGCTACCTCGGCAGCGCGGGGCGGGGGGCGGTTCGATTTGTCCTCGGCGGCTCGGGCCACATCGCCGGCATCGTCAACCCGCCGGCGGCGAAGAAGTACCAGTTCTGGACCAACGACTCCCTGCCCGAAACGGCGGAAGAGTGGTTCAAGAGCGCGACCCAGAAGCCCGGATCCTGGTGGGAAGACTGGGAAGCCTGGATGGAAAAGCAGAACGCCGAGAAGGTGGCGGCGCGCAAGCCGCGCAAGGCGCTCGAGGACGCGCCCGGCAGCTACGCCACGCTGCGTTTTTCGGCTAAGTAAGCTTCACGTCGCGGGGCTTGCGCGGCGCGCCCGCCGCGATGCGGTCGTACAGCCAGCCCGGCATCAGGCGCAGCGGAATGGACACCAGCGCCATCTGCCAGGGAATCACCGCCAGCCTCGGCTTGCGCGCGATGGCACGCGCGATGCGCCGCGCCGCCTCGTCGGCGGAGAGCAGGAAAGGCATGCGCCAGCGGTTGACCTGGGTCATGGGCGTGTCGATGTAGCCCGGGCAGATGCAGACCACCGACACGCCGCTGCCATGCAGCTCGGTGCGCAGGCTCTCCATCCAGGTGATCGCCGCGGCCTTCGAGGCGCTGTAGGCGCCGTTGCCGGCGAGGCCGCGGAAACCGGCGACGCTGCAAATCCCGGCGAGGGTGCCGCGGCCGGCCTGGCGCATCGCCGGGGCGAACGCCGCCAGGGTCGCGGCCAGGCCGACGACGTTGACCTCGAGCACGCGGCGCAGCTTGGCGACATCCGCCAGGTCCTCGCCCCTCGTCCCGCTGGAGATGCCGGCGTTGGCGACCACCAGGTCGGGTGGGCCGAAGCGCTCGATGAAGTCCCCGGCGGCCCGCGCGAGCGCGCTCTCGTCCGTGACGTCCACGGAATAGGAAACTGCTTTTTCGGAAAAAGCCTTTGCTTCGACCGGGCGGCGCGAGATCAACCCGAGACCCTCGGACCCCCTCGCGTAGTGCCGCGCCAGCGCCTCGCCGATACCCGAGGAGGCGCCGGTGATGACGACCCGCACTACCGGTTCTTGCGGACGGTGGCCACCAGCTGGTTGACGGTTTCCAGCATGGCGTCGTGCGCGCCGACGGTGTAGCGGCCGTGGACCGCCATCGCCGGCGTGCCGTCGACCTTGTACTCGGTGGTGAGGCGCGCGGCGCGCCGCGCCTTGCCCTGCACGCCGAAGGATTTCGCCGTGTCGGCGAACTTCTTCGGATCGATGTCCTGCTTCTCGAGCCAGGTATTCAGCGCCGGCGTGTCGGTGCGCAGGCGATCGCGGTGGATGGCGTCGAAGAACGGGCGGTGCAGCTTGTCGAGCACGCCGAGCGCGTCGAAGGTGTAGAAGATCGTGGCGTCGTGCGCCCAGCGCTCCGACAGCACCGCCGGGACGCGGCGGAACTCGACGTCCTTGGGCAGGGTCTTCAGCCAAGTGTCGAGCTTCGGCTCGAGGTTGTAGCAGTGGATGCAGCCGTACCAGAAAAACTCGAGTACCTCGATCCTGCCGGCGGCGTCCACCGGCTGCGCCGGGTTGAGCTCCGTCACCATGCCGCTGCGCTGCTGGGCGCGCGCCAGCCAGGGGGCGGAGAGCAGGGCGGCGACGAGCGTGCGGCGGTACGGGTTCATTGCTGGTCCTTTATCTTGATCAGGTTGGCCTCGATGCCGCTTTGCGCCAGCGCCTGGCGCACCTTGTTGATGTCCTCGACCTTGTTGTAAGGCCCCATGCGCACGCGGTACCAGGTCCCCTTGTCGGGCAGGTTGGCGGGCTCGACGCTCGACTCGAAGCCGAGCATGGCGAGCCGCGCCTTCTGGTTGTCGGCTTCGGCAGGATTCTGGAACGAGCCGGCCTGAATGAAGAAAACCTCCTTGGAGGCTTCCTGTTGACTGCCCTTGGCGCGCAGGCGCTCGCGCACTTCCTTCTCGGTCACCGGCTCCTCGGCGCCAGGCAGGATGCGGTAGAAGTCGAATTTCGGCTTCTCCGGTACGGGCGCCGGGGTGGCGCCGCCCTGCGGCAGCCCGGCGATCGGCGACGCCTTGGACGCCGCGCCGTTTTTCTCCGCCTGCTTCGGCTTGGCGGTCATGAACGGGATCGGGGTGCGGTTGAGGTAGAAGGCGATGCCGAGCGCGACTGCGAGCCCGACCAGCACGCCGACGCCTATGCCGAGCAGGAAGTTGCCTGCCGAGTGCCGCGGGGCCGCAGTACGGGGTGTCGCCATCACATCTTCTCCGGAGCGCTGACGCCAAGGAGCGACAGCCCGCTGGCCAGCGTTTGGCGCACTGCCGCGCACAGCGCGAGCCGCGCGGTGCGCAGCGCCTCGTCGTCGACGAGGATGCGCTCGGCATTATAGTAGCTGTGAAACTCGGCCGCGAGGCTGCGCAGGTAGAAGGCCACCGAGTGCGGCGCGAGTTCCTTCGCGGCAACAGCGATCACGTCCGGATATTCCTCCAGCCTGCGAGCGAGCTGCAGCTCTTTCTCATTGGTGAGTTTGTCCAGGGTGGCGATGCGAAGTTCCGTGCTCTGGGCCTGCGAGAAGACGCTGCACACCCGGGCGTGGGCGTACTGCACGTAGTAGACCGGGTTCTCCAGGCTCTTCTCGCGCGCGAGGTCGACGTCGAACACGAACTCGGAGTCGGCTTTGCGCGACACGAGGAAGAAGCGCACCGCGTCGCGTCCCACCCAGTCGATGAGATCGCGCAGCGTCACGTAGGCCCCGGCGCGCTTGGAAATCTTTACCTCCGTGCCGCCGCGCACCACCTTCACCAGGCTGTGCAGCACGTAGTCGGGATAGCCCTGCGGGATGCCAAGGCCCAGCGCCTGCAGGCCGGCGCGCACCCGGATCACGGTGCTGTGGTGGTCAGTGCCCTGCACGTCGATCACCTTGCGGAAGCCGCGCTGCCACTTGGTGACGTGGTAGGCGACGTCGGGCAGGAAGTAGGTGTAGGTGCCGTCGGACTTGCGTACCACCCGGTCCTTGTCGTCACCGTATTCGGTGGTGCGCAGCCACAGCGCGCCGTCCTTCTCGTACGCCTTGCCGCTCGCCACCAGGCCTTTCACCGCCTGCTCCACCTTGCCGTCGGTGTACAGGCTCGACTCGAGGTAGTAGACGTCGAACTTGACGCCGAACGCCTGCAGATCCGCGTCCTGCTCCTTGCGCAGGTACGCCACGGCGAAGGCGCGGATCGCATCCTGGTCCTCAGGGCTTTTCTTCTGGGCGAGAAAGTCCCGCGCGATGTCCTCGATGTACTCGCCGGCATAGCCCTCCTCGGGCCAGCCGCGGTCGCCCGGCTTGATGCCGCGCGCGCGCGCTTGCACCGACCAGGCGAGCTTGTCGATCTGCGCTCCGGCGTCGTTGTAATAGAACTCGCGCGTCACGGCGCAGCCCTGCGATTCGTACAGCGCAGCGATCGCATCGCCCAGCGCCGCCTGGCGGCCGTGGCCGACGTGCAGCGGCCCGGTGGGGTTGGCGGAGACGAACTCCACCTGCACCTTCTCGGGACTGGCCTGGCGCACGCGGCCGTAGTCCGGTCCGGCCTGAAGCACGCGCCGCACCACATCGACCTGAGTGGTTTTCTTGAGGCGGAAGTTGATGAACCCCGGACCCTCGATGCTGGGCGATTCGATCAACGACGCGATATCCGGGGTCAGAGCCAGCGTCGAAGCGGACAGCGACTCCGCCACTTCACGCGGCTTTCTCTTAAGCACCTTGGCCAGCTGCAGCGCGGCGCTCGAAGAATAGTCGCCATGGCTGGCCTGCCTCGGCCGCTCAAGCGCGTAGACCCGCTCCAGGGCGTGTCCGGGCGCTTCCTTTTCGACCGCCTTCTTGAGCGCCGCTTCGATCGCGGCTTTCGGATCAGCTGCCATGGAAGTCTTTGAATTATAGATTTTTAGTCGAACTCGATCGGGTCGACGTCCAGGTGCCAGCGGATCTGGCGCGGAGCGGAATCGAATAGATGCTCGCTCATTTCCCCCAGGTAGGCCTGAAGCGCCTGCCGCGAGGAGGACTGCATCACGAGCTGCGCACGCTCGAGGTCGGCGCGGCGCGTGAGGATGTGCGGCACCGGATCGAACACCTGCACTTCGTCGGGCGCGCGCACGGCGGCCGCGGCTTCGCGCAGGAAACGCAGCGCGGCGTCGAGCTTGGGCGCCTCGGCGCGCAGCGCGGCCTCGAAGACGAACGGCGGGAAGCCGGCGCGGCGCCGCTCCTCGAGCTGCGAGGCGGCGAAGCCGGCGAAGTCGTGCTGCGCCAGCGCAACGAACAGCGGGTGGCCGGGGTAGCGGGTCTGCACCAGCACCTCGCCGGGCTCGCTGCGCCGCCCGGCGCGGCCGGCGACCTGCTCCAGGACCGAGAACAGCCGCTCCGGCGCGCGGTAGTCCGTGGAGACCAGGGCGCTGTCGGCGTTGAGCACGCCGACCAGGGTAAGGCCGGGGAAGTCATGACCTTTCGCGAGCAGCTGGGTGCCGACCAGGATGTCGGCTTCTCCGCGCCGGACGCCTTCCAGCGTCCGCGTCAGCTCGCCGCGGCGCCGCGCGCTGTCGCGGTCGATGCGCACGATGCGCGCCTTCGGGAAGAGCGCCGCGAGCGTTTCCTCGACGCGCTGGGTGCCGCGGCCCATCGGCTTGAGATCGACGTTGCCGCAGGTCGGGCAGGCGCGCGGGATCGCGCCCTCCGCGCCGCAGTGGTGGCAGCGCAGCCTGCGGTCCGCGGCATGCAGCACCATGCGCGCCGTGCAGCGCTCGCAGCCCGCGGTCCAGCCGCAGGCCTCGCAGGCGAGCACCGGCGCGTAGCCCCGGCGGTTGATGAACACCAGGCTTTGCTGGCGTTGGGAGAGCCTTTTCGCAATTTCAGCCAGTAGTTTTTTCGAAAAACCCTGTTCCACGGGTTCGTTGCGCAGGTCTACGGTCCTCACCACCGGCAGTCGGGCCCCCGGCGAAGCACGCTCCGGGAGCTCGAGCCGTTCGTAGCGCCCCTGGGTCCAGTTGTGCCAGGTCTCGAGCGAAGGCGTCGCGGTGCCGAGCACCACCGGGCAGCCGGCGAGCTTGGCGCGATACACCGCCGCATCGCGCGCCGAGTAGCGCAGGCCCTCCTGTTGCTTGAACGACGAGTCATGCTCCTCGTCCACCACCACGAGCGCGAGCCGCGGCAGGGGTGCGAGAACGGCGAGCCGCGTGCCGAGCACGATCCCGGCCTCGCCGCGCGCCGCGGCGAGCCAGGCGCCGGTGCGGGCCACGTCCTCGAGTCCGCTGTGCAGCAAGGCAAGCCGTGCTTCCGGAAAGGCTTGCCGGAAGCGGCCTTCCAGCTGAGGCGTCAGGCTGATCTCGGGCACGAGGATCAGCGCCTGCTGGCCGCGCTCGAGCGCCTTGGCGGCGAGGTGCAGGTAGACCTCGGTCTTGCCGCTTCCGGTCACGCCGTGAAGCAGGAAGGCCTGAAAGCCGCCGAAGCCGGCGGCCACGCGCTCCACGATCTCTTTCTGGGATGGAAGAAGCTCGTGGTTCGGCACGAAGCGCGTGCCGGTGGGCGAGCGCTCGGCCTGAAGAACCTTGCGCGGCAGCGGCTTCAGCGAGCGCAGCCGCGGCGGCAGCGCTCCGATCACGGTTTCGCCGAGCGGGCGCTGGTAGTAGCCGGAAAGAAAGCGCATCAACGCCAGCCACTCGCCGGGCAGGCGCGGCGCGTCGTCGCGCACCGCGGAAATTGCTTTGATGCGCTCGGCCGGAAGCGCGGCGTCGACGCGCTCCTCGATCACGACGCCGATTTTTTGCTGCGCGCCGAAGCGCACCGCGACGCGATCGCCAACGTGCGCGTCGATTCCGTTGAGCAACGAATACTCGAAGAGCTTTGCGAGCGGCACGTCGAGCGCCACCCGAATGCAGGAAATCTTCCGCGCCGGCAAGGACTTAGGGCTTGTGGATAAAGCTGTGGGTAAAGGCTTCATCCCAGCGTAACCTGCCTCGGGCAGGCGATCCCGCCCCGGGCCGGGGCTCCACGGGTCCGCCTTTTCCTCCGGGGCGTCAGGGGGTTACAGCTCCCTCTGGAGAGAAGGGGCCAGCCCCGCTGAACCGCCGGTCAAAGCGCCAAAACTGTGCATAAGTTAATCGGTTGCATCAGGCCGCGGCGTTGCGGCGTCTGCTGTAAGCGCGCACTTCGTCTACAAGCGCCGAAACAGATTCGATCGGAGTTTTCGGTTGAATGCCGTGACCGAGATTGAAGACATGTCCCGGAGCAGCGCCGAAGCTGTCGATAACCTTTCTTGCGGCTTCGCGAACGCGTTCCGGCGGCGCGAACAGCGCAGCGGGATCGAGATTTCCTTGTAGCGCGACGCGCCCATCAGCGAGTTTGCGCGCTGCGCGCGGATCGCAGGTCCAATCGAGACCGACCGCGCTCGCTCCGCTTCCGATCATCGCCGCGAGCCACGGACTGCCGCCCTTGGTGAACAGGATCGTCGGCGCCTTCTTGATCCTGCTGATTATTTTTCTCGTGTACGAGAGGGAAAAGGTTTCGTAGTCCTCGTGGGCGAGGATGCCGCCCCAGGTGTCGAAGATCATGACCGCGTGGACGCCGGCGTCGATCTGCGCGTTCAGGTAGTCGGTGACGGCGCGGGTGTTGACCTCGAGGATGTGGTGGAGCAGGTCCGGCCGCGCATGCCGCATCGTCTTCAGCGTACGCCAGTCGTCGCTGCCGCTGCCTTCGACCATGTAGCAGGCGAGCGTGAAGGGGCTGCCGGAAAACCCGATCAGCGGTACGCGGCCGGCGAGCGCGCTGCGCGCCTCGCGGACCGCGTCGAGCACGTAGCGCAGCTCGGCGGCGGGGTCGGGCGCCGCCAGCCGGCGGATGGCGCCCTCGTCGCGCAGCGGCCGCTCGAAGCGCGGCCCCTCGCCTTCGGCGAACCCCAGGCCGAGACCCATGGCGTCGGGCACCGTGAGGATGTCGGAGAACAGGATCGCGGCATCCAGCGGGAAACGCGCGAGCGGCTGCACGGTGACCTCGGCGGCGAGCGCCGGGGTCTTCGCCAGCGCGAGAAAGCTGCCGGCCTTCGCCCGCACCGCGTTGTACTCGGGCAGGTAGCGCCCCGCCTGGCGCATCAGCCATACCGGCGTGGTCTCGGTCGGCTGGCAGGCGAGCGCTTTCAGCAGCGTGTCGTTCACGCGAGCAGCTTGCCGGTGATATAGCTCCACTCGGCCGGCGAGACCGGGGTGATCGACAGGCGGCTGCCGGGCTGCAGCAAGCGCATCCTCGCCAGGGCCTTGTGCCGGCGCAGCTCGGCGAGCGGCGCGAGCTGCGTCTTGCGCAGCGCGCGTACGTCGACGTTCACCCAGCGCGGCTGGTCCTTCTTCGAGGCGGCGTCGTAGTAGGGACTCTTGCGGTCGAACTGCGAAGCGTCGGTGTAGGCGGCCGAGGCCACCTCCGCCAGCCCCGCGATCCCGGGCTCCGGGCAGCTC
The DNA here is from genome assembly GCA_964576525.1 of uncultured Enterobacteriaceae bacterium. GTDB lineage: Bacteria > Pseudomonadota > Gammaproteobacteria > Burkholderiales > SG8-39 > SCGC-AG-212-J23. Next base: position 35,392 of record CAZNVH010000087.1, read on the forward strand.
GAGTGGTAGAAGAACACGCCGTCGCCGAGCCGCATCTGGTCGCGCATGAAGTTGCGCGCCTGGTAGTTGCGCACGCCGCTCCAGGTCGTGATGCGGCCGGGCGCCGCGAGCGCGTCGTCGATCGAGCACTCGTCGGGCTCGCTCTTCATCAGCCAGTAATTCGGGGTCAGGGTCGTAATTATGTCTCGCATGCGCCTAGCATAATTACGACCCTGACCCCGAATTACCTGCGGAAGGGTTCCCCGCCTGTGGCGGTGGGTCCGGCTCCCGAACCCCGGCTAAACAGGGTGGTCGCTTACCGGTCACATCAGGTTCATCCGGCTCGCCAGAGGCGAGGGACGATCGCAACAGTGACGCTAGATCCGCAACCTGGGGAAGCTATCGGTTCGAAGATGAAGGACCCGGTCGCACACCGCAGGGAACCCGGTCTTTTTAAAACAACTTCTCCTGCTTTGCAATCGCCGCGTCGAGTTGCGTCTCGAGCGCGAGCAGGCGCCGCTTCGCCTGGCCGACGTCGAAGCCGACGCCGAGCTTGACGCTGAGCAATTCGTGCGCCACGTTGAGCGCGGCCATCACCGCGATGCGCTCGGCGCCCATCACCTTGCCGGCCTTGCGGATCTCGTTCATCTTGGCGTCGAGGTAGGCGACCGCCTGCATCAGCGCCTCGCGCTCGTGATCGTCGCAGGCGACGCGGTAGGTGCGGCCCAGCAAGTTGACTTCGACGGTCTTCGCCTCGGCCATGCGGATCGGCCTCAACCGGGCAGCCGGGACAGCAGGCCTTCCAGGCGGGCCTTGGCGCCGTTGATCTTCTCGTGAAGACGTTTCGCGTCGCCGCGCGCGGCCGCTAGCTGCTGGCGCAACTCGAGATTCTCGGTGCGCAGCCGCTCGCAAAGCGAGACAAACTGGGCCACCTTGGTTTCCAGCGAATTGAACTCCGTCTCCACGCCCGCAACACTATGTTGCAAAACTCAAGCAAGGTCAAGCAGTAAGGCCGGTTTCTGCATGTATTTCATGACCTTGCCGCGCGTGCCCGCTCCAGCGCGCGGCAGACGAGTTCGGCGCCATCGAGCAGGCGCGGGGTGTGGCGCTGGATCAGCTCGGCCGGGATGTGCTGGAACCGGCTGCGGTCGAGCCCGGGAAGGCCCTGGACCGCTGGGCTGCTGGTCAGGATGACGTCAGGGTTGGCACGCAACACGGCTTCGGGCTCGACCTCCGGGGCGATGGCCGGCAGCGCGTCGAACACGTTCTCGCCGCCGCACAGGCGGATCACCTTGCTGATGACGTGCTGGCCGTTGACCGTCAGCAGCGGCCGGTCCCACACCATATAGAAGACGCGCAGCGGCGCGCGCTTCGCATACCTCGCCTCGAGGCCGGCCTTCCTCTCCCGAAACTCGGCCGCGGCGCGCGCCGCTTCCCCCGGCGTTCCGGCAAGGCTGCCCAGGCGCTCCAGGGTGGTGGCGATGTCCTCCAGCTCGCGCGGCTCGGAGCGGAACACCGGCAGGCCGAGCTCGGCGAGCCGGTCAATCGCGCGCCGGCTGCCGGCGTTCGGCCAGGCGACGACCAGGTCCGGGCGCAGCGCCAGCACGGCCTCGAGGCTGATCTGCGAGTCGCTGCCGACGCGCGGCAGCGCGCGCGCTTCTGCCGGGTAGTCGCTGTAGTCGACCGCGCCGACCGCCCGCGCCCCGGCGCCCGCCGCGTACAGGAGCTCTGTGAGATGCGGCGCCAGGCTGACGATGCGGGAGGCGGGGGAAGGGAGCCGAACCTGATTGCCGTAGTCATCCCTTACAACCACCTGGGCGTGACTACTTAACGAAAACAACAAAGCGAGAACAGCCCAGCGCATCTGGTTATGATATCGGCCGCTACCAGGTGTACGGGAAAGAGGTGAAAAGCCTCTACTGCCCCCGCAACGGTAAGCGAGAAAAGTCGTTCCACGCAGGGCCACTGCGCGAAAGCGCGGGAAGGCGGAACGAGGAAGCTCTCGCGAGTCCGGAGACCGGCCTGGAAGCTTTCTCAACCATTTCGCGGCGTCGGGGAAGACGCCAGGGGAGGTTTCTATGCGCCATGCCATCGCCGGCTTCCTCGCCGGTGTGTTCGTTTCCGCTTCGTTTGCGCAGGACGACGCCGTGGTCATCACGGCGCCGCGCTTTCCGGAGGAGGTGCGCCGGCTGCCGGCGAGCGTCACCGTCATCACCGAGAGCGACATCGCCCGCAGCGCCGCCCGCACGCTGCCCGAGCTGCTGCAGTCGGAGGTTGGCTTCACCATGAAGGATCTGTTCGGCAACAACGCCGCGGCCACCTCGATCGACCTGCGCGGCTTCGGCGTTACCGGCCCGCAGAACACGCTGATCCTGCTCGACGGCCGGCGGCTGAACGACTTCGACCTGTCGGGCGTGCAATGGGCGTCGATCCCGCTCGCCGCGATCGAGCGCATCGAGGTGGTGCGCGGCAGCGGCGCGGTGCTGTACGGCGACGGCGCCTCCGCCGGAATCGTCAACATCGTGACGCGCTCGCCGCTCACGCCGGGCACCCGCGTCGAGCTGCTCGGCCGCGCCGCGAGCTTCGATACCCTGGAAGGCCAGGTCTACGGCAGCGCCGCGAGCGGCGGCTTCGGCATCAACGCCTCGGTGTACGGCTACAGCTCCGAGGGCTACCGCGACAACAACAAGAACGAGCAGCAGAACAACACCCTCAACCTGCGCTGGGCGCTCGCCCGGGGCTCGCTCGACCTGCGAGCCGGTACCGACCGCCAGGACCTGCGCCTGCCGGGCGGCCGCTTTGTCGAGCCCGACATGGGAATCGACGACTACGCCGCGAATCGGCGCGCCGCGAGCACGCCGCTCGACTACGCGAGCCGCGACGGGCAGCGCGCGGGGCTCTCGCTCCTGCAGCGCTTCGGCGGCGTCGAAGCCTCGGTCGGCCTCGACTGGCGCGACAAGGACCAGCGCTCCTACTTCGACCAGAACGGCTTTCCGTCGTACCGCGCCGACAAGCTCGAGCTCACCTCGCTCACGCCGCGCATCAAGGTCCCGATCGGCCCCCATTCCCTGGTGGCCGGCGTGGACCTGCACCAGTGGCGCTACGACTCGCGGCGCACCGACCGGCCGGAGAACCTCGGCCAGCCGGGCAACACCGTGAAGGTGGAGCAGGACACCACCGGGGTCTACCTTCAGGGCAGCTTCCAGCTGCCGTACGACACCATCCTCACCGCGGGCTGGCGCAGCGAGCGCGCGACCTACAAGGGCGAGGACACGGTGGACTTCAGCGCGCCGAACTGCACCGGCCTGTTCGCGTTCTGCAGCGGCGCGCCCGCGATCGAGGAGAAGCAGAAGGCCGAGGCCTGGGAGCTCGGCGCGCGCCACGCGCTGACGCGCCAGTGGCAGCTTTTCGGCCGCGCCGGCAAGAGCTTCCGCTTCGTCAACGCCGAGGAGATCTACGAGAACGACGCGTTCTTCGCGGCGCAGTTCCAGGTGCTGCGGCCGCAGCAGGCCGAAACGCTCGAGGGCGGGGCCGAGTGGCGCGCCGGCGGCCACGCGCTGCGCGCGACGCTGTTCCGCACCGACGTCACCGACGAGATCCACCTCGACCCGTTCACCACCGGCGTCGGCAACACCAACCTGCCGCCTTCGCGCCGGCAGGGCTTCGAGCTGGACGGAAAGGCCCAGCTCGGCAGCCGCGTCAAGCTGAGCGGCGCCTACGCCTACACCGAGGCCGAGTTCCTCGAGGGCACGCTCGCCGGCTCGGCCGGCGCCATCGGCACCAACATGCCGATTGCCGGCAACACCGTGCCGCTGGTTCCGCGCCACAAGCTGAACCTCGGCCTCGCCTGGGACGTGGCGGCGCGCACGCTGTTCTCCGCGGCCTTCACCTACGTCAGCGAGCAGGTGCTGGACAACGACGAGCCCAACACGCTCGGCCACAGGATCCCGGCGTACGCCCTGGTGGACCTCAAGCTCGGGCAGCGCTTCGACTGGGGGCGCATCGCCGCCACGGTCAACAACCTGCTCGACGAGCAGTACTACAACTACGCCGTGCGCAGCGCTTTCAATGCGGATCGCTACAGCGTCTACCCGCTGCCGGGCCGCAGCTTCGGCCTCACGGCGGAGGTCGTCCTGCGCTAGTACACTCGCGGGATGGTGAGCGATGCCGTCCCGCTGGGGGAATGTGCCCGCGCGCTGGTGGTCAAGCTGCGCCACCATGGCGACGTGCTGCTCGCCGCACCGGTGCTTGCGCTGCTCAAGGCGCGCGCGCCGTCCCTCCAGGTCGACGCGCTGGTGTATGACGACACCCTGCCGATGCTCGAAGGGCATCCCGCCCTGTCGCGGCTCTATTTTGTCGGCAGGAAATGGCGGGAGAGGAAAGCTTTTTCCCGGTTCACCCTGGAAAGGCATTTGTTTCGAGAGCTGAAAGCGCGCAACTACGACCTGCTCGTGCACCTCTCGGAGCAGCCGCGCGGCGCGTGGCTCGCCCGCCTGCTGGGCGCGCGCTACAGCGTCGCGCCGGCGATGCCGGGCCGCGGCAAGTTCTGGGCGAATAGCTTCACGCATCTGTATCCGCTGGTGAGCGGCGGGCGGCGCCACCAGGTCGAGCTGAACCTCGACGCGCTGCGGCGCATCGGCGTGCAGCCTTCGCTCGCCGAGAGGAACGTGGTTTTTGTCCCGGGGCCCGAAGCCGAATCCCGGATCCATGAGCTGGTCGATGAAACCCCGTTCGTGCACATGCACCCCGCTTCGCGCTGGCGCTTCAAGTGCTGGCCGGCGGAGCACAACGCCGAGCTGATCGACCGCCTCGCCGTCGACGGGTATCGCGTGGTCCTGACCTCGGCCCCCGACGAGGTGGGCTTCATCGAAGAAATCGTTCAGAAAGCAAAAGCGCAAACGCTCAACCTGGCCGGCAAGCTCTCGATCAAGGAGCTCGGCGCGCTCACCGCGCGCGCGCGCCTGTTCATCGGCGTCGACTCGATGCCGATGCATCTGGCCGCGGCGATGGGCACGCCGACGGTGGCGCTGTTCGGCCCGAGCGGCGAGCACGAGTGGGGCCCGTGGAACGTGGAGCGCCGCGTGGTGACCACGACGCACAGCTGCCGGCCCTGCGGCTTCGACGGCTGCGGCGGCGGCAAGCTCTCCGAGTGCCTCGCCTTCCTGCCGGTCGATGCGGTGCACGCCGCGGCGCGCGAGCTGCTCTCGAAGTGAAGGTGGCCATCGTGCGCCAGCGCTACAACCCCTACGGCGGGGCCGAGCGCTTCGTGGCGCGGGCGCTGCCGGCATTGGAGCTCGCAGGGATGGAAGTGACTTTAATTTCAAGAAAACAACAGGGTTGGGGCGCACGGCGCTTTCTACGCGTAGATCCCTTCTACGCCGGCAATCTGTGGCGCGACTGGTCGTTCGCGCGCGCCGCGCGCGCGGCGTGGCGGCGCGAAGCCTTCGATGTGGTGCAGTCGCACGAGCGCATCCCGGGCTGCGACGTGTATCGCGCGGGCGACGGCGTGCACCGGCGCTGGCTCGAGTTGCGCGGCGCGGCCGCGGGCCCGTTCGAGCGCCTCGGCATCGCGCTGAATCCGTACCACAGCTATGTATGTAAAGCGGAAAAACGGATGCTGGAGCACCCGCGGCTGCGCGCGGTGATCTGCAACTCGAAGATGGTGCGCGAGGAGATCCGGCGCGGCTTCCGCATCGCGCCGGAGAAGCTGCACGTGATCTACAACGGCGTCGACCTCGAATACTTCCACCCCCGCGAGCGCGAGCGGCTGCGCGGCGCGGCGCGCGCCGAGCTCGGCTGCAGCCCGCGCGACATGCTGTTCCTGTTCGTCGGCTCGGGGTTCTCGCGCAAGGGCCTGGACGCGGCGATCAGCGCGGTTTCACGGACCGATTCCCGCTTGATTGTGGTGGGCAAGGACAACTACAGGGGCGAGGCCGGGGAGCGAGTGCGGTTCATGGGCGGCCGCGAGGACGTGCGGCCTTACTATGCGGCGGCGGACTGCTTCCTGCTCCCCACGCGCTACGATCCCTTCCCGAACACCGTGCTGGAAGCGATGGCGATGGGCCTGCCGGCGATCGTCAGCTCGCGCTGCGGCGCCGCCGAAGTGCTCGAGAGAGGCGTCAACGGCTGGGTGTGCGAGCCCGACGACGCCGGCGGCATCGCGCGGCTGATGCGCGAGGCCGAGCAGGCGACGCGCGACGGACGCATGGGAGCGGCGGCGCGCGCCGGCGCCGAGCGCTTCGGCATGGACGCGATGGCGAAGGAGCTGGCCAATTTGTACCAGTCCATTGTGAAAGCACGAGGATGAGCGCCATTCAAAGCAGCCGGGAGCTCTACGTCCGCCTGCTGTCCTACGTGCGCCCGTACGCGAAAGTGTTCGCGCTGGCGGTGCTCGCCATGGTCTGCACAGCGGCGACCGAGCCGCTGTTCCCGGCGCTGATCAAGCCGCTGCTCGACGGCGGCTTCGCGCAGGGCGGGCCGACGCTGCCGCCGATCTGGTTCGCCGCGGGGATCGTCGGCGTGTTCGTGATCCGCGGCGTCCTCACCTTCACCTCGTCCTACTGCATGACCTGGGTGGCGAACAAGGTGGTGCTCGACCTGCGCACCGCGATGTTCGCCCGGCTGGTGCGCTTCCCGGCGAAGTACTTCGACGACCACGCCTCGGGGACGCTGTTGTCCAAGGTGGCCTACGACGTTGCGGGCGTCACCGGCGCGGCCACCACCGCGCTGACCGTGATCGTCAAGGACTCGATCGCGGTGGTCGGGCTGCTCGCCTGGCTGTTCTACCTCAACTGGAAGCTGACGCTGATCGCGCTGGTGATCGGCCCGCCGATCGCCTTCACGGTGCGCGTGATCTCCAGGCGCCTGCGGCGCATGTCGCGCGAAGTGCTGCGCTCGCTCGGCGACGTGGTGCACGTGCTGCAGGAGACCATCGACTGCCACAGGGTGGTCAAGGTGTTCGGCGGCCAGGACTACGAGACCGCGCGCTTCCGCAGGAGCGCGCAGGTCCTGCGCGGCTTCCTCATGCGCGCCGACGTGCCGGCGGCGCTCACCACGCCGATCACGCACTTCTTCGCCGCGCTGGCGCTGGCGGTGATCATCTACATCTCGATGCAGGACACGCTGGCGTCGCGCGCCACGGTCGGCGAGTTCGCCTCCTTCCTCACCGCGATGCTGATGCTGCTCGCGCCGCTCAAGCACCTGAGCGAGGTCAACAACGCGCTGCAGCGCGGCCTCGCCTCGGCCGAAAGCGTGTTCGGCCTGATCGACTCGCCGGTCGAGGAGGATCGGGGTAGCGTCACCCTGGGACGGGCGCGCGGCGAGGTCAGGTTTGAACGAGTGAGCTTCACATATCCGACCCGCACCGAGCCCGCGCTGGCCGGGATCGATCTGCACGTGCGTCCCGGGGAGACGGTGGCGCTGGTCGGCGGCTCGGGCGGCGGCAAGACCACGCTGGTCAACATGCTGCCGCGCTTCTACGCGCCCGACAGCGGGCGCGTGACGCTCGACGGCCACGACATCCAGACGCTGACGCTCGACAGCCTGCGCGCCAACATCGCGCTGGTCAGCCAGGAGATCGTGCTGTTCAACGATTCGGTCTACGCCAACATCGCCTACGGCGGCATGGGCGGGGCGTCGGAGAAGGACGTGATCGCCGCCGCCGAGGCGGCGCACGCCATGAGCTTCATCCGCGAGACGCCGGAGGGCCTGAACACGCTCATCGGCGAGAACGGTCTGCGGCTCTCGGGCGGCCAACGCCAGCGCCTGGCGATCGCGCGCGCCATCCTGAAGAACGCGCCGCTCTTGATCCTCGACGAGGCGACTTCCGCGCTCGACTCGGAGTCCGAGCGCCTGGTGCAGGCGGCGCTCGACGCGCTGATGCGCGGCCGCACCACCATCGTCATCGCGCACCGCCTGTCGACCATCGAGCGCGCCGACCGCATCGTGGTGCTCGAGCGCGGGCGCGTCGTCGAGATCGGCCCGCACGCGGAGCTGCTCGCCAAGGAGGGGGTGTACGCCAAGCTCTACCGGATCCAGTACGCTACCGAGGGAGTCGCCGTCGCGTCCTGATCGGGTAGACACCCGTAAAACATTGTTTTACAATGGCCGCATGGTCAAGACCATCACCAAAGTCGGCAACTCCCACGGGTTGATCTTCGATGCGACGCTGCGGGATCTGACCGGACTCAAGCCGGGCGATCAAGTCAACGTCACGGTGCACGAGGGCGGCGCCATCGTCATCACGCCGATGACGGCGGTGGTCGACGCCGGCGAGGCGCGCGCGCGCGCAGAGCGGCTCGTGAAGGCGAACAGCGAGCTGTTCCGCCGCCTTGCCTAGCGCCGAGCACCGCCACCTCAGCGTTGCTGCCGTAGTTGCGATCCACGAAGCGGTTCTGAAGGCGCATGGCGGCTCGCCCGGTCTGCGCGACGCCGCCCTGCTCGAATCCGCGGTCGCGGCGCCCCAAGCCTCGTTTGGCGGCGAGCCTTTGATGAAGGACGGCGTTGAGATCGCCGCCGCCTACCTGTTTTACCTGTGCCGCAACCACGCATTCGTGGACGGCAACAAGCGCACCGCGCTTGCCTCATGCCTGGTTTTCCTCGAGTCGAATGAACTGCTGCACGACCCGGAGCGTCCCGGCAGGGACGTCGACGCGTGGGAAGCGCTGGTGCTCGACGTGGCGGCGTCGCGCCTTGACCGGGAGCAGACCACAGCCCGATTGCGCCGGCTGCTCGGGAACCGTCCTTCGAAAAGGAGACCGTGAGACGCCTCTCGATCGTCCACACCGAGTCGTCGCTCGGCTGGGGCGGGCAGGAAATCCGCGTCCTTTCCGAATCGCAGGGACTCATCGGCCGCGGCCACGACGTGAAGCTGCTGTGCCCGGCCGAGGCGCGCATCCACGCCGAGGCGCCTCGCTTCGGCGTGCCGGCGATCGCCCTGCCGATCGCGCGCAAGCGCCCGGTGGGCGTCAAGGTGCTGCTCGAGTGGCTGAAGCGCAACCGGCCGAACGTGGTCAGCACCCACAGCTCCACCGATTCCTGGCTGTGCGCGCTCGCGCTGCTCGCGCTCGGCCGGCCGTTCCCGATGGTGCGCACGCGCCACATCTCGGCGCCGGTCTCCGGCAACCTGCCGACGCGCTGGCTCTATACGCGCGCCACCGCGCGCATCGTCACCACCGGCGAGGCGCTGAAGACCGAGCTGGTGCAGCGCAACCGCTATCCGGCGGAGCGCATCGACTCGGTGCCCACCGGCATCGACGCCGGGCGCTATCGGCCGGGCGACCGGGCGGCCGCGCGCGCCTCGCTCGACCTGCCCCAGGATCGGAAGCTGATCGGCATCGTCGCCACGCTGCGCAGCTGGAAGGGGCACCTCACCCTGATCGAGGCCTTCGCCGGGCTGCCGGAAGAGGCCTGCCTGGTGATCGTCGGCGACGGACCGATGCGCCCGGCACTCGAGCCCTTGGTCGAAAAGCTGCAAATCAAGTCGCGGACCGTGTTCGCGGGAAACCAGGCCGACGTGACGCCCTGGCTCCAGGCGCTCGACATCTTTGCGCTGCCGTCCTACGCCAACGAAGGCGTGCCGCAGGCGCTGGCGCAGGCGATGCTGACGGCGCTGCCCTGCGTCACCACCAGCATCGGCGCCATCCCGGAGCTCGCCCGGCACGAGCAGACCGCGCTGGTGGTGCCGCCGCAGGACGTCGGGGCGCTGCGGGGGGCATTGCAGCGACTGCTTTCCGATCCTGTTCTCTCAAGAAACCTGGGTGAGGCCGCCCGCCAGCACTGTGCGGCCAACTTCTCCTACGAGGGCATGCTCGACCGCATGGAGAAAATCTACCAGCAGGTCAGCCGCTAGAATCGCATCCATGCTCCTGGTCACCGGCGGCGCCGGCTTCATCGGCTCCAACTTCGTGCTCTCGACGCTCGCGGCGGGCGGCGAGCCGATCGTCAACCTCGACAAGCTCACCTACGCTGGCAACCTGCGCAACCTCGACGCCGTGCGCGACGACAAGCGCCACGTGTTCGTGCAGGGCGACATCTGCGACCGCCACCTCATCAAGGACTTGCTCAGAAAATACCAACCCAGAGCGATCGTTCACTTTGCCGCCGAGAGCCATGTCGATCGCTCGATCGCGGGGCCCGCGGCGTTCGTGCAGACCAACGTGGTCGGGACGTTCTCGCTGCTCGAGGAAGCCCGGGCGCATTCGAAGGACATCGTCTTCCTGCACGTCTCGACCGACGAGGTCTACGGCTCGCTCGGCCCGAAGGACCCCGCCTTCACCGAGGCCACGCCCTACGCGCCGAACAGCCCCTACGCCGCCTCCAAGGCGGCCGCCGACCACCTGGTGCGCGCCTACCACCACACCTATGGCGTGAAGACGCTCACCACCAACTGCTCCAACAACTTCGGGCCCTACCAGTTCCCGGAGAAGCTGATCCCGCTCGTGATCGGCAACGCGCTCGCCGGCAAGCCGCTGCCGGTGTACGGCGACGGAAGCAACGTGCGCGACTGGCTCTACGTGCTCGACCATTGCGACGCGCTGCGCCTGGTGCTCGAGCGCGGCCGGCCGGGCGAGGCGTACAACATCGGCGGCGGCGGGGAGAGGGCGAACATCGATCTGGTGCGGGAAATCTGCTCATTTCTGGATGAATCGAGCCCGCGCAAAGCCGGCAGCTACGCCGAGCTCGTCAGCTTCGTGAAGGACCGCCCCGGCCACGATCGCCGCTACGCCATCGACTCCGCGAAGATCGCACGCGAGCTCGGCTGGAAGCCGCGCGAAAGCTTCGCCTCCGGCCTGAAGAAGACCGTGCAGTGGTATGTCGAAAACCGGGCATGGGCGCGGGCCGCATGAAAGGCATCGTCCTCGCCGGCGGCTCGGGAACCCGGCTGCACCCGGTGACGCAAGTCGTGTCGAAGCAGTTGCTTCCCGTGTACGACAAGCCGATGGTGTACTACCCGCTGTCGACGCTGATGCTCGCCGGCATCCGCGACATCCTGCTCATCTCCACGCCGCAGGACACGCCGCGCTTCGAGGCGCTGCTCGGCGACGGCAAGCGCTGGGGCATCAGCCTGCGCTACGCCGTGCAGCCGAAGCCCGAAGGCATCGCCCAGGCCTTCCTGGTGGGCCGCGAGTTCATCGGCGGCGAGCCGGTCGCCCTGGTGCTCGGCGACAACATCTTCCACGGCCATGACCTGACCGAGCTGCTGAAGCGCGCCGCCGCGCGCCGCCGCGGCGCCACGGTGTTCGCCTACCCGGTCAACGACCCCGGCCGCTACGGCGTGGTCGAGTTCGACGCGAAGGGCAAGGCGGTGAGCATCGAGGAGAAGCCGCGCCAGCCGAAATCGCGCTACGCGGTGACCGGGTTGTATTTCTACGACGCCGGTGTCGTCGACATCGCCGCGCAGCTCAAGCCGTCGGCGCGCGGCGAGCTGGAGATCACCGATGTGAACCGCGCCTACCTCGAGCGCGGCGAGCTCGAGGTGATCGCGATGGGCCGCGGCATGGCCTGGCTCGACACCGGAACGCACGAGGCGCTGCTCGAGGCATCGCACTTCATCGAAACCATCGAGCGCCGCCAGGGGCTGAAGATCGCCTGCCCGGAGGAAATCGCCTACCGCATGGGGTACATCGACGCCGCCCAGCTCGAAGCGCTGGCGAAGCCGCTCGAGAAGAGCAGCTACGGCGAGTACCTGAAGCGCGTCGTGACCGACCGCCTGCTGCCGTGAAGGTAACGCACAGCGAGATTCCGCAGGTGCTGCTGCTCGAGCCGCGGGTCTTCCAGGACGAAAGGGGCTTCTTCCTGGAAAGCTATAACCGGCGCGCGTTCAACGACGATGTGGGTGTGGACGTCGAGTTCGTCCAGGACAACCAGTCGTTCTCGGTGAGGAACGTACTGCGCGGCCTGCACTACCAGATCCGCCAGGCGCAGGGGAAGCTGGTGCAGGTGCTGGCTGGCGAGATCTTCGATGTCGCGGTCGACCTGCGCCGCAGCTCGCCGGCGTTCGGCAAATGGGCCGGCTTCAACCTTTCCGGCGGCAGCCACCGCATGCTGTGGATTCCGCGCGGCTTCGCGCACGGCTACCTGGTGCTGTCGGAGCACGCCATCGTCCTGTACAAGACCACCGACTTCTACGCACCCGAGCACGAACGCACCATCCTGTGGAACGACCCGGCGCTCGGCATCAAGTGGCCGCTCGAGGACACGCCGATCGTGAGCGACAAGGACCGGCGCGGCGCGACGTTCGGCGCCGCCGAACTGTTCGATTGAGGATCCTGCTCACCGGCAGCAACGGCCAGGCCGGCTGGGAGCTCGAGCGCGCGCTTCCGGTGCTGGGCGAGGTCGTGGCCACGGATCGGGCCGGGCTGGATCTGGCCGATGTCCGTGCCATTCGGGAAGTCCTCGAAAAAACAAGGCCGCAAGTCATCGTCAACGCGGCCGCCTACACCGCGGTCGACAAGGCCGAGTCGGACGCTGATGCGGCGATGCAGGTCAACGGCGTCGCGCCGGGCATCCTCGCCGAGGAGGCGAAACGCCTGGGCGCGCTGCTGGTCCACTACTCCACCGACTACGTCTTCGACGGCGAAAAGCGTGCGCCTTACCTGGAAGACGATGCGCCGGCGCCAATCAGCGTCTACGGCCGCAGCAAGCTCGAAGGCGAGCGCCGCATCGCCGCGTCCGGCTGCCGCCACCTGATCCTGCGGGCGAGCTGGGTCTACGCGCCGCGCGGCCGGAATTTCTTCCTGACGATCGCGCGCAAGGCGCGGGCCGGCGAGGCGCTGCGCGTGGTCGCCGACCAGCACGGCGTGCCGACCGAGGCGAAGTTCCTCGCCGAGATGACCGTCGCCCTGCTGCATGGCCACGCGGAAGGCGTGTTCAACGTCGTTCCCGCGGGCGCCACCACGTGGCACGGCTTCGCCTCGGAGATCGCGCAACGCGTCGGCGCAGGGCAGCCGGTCGCCGCGATCGCGACGGCGGACTACCCGACGCCGGCGCGGCGCCCGCAGTACTCGATCCTCGACTGCGGCAAGCTCGCGGCGCGGCTCGGCGTGCCGCCGCCGGGCTGGCAATCGCTGCTGGATCGTTGCATGAAAACCTGGATGCAGGCCTAGCCGGGCTGCGCCCGCCTAGACATTGCCGTAGCGGGTGTTGCGGATCATGGTGAAGCCCTTCACCAGCTCCTCGATGCCGGCGTCGAGCGAGAACTTCGGTTTCCAGCCGGTGGCCTCGATCTTGGCGTTGGAGACGATGTAGTTGCGCTGGTCCGGGTCCTTGCCGACCGGCGCTTCGAGGAACACGAAGCCCTTCACCCGGTGGGTAATCGCTTCGCACAGCTCGCGCTTCGATACGTTCGCGTCGGACAGGCCGACGTTATAGATCTGACCGCGCATCTTTTCGCGGTTGGCGATGGCGTGCATGAAGGCGCCGGCGACGTCGCGCACGTGGATGTAGTTGCGCTTGAAGCTCGACTCGAACAGCACTACGAAGCGGTCGTGCACCGCGCGGTAGGTGAAGTCGTTCACCAGCAGGTCGATGCGCATGCGCGGCGACATGCCGAACACGGTGGCGAGGCGCAGGCTGATGGCGTTGGCGTGGCGCATCAGCTTCTTTTCCACTTCGACCTTTTCGATCGCGTACTGCGAGATCGGCTTGAGCGGCGACTCCTCGGTGCAGAAATTGTTCTTGTCGCCGCTGCCATAGGCGCTGTTGGTGGTCGGCATCAGCACGTACTGCTCGCGCGCGACGTTCTTCAGCATCATGGCGATCGCGTCGTGGTTGACGCTGGTCGCGCCGACCGGGTCGCGGTTGCACAGCGGGGCGCCGACGTAGGCGGCGAGCGGGATGACGATCTCGGCCTCGCGGATCAGCGGCAGCATCGCCGACTCGATACGGATGTCGCCGCGGATCACGCGGAAATTGCGGTTGGCGCAGACGTGCGCGAGGCTGTTCTGCGCGTACATGAAGTTGTCTACGACGGTGACGTCGTGCCCGGCGGCGAGCAGCTCGGGGACAAGGATGGAGCCGAGGTAGCCGGCGCCGCCGGTGACGAGGATGCGGTGACCCATGGAATTCCCTCTTAGTGTCCGGTGATGATGGTTTCGGCGGCCCGCCAGTCTTCGGGGATGCCGATATCGACGAACGGCGCGTCGAAGACGCAGCCGTAGATGTCCTTGATCCCCGGCAGCAGATCCTTCTCGAGATTGAACGCCTGCTTCGGCATGTCGGTTCGCTCGAAAAGAAATACGCCGCCGTTGGCGAGTTCGCCGCCGGCGAGGCTGGTGACGCGGCCGCGCGCGTCGAGCGAGACCCCGGTATAGCGCGGATGGTCCGACCTGAACAACGCCAACGTCACCTTCGCGCCCTTTTCCCGATGAAAGGCATGAAGCGTCCGCAGGGGTACGGCGAAGTAAGTATCGCCGTTCAGCACGAGGAAGGTCTGCTCCTTCACGGAGGCCAGGGCCTGAAGCAGGGCGCCGCCGGTGCCGAGCGGCTTGTCTTCCACCGAGTAGGCGAGCTCGCAACCGCGATACGTCGCGCCGAAATGGGACTCGATGAGCTCGTGCTTGTAGCCGATAGCGAGCACCGCGCGGCGCACGCCCTGGGCGATCCAGTAGTCGAGCAGGCGCTCGAGAAACGGGCGCCCGCCGACCGGCGCGAGGGGCTTGGGGACATCCGCCACCGCGGCGCGTAGCCGTGTGCCGAGGCCTCCCGCCAGGACGACGGCTTCCACCGCCTACAGACCGGACGGCTGGTAAAGCACGATGCGGCTGCCGGACATATCGAACTCGAACGGCACGTGCACGAACTTCGCCAGCTGCTCGCGCACCGCCGCCTGGCGCTCGGGCGCGACGAACAGCAGCATGAAGCCGCCGCCGCCCGCCCCGAGAAGCTTGCCGCCAATGGCGCCCGCTTCGCGCGCTTGCGCGTAGATGCGGTCGATTTCGTCCGTCGTCACCATCTCCGAGAGCTTGCGTTTGTGCGTCCAGGCTTCGTGCAGCAGGCCGCCGAAGTCCGCGAGCGGGTGGTTCTTCGCGAGGACCTGCACGCCTTCGTCGACCATTGCGGTCATGCGGTGGATCTCCTCGGCGCGCTTCGCCAGGTTGCCGATCTTCGACTTGGCCACCTCGGAGGCGATGCGCGCGAATCCGGTGAACACCAGCATCAGGTTCTTCTGGAACGCGCCGAGGCGCTCGACCGGCAGCACCATCGGCTGCACCTCGATGCTGCCGTCGCGGCGGAAGTCGATGCGGTTGAAGCCGCCGTACGCCGCCGAGATCTGGTCCTGCGAGCCGACATTTTCCTGGATCACGTCCTGCTCGATGTGGATCGCGAGCGTGCCGAGCTCCTCCTTGGAGATAAGGCGCCCCTGCATCGCGCGCAGCGCGTTGATCAGGCCGACGGTGAACGCCGAACTCGAGCCCAGGCCGGAGCGCGCCGGCAGGTCGCCGTCATGGTGGATCTCCACGCCCTGGTCCCAGCGGAAATAGGTGAATACGCCGCGCACCGCGGGGTGCTGGATCTCGGCGATCTCGTTGACCGTTTCCTGCTTGCGGTAGACGAGGCGATGCTTGTAGTCGAAGAAGGGCGGCAGCCGCCGGCAGCTGATGTAGCAGTACTTGTCGATGGCCGTCGCGAGGACCGCGCCGCCATGCTCTCGGTACCACTGCGGGTAATCGCTGCCGCCGCCAAAAAAAGAGACCCGAAAGGGGGTCCGGCTGATGATCATGATGTTAAAATCAAACCCAAATTTTATCAGAGGGTTAGTGCCGCATGTTGGCGGGTTTTGTTAAGCAGGGGGACGCCGCCCTCCATACGCGCCTCTACCGTTCGCTGTATCGCATCCGACGCGCCGAAGAGGAAATCGCTCGCGTCTATCCGACGGACAAGATCAAGAGCCCGGTGCACCTGTCGATCGGCCAGGAGGGCGTGGCCGTCGGCGTGTGCGAAGCGCTCGAGCCTGACGACGTCGTCTTCGGCTCGTACCGCGGCCACGCGATGTATCTCGCGAAGGGCGGCGAGCTGAAACGCATGATCGCGGAGCTCTACGGCAAGATCGACGGCTGCGCGCGCGGCAAGGGCGGCTCGATGCACCTCGTCGACGTCGCGCGTGGCGTGATGGGGACTTCCGCGGTCGTCGCCACGACGATTCCGAACGCGGTCGGCTACGCGTACGCGCTCAGGCTGCGCAAGGAGCGCCGCGCCGTGGTTTCCTTCTTCGGCGACGGTGCAACGGAAGAAGGCGTGTTCACCGAGTCGCTCAATTTCGCGGCGCTGAAGAAGCTGCCGATCCTCTTCGTCTGCGAGAACAACCGCTACGCCATCCATACCCACCAGCACCGGCGGCAGGCGAACGACGACATCTGCGGCCGCGTGCGCAGCCACGGCATCGCCGCGCATCGCATCGAGGAAAACGATGTGCTGGCGCTCCATGCGCTGACCAGAAAGCTGATTCAAGAAGTTCGTGGCGGGAGCGGTCCGGCGTTCGTCGAGTGCATGACCTACCGCTGGCTCGAGCACGTCGGCCCCGGCGAGGACTTCGCCCTGGGTTTTCGCGAGCGCGCGGAAGCCGAGACCTGGAAGGAGGGCGATCCGGTGAAGAAAGTCGGCGACACGCTCGAGGCCGCGGCGCGCGAGCAGATCGAGAAGGAAGTCGAGGCCGAAATCGCCGCCGCATTCGATTTCGCCGAGTCGAGCGCCTTCCCCGGCGAAGCCGAGCTGCATCGCCACGTCTACCGGGACCGCGCCGATGGATAGGGCAAGCTCGTTCGTCGACGCCATCCGCGAGGCAACCGACCAGGAGATGGCGCGCGACCCGCGCGTCGTGCTCTTCGGTCTCGACGTCGACGACCCGAAGGCGATCCTCGGCACGACCAAGGGGCTGGCCGAGCGCTACGGGCCCGAGCGCGTGTTCGGAACACCGCTCTCCGAGGATGCGATGACCGGCGCTGCAGTCGGCATGGCGCTCGCCGGCCTGCGGCCGATCCACGTCCATATCCGCATGGACTTCGTGATGCTCGCCATGAACCAGCTCATCAACATGGCGGCGAAGACGCACTACATGTTCGGCGGCCAGGAGAGTTGCCCGCTGGTCGTGCGCTCGATCATCGGCAAGAGCTGGGGGCAGGGCGCGCAGCACTCGCAGGGCCTTTACGCCTTTTTCATGCACGTGCCCGGGCTGAAGGTCGTCGCGCCCTCCACGCCGTACGATGCCAAGGGCTGCCTCGCCGCGGCGGTGCGTGACGAGAATCCGGTGATGTTTGTCGAGCACCGCATTCTGTACTACCAGAAGGGGCCGGTGCCGGAGGAGAGTTATGAAGTCCTACCCGGCAAGGCGCGCGTCGCCGTCCCGGGCAAGGACGTGACCATCGTCGGCATCTCCTACATGCAGGTCGAGGCGCTGCGCGCGCAGCGCTACCTGCAGGAAGTCGGCGTGTCTGCCGAGATCATCGACCCGATCTGGCTCTCGCCGCTCGATGTCGACACCATCGCCGCTTCGGCGGCCCGCACCGGGCGGCTGCTGGTGGTCGACAACGGCTGGAGCACCTGCGGCGCGAGCGCCGAGATCCTCAGCGCCGTCTACGAGAAGCTGCAGGACGGCCGCCTGCCGCGCGCACGGCGCATGGCGTTCGCGCCGACGCCCTGCCCGACGACGCCGAGCCTGGAGAAGCTCTTCTATCCCAACGCCCGCACCATCGCCGCCGCCGCGTACGACCTGGTCAAAGGCTCGCCGCAGGGCTGGCTGCCGCACGAGCGTCCCGACCTCAACGACATCGAGTTCAAGGGGCCGTTCTGATGCAGTGGCCGCTGATGCGCAACAACATCGTGCGCGAGGACCTCGATTCGTTGATCGAGCTGCTGCGCGGCGACGATCCGATGCTGACGCAGTCGGGCAACGTGCGCGCCTTCGAGCGCGAGTGGTCCGAGTGGCTCGGCGTCAGGCACAGCGTGTTCGTCAACTCCGGCTCGTCGGCGAACCTGATCACCATGGCGGCGCTGCGCGAGCTGCGCGGCAGCGGCGAAGTGATCGTGCCGACGCTCACCTGGGTCTCCGACATCGCCTCGGTCCTGCAATGCGGCTTCGATCCGGTGTTCGTCGACATCGACGAGCGCACTTTCGGCATGGACGTGGACGAGGTGCTGAAGAAGATCACCAAGCGCACGCGCGCCGTTTTCCTCACGCATATCCTCGGCTACAACGCGCTCGACGACCGGCTGCTCGAGGGCCTCAGCAAGCGCGGCGTGCCTCTCGTCGAGGACGTGTGCGAGTCGCACGGCGCCACCTTCAGGGGCAGGAAGCTCGGCGCGTTCGGCCTGGTGTCGAACTTCTCCTTCTACTATGCCCACCACATGAGCACGGTCGAAGGCGGCATGGTCTGCACCGACAACGCCGAGTTCTACGAGACGCTGCGCATGCTGCGCTCGCACGGTATGGTGCGCGAGATGCAATCGCCGGAGCTGAAGAGTAAGTACCAGAGCCGCTATCCGGACCTCAACCCCGACTTCATCTTCGCTTTCCCGGCCTACAACGTGCGCAGCACCGAGCTGAACGCGGTCATCGGCCGCACGCAGCTCAAGCGGCTGGATGCCAATAACGAGCGACGCACCGAGAACCTGAAGCTGTTCCTGAAGAACCTCGATCCGAAGCTCTACCGGACGGATTTTGCTGTCGAAGGCAGCTGCAACTACGCCTTTACTCTGGTGCTCAAGAAAGCCGACGATAAGCTGATGGCCGCCGTATCGAAAATCTTGCGGGAAGCGGGTGTTGAATTTCGCCGCGGCACTTCCGGCGGAGGCAATCAGCTCCGCCAACCCTACTTGCGCAAGCTCCTCGGCGATGACGCCTGGAAGTCCTACCCCAAGGTCGACCACGTGCACTTCTACGGCATGTACATCGGCAACTATCCGGATCTCGAGCACGATCGGATCCACGAGCTGTGCAAGCTGCTGAACGGAGTGCGCGCTTGAGCGAGATCAGGAGCGCGCTCATCACCGGCATCGGCGGCTCGGGCGGCAGCTACCTCGCCGAGTACATCGCCGAGCACCATCCGCAGGTGAAGCTGCACGGCTTCGCGCGCTGGCACAGCACCACGCAGGAGAATCTGGCCAATCTCAAGGGCAAGGTGGCGGTGCATGAGGTGGATCTCAACGACTTCGGCTCGGTGATCGAGGCGCTGCAGGCGGTGCGCCCGGACGCGATCTTCCACCTCGCCGCGCATGCCAACGTGCGCGCGTCGTTCATCACGCCGCAGGCGGTACTCTCGAACAACATTCTTGGCACCGGCAATCTCTTCGAGGCGGTGCGCATCGCCAAGCTCGATCCGCTGATCCAGCTCTGCAGCACTTCGGAGGTTTACGGCCAGGTCGATCCGAAGGACGTGCCGATCCGCGAGGAGGCGCCGCTGCGCCCGGCGAGCCCGTACGCAGTGTCGAAGGTGGCGCAGGATCTCCTCGGCTACACCTATTTCGTCGCCTACAAGATGCGCATCATCCGTACGCGCATGTTTGCTTACTTGAACCCGCGCCGGATCGATCTCTTCGCCACTTCATTTGCTCGCCAGGTCGCGCGCATCGAGGTCGGGCTGCAGCAGGAGCTTGCGCATGGCAATCTCGAATCCGTGCGCACCATCGTCGATGTGCGCGACGCCATGCGCGCCTACTGGGAGGCTTTGCTGCACTGCAAGGCGGGCGAGGTCTATAATATCGGCGGTACTGCGACGATGAGCGTCGGGGAAGTGCTCAAGAGGCTGATCGCATTGGCGAAAAAACCCATCCCGACCCGCCTCGATCCAGCCCTGCTGCGCCCCGCCGACGTCACCCTACAGATTCCAAATGTCGAGCGATTCATCGCCGCGACCGGCTGGAAGCCGGAATATTCGTTCGACGAGAGCCTCGCGCACCTGCTTGAATACTGGCGCCGCCGCGCGGCTCAGGAGATAGCAACGACACGATGAGCAATCTGCAGAACATCCGTATCGCCACTCGGGAAAATAATGCCCAGGTGACGCGCGCGGTCACGCTGCAGCCGGCGGCCGACAATAAGACGCCGCTGCGCGTCGGCCTGGTGCAGATCAACAACAGCTTCTCCGGCCAGAACTACATGCCGTATTCGGCGGGCCTGTTGCAGGCCTACGCCATGAAGAACGCGCGCCATCCGAAGCGCTATGACTTCCAGCTGCCGATCTACTCGCGCATCCCGGTGGCGAAGGCCGTCGAGCAGCTCAAGGACGCCGACGTCATCGGCTTCAGCGCCTACGTCTGGAACATCCGCATCTCGCTCGAGATCGCGCGCCGCCTGAAGGCGCTCAAGCCGGAGATGCTGATCGTCTTCGGCGGGCCGCAGGTGCCCGACCGCTCGGAGGCGTTCCTGCGCGAGCACCGCTTCATCGACTTCGCGGTGCACGGCGAGGGCGAGGCGGTATTCCTGTCGATCCTCGAGAACTTTCCGTCGCGCACCTTCGAGCAGGTGCCTTCGATCAGCTTCGTGCGCGCCGACGGCAGCTTCCAGCTCAACCCGCGCGCCGAGCGCCTGCACGACATCTCGGTCATCCCGTCGCCCTACCTCTCGGGCATGTTCGACTCGCTGATGGCGGCGAACCCGCAGGAGAAGTGGCTGATCCTGTGGGAGACGAACCGCGGCTGCCCCTTCAAGTGCACCTTCTGCGACTGGGGTTCGGCGATCGCCGCCAAGGTCAGCCAGTTCGATCTCGAGCGGCTGCTGCGCGAAGTGGACTGGTTCGCCGGCAACAAGATCGAGTTCATCTTCTGCTGCGACGCCAACTACGGCATGCTGAAGCGCGATTACGCCATCACCAAGTACGTCGCCGAGACCAAGCAGCGCCTGGGCTTTCCGCGGGCGCTGTCGGTGCAGAACACCAAGAATGGCACCGAGCGCGCCTACAAGGTGCAGAAGCTCCTCTCCGACGCCGGCCTCAACAAGGGCGTCGCCATCGCGCTGCAATCGGTCGACGAGCACACGCTGGAGGCGATCAAGCGAGAGAACATCTCCACCGAGTCCTTCCAGGAGCTGCAGCGGCGCTTCACCCGCGACCGGGTCGAGACCTACTCCGACCTGATCCTCGGGCTGCCGGGCGAGACCTACGACTCGTTCGCCGACGGCGTCGGCAGCGTCATCGACAACGGCCAGCACAACCGCATCCAGTTCAACAACCTGTCGATCCTGCCGAACGCCGAGATGGGCGATCCCGCCTATCAGAAGAAATACGGCATGGTCACGGTGGAGACCAAGATCGTCAACATCCACGGCTCGCTCAAGGAGACCGCGGAAGAAGAGATCTTCGAGGTGCAGGACTTGGTCGTCGCCACGGCATCGATGCCGCACGCGGCGTGGGTGCGCACGCGCGCCTTCTGCTGGATGACGGCGCTGCTGCACTTCGACAAGGTGATGCAGATTCCGCTGGTGCTGGTGCGCAACCTGTGCGACATCGGCTACCGCGACATCGTCGAGGCTTTCCTCGGCGAGCGCGCCGACCGCTACCCGGTGATCGCCGACATCAAGCGCTTCTTCGTCGACAAGGCGCGCGACATCCAGGGCGGCGGCGCGGAGTACTGCCACTCGGACGAGTGGCTCGACATCTTCTGGCCGGCCGACGAGTACGTGCTGATCAAGCTGTGCGTCGAGGGCAAGCTCGACCGTTTCTACGCCGAGGCCGAGAGCCTGCTCGCCGAGCTGACCGAGGCGAGATCGGCGGCGCTGCCGCGCGAGCTCCTGCACGAGGCGGTGCGCCTCAACCGCCAGTTGATCAAGCTGCCGTTCCAGCGCGACGACATCGAGGTCGAGACCTCGCACAACATCTGGGATTACTACCGCGCCGTGCTGGTGGGCGACCGCGTGCCGCTCGAGGACCGTGCCTGCATCAACCGCATCCGCCGAAGCCAGGCCGTCTACGAAACCTGGACCGACTGGTACCGCGAGGTGATCTGGTACGGCAACAAGAAGGGCGCCTACCTCTACGGAAACGACGCCGCCGAGCGGGAACTCGCCGGCCACTACTAGGTGCGTTACCGGAAACTGGGCCGCTCCGGCCTCTCGGTGTCCGAGGTCGGCTTCGGCGCCTGGGGCATCGGCGGCAACAAGGACGGCGCGGTCGCCTACGGGCCGACCGACGAGGCGCAGTCGCTCGACGCGCTCGCCGCGGCGCGCGACGCCGGCATCAACTTCTTCGACACCGCGGATCTCTACGGCTTCGGCGAGAGCGAGCGCCTCATCGGCAGGGCCTTTTCCGGCTGCCGCGACCAGGTGGTCATCGCCAGCAAGGTCGGTATGCTGGATGCGACGGGCAAGCAGGATTTCGAGCCCGCGCGCATCGAGAAGGCGCTCGACGCCAGCTTGGCGCGGCTTCGGACCGACTATGTGGATCTCTATCAACTCCATAGCCCGTCGCTCGAGGTCCTCGAAAGCAAGCCTGCGGTCCTCCGGACGCTGGACAGGCTGCGGGAGAGAGGGAAGATTCGCTGCGTCGGCATCTCGCTGCGCGGCCCGGAGGAGGGCGCAAGAGCGCTCGCGCTCTATCCGTTCGCCGCGGTACAGGTGAACTTCAACCTGCTCGACCAGCGCCTGCTCGACCTCGGCCTCGCCGAGCTCTGCGCCGAGCGCGGCGCCGGCATCATCGCTCGCACGCCGCTTTGCTTCGGCTTCCTCACCACGAAATACTCGGCTGACGAAAAGTTCGATGCGTCGGACCATCGCAGCCGCTGGAATCCGGAGCAACGCCGCGTCTGGGCATCGGCGTATGACCTGTTCGAGAAATACAGCAAGAAGCCGGAGACGGCGGCGCAATTTGCCATCCGCTTCTGTCTCTCATTCGAAGCAGTGTCGTCCGTGATTCCCGGCATGCTCACCCGCGAGCACGTCGCGGAGAACAGCGTCGCCGGCGGTACGCCGATGCTCGGCGCGCCGGAGACGAGCCGCATCCGCGACATCTACAAATCGAACCGCTTTTTTGTCGGACGCTGACATGCTGTTCAAGGACAAGCGCATCCTCGTCGCCGGTGCCACCGGGCTGATCGGCAGCCACCTGCTGGCGCGCCTGCTCGCCGAGGGCGCGCGGGTGCGGGCCACGCACTGGAAGCGCGACCTGCCCATCCAGCATGCGTCGCTCGAGTCGATGCGCGTCGATCTGACGCAGGGCGACGACTGCCGCAAGGCAGTGCGCGACATGGAGTGGGTGTTCCTTTGCGCCGCCAGTACCTCCGGCGCGCATACCATCGCCTCGACGCCGATGGTGCACGTGACGCCGAACGTGCTCATCAACTCGCAGATGCTGGAGGCGGCCTACGAATCGGGCGTGGCCAAGTTCATGTGGCTCTCCAGCACGGTCGCCTACCCGCCGAGCGACAAGCCGATGCGCGAGGAGCAGATGTTCGAGGGCGAGCCGTTCGAAAAGTACTATTTCGCCGGCTGGACCAAGCGCTTCACCGAGATCCTGTGCCGCATGTACGGCGAGAAGCTGGCGCGGCGCATGACCACCATCGTGCTGCGGCCGACCAACGTCTACGGGCCGAACGACGACTTCGAGTTCGCCACCTCCCACGTCATCCCGGCGCTGATCCGCAAGATCGTCGAGCGCTGGGACCCGATCGAGGTGTGGGGCGACGGCAGCGAGGTGCGCGACGCGATCTACGTCGACGACATGGTCGAGGCGATGGTGCTCGCCGCGCAGCGGCTGCAGAGCTACGACGCGGTGAACGTGGGCCTCGGGCGTGGCTACAGCGTGAATGAGATCCTGAAGATGCTGCTCGAGCTCGACAGTTACGAGAATGCACGCATCGTCTACGATCGGTCGAAACCGACCATGATCCCCATCCGCCTGATCGACACCGCCAAGGCCGAACGCGTGCTCGGCTTCAAGGCCAAGGTCGACCTGCGGGAGGGGCTGCGCCGCACACTCGATTGGTATCGGAAGCAGCGATGATCAAGCCCTGGAAAGTGCTGAAGCGCAGGCCCGTGTACCGCGCCGATCCCTGGCTCGCGGTCGAGCGTCAGGAGGTGGAACTGCCCGACGGCCGCGTCGTCGCCGACTACCACCGCATTACGCTGCCCGACTGCGCCGGCGTGGTGGTGCAACGCGAGGATGGTCGCTTCCTCGTCGCGCGCCAGTACCGCCATGGACTCGGCCGCGTCAGCCTGACCCTGCCCGGTGGCAGCCTGAACCCGGGGGAATCGCCGCTTGCAGGCGCCAAGCGGGAGCTGCGCGAAGAGACCGGCTATGAGGCGCCGTCCTGGAAGCCGCTTGGCAGCTTCGTCATGAACGCGAACTACGGCTGCGGCACGATGCATTTCTTCCTCGCCTCGGGAGCGCAGCCGGCGATGGCGGCGAACAACGACGATCTCGAAGAGAGCGAGCTGGTATTTCTCACCCGGGACGAATTGCGCGCTGCGATCGGCAGCGGCGAGGTCGCGGCGCTGGCGGCGGTCGCCGCAATCCTGCTCGCTCTCAGCCCATGAAGCCGACGAGCATGTAGCGCGGCTCGCGCGCGAATGGCGCGACCGGCGTGACGAGGTGCGGCGGTCGCGTCTTGCCGTGATTGAGAACGACTAGCTGGTTGAACTTCGGCAACGCCGGCGTCATTACCTCATCCTCGACTGTCATGAGGATGCCGCCCCAGTCCCACTTCCAGTTCTTGCTCAGGTAGTAGATGAAGCCCACCGGACCCGCGTAGTCGTCGATGTGGACACGGAACTGGTCGCCCTCTGTCATCTTGTAGGCGCGCAAGTCCACCTTGTCGGACTTGTTGCCCGAAAGATCCTCGAGCATCGGCCGAATGTGATTGGCGTAGATGCCAGTGATCGCCGGATTGCTTTCCAGCCAGCGCGACCGCCAGAAGCTCGCTATGTAGACCTCGCCGGGCTCGGGCAGGAAAGGCGAGTTGGTGCGAAACACGTGCTCGTAGTGATGCTTGCGTTCCTGGCGGATGTGGTCGTATTCGGCGGTCTGGTAGAGAGCGCGCGCGCTTTCAGCGACGCTGGCCGGCAGGGCCTCCTCGATGATCACCGTGCCCTGCTGTTGGAACTGCCGGCGGCGCGCGTCACCCCGGATCGGCATCGGTTCGGACATCAGCTCCCTCGAATCATGAATCGGCGAGAGACAATACTCTACACCTGACCTAAGCGCGCGATTGCCTGCCAGGTCGCGCGCGCGGTTTCGTCCCAGTCGAAGCGCTGCGAGTGGCGCGCGGCTGCTGCGCCGAGGCGCTCGCGGGTGCTGGGCTCGCGCAGCAGCCGCAGGAGCAGGTGCGCGAGCTCGGCGTCGTCCGCCGGATCGAAGTATTCCACTGCGTCGCCGCCGAACTCGGGCATTGGCGGCCGGCGCGAGCAGGCGATCGGCTTGCCCGCTGCCATCGCCTCGAGCAGCGCGTTCGGGCAGTTCTCCGCTTCGGAAGCGAAGACCACGGCGAGCGCGTGGTGGTACGCGGCCGGAAGCTCGTCGTAGGGTGTGTTGCCGGTGATTGTCACCCGCGGGCCGATGCCCAGGCGCGCGATCTCCCCGCGCACCCGGCGGGCGTAGGAAGTGTTGTCCGGGCCGACGAGGAGCAGGGCGAGCGGACCCTGCCACTCCCTGAGCGCGCGTGCGAATGCACGCACCACCTCGAGCTGGGCCTTGTAGGGCTCGAAGCTTGAGACGTAGAGAATGTAGGGCTCGCGCGGCAGCCAGCCGGGGCGCGGCGCGCGCGCGGCGGACGCAGGCCGAAACACTTCGCTAATGCCGTGCGGAATGGTGACCGCATGCAGCAGCGGCCGTCCCGCGCGCTGCTCGATGAGCCCGCGGGCGTAATCGGAGAGGAAGATCACCAAGTCGGCCTCGAGCATACTTCGCAACATTACGCGCTCGAGCAGCCAGTTGCGCACGCGCTGCCAGCCCAGCGGGTACTTCGCGCGCGCGGCGCGATCGAACGGGATCACATTGCGGAACATCGTCACGCGCCGGCAGCCCGGCGGCGCGGTGCTGCCGACCACGCCGCCAGGAAAGAAAAGCACCGACGCCCCCAGCTCCGCCGCTTGCCGGCGAAGGAAGATTTTCTCCGATGCCGCCCGCAGAAGCGCATTGCCCGTCGGCCAGATTGCTTCGATCGGGCGTACACGCTCGCTCGCTACCTTCCCGCTCACCTCGGGCGGCGCGAGCAGGTGGATCGTCGCCGGCTCCCCCGGCGGCAGGCGCGTGAGGAGGTTGAGAAGGTAGGTCTGGCCGCCGCCCTGCCGCGCGGACAGCGCGTCGATCAGCATCACGCTCATGCGAAGGGATGCAGCATCAGCACTGCCCAGAGGAGGGGATGCGTGTCGCGCCGGCCCGAAAGGTGCAGCGCGAACAGCTCCTGCATGCGGCGCCGGTCGAGGGGAAAGCGCTCGTAGAGCCGCCGGTCCTCGAGCCGCTCGCGCGCCCAGTCGCGCAGCGGCCCGCGCAGCCAGCGGTCGATCGGCACGGTGAAGCCCTGCTTCGGGCG
This sequence comes from uncultured Enterobacteriaceae bacterium, assembly GCA_964576525.1. Taxonomy (GTDB): domain Bacteria; phylum Pseudomonadota; class Gammaproteobacteria; order Burkholderiales; family SG8-39; genus SCGC-AG-212-J23. The sequence continues at coordinate 61,825 of CAZNVH010000087.1, forward strand.
CTCGACGATCTCGCGTGGCAGCAGGCGATAGGCGAGGCGCCGCAGCAGGTACTTGCCCTCGCCGCTGCGCAGCTTCCAGGCGAGCGGCAGGCGCTGGCTCCACTCGACCAGCTCGTGATCGAGGAGCGGCTCGCGCGCCTCGAGCGAGTAGGCCATGCTGGAGACGTCGGTCTTCTGCAGGTACTCCTCGGGCAGGATGTGCGTGAGATCGAGCCGCATCGCGCGTTCCGCCGCCGACAGGCTCTCGGGCATGCGCTTGAGCGAGTGCGCGAAGACCTGGTCCAGGTCGAGTCGCGGCCTCACTTCCGGGGCGAGCACGCTACCGAAATCCTTCGAGATGCTGCGCATCAAGCGGAATGCCTTCAGGGGCCCGCTTTCCGCCAGCGCCGCCCCGAGCAGGCGCAAGCGGTGCGAGGGCGCAAGCGCCAGCGCGCCGGCGACGCCGCGCCGCAGCGCCGCCGGCAGCCGGAAAGCTGGCGCGATGCGCTTGAGGATAGCGTAGTAGTGGTAGCCCCCGAACAGCTCGTCGCCGCCGTCGCCGCCAAGCGCGACGGTGACCTGGCGCCGCGCCAGCCGCGATACCGCCAGCGCGGGGAACGCCGAGCTGTCGAAGAACGGCTCGTCGAACTGCTCGTGAAAGGACGGCACTAGGGCGAGGAGGTCGTCGACCGACAGGATCTCCTGCCGGTGTTCGGTGCCGAGGGCGCGCGCTACCTTCGCGGCGTGCGCGCTCTCGTCGTACTGCGGCTCGCGAAAGCCGATGGTGAAGGTCTTCACCGGCCCGCTCGCGAGGCGTGCCATCATCGCAACGACCACCGAGCTGTCGATGCCGCCCGAGAGAAAGGCACCGAGCGGTACGTCGGCGATGAGGCGCGAGCGCACGCTGCGTTCGACCAGTACTTCCAGTTCGTCGAGGAGATCGTTCTCGGAACGCCCTCGCCATGCGGCGATCGGCTCAATCTGGAGCGGACTCCAGTAGGGCGCGACCGTCGCGCGTCCCTCGCGGAATTCGAGCCAGTGGCCGGCAGGCAGCTTGCGGATTGAGGCGTAAAGGCCATGCGACGCCGGGAAATAGCCGCTTTCCAGGTAGAGCGCGAGCCCGTCGAGGTCGAGCGCGCTGGCGAGGCCCGGCCGGTACGCGATGAGCGCGCGCGGCCGCGACCCGAACACGATCTCGCCGCCCTCCAGGGCGTAGTAGAGCGGCTTCACCCCGAGGCGGTCGCGCGCGAGAAGCAGGCTTTTCTCCCGCCGGTCCCAGATGCCGAGCGCGAACATGCCGCGCAGCCGCTGCAGGAAGCTCTTCCCCCAGCGCCGGTAGGCCGCGAGGATGACTTCCGAGTCCGAGTCGCTGCGCCACGGTCCGTCCAGCTCGGCGCGCAGCTCGCGGAAGTTGTAGATCTCGCCGTTGTAGGCGAGGACGTAGCGCTCGTCGGCGGTGACCATCGGCAGGTGGCCCGCGCTCGACAGGTCCTGGATCGCGAGCCGGCAGTTCGCCAGCACCGCGCCCCCCTCGCTCCACACGCCGCGGTCGTCCGGACCGCGAGCGAGGATGCTGGTGATGGCGGCTTCGGCGCGCGCCGGTTCGGCGGCGCGCGTGCCGGCTGCGCCGGCGATGCCGCACACGGCTAAGCGGCCGGGCGTCTGCCGCGCCCGACGATGCCGTTATAGCCGTTGAAGGCTTCGACCGAAACGAAGCCTGCTTCCTCGAACCAGCGGCGCACCTCGCGCGCGGACTGCGGCTTGTCATAGGCCGGCGCGTACATGTCGAAGGTGTCGAGCACCGCCCAGTCGCGGTTCTGCTCGGGCGTGAGGCCGAGATGCGAATACTCGACGATCGGCGAGAGCCGCGCGCCGACGCGGCCCGCGACGCTGCGCAGGAACCGTGTCGGCGCCACGAGCGGCGGTGTGAGACGCTCGACGATGCGATAAAGCTTTTCCGGATTCATCGATCGGGTGAGCGGCCGCAGCAGGTATTTCCAGTGCATCAGCGCGGCGAGAGAACGGCGGTACACGTCGATCACCAGGTCGCCGCCGGGCTTCACGTGCCTTGCGAGACTGCGGAAGGCGCGCCCGGGATCGGGCGTGTGCTGCAGCACGCCGAGGCAGAGCACGTGATCGAACCAGGCCTCAGGCAGCGGAATGGCGAAGATGTCGCCCTGGAACAGCCGCAGCTTGGGCGAGCCGCCGTGATTGCCGGCGTTGGCGTCGACCGCGTTGGAGTAGTCGAACGAATAGACGGTCGCGCCGGTGCGGCAGAGGATCTCGGTGAAGCGGCCGGCCCCCGAGCCCGACTCGAGGATGCGTGCTGCGGGCATGGCGCGTGGCCAGCCCGTCGTCTCGAACAGGCGCCTTTCCGAGATCGGCTTGCCGACCGAGCTGTCGAGCTGGGTGCGCGGGTGCCGGTTCCACTGCAGGCCGAACGAGGCGCTGTAGTTCTCGCGCGCCGCGAAGCGCGGAATGCCGCGCTCCACGGGATACGCGGCGCCGCATTTCGCGCAGCGCAGCGCCTGCGCCGCCTCGGCGAGCGGCGCGCGGCAGGCCGGACAGACGTAGTCAGCGGCGAGCGGCGATCTTTCCATCGGCGACTTCGTAGACGAGATCGCAATCGCGCAGCGTCGCCGGGCGGTGCGAGATGATGAGCAGGGTCTTGCGATGCGACAGGCTGCGGATCGCCTCCAGTACCGCCTGCTCGGTCTCCTGGTCGAGCGCGCTCGTCGCTTCGTCGAAGATCAGCACCTCGGGGTCGCGGTAGAGCGCACGGGCGATGACCAGGCGCTGGCGCTGGCCGCCGGACAGGCGCACGCCGCGCTCGCCGACCACGGTGTCGTAGCCTTGCGGCAGGCCGGCAATGAAGTCGTGGATGTTGGCGGCGCCCGCTGCGCGCTCGACCTGCGCCTGCGAGATGGCCTCGTCGCCGACGCCGAAGGCGATGTTGCGCGAGATCGTGTCGTCCAGCAGAAAGAGCGTCTGCGGGACATAGCCGATACGGCTGCGCCACGCCGGCGCGAGTTCGCCAGTGAGCCGAGTGCCGTTCAGGCGGATCTCGCCCGCGGCGGGCTCGATCAGCCCGGCGATGAGATCGATCACCGTGCTCTTGCCGGCGCCGGTGGCGCCGACCAGGCCGACCGTCGAGCGCCGCGGAATCTGCATGTCGGCTTGCTCGACGACCGGCTTCGCCGTCCCGGGATACTGGTAGGTCACGCCGTGCAAGCTGATCGGGGGCTGCAACTGCGCCGCGAGGGCCGTCAAGGTCGCCGCCGGCGGTGACCCGGTCGTCGGCTGTGCCAGCAGCTCAGCGAGCGTGGCGGCCACCGCGGAGTTCTGCTGCACGATGATCGCGTTGGCGAAAATTTGTTGCAGCTGCGGCAGCAGCCGGTAGGCGGCGAAGAGGTAGAAGCCGAGCAGCGGCGCCGCGGCCTGCCAGCCTCCGGCACCGCCGCTCAGGTAGAGCGCGAGAACCAGCACGGCGGCGAACGCCGCGGTCTCGATCAGGTACCGGGGCAGAACGCTCACCTTCACTGCGTACTCGTACTGCTCCGCCAGCGCGCGCGCCGCCTGGCCGAAGTTGTCGGAAAAATGCGGCCCGCAGTCGAGCATGCGCAGCTCGCGAATTCCGGCGATGGTCTCGGTGGTGATGCGGCTGATGCGCTCGCGTGCCTGGAAGGCGAGATCGCCGCTCCGGCGGATGCGTCCCTGCAGGCGGCGATAGACGGCGAGATACACGCCGGCCAGCGCCATGAACGAGACGAGGGCGAGCACGGGATCGACCGCGAGCACGAGAAGCGCGACGGCCACCGCGACCACCACGCGCGCCGCCACGATGAGCAACGGCATGAGCAGCGACGCCGACAGGCGCTCGGTCTCGTAGACGATGTTCTTCACGATGGCGGAGGAGTGCGCGCTGAAGAAGTACTCGTAGGGTTTGCCCAGGTAGGCCCCGAGCGCACAGACGGCGATGCGTTGCCACACCGCCCAGGTGAGCCGCGCCGAGAACCAGGTGACGCAGAAGGCGAGCAGGTTGCTGAGGGCGATGAGGCCGAGCGCGAGGAAGGCGAGCACGTAGGGATTGCGGCTCGGCAGCAGGCTCGCGCAGGCGGCCCCCGCGGTCTGGCCGAGCTTGCCGCAAGGGTCGTCCGCCGAGGTGAGGACCGCGACGAGCGGCACGACCGAGAGCACGCCGCTCACCTCGATCGCGCCGGAGACGAGCATCAGGGCCGCGAGCCAGGCCGAGCGGGTCTTTTCCGCCGGGTCGAGCAGGCGCCAGAGCTGGGCGATCGTGCGCGTCACGTGCGCCGCAACCCCGCGACAAGCCCATCTCTGAAGCCTCCCAGGAGGCCACGCCAGTACGACACGCGCCACAACCATTCCGTGACGATCTCGCGTAACGCCCGGATAGGTGAGCCGCGGTGCAGGGCGTGAAGGACTGCCACTCCCCTGGATCTCCCCATGCTCTCATAGAAGAACGGGCCACGAAATTCCGACTGCACGGTCGGAGCGCGTTGGTCGCGCATAGCCAGGATATCGGCGAACAGCCGTGTGAACTGAACTTCGGGCGTGAGCTCGGCGCGATATCTTCGATGTGCCTCGGCCGAGATCCGCCTGCGAAGGTTGTCGTCGCCAAGATACTTTCGTGTTTGAACGAGCAGGTCATGCGCGTCCCGGAACACGCCGATGTCGATGCCAGGTCGGAACCAGTGCTCCACACATGGCGCCCACTCGCAAAGGCAAAACCGCCCTAGGGCCGCAAGCTCGAAAGGCCGTCCTTTGATTTGCGCCACGCGGGCGCGCTCTGGGTTATGGCGGAGGATCCATGCAGGAGGATTCGTCGCGGTGAAATTGAGGTTGATCCTGCTTCGTCTGAAAACATCTACAACCCCCGCATCAGATAGACGTCCGTTACGGCTGCCGGCGCCGTAGTCAGCGATTTGAATGCCATTGCTTTCGAGGTGATGTACGTAGTCACGCCTGCCTGGCTTGCTGATGTCGCCCACGAAGGAAACGTCAATATCCTCGGCGGCGGTGTTAAGCCCACCGTTCACATGAGGTTGCTGCAACTGGGCGACATAGGCCGGTACGCCCGCGCGTTTGAGCCATTCGGCTCCGGCTATGTCCGATGTGATCACGGCGCTGCAGGACTGATAAAAAAACTTGCTCTGATCAAAGTAGATTTCGTCATCAAAGCCGAATCCGACGACGGTCGCCCGCCGCTTTAGGCTGGAAACGAATTCCGGCGTGAGATAGGAGAAGCTGTTGGGAAACTGCGTGTAGATAACGATGTCCGGACCAGCCCCATCAATTCCCCTCGCCACCTGTCTCTGCGCCGCTCTGGGCCCCTCGGACAGGTACAGAGCGCGGTAGTCCAACACCTCGAACCTGCGGAATAGCTTGAGGAAGAACTCAGCGTAACGCCTGAAGACGGGATGGTCGCCAGGTTGTAGCCACATCGCGCTCGCTTCAACCAAACCAACTGTCACCGGACACCTTTCAGCCGGCGACGGAAGTACACGACTACCGTGGCTACCAACGCCGCTGCTCGCGAACGACCGCGTGCGCCGTGCAGCCCCGCGCCGGCGAAGGCGATCGCCGCCGACGGCGTGAAGCGCCCGGTGCGCGCGAGCAGGCCGAGCTCGTCGAGCAACAGGCGCAGCCGTCCCGTGAAGAGGAAGACCACGAGGTACTTGAAACGCCACGCACCGAACGCCGAGAGGAACGGGCGGTCGAGGTAGAGCGGCAGGCGCCGCGCGGCGCGTTTCCTCGCCGCCCGCAGCCGCAGGGTCTCCGCCATCGAGGTCCAGAACTTCGCCTCGTCGTACTGCGCCAGCGCCCGCTGGTAGGCGCGCGCGGCCATCGCTTCGCGCTCTGTTTCCCGTGCAAGATAGTGACGCGCCTTCGCGACCAGGTCGCGCTCGTCGCGAAACACGTCGATCTCGTGCCCTACCTCGAACAGCATCTCGATCCCGGGGGCGTGCTCCGAGAGCACGAACGACCCGCACAGGGCGATCTTCGAGCAGCGCCCCTTGACTTGCCGCACCCGCCGGTGGATCGACAGGTGACGGTCAAGCGGCGTGGCGACGTTGCCGGCGGTAAAGTTGAGGTTGATGCGCGAGCGCCGGTAGATGTCGATGACTTCGGCCTGCCCGACGATGCCGGCCGGCGTCCCGGCGCCGAACAGCGAAACGGCGATACCCGCGCTCTCGAGCGCGCGCGCGTAGCCTTCGCGGCCGACCTTGCCGCGCATGGCGCCGATGAACGAAACGTCGATGTCCTTGCGCGGCTGCGGAGCCGGATGGAACAGCGCCGGGCTGAATACGTTCGGCAGGAACAGAGCGTCGATCCCGTAGAGGCGGTAGCGCTCGCACAGCGGGTTGTTGGTGAGCACCAGGTCGAAGCACTGGGCGTAGTAACGATGCGAGACGTCGAAGTAGTACTCGTCGTCGCCCAGGATGAGGACGCGGTACAGGTGCGCCAGGTCATCGTGGAGGAAGGCGGGGCGGAAATCGAATTCGATGCCGAGCCCGTAGATCAGCATCTCGACCTGTCTTTCGCGCACCAGCACGAGCAGTGCCTGCTCCAGGCCTTTCATTCCCCGTTCGCGGTACACCGCCTCGGGATCCAGCCGGTGCACCACGCGGCCGCCGTAGGCTTCGACGCAGCGCGCGTAGTCGAGATCGTTGAAGCGCGCCTCGGGCGTCTCCGGTCCGAGCAATAGGACGCTCATCGCCGTCCCTTGAGCAATAGGCGCACCGCCCGCGCGACCATCGCGACGGCGGCGGCGCTCCGTGAATGCTGCCGCGCGATGTGCAGCCCTGCGGCGGCGAGCCAAGCCGCGGCGCGCGGGTTGAAGCGCCCGGCGCGCAGGAGGAGCAGCAGCTCCTCGAAGAACAGACGCAGCCGCCCTGCGAAGAAGAAGATCACCAGGTACTTGAAGCGCCAAGCGCCGAAGCCGGACCAAAACGGCGCATCGATCAGGAGCGGCAGCGCGCCCGTCCTGCCGGCCTTGTCGCGGGCACGGCCTTCGATCGCCGCCGCCATCCGTTCCCAGTACCTGGACTCCTCGTAGTACTGGAGCGCGCGTGCGTGCGCCCGCGCGGCCATCTCCTCGCGCCGCGCTTCATTGGCGAGATAGAAGCGCGCCTTGGCTACGAGCTCCTCCTCGTCCTCGAAGACATCGATCTCCTCGCCCGGCTGGAACAGCTTCTCGATCCCGGGCGCGTATTCCGACAGCACGAAGGACCCGCACAGCGCGATCTTGGTGCAGCGACCCTTGACCTGGCGGATGCGCCGCACGATGGTCTGCTCGGAGTCGAGCGGATAGCTGCCGACCCCGGTGAAGTTGAGGTTGATGCGCGAGCGCCTATAGGTCTGCACCACCGCCTGGGTATCGAGAGGGCCGGCGGTGCTGCCCGGCCCGTGGAGCGCGACGCCGATGCCGGCGCCCTCCAGTGCCCGTACGGCGCCGTCGCGCCCGCTCTTGTTCAGCGCCGTGCCGATGAAGGAGGCGTCGATGTCCTTCGCGACCGCGCGGTCCGGAAAGAAGCGCTCCTTGCTGAACACGCTGGGAAACATGTCGGCGTCGATGCCGTACTGGCGATAACGCTCGTGCAAGGGATTGTGGGTCAGCACCAGATCGAAGCACTGGCCGTAGTACCGGTCGGCCATGTCAAAGCCGTATTCGTCGTCGCCGGTCATGAACACGCGATAGACATGCGCCAAGCTCTGGTGCAGGAACTGCGGCCGGAAATCGTAGCCGCCGGTCCAGTTGAGCAGCACGTCGATGGACTGCTCTTCGACGACGCGCAGCACCTCGGATTCCAGCCCCGACATGCCGCGCTCGCGATACAGCGCGTCCGGGTCGAGTTCGTGCACGTTGCCCCAGATGCGCTGCAGCGGGCCGACGAGGTCGAGATCGGTGAACGCGAAGCCGGCCTTGTTCGGAATCATGACCAGCGCGTTCATGCGCGCCCTCCGAACATCCGGCGCAGCATCCGCGCGCTGGCCGCGACCCAGGCGGCGGGAAGCGAGCGCTGACGCGCGATGTGCAAGCCGGTGGCAGCGAACCAGGCCGCGGCCCGCAAGTTGCACGCGCCGGCGCGCGCGAGAAGGAGCAGCTCGCCCAGGAAGAGCAGCAGCCTGCCGGTGAAGAGGAAAATCATCAGGTACCTGAAGCGGCACGCGCCGTAGGAGGCCCAGAACGGCCGGTCGAGAATCAGCGGTAGGCGCGCCGGCGTGCGCTGGCGCGCGAGGGCGCGCCGTTCCAGCCGCGCGCTGACCCCCTTCCAGTACTTCGCTTCATCGTACTGCTCGACCGACCGCGCATGCGCGCGCGCGGCCATCGCCTCGCGTTCCTCGGCATTCGCCAGGTAGTGGCGCGCTTTCTCGACGAGCTCGTCGGCATCGCGGAACACGTCGATCTCACGCCCGGGTTCGAACAGCCGCTCGATCCCGGGCGCGTACTCCGACAGCACGAACGAGCCGCACAGCGCGATTTTCGAGCAGCGTCCCTTCACTTGTCGCACGCGGTCCATGATCGCGTCCTGCGGGGCAAGCGGCGAGCGAGCCGCGCCGGTGAAGTTTAGATTGATCCGCGACTGGCGGTAGACGGCGACCGCGCCGTCGGCCGAGATCGGCCCGTTGGCCGTGCCGTAACCGTGGACGGCCACCTTGATGCCGGCGCGCTCCAGGGCGGCGATGCCAGCCTCGCGCCCGGCCTTGCCCTTCACCGCGCCGATGAACGAGACGTCGTGGCGCTTGTCCCGGTTCTGCTCCGACGGATGGAAGACAGTGGACGGGTAGACGCTGGGGTAGTACTCGGCATCGATGAGATACTGGTGGTAGCGCTCGACCAGCGGGTTCGCCGACAGGACCAAGTCGTAGGCCTGGCCATTGTACCGGTCGAAACGTTCGAAGTGCCCCTCGTCGTCGCCGACGATGTAGACACGGTAGCAGTCCTCCAGGCCGTAGACGAAGCGCGGGTCGAGCTCCATCCACATGCCGAAGGCGCAGCAGACGAACACCTCGGCGCGGGTCTCGCGCACCGCCGCCGTGATCGCGGCCTCCAGGCCCGAGCTGCCCGCGCGCTCGTAGATCGCGCAGGGGTCGAGCATTTCCACCCGGTGGCCGCCGTAGGCGGCGAGGGCGCGCGAGATGCTCTGGTCGAGCAGGCGCGTGTCCTCGTTCTGGGCTTCCAGGACGACGAAATTCATGGCGCTACAGCCGCCAGACGGCGAAACCGGCTCCGGCGAGCTCGCGCGCGTCGAGCCGTGACTTGACGTCGACGAACACCGCGCCGCGCGCCGCCTTCTGCGCAAAATCTTTGATCGATCGATCAAGCAGCTGCCGGTGCGGCACGGCGAGCACCAGAAGCTGCGCGACAGGCAGGCTCTCCCACGCTTCCAGCTTGATGCCGTACTCGTGCTCGGCTTCCTGCGGATCGGCGACCGGGTCGTGCACGTGCACTTCGAGGCCGTGGTTGCGCAGCTCGGCGACCAGGTCGGCGACTTTCGAGTTGCGCAGGTCGGCCACGTTCTCTTTGAACGTCAAGCCGAGCACGTTGGCTCTCGAGCCGCGCACCGCGAAGCCGGCACGCGCCAGCTCCTTCACCGCCATCTCGGCGACGTAGCCCGCCATGCTGTCGTTGATGCGCCGGCCGGCGAGGATGATCTCGGGGTGGTAGCCGAGCTTTTCCGCCTTGTGCGTGAGGTAGTACGGATCGACGCCGATGCAGTGACCGCCGACGAGACCGGGGTGGAAGGGAACGAAATTCCACTTCGTGGCGGCGGCGCGCAGCACCTCGGCGGTATCGATGCCAATGCGGTGGAAGATGATCGCCAGCTCGTTCATCAGTGCGATGTTGAGGTCGCGCTGCGTATTCTCTATCACCTTCGCCGCCTCGGCGACGCGGATCGAGGGCGCGCGGTGCACGCCGGCCTTCACCACCGAGCCATAGAGCGCCGCCACCTTGTCGAGCGTTTCGGCATCGTCGCCGGAGACGACCTTGGTGATCTTCGAAAGAGAATGCTCCTTGTCCCCGGGATTGATGCGCTCGGGCGAGTAGCCGACGTGGAAGCCCTCGCGCCAGCGCAGTCCCGAGGCGCGCTCGAGCACCGGCACGCAGTCTTCCTCGGTGCAGCCGGGGTAGACCGTGGATTCGATCACTACGATGGCGCCGCGCTTCAGGTTCTTGCCGGCGACCTCGCAGGCCGAGAGGAGCAGCCTTAGGTCGGGCCGGTGCGCCTCGTCGACCGGCGTCGGCACCGCGATGATGAGAACGTCGGCTTCTCTCAGCGCGGCTGGATCGCTCGTCAATTGCAGCTGTCGCGCGCCGGCGAGCTCCTGCGTCGAGACTTCGCCGGTGGCGTCGCGGCCGGATTTCAGGCGCGCGATCTTGTGCTCGTCGCGGTCGTAGCCGAGCGTCGGGCCGGCGGCGCCGAACGCCGCTGCGAGCGGCAGGCCGACGTAGCCGAGGCCGATGACGCCGACTCTCATCGGTGGTAGTCCCGGTACCAGTCGACGAAGCGGCGCACGCCGACCTCGATCGGCGTCGAGGGCTTGAAGCCGGTCGCCGCGGCGAGTTCGGCCGTGTCGGCATAGGTGGCCGGGACATCGCCCGGCTGCAACGGCTGCAGGTCGAGGCGCGCCTTCTTCCCCAGGCAGTCCTCGAGGATGCGGATGTAGCGCATCAACTCGACCGGCTGATGGTTGCCGATGTTGTAGATGCGCCAGGGCGCGCTCGAGCTGGCACTGTCCGGCTGCTCGGCGTTCCACCGCGCATCGGGCGCCGCCGGGCGCTCGACGACGCGCGCCACACCCTCCACGATGTCGTCGATATACGTGAAGTCGCGGACCATGCGCCCCTCATTGAACACCGGCAGCGCCTCGCCGGCGAGGATGCCGCGGGTGAACTTGAACAGCGCCATGTCTGGCCGTCCCCAGGGGCCGTACACGGTGAAAAAGCGCAAGCCCGTGCAGGGCATCCGGTAGAGATGCGCGTAGCAGTGCGCCATCAGCTCGTTCGCCTTCTTGGTCGCGGCGTAGAGCGACACCGGATGGTCGACGTTGTCGTGCTCGGAGAACGGCAGCCGCTGGTTGGCGCCGTAGACCGACGAGGAGGACGCGAACACGAGATGGCGCACGCCGCCATGCCGGCAGCCTTCGAGGACGTTGCCGAAGCCGACCAGATTCGAATCGATATAGGCCTGCGGATTCTCCAGCGAGTAGCGCACGCCCGCTTGCGCCGCGAGATGCACCACGGCGTCGAAGCGACCGGAGCGGAAAACCCCGGCCATTGCGCTGCGGTCGCAGATGTCCGTTCTGAGGAACTCGAAGCCGCGCTTGCCGGTGAGGCGCGCAAGCCGCGCCTCCTTCAAGCGCACGTCGTAGTAGTCATTCAGGTTGTCGAGGCCGGTGATGCGGCTGCCGCTCTCGAGCAGCCGCAACGCCAGGGCGGAGCCTATGAAGCCGGCCGCGCCAGTAATAAGGATGTGCATGTCGTGCGGCTATCCTAGCACCTTGGTGTAGCATTGCGCCGCGTGAAGCTCTTGATTCTCAGCCAATATTTCTGGCCGGAGAATTTTCGAATCAACGATGTAGTCGAGGGGCTCGCCAGCCGCGGACACGCGATCACCGTGTATACCGGAATGCCGAACTATCCCGGCGGCCGGTTCTTCGACGGCTACGGGTTGCTGGGCCCTTTTCGCGAGCGATACAAGGCGGCGGAAGTGCGCCGCGTACCCGTTGTCACGCGCGGGCGCGGCGGCGGGCCGAGGCTCGCGCTGAACTACCTCTCGCACGCTTTTTTCGCGACGCTGCTCGCGCCGTGGCTGGCGCGCGGGCGCTTCGACGCGATCCTGGTCTATGAGCCTTCGCCGATGACCATCGGTATTCCGGCGCGCGCGCTGCGCGCGCTCAAGCGCGCCCCGCTCCTGTTCTGGGTGCAGGATCTCTGGCCCGAGAGCCTGTCGGCCACCGGCGCCGTGCGCAGCCGCGTCGCGCTCGGATTGGTCGATCGGCTGGTGAAATGGATCTATCGCGGCTGCGATCGCGTGCTCGTGCAGTCGGAGGCCTTCGTGCCTTCGGTGCGCTCGCACGGCGTGCCGCCCGGCCGCATCCGCTACCTGCCGAACAGCGCCGAGAACTTCTACCGCAAGCTCGAGCCGCGCGCCGAGGACCCCGAGACGCTCGAGCTGCCGGCGGGCTTTCGCGTGATGTACGCCGGCAACATCGGCGCTGCCCAGGATTTCCCCACGATTCTCGCCGCCGCGGAACTGCTGAAAGACGCGTCCGAGATCCACTGGGTAGTTTTGGGCGAAGGCCGCATGCGCGCTTGGGTGGCCGACGAAGTGCGCCGCCGTGGCCTGCAGGCGAGCGTCCATCTCCTGGGTCATCGACCGCCCGAGCGCATGGCGCGCTACTTCGCCCACGCCGACGTGCTGCTCGCCACGCTGCGCCGCGAGCCGATCTTTGCGTATACAATTCCCTCGAAAATTCAGAGCTATATCGCTTGCGGCAAGCCAGTCATCGCCGCGCTCGAAGGCGAAGGCGGCCGCGTCATCCGGGAAGCAGGGGCCGGCTGGGTCGTGCCGCCGGAAAATGCCCAGGCGCTCGCCGATGCAGTGCGAGCCGCGAGCCGCTTTGCCAAACCGGAGCTGGAGGCGATGGGAAATCGAGGAGAGGCGTGGTTTCGCGAGCATTTCGAGCGCGAGAAGCTGCTGTCTCGGCTCGAGGCGGAGCTCGCCGAGGTGGCGCGCGCGTGAGAGTCCTCATCCTCGGCGGGGACGGCATGCTCGGCCACGAACTCTTCCTCCACCTGCGCGCCGGGCACGAGACGAAGGTGACGCTGCGCCAGCCGCTCGCCGCCTACCCCGCCCAGGGGCTGTTCGAACCCGGCAACGCCTTTGCGGGCGTCGATCTGCGCCTGCCCGGGCGGCTCGATGAGGTGTTCGGCGACTTCAGGCCGCAGGCCGTGGTCAACGCCGCGGGCATCGTCAAGCAGCGGCCCGAGGGCGAGGACGCGGTGACCAGCATCGAGGTGAATTCGCTGCTGCCGCATCGCCTGGCGCTCGCCTGCCGCGCCGTCGGCGCCCGGCTGGTGCACCTTTCCACCGATTGCGTTTTCTCCGGCGAGCGCGGCGGCTACACCGAAACTGACCGGCCCGACGCGGCCGATCTCTACGGACGCTCGAAGCTCCTCGGCGAAGTCGCCGGCGAGGGCGCGCTGACGCTGCGCACGTCGATGATCGGGCGCGGTCTGTACCGCAAGACCAGCCTGATCGACTGGTTCCTCGCGCAGAAAGGCCGCGTGCAGGGCTACCGCAAGGCGATCTTCTCCGGCCTGACCACGCGCGAGCTCTCCCGGGTGATCGGCATGATCCTGGAGAAGCACCCGCAGGCATCGGGGCTTTACCATCTTTCCGCGGCGCCGATCAGCAAGTACGAGCTCCTGCTCAAGCTGCGCGAGCGCCTGCAGGCCCAGGTCGAGATTCTGGCGGTCGACGAGCCGCACATCGACCGGAGCCTCGACTCGACGCGCTTCCAGCGCGTGTTCTCCTACCAACCGCCGCAGTGGGAGCCGATGCTCGATGAGCTCGCCGGCGAAATCAGGAAAGCCGCATGATCTTCCAGGGCAAGACCATCCTCGTCACCGGCGGCACCGGCTCCATGGGCGGCACGCTGGTGCGCCGCGTGCTCGCCAACGAGCTCGGCACGCCGAAGAAGGTGATCGTCTTCTCGCGCGACGAGGCGAAGCAGCACGAGATGCGCATGAGCTACCAGCACCGGCGCGAAGCCACCGACGAGGTGATCTTCCGCAACTTCATGGGCGTGCTCGAGTTCCGTATCGGCGACGTGCGCAGCTATGCCGATGTGTGCAGCGCGGTGCGCGACGCCGACATCGTGGTCAACGCCGCGGCGCTGAAGCAGGTGCCGACCTGCGAGTACTTCCCCGAGCAGGCGATCCTCACCAACTGCATCGGCGCCGCCAACATCGTGCGCGCCATCCAGGAGAACCGCTGTCCCGTCGAGACCGTGATCGGTATCTCCACCGACAAAGCCTGCAAACCGGTGAACGTCATGGGCATGACCAAGGCGCTGCAGGAACGCATCTTCATCGCCGCCAACATCCTCAACCCGAAGACGCGCTTCATCTGCGTGCGTTACGGCAACGTGCTCGCTTCGCGCGGCTCGGTGATCCCGCTGTTCCTCGACCAGATCAGGAACGGCGGCCCGGTGACGATCACCGTGCCGCAGATGACGCGCTTCCTGCTATCGCTCGATCAGGCGGCGGACACGGTGTTCGCGGCTCTGCGCGAGGCGCGCGCCGGCGAAACCTGGGTGCCGCGGGCGCCGTCGGCCACGGTCGAGCACATCGCCAAGGCGCTGATCGGCAAGAACGGCGTGCAGACCAAGGTGATCGGCATCCGACCGGGCGAGAAGATGCACGAGATCATGGTGTCGGAGGAGGAGGCGCACCACTGCGTGCGCCGCGGCGACTACTTCGCCATCCTGCCGATGCTGCCCGAGCTGCGCCGCGACGCGCCGGCGGAGGCAAGCGCCCTGCAGGGCGAGTTCAGTTCCGCGGATACGGTTCTGGACCAGGAATCCACCCGCAAATTGCTTGCGCAGCAGAAACTGTTGCCATGAAAGTGATGACCCTCGTCGGCACGCGCCCGGAGATCATCAAGCTCTCCTGCGTCATCCCCGAGCTCGATCGCGCGGTCAAGCACGTTCTGGTGCATACCGGCCAGAACTACGACTACGAGCTGAATCAGATCTTTTTCGACGGTCTCGGCCTGCGCAAGCCCGACCGCTTCCTGGACTGCGCCGCCGGGGGCGCGGCACAGACCATCGCCAATGTCATCGCCAAGGCCGATGCGGCGATGGCGGCCGAGCGCCCGGACGCGCTGCTGCTGCTCGGCGACACCAACAGCTGTCTCGCGGCGATCGCCGCCAAGCGGCGCAAGATCCCGATCTTCCACATGGAGGCGGGCAACCGATCTTTCGATGAGCGCGTGCCGGAAGAAGTGAACCGGCGGATCGTCGACCACGTGAGCGACGTCAATCTCGTCTACACCGAGCACGCGCGGCGTCATCTGCTCGCCGAAGGGCTGCGGCCGGAGACCGTCATCAAGACCGGCTCGCCGATGAAGCAGGTTCTCGCCGCTCAGGCGAAAAAGATCGAGGCTTCCCAGGTCCTGAAAAAATTGACACTGAAAAAACAAAAATATTTTGCGGTCAGCCTGCACCGCGAAGAGAACGTCGACGACAAGGTCCGCTTCGTCCGCCTGCTGAGCGCGCTGGCGGCGCTGCGTGCCGAGCACAAGGTGCCGGTAATCGTCTCGACGCATCCGCGCACGCGCAAGCGCCTCGAGGCGCTGGGCAAGCGCGCGCCCAAGGGTCTGCAGTTCATCGCGCCGCTTGCTTTCGCCGACTACATCAGCCTGCAGCGCGCCGCGCTGTGCGTGCTCTCCGACAGCGGCTCGCTCACCGAGGAAGCGTCGCTGCTCGGCTTCGCCGCGGTGATGCTGCGCGAAGCGCACGAGCGTCCCGAGGGCATGGACCAGGGCACGCTGATCATGGCTGGCACCCGCCCGGAGCGGATCTTCGAGGCGGTGAAGACCACGACCGAGCGCTTCGCCCGTTCGGGCCGCACCTGGCGCGTCGCGCCGGATTACGACGTGGACGACGTCGCCACCAAAGTGGTGAACGCGATTCTCGGCTACACGGATTACGTCAATCGCACGGTCTGGCGAAAGTGACCCGGGCTTTGATTGCCGGCGCGTGGGCATTGATCGGCGGCCTGGCGCTGATGGCGCTCGTCCGGTACCCGGGCCAGGCGCTGGTCTATGTCCTGTTTACCGTAGCGGCGAACGCACTCCTGTATTTCGGTTTTCGAAGAAATGCCATTTTTTTCGACACCTTCATTGGTGTTTTCCTGTGGCTGGGTTTCTGGCTGAAGTTGACTGTCCGGGTGGCGTTCTTGGACGGCCAATTCCACGAGCCTGTCGGCCACTTCGACGGCTCGGGCGACGCGTTCGACCGCGCACTGCTTGCCGCTTCGTGCGGATTCATCGGCTTGCTAGCGGCGAGCACCGTGCGAGCAAGCTTGTTCACCTACCCGGCCGATCTAACGGCGCGCTCCCAGGACGGACTGTTCGCTTTCTACGCTCGTCATCGAAGGACGGTGCTCCTTGCATTCGCGACCCTGGTGATCGCCGTGGCCGCAAGCAATCTCTATCTCGGCATCTACCAGAGAGGAACCATACCGAGGACGGTGCTTCCGTATGGTCTCAGCGGTGTCTACAGCTGGCTGCTGCTCTTCGGACTGGCGTCCTGCTCGGCCGTGATCCTGCATCTCGAGTTCCGGCTCAAGAAGGAAACCTCGTACACCGCAGTCGCCCTGAGCCTGCTAGAGGGTTTTCTCAGCAGCCTCTCCTTGCTCAGTCGTGGAATGCTGCTCAACACAGGCGCCCTGGCCTACGGCGTGCTGCGAGCGCTGAAGCCGGACCGGATCCGCACGACGTTTCGCTTCTGGATCATCTCGTTTGTGGCTTTCGTGGTCCTGTTCGGGTGCTCGGTCGTGCTGGTGAACCACCTCCGGGGCTACCTCGGGGACCCTGGACAGGGATTTGTTCAGGATTTCCTTCTCGCGAATCGCACGACCGCGCTGCTCTTTCTGGATCGATGGGTGGGCATGGAAGGCGTGATGGCCGTTTCCAGCTATCCGGGGCAGGGCTGGGATCTATGGCGCGAGGCCTGGCAGGAGGTCCCGGCACGGAAGCTGAGCTTCTATGACTCGAATTTCATCGCCTCCCCCTACATCAACACGGACCTGACGAAATACAATTTCATTTCGCTGCCCGGTGTCATCGCCTTTTTCTTCTATCCGGGTTCATTTGCTTTCCTCCTCGCGTGCATGTTCCTTCTGGGCGCACTTGCGGCGGCGATCGAAATCTCCGTGTTCAGGCTGGGCGGAAAAAATCTCGTCCTTTGCGCCCTGCTTGCGCAAGTGATCGCCTCCCGCTACGTTCATTTCGGCTATGTGCCCCGTCAGAGTTATCTGCTTTTCGGCGCGCTTTATCTCAATGTCTTTCTGCTCTACTTTGCCGACAAGGCGCTCGCGTACTGGCAGAGGAAAAGTCGCGCTTAGCCCGCGGCGCAGCTGAAGCGGCAGCGGCGCGATGATCTTTCCGCTCGCCTACCTCGCGCTTACGTCCTCGCTCACGGTGGTGCTGATTGCTGTCGGGCTGGCGGGCCGGGCGGAGCTTGCGGCCGAACTGGCGGTGATCCAGGGCGCCCTGCTCGCGACGTTCTACGCCTTTTCCGCGAATGCCAGAAACCTGATCCTCCAGGGTCACGGCGACTTGACGCTGGAGCGCCTGCTCGCCAAGCGCTTCGTCGCGTTGCCGTTCCTTTGCGTCGCTTCCTATCTGCTTTGCGTCGAGGCCGCGGGCGTTTCGCCGCTGCTGGCGCTGCTCGTCGTCGCGCGGCGCTCGTGCGAGTGGCTGGCCGAAGTCAGGCTCTGCGAGCTCGAGGTTGCGGCCCGGACGAAGGCGGCGCGGCTGGCCTTCGCTGTCCAGATCCTGGTCACCCTCGGGGTGGCCCTGCTGCTCGTCCTCGCCCCGGCATCAACCTTGCCGGCCCTAGCGGTCTTCGCCGTGTCTCCTCTGCTCGTTTCGGCGCCGCGGCCGAGCCTCGCGGCGTTCCACCCGTCGATACTGCGCCTGACGCTGCGCAGCGTGTCGCCCTACATCGGCTCGACGGCGATCGAGGGCATCTCGATCTACATGCTGCGCCTGGTCGTGTTTCTCGTCGCGGGTCGCGAGATGTCGGGGCTGCTGTTTACCGCCTTCGTCCTCGGCAGCTTCGCTGCCACGCTCTTCGCCAACGTCCTCGGCCCGACGCTCGCTCTGTCGCGGTCGCGCAACGCTGGCGCCCGGTACGGCCGTTTCGTCGCCGCCGCGGCGCTCGGCATGGGCGCGGGCGGCGCTGCCATCGCCGGCGCCTCGCTCGCCGCCGGGCTTGCCGACTGGCTCGGCCGCCCGGGCTACTTCTGGCTCGCGCTCGGCTTGTCGCTGCTCGGCGGCGCGATCATGGTCGGCGCACAGTCGATCCGGCTGCGCCTGTTCGACGAACGACGGGGCGAGGTGCTGTTTGGCCCGGATGTGCTGCGCAACACCGCGGCGATCATTGCCGCACCCTCGCTCTACTTTCTCGTGGGTCCTGCGGCGCTGGCAGGCCTCTACCTCCTGACCGCGCTGCTGACGGTGTTCGCCTACTGGGGAGCTGCCCGGGCGCCGCTCACCGATGCATCGCCGGTGCTGCGCGGCGTGCTCGCAGCGGGCATCCTGCTGCCGCTTTTCTTCACGCTCGACGGGCGCGTCTACCACCGGCCCGATGGCGCGTTGCTCGATCCGGGAGGCGGTGTCATGAACGTCCCGCTGCCGCTGTCGCTCGCCGCGTGCTTTGCCGGGGTGGTACTGGTGGCGCGCTACCGCCACGCCACGCTCACGCTCGGGACGATATTTTCCCTGTTCGTCGCTATGGTGCTCACCAGCGTCTTCGCAGCGCAAGGGCAGATCGCCGACGATCTGCGCAAGTTCGTGCTGCTGTTCCAGTTCCTGGTGCCGGCCTTTGCGCTGGTGCTCGGCCAGATGCTCGGCGCGTCGCAGCAAGGCCTGCGCATCGCCGCCGTGGGCTATTCGGCCGTGCTGGCTGTACTGGTGCCGGCGCAGCTCGTGCATTCCATCGGCCATGGCGGGGGCCAGCTGCGGCACGATCTCTGGTTTTTCAGCGTTTACCAGCATCTGCAATATGTGCCAGCCGTTGTCGTCTGCGCTTTCTTGATCGCGTTGTTCGTCCTCTGGGAGGAACGATTCGCGCGGTGGCTCCACGTCGCGCTCGCGCCGCTCGTCGCCTGCTACGCGGCGAGCTCGCACTCGGCGCTCGCCGTCGTGCTGATCGCGGCCGGCGCCGTTGTTTTTGCGGCGGTGCGGTGGCGCGATGCCGCGGCGCGGCTGTGCGCGGTTCTTGTCGCGGTGTCGCTGACTGCATATGTCTACTTGAACGGCAGCTCATGGTTGATGCCGGAGGAGTTCGAGCAGGCGCGGCTCTACTACTGGAAGCTCTACGGCAGTGGCATCGTCGAATCCGGCAGGCAAATGCTCTTCGGGCATGCCAAGGTCATGGATCGCAGCCTGGCGCCCAGCGCGCACAACTACTATCTCGATTTCGTGTACAACTTCGGCGTGCTGGCTTTTCTGCCTTTCGCCTGGCTGGTTGGCTATACGCTGATGCTCTTGTGGCGGCAGCGGGCCTGCCTCTGGCGCCACCTGCCGATCCTCGGGCTCGCGCTCGGCGTGCTGTTCGTGCTCGCGCTCGACAACATGTTCAAGGTGCCCTTGCGTCAGCCCTACTCCGGAATCTTCTTTTTCTTCATCTGGGGGCTGCTCATCGCCCGCTTGCAGGCGCTTCCGGCCGCCGCTCGCGTCCCAACTTCCGCTTGAACCTGCGCCGCTTCATCGTCTTCGCGCACGACGTGGTCGCGGCCGGGCTGGCGTGGGTACTCGCGCTCTGGTTGCGCTTCAACCTCGACATTCCCCCCGAGTACCGCGAGGTGATCCTGGCGCGCCTGCCCTGGATCATGGGGGTGCATGCGCTGGTGTTCTGGACGCTCGGGCTGTACCGCGGCTTGTGGCGCTACGCCAGCCTGCCGGACCTGCAGCGCATCCTGATCGCGGTCGGCGTCAGCGCCGCCGCCGTGCCGGCGCTGCTCGCACTCGCGCGCATGGCCGAGGCGGTGCCGCGCTCGGCCTACCTGATTGCCCCGGTACTCCTGGTGGTCGCGATGGGCGGAAGCCGGCTCGCATACCGTGCCTGGCGCGAGGGCAGGCTGCTCTCGCTCGTCGCCAGGCCGCAGGCGGATCCGGTCCTGGTGCTCGGCGCCGGAACGGCAGCCGCGGCGCTCATCAAGGAGCTCGCCGCGAGCCCGCGCTGGCGCGTTATCGGGTTGCTGGACGACGACCCGGCAAAGCGCGGCGCGGAAGTGGTTGGGGTCAAGGTACTTGGAGCGCTGGCGCAGCTCGGCGGCATCGCCTCCCGCTACGGCGTGGGGCAGGCGATCATCGCCATGCCGGGGGCGACCCACGGCGAGCGCAAGCGCGCGGTCGAGCTCTGCGGCAGCGCCGGCATCGCTGCCATGACCGTGCCGGCGCTGTCGGACATTGTCTCCGGGAAGGTCAGCGTCTCGGCGCTGCGCCCGATCGAGCTTGACGACCTGCTCGGGCGCGATCCGGTGGATCTCGACGACGCCGGCCTGCATGGATTCCTCGACGCCAAGACGGTGCTGGTGACGGGGGCCGGCGGCTCCATCGGCGCGGAGCTCAGCCGGCAGATCGCGCGCTTCGCGCCCGGGCGCATCGTGCTCCTCGACAACTCGGAGTTCGCCCTGTACGCCATCGAACAGGAGTTTCGCGACCGCCTGGCGCGGGTGCCGGTCAGTGCCGTGATCGGCGACGCCAAGGACGGGCGATGTGCCGCCGAGGTGTGCGCGCGGTACTGCCCGCGGGTCGTGTTCCACGCCGCGGCCTACAAGCACGTGCCGCTAATGGAGGAGGAAAATGCCTTCCAGGCGGTGGCGAACAACGTGCTGTCAACGGTGACCGTGGCGCGCGCCGCGCAGCGTGCCGGCGCGGAGAAGTTCGTGCTGGTGTCCACCGACAAGGCGGTCAACCCGGCGAACGTGATGGGTGCCTCCAAGCGGCTGGCCGAGCTCGCCTGCCAGGCGCTGCAGACGCAGGGCGGCATGCAGTTCGTGATCGTGCGCTTCGGCAACGTGCTGGGATCGAACGGCAGCGTCGTGCCCCGATTTCGCGAGCAGATCGGGCGCGGCGGGCCGGTGACGGTGACGCACCCGGAGATCGAGCGCTATTTCATGTCGATCCCGGAGGCGGCGCAGCTTGTGTTACAGGCCGGCATGATGGGCAAGGGCGGCGAGATCTTCGTCCTCGACATGGGCGAGCCGGTGAAGATCGCGGACCTGGCGCGGCAGATGATCCGTTTGTCGGGCTTCACCGAGGAGGACATCGACATCGAGTACACCGGGCTGCGGCCGGGAGAGAAGCTCTTCGAGGAGCTGCTGGCGGATGCGGAGAAGACTTTGCCCACACCTCACCCGAAGCTGCGCGTGGCACAAGCGCGCACGCCGCATAGCGCGGCTCTGCTGGACGAGGTTCTCGGCTGGCTGGCCGATCCCGGGGAAGCCGGCGCGGACGCCGTGCGCCGAAGGTTGCGCGACTGGATTCCCGAGTACCGCCCGCCGGTCAGCCCGCCCGGCGACTGATCGCGATCACTCCCCTTCGAATTCGCACAGCGCGAAGACCTTCAGCCCTTTCTTCTCCAGGCGCTTGCGGCCGCCGACATCGGGCAGGTCGACGATGAAGCAGCACTCGACCACCTCGGCGCCCATCTTGCCGATCAGGGCGGCGGCCGCCTCGGCGGTGCCGCCGGTGGCGATCAGGTCGTCGATCAGCAGCACGCGCTCGCCCGCGGCGATGGCGTCGGTGTGGATCTCGATGCGGTCGGCGCCGTATTCGAGCTCATAGTCGTGGCCGATGGTCTTGGCCGGGAGCTTGCCCTTCTTGCGGATCGGCACGAAGCCGACGCCGAGCAGGTAGGCGACCGGGGCGCCGACGATGAAACCACGCGACTCGATCCCCACGACCTTGGAGATCGGCTTTCCTTTGTACCGTTGGACGATCTGGTCGATGGTGGCGCGCAGGCCGATCGGGTCCTTCAGCAGCGTGGTGATGTCGCGGAACATGATCCCCTGGTGGGGGTAGTGCGGGATCGTCCGGATCAGGGTTTTGATCGTCACTTGGACCTCTTGGTTTTCAGAACCCGGCCGGCCACGGCGGAGAGTCGCTTCGCGGCCCTGGCGTCGCGCGCCTCGGGCGCGGTGATCAGCGCGTGGTCGAGCGCGCTGCGGCAGGCGCAGCGCGCCGCGGCGCTGTCGCCGCGGATGCGCGGCGCGGCCTTGCGCACCAGCGCGCGCGCTCTCTCGGCATTGCCGACCAGCACCTTGATCACCGCCTCGACGGTGACGTCGTCGTGGCCGGGATGCCAGCAGTCGTAATCGGTCACCATGGCGACGGTGGCGTAGCAGATCTCGGCTTCGCGCGCGAGCTTGGCTTCCGGCATGTTGGTCATGCCGATGACGTCGCAGTTCCAGCTGCGGTAGAGCTCGGACTCGGCGTAGCTCGAGAACTGCGGCCCCTCCATCACCAGGTAGGTGCCGCCGCGCGCCGCGTTCATGCCGATGTCCGCGGCCGCCGCCTGCAGGTGATCGCCGAGGCGCTTGCACACCGGCCGCGCCATCGACACGTGCGCCACCAGGCCTTCGCCGAAAAAGCTTTTTTCGCGCGCGAAAGTGCGGTCGATGAACTGGTCGACGATCACGAACATGCCGGGGGCGAGGTGCTCGCGCAGCGAGCCGACCGCGCTCACCGAGACGATGTCGGTGACGCCGACGCGCTTGAGCGCGTCGATGTTGGCGCGGAAGTTGATGCCGCTCGGCGGGATGCGGTGGCCGCGGCCGTGGCGCGGCAGGAAGGCGATCGGCTGGCCGTCGAGCTCGCCCACCAGCAGCGCGTCCGAGGGCTTGCCGAAGGAAGACTTGACGCGCGCCCAGCGGGTCTTGCGCAAGCCTTCGATGTTGTAGACGCCGCTACCCCCGATGACGGCCAGCATTTGCCCGTATTCTAGCGGCATGAAGATTGCGGTCACCGGAGCTTCGGGCTTCATCGGCAACGCGCTGTGCCGCTCGCTGATCGCCGCGGGGCACGAGCCGATCGCGGCCGACCTGCGGCGCCTCGAGGGCGCGGGCGCGGTGGTGCATCTCGCCGGGATCGCGCATCGCCGGGCGAGCCGCGAGGAGCTGCAGCGCGTGAATGTCGATCTGGCCCGCAACGTCGCCCGCGCCGCGGCCGGCGCCGGCGCCGGGCTCGTGTTCATGAGCTCGGTGAAGGTGCACGGCGAGCGCAGCAGCGCGCCACTGAGCGAGGCGGCGCCGATCCGGCCGGGCGACGCGTACGCTGAATCGAAAGCGCGTGCCGAGGAGGCGCTGCGGGCGATTCCGAACCTGCGGCTTGCGGTGCTGCGTCCCCCCCTGGTTTACGGGCCCGGGGTGAAGGCGAATTTCCTCGCGCTGTTCAAGGCTGTGGCGCGCCGCTTGCCGCTACCGCTGGCTAGCGTGTCGAACCGCCGCAGCCTGGTCTACGTGGGCAACCTGGTGGACGCGATCGAGCGCTGCCTGGGTACCTCGGGCACCTGGCTGGTCTCGGACGGCGCGGCGCTCTCCACCCCGGCGCTGTGCCGGGCGATCGGCGAAGCGCTCGGCCGGCCGGCGCGGCTGTTCCGCTTTCCGCCGCGGCTGCTTCCGGTCGAGCGGCTCACCGGCTCGCTCGAGGTGGACGATGGCCTGATCCGGCGCGAGCTCGGCTGGCGGCCGCCGTTCTCGCTCGAAGAGGGCCTGCGCGCGACCGCCGACTGGTTCAGGGCCCGCTAGAAGCCGCGTGAAAAGCAGAGGTCTATAGAATCAGTCTGATGCTGGCGGGGGCGATAGTTCTGTCTTTCGTGGTCGCGTTCGTCGTGTTGCGGTTTCTGCTTTCGCGCTTCGGCCGCTTCGCGCTCGACGAGCCGAACGCGCGCTCGCTGCACGAGCAGCCGGTGCCGCGCACCGGCGGTATCGCGGTGCTGCTCGGGGCAGCAGGCGCGCTTGCCTTCGGTGCCGCCGAGCTGTGGCTGCCGCTCGCTTTGGCGCTCGGCCTTGCCCTGCTGTCCTTCGTCGACGATCTGCGCGGCGTGCCGACCGCGGCGCGGCTCGCGGCGCACCTCGCCGCCTGCGGCCTGCTCGCGTGGATACTGCTGTGGCCGATGGACGCCTGGCAGCTGGTGCCGCTGGTGGTCGCGCTGGTCTGGCTCACCAACCTGTACAACTTCATGGACGGCTCCGACGGCCTCGCCGGCGGCATGGCGGTGATCGGCTTCGGCGCCTACGCGGTCGCCGCGCAGATGAGCGGCGCCGCGGCGCTCGCTTCGCTGTCGGCGGCGCTCGCCGCCGGCGCCGCAGCGTTCCTCGTCTACAACCGCCACCCGGCGCGCATCTTCCTCGGCGACGTCGGCGCGATCCCGCTCGGCTTCCTCTCCGGGGCGCTCGGCATCGCCGGCTGGCGCAGCGACCTCTGGCCGCTATGGTTCCCGGTGCTGGTGTTCGGGCCCTTCATCGCCGACGCCACCATCACGCTCGCGCGGCGCCTGCTGCGCCGCGAGCGGGTGTGGCAGGCGCATCGCAGCCACTATTACCAGCGCATGGTGCTGATGGGGCTCGGCCACCGCCGCACCGCCTGGGTGGGCTACGCCCTGATGCTCGCCTGCGCGGCGGCCGCCCTCGCCGGGCGCGAGCAGGCTCCCGCGCTGCAGGTGGCGGCGTTCGTTGGCGCGAGCCTGGTGCTGGCGGCCGCGGCGGTCTGGGTCGATCTGCGCTGGGCGCGTTTCAGCCGGCCTGGCGGTTGACCGCGTAGAAGTTGAACAGGCGCGTCTTGAGCTGCTTCTTCGCGCCGATGTGGAACATCGGCTGCAGGTAGTCGAGCAGCGCGAAGTCGCGCCGGCCGTGCAGCTCGCCCATGATCAGGCGCACCCCGCCGAGCAGCTTGCGGTCGATCGCGGTGAGGATCTCCCACTCGGCACCCTCGGTGTCGATCTTGATGACGTCGGCGCGCTCGATGCCGAGCTCGGCGAGCGCGCGCCCGGCGTGGCGCACCGGCACGGTTTGGCTGCGCCCCGGGTTCACGCCGAGCTCGTGCGCGCTGTAGCCGCCGAGGTTCGCCCGGTTGTCGGACTCGAACAGCTTCAGCTCGCCGTCCTCCGCGCCCAGCGCGAAGGGGTGTGGCTTGATGCGCGGTAGCGCGCGCGCGTTGGCGGCGAGCACCTGGCAGTTGCCCGGGTCGGGCTCGAAAGCGTGCACCGTGGCGTTGGGGAAGCTCGCGGCGAAGTAGAGCGAGGCGATGCCGATGTTGGCGCCGATGTCGAGCACCGCGCGCACCTGCTGCGGGTCGAGCCGCGCCTCGGGCGGCGGCGCGTATTCGGACTTGCGGCCGCGCTTGAGCAGGATGTTGTAGATCAGCCCCGCGTCGCTCGTCCCGGAGCGATACGCGACCGGGATGCCGTCCCAGGCGTAGCTGCGCGGCGCGCCCTCGGCATCGCGCTTGAAATACTCGCGCGTGAACGCGGCCGAGCAGCCGGAGCGCAGCCACACCTTGGCTCTCAGCTTGAGGCTCGCCATCGCTTCTCCGCCAGTCCCAGCAACACTCCGGTCACGCCCCAGAACAGCAGCGCGTTCTGCCGCACGAGCAGCGTATCGACCATGTTGCGCGTCAGCATACCTGCGAGGACGCCGAGCAGCGCGATGCCGCACGCGGCGGCCGCCTCATCGGCGCCGCTGGCGAGGCGCCAGCCGGCGCGCGCAATGGCGGCGAGCAGCAGCGCGAGCAGCAGCGCTCCGGGCACCCCGGTCTGCACCAGCGCCTCGAGGAAGATGTTGTGTGCGTGCCATAGGTAGGGATCCAGGGAGCCGAGCTCCTCCCGCAGAGAGCCGCGCAGCAGGCCGCGGCCAAAGCCATAGCCGGCGAGGGGCCGCTCGCCGATGCGCTCGGCGATTTCCGGCCAGAGCGCCAGACGCGAATCCTCCTCGATCGGCCGGGCGAAGCCGAGCTCCTTTCGCTCGGCCTGGATGTTCAGGACCATAGCCGCAGCTCCGGCGAGCGAGACTGCCGCGAGCACGGCCAGGATCAGCTTCGCGCGCGCACCCCGCACCGCGCCGCGGCGCATCATCAGCGCGCCGAGCACGATGAACTCGACGGCGAAGCCGATCCACACCATGCGGTTAAGGGTCGTGTAAGCGCTCGCGACAAGCAGCGTGGCGATGCCCCAGGCGCAGCACGTGATCCACAGCGGCCAGCGCGCTCGCGCAGCGTGCCAGCCGGCGACCAGCGCGAGCGGCATCAGGGTCAGCACCGCGCTGGAATGATTTCCCGGCCCGCCATGCCAGCCCACCTGGTAGGGAGCGAGTCCCCGCGAAAAGTTGACCAGCGCCGTAGCGCACACTGCAAGCGCCGCTCCGGCGACTATGGCGATGAAAATGCGCGGGGCCTGTCGCGCCTGCGCGCCGACGTAGCAGATCCACAACGCTGCGCCGGTGTAGAAGACCTCGTTGCGCCACTCCTTCAGGCTGCGCTCCGGCTCGAGCGACCAGGCGATCGACAGCGCAGCCCAGATTCCCCAGAGGACGAACGGAATCCAGACCGGCGGCAGCGGCCGCGTTTCGCGCGAACGTCCCAGGACGATCGCGGCGAGCGCGATGCCGGCGGCGAGGAGCAGCAGCCGGGCAGCGACCGTGTGGCTGAACAGCGAAACCGCGGTGAACAGCGCGGCGACGCACGCCAGCAGCGTATGCAGGTTCATGGCAGGCGCCTCGATAGCCGGGTCCATGCCTCGGCTACCGCACCGACCGGAATCCCGGCCACCTCGCGTACCGGGGGGCACACCATCTCGTAGGGCACCTGCCAAGGATGCCAGTGACGCTTCTTGTAGGGGAGGTTCTCGAACAGCGCGACCATCGGCAGCCCCAGGCCCGCGGCGACATGCATCGCGCCGCCGTCGGCGCCGATGAAGGCGTCGCACAGCGACAGCACCGCGACCAGGTCCTCGAGGGACTCGGTCTTCGCCGGGACCAGCGTCACCCCCGCGCCCGCGCCGGTGGCGATCGCCGCGGCGCGCGCGTCGTCGCCCGGGTGGCGCGGGTTGTCCGCGGCGCCCGGGGACCACAGCAGCACCACGCCGCAGTCCAAGCCGCGGATCAATGCGATGAAGTTCTCGACGGGCCACACTCTTCCGGGCTCGCGGGCGCTGATGTGCAGCGCGACCCAGCGCCGCTCGCGGCGGCCGAGCCCCGGAAAGCGTTCGCGCCACTGCGCGACCCGCCCGGGCGCGGGGAACACGCGCAGCGGGCCGGGCGCGGTGCGCACATCGAGCGCCTCGGCGAGCTTCGCCATCACCTCGACCTCGTGCAGCTCGGCGTAGGCGACCGGCGCCACCGGCAGGGTGATCGCCGCCGCCTTCGGCTCGTCCGCGGGCGCGAAGCCGACGATCGTGCGCGGGCGGACGCGGCGCGCCAGCGCCAGCCCGTGGCGGTCGAAGCCGGACTTGGCGAGGATGACGTAGTCGTAGGACTGCTTGCGCAGCGCGCTGTGCAGCCTGAGTTGCGCAAGCAGATTCCCGACCCAGCTCTCGCCCGGCCCGCGGTGCTTGAGCTTGGTGTAGGCGTGCACCGCGTCGAGCGCGGGATTTCCCGACAGCACGCCGGCGTTGTAGCTGTTGACCAGCGCGGCGATGTGGGCGTCGGGGTAGCGGCTGCGCAGCGCGGCGAACAGCGGCGTGGCGCACACCAGGTCGCCGATGTTGTCGCGCCGGATCACCAGGATGCGCGGGCTCATTGCAGGCCGGTGCGTTCGAGCCAGAGCAGCAGCACGATGAAGGTATAAGCGAGGCGCCTCGAGCCGCGCCCCTGCAGCGCGCTTGCCCAGAGCTTTTGAATTTCATGGAAACGAAGAAATGGGATTTCTTTTGAGAATGCGATCGCGTGCTCGCACAGTTCGCGCCACGGGCCGTTGAAGTTCTCCTGCAGCGGCACCGAGAAGCCGTGCTTCGGCCGATCCCAGACTTCCCGCGGCAGTTTCTGCCGCGCGAGCGCGCGCAGCAGCGCCTTGGTTTCCGGCTGCAGATGCTTGTCGGCCGGCTGCGACAGCGCGAACTGCAGCACGCGGTTGCCGAGCAGCGGCACGCGCACCTCCAGCCCGTGCGCCATGCTGGCGCGGTCGACCTTGGCGAGGCAGTTCTCGGACAGGTAGGTCCACAGGTCGGCGCGCATCAGGCCCGCGCCGTCGAACGGCCGCGCGAGATCTCGCCACAGTTGCAGGGTCTTTTCTGGTTTTGCCTTGTCGAGAACTTCTTTTTCAAGAAAACGACCCAGGCTCTTGCGCGACCCCGCCCACGGCCCGAGCTCGGTGCGGCGGTAGAGCAGCAGCTCCTCGCCGGCGAGGCTGCGCCGCAGCAGCGCGCCGGGCGCGATGCCGCGCGCGATCGCCGCACGCAGGGCGCGCTTCGCCAGGCTGTCGGGATTGCGCTGCGCGGTGTCGAGGAAGCGCTCGTAGCCGCCGAACAGCTCGTCGCCGCCGTCGCCGGAGAGCGCCACCGTCACATGCCGGCGCGTAAGGCGCGAGAGCTCGTAGGTCGGCACGTAGGCCGGGTCGGCGAGCGGCTGGTCCTGGGCGGCGAGGGCGCGGCCGAGCTCGTCGGCGCCGATGCGTGGCGCGTCGAGTACATGGTGCTCGGTGCCGTAGCGGCGCGCCACGGCGAGCGCCGCCGCGGATTCGTCGTAGCCTTCCTCGGGAAAACGCACGCTGAAGGTGAGCAGCGGCCGCGCGCCCGCCTGCGCCATGTAGTGCACGATCAGGCTCGAGTCGATGCCGCCGGAGAGGAACGCCCCGAGCGGCACATCCGAAACGAGCTGTTCCTTGACGGTCTCGCCGAGGAGCGCGTCGAGCGCTTCCGGCGAAAACTCTTCCTGCGAGGGGCTGGGGATCGCCCAATAGCTCTCCAGCCGCAGCTTGCCTTCCTGCCATTCGAGCCAGTGCGCCGGCGGCAGCTGGCGCACGGCCTTGAGGAAGCTCTGCGGCGCGAGCGGCGTCTGGAACGCGAGGTAGTCGCGCAGCGCCTCGTAGTCGAGCTCGCGCGGAAAGCCCTCGAGCGCGAGGAAGGG
Organism: uncultured Enterobacteriaceae bacterium; assembly: GCA_964576525.1. Classification (GTDB taxonomy): domain Bacteria; phylum Pseudomonadota; class Gammaproteobacteria; order Burkholderiales; family SG8-39; genus SCGC-AG-212-J23. Next base: position 90,692 of record CAZNVH010000087.1, read on the forward strand.
CGCGAGCGTGGAGGCGAGCACGAGGCCCTTGTGCGTCGAATAGAACAGCGGCTTGATGCCGAGCCGGTCGCGCGCCGCGAACAGGCGCCGCTCGCGCGCGTCCCAGATGGCGAAGGCGAAGATGCCGTCGAGGCGCGCGAGCACCCCGTGGCCCCACTCGAGGTAGCCCTTGAGCAGCACCTCGGTGTCGGAGCGCGTGGCGAAGCTGCGGCCGCGCGCCTCGAGCTCGCGGCGCAGGGCCATGAAGTTGTAGATCTCGCCGTTGTAGGCGATGAAGTGGCGGCCGTCGTCGCTCGCCATCGGCTGGGCGCCGCCGGCGATGTCGATGATCGACAGGCGCGTGTGGCCGAGCACCGCGTGCGCATCGCGCCAGACCCGCGTGGCGTCGGGCCCGCGCGCTTCCAGGGTCTTCAATGCCGCCTCGAAACGGTCCTGCCAGGGCGTGCCGACGAGAGTCAGGAGTCCGCACATGGCCTAGGTCCGGCGCAGCCGGTACTCGTCGTTGCCCGAGCCGAACAGGCCGGAGCGCCGGCGCACGTCCTGCCATTCGAGCGCGAAGCCGAGCGGCGCGAGCAGCGCGGTGAGCTCGCGCGGCGCGATCGACTCGTACGGATAGCCGCCGATCCAGTCGCGCACGTCGTGGTGGTAGTCCATGCCGCGCTTCTTGTTGTAGTTCGCGATATGCGTGGCGAGGCGCTTGCCCCTGAGCAGGAGGTAGAGCCCGAACAGGCGGGTGTAGAGCCGCTCGGCGCTCGCTTTCCGCGCCGGCGAGGCTTTCACGTACCAGCGCTTGATGCGCGTCCACAGGCCGCAATAAGGCGTCTTGCCGTAGAGCGCCACCGCGAACAGCCCGCCCGGGCGCGTCTGCGCCGAGGCGACGCGCAGCGCCCGGTGCATGTCGCCGGTGTGATGCAGCACGCCCCAGGAGTAGACGATGTCGAACTCGCCGAAAGGCCGGGCCTCGAGATCGAGGACGCTGCGCTCGTGGACCGACCATTTCGCGCCAGGAAAGAACCTCTCGAGCAGCCCGCGCGCCGTGGCGACCGACTTCGGGTCGAGATCGATGGCGACTACCTCGGCCGCGCCCAGGCGCAGCGCCGCCGCGGCGTGCAAGCCGGAACCGCAGCCGATGTCGAGGAAGCGCTTGCCCGCGAGATCCTGCGTGCCAAGGAGCTTCGCCAGGCGCTCGACCGCGGCGGCGGCACGCTCCTCGTCCACCAGCTTCGCGAAGCTCGCCCAGTTCTCGCCGAAGGCGAAGCGCTCGTCGCTCATGCGGCGAGCGCCTCGTAGGCGCCGACCATGCGCGCCTCGGTGAACTCCGGCGGCACGGCGGCGGCGCCGGGACGCGGCGCGGCCAGCGCCGCCTTCAGCGCCTCAGCCAGGGCCGCGGCATCCCCCGGCGGCACGAGCCAGCGAGCGAGCTCGCCGCGCAGGACTTCGCGCGGCCCCGACGGGCAGTCGGTGCTCACCACTCGCGTGCCGCAGGCGAGCGCCTCCACCAGCACGTTGGGCATGCCCTCGCGGTCGGAGGACAGCACCAGCAGCTCGGCGGCGCGCATCCACGGGTAGGGATTCGGCCGGAAGCCCGCGACCAGGACCTGGTTTTTCATCCCTTTCTCTGCAATCAAATTGTCGAGATCGCGACTGGGCGCCGTGAGCAGCACCAGCTTGTGCGGAAGTCCGGCGCGCCGCCAGGCCTCCAGCAGCAGGTCGTGGCGCTTCTGCGGCATGAAGCGCCCTACGTGGACCACGAAGGGCTCGCGCGGCAGGCCCGGCTCGGGCCGCGCCGCGCCGTCGCGGATCGCGTCGAGGTCGAAGCCGTTATAGATGCGCACGATGCGGGCGCGCTGCAGGCCGATCGCGCTCCTCAGGTCGGCGGCGACGCCGTCGGACACGGCGACGAGGTTGCGTGCCTCGTACAGCCGCCGGTAGCGCGCAAGGCGCCGCGCCGCTTTGCGCTTGCTCGCACGGCTGAGCTCGCTGATCTCGGCCGACAGCGTGTTGCTGATGCGGCACCACAGGTTCGGCAGCTTCGCGCGGATCGCGATCTCGTCGGCGAAGGGCAGCGTGGAGATGGTCGTAGTGTCTTTCTCCAGCTTGATCGCCCTCAATTTCGACACCGAAACGAACTTTCCCAGCCAACCCTTGCCGGCGCGCCGGCCCAGGACCTGCACCTCGATCCCCGCCGGCACCTCGTGCTCGATGCGGTCCTCGAGAAGCACCAGGCGCACGCGGTGGCCGCGGCGCTGCAGCGCCGCGGCGAGCCGCAGCATCGCGCGCTCGGCGCCGCCGCCCGCGAGGTTGGACAGGACGAGCGCGAAGCTCATCGGCTGGGCAAGGCTTCGACGACTTGGTCCCACACCGTGTCGACCGGCAGATCGGCCATCGGCACGTCCGGGCCGCAGGGCGCCGCATGCGGGTGCTCGATCACGTGGCAGCGCGGCCGCTCGAGCGGCCCGATCAGCGCGCCCGGCGAATGGCAGTGGTAGAGAGCGACCATCGGCGCCTCGAGCGCGCCCATGATGTGCGTCGGCCCGGTATCGACGCCGATGTACAGGTCGAGCTCGTCCATCAGGGCGGCAGTCTCGCGCAGCGTCAGTTGGCCGGCCAGGTTCGCGGCGCGGCCGCCCAGCCGGCGGGCGAGCTTGGCGGTGCGGCCTCGCTCGGCGTCGCCGCCGAAAAACAGCAGGCGGGAGCGCGGCCAGCGCCCGGTGATGCGCTCCGCGAGCGCGGCGAAGCTCTCGATCGGCCAGTCGCGATAGCGCGTGGCGTGGAAGCCGGCGATCTGCAGGCCGAAGAGCGGCCCGTCGCCGGGAAGCAGCATGGCGGCGAGGAAGGAGCGCGCCCAGGATTTCTCCTCCGGCGTCACCACGTAGGAAAGGCGCAGGCCGTCGGGCTCCACGCCGAGCGCCTGCGTGAGCAGCAGCGGCGAGAGCGCGGCATGCACCGTCATGGGAGGCGGCGGCTCGACCGCGCGGTGCAGGCGCGCATCGAGCGCTTCGTGCCCCTGGCGGAAGGCGACCACGCGCTCGGCGACGCGCAGCGCATACGCGACCAGCGGCCGGTCGAAGCCGTAGACCAGTGCGAGGTCCCAGCGGCGCCTGCCCAGCCAGCCGCGCCAGCGCGCGCGGTGCTTGGTGATCGCTCCGGTCGCCGCGAGGAAAGGCAGGTGCCGGACCACTTCGACGCGCTTCGGATGCCCGAGGTAGGTGATCTCGGCCTGCGGCCAGGCTTTCGCCAGGGCGCGCACCGCGGGCGTGGCGAGCAGCGTGTCGCCGATGCGCGTGACGTTGATGACCAGGACCCGGCCCGGCGCCGCGACCTCTTCGAAGTTATCCGCGGCCACGGTGCGCCGTTCCGGCCCAGATCGCGGCGGCCCACGCGCGCCAGTACGGGGCCTCGATGGAATGCTGCAGGCAGGCGAGCGAATAGCCGTAGCCTTCCACCGCGCCGCCGGCGCGCCAGCGGCGCGGCTCCGGGATGTCGTCGGCCGCGGAGTCGAGCACGTGGGCGACGCCGGCGAAGCGCGGGTCGTCGCTGTAGTGCGTGGCGGGGAGCCAGGACTCCAGGAAGCGGCGCTCGGGCGAGCCGCGCACCATGTCGTGCAGGAACACCATGGCGACGCGCCCTTGCGCGAGCAGGCGCAGCGCCAGGCGTAGTCCCCGCCAGCCCTTCGGCCCGTCGATCAGCGCGACGTCGCCCGGCCGCGCGATCGCCGGCAGGATGCGCGTGGCGTCGCCGAAGCGCAGCTCGACGTTGCGGTACGGCTTGAGCCGCGCCGCGGCCACCGGCACGTCGGGCGAGCGCTCGTCGTGCTCCAGGCTGACGATCGGCAGGTCCGGGAAGTTCACCGCGAGGAGCAGCGTGCTTTGCGCGCGCGCGCGCCCCGATTCCAGGATCCGCGAAGGACGCGCGGCGCGCGCGCACAGGGTGAAGAAGAACATCTCGGAGAACAGGACACCCTTGCGCTCGTAGGGCACGCTGCGGATCCGCTCGCGGTAGGCTTCGAGCTCGCGCGCCGCGGCCTGCGCCAGCCCGGGCATCGCCAGCGGCGCTTCAGCGGAACTCATAGACGAAATCGGGGAACGACCATTCGAGCGGTCGCCAGCGCCAAGCGAGGCGCCGGAGGGCGAGCGCGGCCGGCGAGTAGCGCTTGACCAGGTGGTAGGCGGCGAGCTCGATGCCGGCGCGCCGCGCGATCTCGAGCGCCTGCGTCGGCGTGATCCAGCAGATGTGGTCGAGATTGACGATCGCCGTGTCGTCGCGGCGGAACTGCCGGTAGAACTTGCGGCTGAAGGGATTGGGCGTGGTGGCGTACACGCGGCCGCCGTCGGCGAGGTGGCGCGCGGCGAAGCGCAGCAGCCGGGTGGTGTCGTTGACGTGCTCGAGCACGTCGCCGATGAACACCAGCTCGAAGCGCTCGCCCAGGTCGGCGTCCGAGGTGGCGTCGGCGCACACCACGTTGAAGCCGCGCGCGTTCAGCTCCTTCACCAGCGGCTCGAGCACGTCGAGCCCGACGCAGCGCCGCGCGCGCCTTGCGATGCGGCCGTGGCGGAAGCCGGGCTGGTCGATATAGCGCGCGGCATGCGCGGCCACGCCGATGTCGAGCACCGACTTGCCGTCGGCCAGCGACTCGATGAAGTCGTTCAGCTCGACGTCGGTGTGCACGCGGCGCACGCCGAGCAGGTACTCGCGCACCGCCTCCTTCGCCGCGCCGTTGTTCGGGTCGTCCGAGAGGGTGGTCCAGTCAACCACCGTAGTACCCCTTGTACCAGTTCGCGAAGAGCGCGAGGCCCGCATCCAGCGGCGTCGAGGGCGCGAAGCCGACCGCGGCGCGCAGCCGCGCGGTGTCGGCGTAGGTCGCCTTCACGTCGCCCGGCTGCATCGGCTTCATTTCCAGCTTCGCCTTGCGGCCGAGCGCGCGCTCGAGCGCCGCGATGTAGTCGAGCAGGGCAACCGGCTGGTGGTTGCCGATGTTGTAGATCGCGTAAGGCGCCGGCTTGTCGAGAACGCGCAGCGTGCCTTCGACGATGTCGTCGATGTAGGTGAAGTCGCGCTGCATGTCGCCGTGGTTGAACACCGCGAGCGGCTTGCCTTCCATGATGGCGCGCGCGAACAGCACCGGCGACATGTCCGGCCGGCCCCAGGGGCCGTAGACCGTGAAGTAGCGCAGCCCGGTGGCGTGCAGGCCGTGCAAGTCGCTGTAGACGTGCGCCATCAGCTCGTTCGCCTTCTTGGTGGCGGCGTACAGGCTGATCGGGTGATCGACGTTGTCGGTCTCCGACCAGGGCAGCTTGGCGTTCGTGCCGTACACGCTCGAGCTCGACGCGAACACCAGGTGGCGCGGCGCGTGCCGGCGGCAGCATTCCAGCAGGTTGCCGAAGCCGACCACGTTCGCCTGGATGTAGGCCGCGGGATTCTCCAGCGAGTAGCGCACCCCGGCCTGCGCCGCGAGATGCAGAACCAGATCGGGTTTGTGCTTTTCGAAATGGCGGCGCAGCGCTTCCGCATCCACGATATCGAGCTCGGCAAACTCGAAATCGCGGTGCGTGAGCTGCGCCAGGCGGTCCTTTTTGAGCTGCACCGGGTAGTAGGGCGAGAGGTTGTCGATGCCGACCACCGTATCGCCGCGCGCCAGCAGGCGCTGCGCGCAATGCATGCCGATGAAGCCGGCGACCCCGGTGACCAGCACCTTCATTTGTTCTCGGACTGCCGCAGCTCGATCAGCTTCATGTATTTCACGTAGCTGTTCATGCAGCCGATCGAGATGTGCAGCAGGCCGGGCAGGCCGTCGAGGAAGCCCAGGCGCAGCAGGTAGAACTTGATGAAGCGCACCACCGGCGATGCCAGGAGGTGGAAGATCCCGGCGCGGCGGCCCTCCTCGAAAGCCTGGCGCGCGGCGAGCGTGGTGTAGCGGTTCTGGCGCTCGAGGTAGGTCGACAGGTCGTCGTAAGAATCGTGCATCAGGTCGCCGGCGAGCGTGCCCGGCGTCACGGCGAACAGCACCTTCTCGTGCACCAGGTCGTCGCTCCAGCGCGCGTTCATCCGGTTGAACAGGCGCGGGCTCCAGTCGGGGTAGCCCTCGCCGTGCGCCAGCCAGCGGCCGAGGAAGCGGTTGCGCCGCGGCATGCGGTACACCGGCGACACCGGCGCGGCGAGCGCCAGGCGGATCGACTCGGCCAGCGGCTGCGAGACGCGCTCGTCGGCGTCGACGCACAGCACCCAGTCGTTCTTCGCCTGTTCGACGGCGAACTGCTTCTGGCGGCCGAAGCCGAGCCATTCCTTCTGCACCACGCGCGCGCCCTTGCGGCCCGCGAGTTCGACCGTGCCGTCGCCCGATCCGGAGTCGACCACCACGATCTCGTCGGCGAAGGCCAGGCTGTCGAGGCAGGGCTCGAGGAGGGCGGCGGCGTTGCGGGTGATCAGAACGGCCGAAAGGGGGTTCAATATGATTCAATTCTAGCGAATGACAACAATACTATTCGTCAAGACTTCGTCCCTTGGCGATGTAGTCCATAACTGTCCCGCGGTCTCCGATGTGGCGCGCGCGCTGCCCGGCGCGCGGATCGACTGGATGGTGGAGGAGCCCTTCGCGGCGGTCGCGGCGATGCACGGCGCGGTGCGCCGCGTGATCCCGGTGGCGGTGCGCCGCTGGCGCGCCGCCCTGTGGCGGCCGGCCGTGTGGTCCGAGATCGGCGCCTGGCGCCGAGCGCTGCGCGCCGAGCGCTACGACGCCGTGATCGACACGCAATCGCTGGTGAAGAGCGCGCTGCTCGCAGCCTGCGCGCGCGGCGAGCGCCACGGCATGGACCGCGCCAGCGCGCGCGAGCCGTTTGCGGCGCGCTTCTACCGGGTGCGCCATGCGGTGCCGCGCGCGCTGCACGCCGTGGAAAGGAACCGCTTCCTCGCCGCGGCGGCATTGGGGTTTGAACCGCAGGATCCCATCGACTACGGGCTGCGCGCGCCGGCGGCGGAAAAGTCCTCCCAGGTGGTGCTGCTCACCATGACCAGCCGCGACGACAAGCTCTGGCCCGAAGCGCGCTGGATCGAGCTTGCCCGCAATCTTGGAGCGCCGGCCGTGCTTCCCTGGGGCACCGAAGTCGAGCAGGCGCGGGCGCAGCGAATTGCCGGCGCGGTCGGAGCGACCGTACCGGAGCGAATGGGCCTGGATGAGCTGGCGCGCCTTTTCGCCGGCGCCCGAGCGGTGGTCGGCCTGGACACCGGCCTGACGCATCTCGCGGCGGCCCTCGGCACGCCGACGGTGGGTATCTATTGCGGCTCGGACCCCGCGCTCACCGGCCTGTGCGGTGCGCCGCGCGCGGCCAACGTCGGCGCCGCCGGCCGCCCTCCCGCGACCGACGAAGTGCTGCGCCTGCTCGCATGAGGCAGCTCTATACGCTGCTGCTGCGGCTCGCGCTGCCGTTCATCCTGCTCAGGCTGTGGTGGCGCGGGCTGCGCGAGCCCGGCTACCGTGAAGGCATCGCCGAGCGCTTCGGCATCTACAGCGGTGAGCGGCCGGAGAAGCTGATCTGGGTGCATGCGGTCTCGGTGGGCGAGGCACGCGCCGCGGCTCCGCTGGTGCGCGCGCTGCAGCGCGAGTTTCCCGACCACACGCTCCTCATGACCTGCACCACCGCGACCGGGCGCGAGACCTTGAAGCAGGTCTACGGCGAGTCGGTGATCGGCCTGTACCTGCCGTACGACTACCCGGAGCCGGTGCGCGCTTTCCTCGAGCGCTTTCGCCCCCGGCTCGGCGTGCTGATGGAGACCGAGCTGTGGCCCAACCTGCTCGCGGCTTGCGCGGGCCACGGCGTCCCGGTGCTGCTGGCGAGCGCGCGCATGTCGGAGAAATCCGCCCGCGGCTACCGTCGCTTGCGCGCGCTGATGGCGCCCGCGTTCCGCAGCCTCGCCGCGGTATGCGCGCAGAGCGAAGCCGACGCCGGCCGGCTGCGCGCGCTTGGCGCGCCGCGCGTCGAAGTCGCCGGCAACCTCAAGTTCGACGTCACGCTCGACCCGGCGCAGCTCGCCGCCGGGCGCGAATGGCGGCGCAAGCTCGGGCGGCCGGTGCTGCTGCTCGCCAGTACTCGCGACGGCGAGGAAGCATCGTTGATACCTGAAAATCCCGATTTTCTGGTGATGGTGGTACCGCGGCACCCACAGCGCTTCGACGAGGTAGCGCGTCTGGCCGACGCGCGGCGCAGCCGGGGCGAGGAGCCGCAGCCCGGCCACCGCGTCTACCTCGGCGACACGATGGGCGAGATGGCCTTCTACTACGCCGCCTGCGACGTCGCGGTGATCGGCGGCTCGTTCCAGCCGCTCGGCGGCCAGAACCTGATCGAAGCGCTCGCCGCGGGCGCGCCGGTGCTGTTCGGTCCGAGCATGTTCAATTTCGCCGAGGCGGCGCGGCTCGCGCTCGAGGCCGGCGCGGCACTCCAGGCGCCCGACGCCGGCGAGGCGATGCGGCAGGCGCTGGCCTTGCTGTTGAATCCCGAGAAAAGAAGCCTGATGTCCGAATCCGGCAAGCGGCTATGCGAGGCGCACCGCGGCGCGACGCAGAAGCACCTGCAGGTCGTCAGGGAGCTAGTGCGCGGTTGACCTCTTCGAGGTCTTCCTCGCGCAGGCTGCCGGCGGCGGCCTTGAGCCGCAGGTGGTTGTTGATGGTGTTGTAGCGCGAGAGCGCGAGGTCGCGCCGCGTCGAGAACACCTGCTGCTGGGCGTTGAGGACGTCGATGTTGATGCGCACGCCGACCTCGTAGCCGAGCTTGTTGGAGTCGAGCGCGCTCTGCGAGGACAGCAGCGCCTGCTCGAGCGCCGCGATCTGCGCGATGCCGTTGATCACCGAGAGGTACACCTGGCGCGCGGTCAGCACCGCGGTGCGGCGCGCGTTGTCCAGATCCTCCTTCGACTTGAGACTGAGCGCCGCGCTTTCGCGCTCGCGCGAGGAGATGCCGAAGCCCTGGAACAGCGGCAGCGCGAACTGCAGGCCGATCACCGTCTGGGTGATGTCGCGGCCGACGATGCCGTCGGTCGCGGCGTTCTGCCCGGTCTGGCCGTGCGTGGCGACGAAGTCAAGCGTCGGCAGGTGCACCGCGCTGTTGCGCTTCGCCTCGAGCGCGGCGACCTCGACGGTCGACTCCTGGACCAGCACCGTGTAGCTCTGCTTGCCGGCGAGATCGGCCCAGAATTCCATGTCGTTCGGGTTCGGCGGCGGCAGCTTGATGTCCGGGCGCAGGTCCTTGAGGTCAGGGCCGTACTCGCGTCCGGTGAGCAGCTGCAGCTGGCGGCGCCGCGTCTCGAGGTCGTTGAACGCCGCGATTTCCTGGGCGCCGCTCAGGTCGAAGCGCGCCTGCGCCTCGTGCGTGTCGGTAATGGTCGCGGTGCCGACCTCGAAGTTGCGTTTCGCCTGCGCCAGCTGCTCGGCGATCGCCTGCTTCTGCGCGCGCACCAGACCCAGGGTGTCGCGCGCCGCGAGCACCTCGAAGTAGGCCTGCGCGGTGCGCACGATCAGGTCCTGGTAGGCCTGGCCGAAGGTGGCTTCGGCCTGCTTGACCTGCGCGCCGCCCTGCTCGTATTGCAGCCAGTTCTGGTAGCGGAACAGCGGCTGGGTGAAGGTGAGCTGGTAGTTCGTCTGCTCCGGGTAGCGGGTGAAGCTCGGCGAAATCGACGGGTCGCGCGAATCGGACTCGGTGCGCGTGCGCGTCGCGCTGGCCGACAGGTTGAGCGTGGGGAGCAGCAGCGCCAGTCCCTGCGGGCCCTTTTCGCGGCCAGCGTCGTACGAGCGGCGCGCCGCGGCGTAGACCGCGTCGTAGCTCTGCGCCTCGCGGTAGACCTGAAGCAGATCCTGCGCCGCCGCCCCGGAGGAAAGCAGCGACAGCGCAGCCGCCAGGGCCGGACCGCTAGTAAAGCGGTACGCCCGGATCAACGGTCCTGGACCAGCCATCGACACCCCCTGCCAGATTATGAACCTTGGCGAAGCCGTTCTTCTCGAGGAACGCCGCCACCTGCATGCTACGCCCGCCATGATGGCAGATCGCCACCAGCGGCCGGCCGGGATCGAGCTCAGCGAGCCGCGCCGGCACCTCGCGCATCGGAATGTGCCGGGAACCTTCGATGCGCGCGGCCTGGACCTCCCAGGGCTCGCGCACGTCGAGCAGCGCAGGCTTGTCGCGGCCGGCGTCGGCGAGCCAGGCAGCCAGCTGCGTGGGGGTGATCTGCTCCATCGGGCTCAGAAGCGGAAGCGCGACGGCCGCTCGCAGTTGGCGAGCGGCGCGATCACGGTCTCGAACAGGTCCGTGCTGCGCCAGGCGCCGGGCGCGGTGGCGAGCACCAGGCGGGCGCTCATCGCGGGCGGCTCGCCGACCACGGCGAACAGCCGCCCGCCGGGGGCGAGCTCGCCGAGCAGCGCGCCGGGCAGCAGCCCGGTCGAGCCGGTGAGCACGATCACGTCGTAAGGCGCGTGGTTGGGCCAGCCGCGCGCCGCGTCGCCGATCTCGAGCGTGACGCGCTCGGCGCCGTGGCGCTCGAGGTTGGTGCGGCCGAAGGCAGCAAGCGCCGGCTTGATCTCCACGGAATGCACGTGCGCCGCGCGATGCGACAGCAGCGCGGTCAGGTAGCCGCTGCCGGTGCCCACTTCCAGCACGCGGTCGGTTTTCTGGACCCCGAGCTCCTGCAGCACGCGCGCTTCCATCTTCGGCTGCCACATGCGCTCGCCCGCTTTTACCCCTTCTTCGATGGGGATCTCCATGTCGGAGAACGCCAGCGCGCGGTGCTGCTGCGGCACGAAGTCCTCGCGCGGCACCACGTAGAGCAGGTCGAGCACGTCCTGGTCGAGCACCTCCCAGGTGCGGATCTGCTGCTCGACCATGTTCGTGCGGGCTCGCTCTAGGTTCATGAGGATGGGGATTATAATCGCGCCTTGCGTAGGGGTCCCGCGAGAGCGGGTGAGAGAGTCCCTTAGAACCTGACGCGGGTAATCCCGCCGTAGGAAACGCCATGAACGCCAATCCGAAGTTTCTCGCCGCCACTGCCCACGTAGACGCCGCAGCGGTCAAGCCGCTGCCGAACTCGCGCAAGGTCTACGTCGGGGCCCTGAAAGTCCCGATGCGCGAAGTCAGCCAGGCCGACACGCCGGGCATGTTCGGCGGCGAGCAGAACCCGCCGCTGTTCGTTTACGACTGCTCGGGGCCCTACACCGACCCGGCGGCGAAGATCGACATCCGCAAGGGCCTGCCGGCGCTGCGCGAGCGCTGGATTCTCGATCGAGGCGATTGTGAAGTTCTGCCTGGACCCAGTTCGGCGTTCGGCAGAGAGCGGCTGGCGGACGCGAAGCTTGCGGAGCTGCGCTTCGACCTTCATCGAAAACCAAGACGGGCGAAGGCGGGCAGGAACGTATCGCAGATGCACTACGCCCGCAAGGGCGTCGTCACGCCCGAGATGGCGTTCATCGCGGTGCGCGAGAACCTGCAGCGCGAGCAGTACATCGAGAGCCTCAAGGCGACCGGCAAGACCGGCGAGAAGATGCTCGAGCTGCTGATGAAGCAGCATCCCGGCCAGTCGTTTGGCGCCTCAATTCCTCGAGAAATAGACCCTGAATTTGTACGAAGCGAAGTGGCCCGCGGCCGCGCCATCATCCCGGCCAACATCAACCACCCGGAGTCCGAGCCGATGATCGTCGGCCGCAACTTCCTGGTGAAGATCAACGCCAACATCGGCAACTCGGCGCTGTCCTCGGGCATCGGCGAGGAAGTGGAGAAAATGACCTGGGCGATCCGCTGGGGCGGCGACACGGTGATGGATTTGTCGACCGGCAAGCACATCCACGAGACGCGCGAGTGGATCATCCGCAACTCGCCGGTGCCGATCGGCACCGTGCCGATCTACCAGGCGCTGGAAAAAGTCGACGGCAAGGCCGAAGAGCTGACCTGGGAGATTTACCGCGACACGCTGATCGAACAAGCCGAGCAGGGCGTGGACTACTTCACCATCCACGCCGGCGTGCTGCTGCGCTACGTGCCGCTGACCGCAAAGCGCATGACGGGAATCGTGTCGCGCGGCGGCTCGATCATGGCCAAGTGGTGCCTGTCGCACCACAAGGAGAGCTTCCTCTATACGCACTTCGAGGACATCTGCGACATCATGAAGGCCTACGACGTGAGCTTCTCGCTCGGCGACGGCCTGCGGCCGGGCTCGGGCTACGACGCCAACGACGAAGCGCAGCTCTCGGAGCTGAGGACCCTGGGCGAGCTGACCAAGATCGCCTGGAAGCACGACGTGCAGGTGATGATCGAAGGCCCGGGCCACGTTCCCATGCAGCTGATCAAGGAAAACATGGAGATCCAGCTGAAGGAGTGCCACGAGGCGCCCTTCTACACGCTGGGACCCTTGACCACCGACATCGCGCCGGGCTACGACCACATCACCAGCGCCATCGGCGCGGCGCAGATCGGCTGGTACGGCACGGCGATGCTCTGCTATGTCACGCCGAAGGAGCACCTCGGCCTGCCGAACAAGAAGGACGTGAAGGACGGCATCATGGCGTACAAGATCGCGGCGCACGCCGCCGACCTCGCCAAGGGCCATCCCGGCGCGCAGATCCGCGACAACGCGATCTCCAAGGCGAGGTTC
>CAZNVH010000088.1:0-51912 GCA_964576525.1 uncultured Enterobacteriaceae bacterium
CAACTGCGCGGCGAGATCCCGGCGCGGCAGGTCGCGATCCTCGAGCGCTTCTACGGCCAGACGCTTGCCGGCAACCCGCACCACTGGCAGAGCTTCCTGTGGCAGAAGAACTACCGCGACCTGGCGGAATCGCTCTACGGCGATCTGCTCGCGCAAACGCACTTTGCGGACCAGTACGAGGCGATCGAGCTGGTCGATCAGGGCGAGGACCGCCCACCGTTCGGCAACCTGATGCCGGCGGTGGCCGGGTTCGACGCCGCGATCACCGCCGATCCGGCGGCGGGGCAGGCGCGGCTCGACGAGTTCGGCCGCAGCCTGCGCGGCCGGCGCTTGACGCAGAGCACCAACTACTTCGCGTTCAGGGAGCATTTTCTGTTCGATGCGGCGGGCAACGTCGACGAGGCGCGGGCCTTCGCCTTCGATGCCGCCGGCAAGCCGGTGCTGACGCTCGCGCCGGGAACGCCGGGCCAGTCCCGCAACCTCAGCGACTACACCGAAGCGGTGCGCGCCGTGAACGGCGCCACTCTCTTCGGCAACGGCGGCGATGACGTGCTCTACGGCGACGCGGCCTCGACATCCGTCGTCGGCGGCGCCTACGACAACACGCTCTACGGCGGCGGCGGCAACGACAATCTCTATACCGAAGCGGGCGACGACATCGCCGACGGCGGGCCGGGCAACGACTGGCTCGGCGGCGGCGCCGGCAACGACAGCTACCTCTTCCGCCCCGGCAGCGGGCACGACGCCCTGGGCTGGGAAGGCGGCGGCTTCGACGTGGTCTTCTTCGGCGGCGGGCTGACGCGCAACGACGTCATCTTCGAGCCCAATTTCCGCGGCTCGGTGGTGGCGCGCATCCTGGCGACGGGCGAGACGCTCACGCTGCCGGCCGGCCAGCTCGGCTTCGAGCAGATCGTGGTCGCGGGCATCGAGCGCTTCATGTTCTCCGACGGTTCGGTGTTCGACAGCGCCGATATTTTTGCGCCGACCCCCGGGCCCGATGTGCTGCTGGGGACGAGCGGCAACGATACGTTCGACGGCCTGGAAGGCAACGACCGCATCGTCGGCTACGACGGCAACGACGTGCTGATCGGCGGACCGGGCGACGACCTGATCCTCGCCGGCGGCGGCGACGATATTCTCGACGGCGGGCCGGGCAACGACCGCTTCGAGGCTTCGCAATACCTGCAGCTCCCGGGCTGGTGGTACGGCGCCGGCAGCAACAATGAGACCTACCGCTTCGGCTACGGCGACGGCCAGGACGTCATCAGCGATGTTTCCGGCTTCGACACCATCGCGTTCAAGCCGGGCGTGGGCGCCGGCGACGTGACGCTGACGAACGAAGGCTTCGATCTCGTGATCAAGCTCGCGGGATCGGAGGACCGCATCACGGTCAAGGACCACTTCTCCCTCAATACCTGGGCGGGTTCGGCCTACAGCATCGAACGGCTGCAGTTCGCCGACGGCACGGTGCTCGGGCCGGAGGTGCTCGCCTCGGCCACCATCACCGGCACGCCGGACGACGACGTCATGGAGGCCTTCGCCAACGCCAACACCCGCATCCTCGGGCTCGAAGGCGACGACAAGCTGAGCGGCAAGGCGCTCGCCGACCGCCTCGAAGGCGGCGCCGGCAACGACAGCCTGTTGGGCGGTGAAGGCAACGACACGCTCCTGGGCGGCGAGGGCGACGATCTGCTCTTCGACCACGGCTCATGGTTCAACGCGCTGGAGAGCAATACGCTCGACGGCGGCGCGGGCGACGACCGGCTGACCAGCGGGCTGGGCAACGACGTGCTGATGGGCGGCGAGGGCAACGATCGCCTGTTCGGCGGGCACGGCAGCGATGTCTATATTGGCGGCGCGGGCGACGACGTCCTGACCGACGCGCAGCAGCCGAGCAGCTACACGCTCGGCGCCGACGTGTTCGTGTTCGGCCGCGGCGACGGCCACGACCGCGTCACCGCGAGCGACGTGATCTATTCATGGTGGTCCCAGTACCGTGGCCCCCGGGGAGAAATACCGGCCGGGGTGGTGCAGGTCGACGACGTGCTGCGCTTCGGCGAGGGCATTTCGCCCGGCGACATCACGGTGTTCGGCGAGCGCGTGCAGCAGCCGTTTGCCACGCAAGCCAACGTGCGCTTCGAGATCGCCGGCGACCCCGATTCCTCGCTGACGCTCGAGGGTTTCATGGGTTCCAGCAGCGGCAGCTCCTGGTTCGAATCGTCGGTGCGCCGCATCGAGTTCGCCGACGGCACGCTGTGGGGCGAGAACGAGGTGCTCGACCGGCTCGTATGGCAGGGCACCGACGGCAACGACGTGATCTACGCCGGCATGAAGCGCGACCTGATCCGCGGCGAGGACGGCGACGACATCCTGTACGGTTTTACCGGCAACGACCGCATTCTCGCCGGCGAGGGCGACGACTTCATCGATTCGGGTTATGGCGACGACTTCGTCGAAGCGGGAGGCGGCGACGACCGCATCCTGACCGGGCACTACGGCGCCGACGTCGTCGATCCCGGTGCGGGCAACGACCGCATCGGCATCTGGTCCTTCGAGCGCGAAGAGGAATTGTCGCGCTTCGCGCAACCCGGCGCTCTGCCGGGAGACACCACCATCCTGTTCGGGCCCGGCTACGGCGACGACGTGGCGTTCCTGCCCAACGCGCGCGCGGACTCGAACGACACGATCCGTCTCGCCGCCGGGCTGACCCCGGGCGACGTTAAGCTCGTGCGCAGCGGCGACGAGCTCGTCCTGCGGCTGCCCGCGAGCGGAGACTCGCTCAGCGTTCGCGGCTGGTTCCGGGATTACGTCAACCCGTACAACGGCGCACTGACCCCGCATCCCTACCGCTTCGAGAGCATCGAGTTCGCCGACGGCACGCACTGGGGCGCGGAGCGCATGCTGACCGAGGTGCTGATCGGCACCGAAGAGAGCGACCGGTTGACCGGTTACGCCACCGGCGATCTGATCGAGGGGCACGGGAGCGCCGACCAGCTCTTCGGCGGCGCGGGTGACGACATCCTCGACGGCGGCGAAGGCAACGACTACCTGTTCGACGAATCGGGCGCCGATGTCATTCGCTACGGTCGCGGCGAGGGCAGCGACACGTACGATCGCGGCTTCGCCGACGCGGCCACCACCGACACCATCGAATTCAAGGCGAGCCTGAGCCCGGCCGAGGTGATAGTGCGCCGCGCGGGCGAGGGTTACGCGTTCGGAATCACGGATACCGGCGACTCGCTGCGCGTCCAATCCGCGGCTCCGCTGGAAGCGCGGTTCGCCGACGGCACGGCCTGGTCGTTCGAGGACATCAAGTCGCGCGCCGTCCTGGGCACGCCCGACGACGACAGGCTGGCCGGGTTCGACGACCGCGCCGACCGGGTGGAAGGCCGGGG
Source organism: uncultured Enterobacteriaceae bacterium (assembly GCA_964576525.1). Classification (GTDB taxonomy): domain Bacteria; phylum Pseudomonadota; class Gammaproteobacteria; order Burkholderiales; family SG8-39; genus SCGC-AG-212-J23. The sequence continues at coordinate 3,396 of CAZNVH010000088.1, forward strand.
CGGGAACGATCTGCTGCTCGGCGGCGGCGGCGACGACAGCTACGTCTACAACCTCGGCGACGGCGCCGACGTGATCGACGACGCCGCCGGCGATCTCGACACGCTGTCCTTCGGCGCAGGAATCACCCTCGACGACATCAGCCTGAGCTCGAGCCATCTCGACCTGGTGGTGACGACCAGCGACGGCGGCGAAGTGCGCGTGCAGCGAGGCCTGCTCGAGCAGTTCTTCGACGGCACGATGCCGCACGCCATCGAGCGCATCGAGTTCGCCGACGGTAGCTCGCTGTCGCGCGAGGGCATCCTGGCGCGGGTGGATCGCGTCATTCTTCCGGGGACGATCTTCGGCACCGCGGACGATGAAGTGCTGGAAGGCAACGAGCTCGACAACCAGATCTTCGCCCTCGAGGGCGACGACCAGGTGTTCGGCGGCGACGCCAACGACCTCGTCAGAGGCAATTCCGGATCCGACGAGCTGTACGGCGACGACGGCGACGACTTCCTGCTCGGCGGCGAAGGGGACGACGAGCTTCACGGCGGGCCCGGCCGCGATTCGCTGCAGGGCGAGCAGGGCTCCGACCGGTATTTCCTGGAGCAGGACGGAGGCTTCGACACCATTCTCGACGAGGTCTTCTCCGGCGGCGGCACGCGCGGCGAGCGGTTTCCCGAGGCGCAAGGGGAAGCGCAGAGCGAGCTCGCGGAAGTTCTGGACCTCGACGGCGACGGCACCTACACCAACCCGACCTGGGGGATCGAGGTCGACGGCGGCTGGGCGGCAGACCTGCCGAACGAGTTCCTGGATCGGTTACTGCCGTTCGGCGAAGGCGTGCCGGCGGGCGAGGCCGAGCAGGCGCTGCGTGATTTCCTCGCGTGGCTGGACGAGACCGAAAACCGCATCCAGCTGTTCCCGGAAGCCGCGGACGAGCTGGATCGCCAGCTCGCCATGGTCCGGGGGCTGAGCAACGAGGAGGGTTTTCGCAGCGCGTACTGGCAGGACGAATACGAGAACGGCAACCTCGCGGGGATACCGGAGGACATCGTATTTCCACTGGTCGACCTGAACGGCGATCACGACGACACGCCCGCCCCCGAGGCCGAGCAACGCCTGCTCGCTCTGTACGAGTGGCTGCACGCCGCCGCCACGGCCGAGGACAGCCTGGACATCGACGCCCTGCCCGAGGACATCGACGTCCAGGTCACGGGCAGCCGCGTCGCCATCGGCATCCGCGGGACCGATGACGCTGTCCTCATCGGTCCCGCAGAAGACGACGGTGGTTACGGCGGCTACGGCGGTTATGGGGGCTACGGCGGCGAGACGCCCGAGCTCGCGGTGCAGCGCTTCCTGTTCGCCGACGGCACCGAGCTGTCGCTGAACGATATCGTCGCGCGCGCTGACAACGGCGTGATCGGCGAGCAGCAGGATTTCAACGGCTCGAGCTTCCTGCGCGGCAGCGTGGCCGAGGACACGATCTACGCCAACGACGGCGACGACGACGTCGACGCGAGCGCCAACAACGATTTCGTCAGCGGCGGGCAGGGCGACGATCGCATCGCGGCCGGCTCGGGCGAGGACACGGTCGATGCCGGAGAGGACGACGACATCGTCGCCGGCGGCCGCGGCGACGATCAGCTCGCGGGCGGCGAGGGGGACGACGTCTATGCGTTCAACTATGGCGACGGCGATGACGTCGTCGACAGCGCAGGCGACGGCGGCAGGCTCGACACGCTCTCGTTCGGGTCCGATGTTCTGCCGGGCGATCTCTCGGCCTACGTCGATGGCAGCGGGCGCCTGCACCTCGTGGTGGCGCAGGGGCAGGGCGGTTCGGTGGCGATCGCCTGGTTCGAGCCGGCGGACGGCAGCGAACTGGCTTCGCGCGAGCTGCGGCGGCTGCAGTTCGTCGACGGCGGCGGCCGTGTGACGCTCTACGACCTCGAGGCGATCGTTTCGGGCAATCTCGCCGCGATCCGCGCGGCGAGCGCGGAGGAGCCCTTCCGGCTGGCCGATGCGGACCTCGGCGCCGCGGACCTGACCGGGCTGGAGGCGCCGGCGGGCGGCAGCGCGGCGGTGGCCTACGCCCAGAGCGGCGATCTGTTCGGCACGCCGTTCTTCGAGCAGAACGCGCCGAGCGACGGGGGCGACCAGCTCTTCGGCGGCGACGGCGGCGATTTCATCGATGGCGGCGAAGGCGATGACGTCGTGAGCGGCGGCTCGGGCGACGACGTGCTCGAAGGCGGCGCGGGGCACGACGCCCTGTCGGGAGGCTCGGGCAACGATTACCTGAACGGTGCCGAGGGCGATGACCTGCTCTCCGGCGGCGGCGGCAGCGACGTGCTTATCGGTGGCACCGGCAGCACGCTCGCGCGCGGCGGCGAGGGCCACGACACCTACGTTTACCAGCGCGGCGACGGCCTGCTCACCATCGAGGACGCCGGCGAGAACACGCTCCAGTTCGGCTCCGACATCGTTTTTGGCGAGCTGGTGCTGTCGCACTCCGGCGGTTTCCTCGAGATCCGGCTGGCATCCGAAGGCGACGTGATCCGCGTCGCCGGGTTCGATCCGAGCGACCCGTTCGGCACGACCGGTGTTTCCCAGTTCTATTTCGAAGCCGAGGACCTGTACTACGACGCCTTCTCGCTGCTCGGGAAAGGTTTCGATCTCGCCGGCACCGATTCGGCCGATTCGATCGAGGGCACGGCGCTCGTCGACCGCATCACCGGCGGCCTCGGCGCCGACAGCATCCGCGGCGGCACCTCGAACGACCTGCTCGACGGCGGCGCGGACGGCGACACCTACTTCTTCGAGCACGGCGACGGCCAGGACGTCCTGGTCGATCGCGAATCGGAGCTCGGCCAGAACCTGGTCGAGTTCGGCGCCGGCATCACCCAGGACTCGCTCTCTGCCGAGCTGAGCGGCGGCACCCTGTTCCTTTACTACGGCTTTTTCGGCGACTGGATCGAGATGCCCGACGTCAACCTCGGCGACCCGGAGCGGCCGATCGGCTTCGACACGATGCGCTTCGAGGACGGCTCGACGCTGTCGCTGCTCGAGTTCCTGAGCCGCGGCCTGTTCATCACCGGCACGCCGGGCGTGGACCGCCTGATCGGGACCTCGGGTCCCGACGACCTCCAGGGCCTGGAGAGCGACGACCTGCTCTCAGGCGGCGGCGGCGGCGACACGTATTACGCCTACTCGGACGCCGGTACCGACACGATCGACGACCTGTCGCGGCCGGGGGAGGAGAACGTCCTCGTCCTCACCGATGAGCTGACCTCGGCGGACACCCTCGCGCTCTATTACGACGCGGCGGCCGGCACGCTGGATCTGGTCGCCGAGGCAGGCGGCCGCTTCAAGCTCGCCGGATTCGATCCGCAGGATCCGTTCGGCAACCGCGCGATCGACCGGTTCGATTTCGCCGACGGCGCGAGCCTCAGCTACGAGGAGCTGCTCGCCCTCGGCATCACGATCCGCGGCACGGTCGAGAGCGAGGTGCTTTCCGGCACGGCGGTGCGCGACCACATCCACGCCGGCGACGGCGACGACCTGGTCGACGGCACGGGCGGGGGCGACTTCGCCTACGGCGGCGCGGGCGACGATGCCTATGCCTACAACCGCGGCGACGGCGTGCTCGCCATCGTCGACGACATCTCGACGACGGCGGAGAACATGGTGCTGTTCGGCGAGGGGATCGCGCTCGCCGACTTGCGCAACAACCTGCGCTTCGTGGCGCCGGCCGGCGGCGCGCCCGGACAACTGATCGTCGACCTGGGCGGCGGCGACCGGGTGCATATCGACGGCTTCGATCCCGCCGACGCACAGAACGGCGCGCATGCAGTCGAGCGGTTCGTGTTCGCCGACGGCACTTCGGTGGGCTACAGCGAGTTGGTGAGCAACACTTTCATCGTGCAGGGCGACACCGGCGATGAAGCGCTCTTCGGCACCAACATCGCCGACCGGCTCTACGGCTTCGAGGCGAACGACGAGCTGCGCTCCGGCGCCGGCATCGACACCCTCACCGGCGGCACCGGCGACGACCTGCTCGAAGGCGGCGCCGGCGGCGACCTGTACGTGTTCAACCGCGGCGACGGCCTGGACCTGATCCGCGAGGACGGCAACGCGTTCGACGAGAACCTGGTGGTGTTCGGGCCGGGGATCACGCGCGCCGACCTCACGTTCACGCGCGACGGCGACCTGCTGCGCATCGGCTACGGCGCGGGCGACGAAGTCGCCATCGAGGGCTTCGATCCGGCCGCGCCGATCGTGCGCGAGATCCGTTTCGACGACGGCTCCGTGCTGCCGATCGGCGCCGCGCTCAACGCCGCGCCGCAATCTGGCAACGCGCTGCCCGATCTGACGGTGCACGAGGACATGCTTTTGGCCGCGGACATCGTGGCCGGCGCGTTCGCCGACGCCGATGGCGATGCATTCACCTACGCCGCGGTGCTGTCGAACGGCTTCGCGCTGCCGGCCTGGCTGGCATTCGATCCCTCGACCGGCACGCTCTCCGGCACGCCGGAGAACGTCGATGTCGGGAGCACCACAATCACGCTCACCGCGACCGACGCGTACGGCGAAAGCGCCTCGCAGAGCTTCGCGCTGACGGTGCTGAACGTGAACGACGCGCCGGTGGTGGCAAACGCCGTCGCCGATCAACTCGTCGCCGAGGACGCGCCGTTCGTGTTCGTCCTGCCGGCGGACCTCTTCGCCGACGTCGATGCCGGCGATGCGCTGACGCTCTCGGTTTCGGCGCTGCCGTCGTGGCTGTCGTTCGATCCGGACACCGCTACCTTCGCCGGCACGCCCACGAATGCCGATGTCGGCGTGTTCGAGCTGCGCGTGACGGCGACCGATCTCACCGGCGCGGCCGCGTCGGACGATTTCGTCCTCGCGGTGACCAACATGAACGACATGCCGGTCCCCGTCAACGCGATCGCCGACCAGGCCGCCACCGAGGACGCGGCGTTCAGCTTCACGCTTGCGGCCGGTACCTTCGCCGACGTCGACCTGGGCGACACGCTGGCGTACTTCGCTTCGGCTCCGGACTGGCTCGCGTTCGATCCCGACACGCTCACCTTCTCGGGCGTGCCGACGAACGACGACGTTGGCACGACGACTGTGCACGTGGTCGCGGTCGACGCCCTGGGCGAGTCGGCGAGTGACGAGTTCACGATCAGCGTCGACAACGTCAACGATGCGCCGGTGGCCGTCCTGCCGCTCGCCAATCAGTTCGCCGCCGAGGACCAGCCGTTTGGCGTCACGATCCCCGAAGACGCCTTCCTCGACGTCGATGCCGTGGACGCGCTCGCGTACTCCGCGACCCTCGGCGACGGCTCGGGGCTTCCGGCCTGGCTGAGCTTCGACGCCGCGACGCGCACGCTTTCCGGCACGCCGTCCAACGCCGAAGTTGGAGGCACCACCGTGCTCATCACGGCGACCGACGGCGCCGGCGCGAGCGTGTCCTCCGCGTTCACGATCGTGGTGGACAACGAGAACGACGCGCCGGTGCTCGCCGCCGCGCTCCCCGACCAGGCCGGCCGCGAGGGCGAGGCGTTCGGCTTCACCGTTCCTGCCGGGACGTTTGCCGACGCCGACGCCGGTGACACCCTGACCCTGTCGGCGAGCCTGGCCGACGGCTCGGCGCTGCCAGCGTGGCTCTCGTTCGACGCTGCGGGTGGCAGCTTCGCCGGCACGCCGGGTGAGGCCGACGCCGGTGTCTATGAGATCCGCGTCTCGGCAACCGATGCCGCCGGCGCGAGCGCCGCGGACCTGTTCGAGCTGTCGATCGAGGACGGCGGCGGGCAGGGGCAGACGCTCATCGGGACTCCGGGCAACGACGTGCTCAACGGCACGCCGTTCAGCGACTCGCTCGACGGCCGGGGCGGCTCCGACCGCCTCAACGCCGGCGCGGGCGACGACGTGCTGCAGTTCCACGCCGACGGCCACTGGAACGGCCACGCCAAGGCGAAGCACGCCGGCAGCCCCGGCGTGCACGGCACCGGGGACACCGCGTCCCTGGCGGGCAAGAACCGCTCGCACGACCTGTTCGACGGCGGCGAAGGCTCCGACCTGTTGCTGGGGACCGCGGGCCACGATGCGCTGTTCCTCGAGGATCGGCTGAGCCCGCCCGACGGGCACAACGGGCCGCGCATCACCGGCATCGAGACCATCGCGACCGGAGCAGGCAACGACCTCGTCGACCTGACCAGCCAGCGCTTCGGCTACGGCGACGTAGCCATCTTCGGCGGCGAGGGCAACGACACGCTCTGGGCGTCGTCGGGCAACGATCTGCTGGCCGGCGGCCGCGGCAACGACCGGCTTTCCGGCGGCGCCGGCAGCGACCTCTATTTGCACGAGCGTCACGGCGGCCACGACGTCATCGAGGAGGCCGGGCTCTCGGGCCAGGGTGACCTACTGCGCTTCGGCGAGGGCATCACGAGGGGGATGGTGCGCGTCGAGCGCCACGGCCACGACCTGATGCTCGACCTCGACGGGCCGCACGGCAGCGTCACGATCAAGGGCTGGTTCGCCTCGAGCGCGAAGCGCGTCGAGCGCATCGAGTTCGCCGACGGCACGAGCTGGAACGAAGCGCAGATCCGCCGGCGCGCCGGCCAGCACGACGACGACGATTGCCGCCCGGACCATGGCCACGGCCATCACCGCGACGACGACGACCGCCACGGCCGGCGCAAGGACCACGACCGCGACGACGACCGCCACGGCAAGCGCAAGGACCACGACCGCGACGACGACCGCGTGGGCGATTCGATCGCCGCGCGGCTCGCCCGCTTCCACGGCTTCGATTTCGAGAAGCTGATCGGCGAGCTGCAGCGCGCCGGCGCGCCGGATCGCGCCGAGATCGCGCGGCGCTGGCGCGCGGTCGCCGCCTACGTAAGCGGGCTTGGCGGCGAGTCGGAGGACGATGCCGGCCGCGGCGCGCCGCTCGGATGGCAGCAGGCGGGCAGGACTGGCCGCTCCGGCGCCGGCAACGGCTGGGGCTTCGAGGGCTCGGTGGGCGCGGCGCGAGGCGCAGACGAGCTGAAGACGCTCGAAGGCCTGCTGGAAGGATTCAGAAGGCTCTGAGGAGCAATGAAGAAAACGCGCACCCTGATCGCGTGGGAGCTGGGCGGAAACCTGGGCCACGTGGTGCCGCTCCTCGCGGTGGCGCGCGCGCTGCGCAGCCGGGGCCACCAGGTGGTGTTCGCCCTGCGCGACCTGACGCACGCCGACCTGCTGGCGCGCGACGGTTTCGTCTTTTTGCCGGCGCCGGTTCCGCGCCGTCCGCGGCAGAGCCGCTCCTATGCCTCCTTCGCGGAAATGCTCGCCGCCGAAGCCTTCCCTTCGGCGAAGGCGGCGTTCGTCGGCGCGCTCGCCTGGCGCGCGATCTTCCGCGCCGTGCGCGCCGATGTGCTGCTCGCCGACCATGCGCCGACGGCGCTGCTCGCCGCTCGCGGCGCCGGGCTGCGCACGGTGGCCTGCGGCAGCCCTTTCTCGATTCCCCCCGCGGGACGGCCGCTGCCGCGCTTCAGGAAAGAGGCGCCCGACGCGCCGGAGCGGGAGGCGAAGCTGCTCGTGCGGCTGAACAGCGTGCTCAGCGTGCTGCGCGGCCCCGCGCTGCCGAAGGCGAGCGACCTCTACCGGACCGACGCCACCGCGGTCAAGTGGCTTCCCGAGCTCGACTTCTTCGGCCCGCGCCCGGCCGAGCACTACGTCGGGCCAGTGCTGGCTGATGCCGGCGATGCCGAGCCGGCGTGGCCCGTCGGTGATGGACCGAAGCTGCTGCTCTACCTCAGGCCGGGGACCACCCTCGTGCCGCTCCTCGAAGCGATGCAGCGATCGCGGGCAAGCGTGCTCGCCTATGTTCCCGGCGCTGACGCCGCGCTCGCGCGCGCGGCGCGCGAGCGCGGCGTCCATCTCTCCGAGACGCCGCTCAGGATGAGCGCCTTGCTGCCGCAGTGCGACGCCCTGGTATGCCACGGCGGCAACCTTTCCTGCGCCGCGCTGCTCGCCGGCAAGCCGCTCCTCATGGTCCCGGCGTACATCGAGCAGCACTTGAGCGCGCTGCGCGCCGCCCAGGCCGGCGTAGCCGCGCTTGCGGGCGGCCGGACCAGCGCCAAGGATTTCGCGGACCATCTCGAATCGCTGCGGCCCGGCGGCGCGCTGAGCCGCGCCGCGGCCGCGCTCGCCCGGCGGCAAGGCCCGAGGCTGCGCTCCGCCGTCGATGCGGTGGTGCAGCGCGTCGAGGGATCCACGCAGAAGGCCACGGCATGATGCTCGACGTCAAGCACCTCGAGATCCACGTCGCGCACGCCTGCAATCTCGCGTGCGAGAGCTGCTCGCACTACTCCAACTACCGGCACGAGGGCGTGGTATCGCTCGAGGACGCCGACCGCTGGATGGGCGCCTGGAGCGGGCGCATCCGCCCCGGCACGTTCTCGCTCGTCGGCGGCGAGCCGACCATCCACCCGCGGCTCACCGACTTCGTGCGCCTCGCGCGCGGCCACTGGCCCGATGCGCACCTCAGGCTCGTGACCAACGGTTTTTTCCTGCACAAGCATCCCGAGCTGCCGCGCGTCTTGCAAGGCGACTCCAAGACGCGCATCTACCTCTCGATCCACCACGATTCGCCCGAATACCGCGAAGCGCTGCGCCCGAACCAGGAGCTGCTGGAAGGCTGGGTGCGCGACCATGGCGTGAGCGTGTACTTCTACGATTCCTTCGGGCACTGGCGGCGCACTTACCGCGGCGCCGGGGCGGCGATGCAACCCTACGAGGACGGCAGGCCGCGCGAGAGCTGGGAGCGCTGCAAGGCAAAGGACTGTCCGCAGCTGTTCGACGCCAAGATCTGGAAATGCTCGCCGCTCGCCTATCTCGGGATGCAGCACGCGAAGCTCGGGCTGTCCGACAAGTGGCAGCCCTACCTCGAGTACCAGCCGCTCGAGCCCGGCTGCAGCGACGAAGCGCTGCGCGAGTTTTTCGGCCGCGAAGAAGAGCCCTATTGCGCCATGTGCCCTGCCAAACCCGAACGCTTCAAGATCCCGGTGCCGCTATGAAAACCATGCACGACGCCGATCCCGCGGACTTCCAGCCCGCGCTGCTGCAGGTGCAGAGCCGCCCGCCGGCGCCGCTTGGGCGCTGGGTGCTGTACGCGATCCTCGGGCTCCTCGCCAGCACGCTCGCCTGGGCCGCGCTCAGCAAGCTCGATGTGGTGGCGGTCGCCGACGGCAAGCTGGTTCCCGCGGGCTACCTCAAGATCGTGCAGCCCTCCGAGCAGGGGGTGATCAAGGAGATCTTCGTGCGCGAGGGCCAGTCGGTGCGCGAAGGGCAGGTGCTGATGCGCATGGATACCGCGCTGCTCGCCGCCGACGGGCGCGCGCTCGCCGCCGAATACCAGACCAAGCGGCTCGCGCTGCGGCGCATCGGGGCGCAGCTCGCCGGAAAGCCGCTCGAGCGCGAGGCCGACGACCCGGAAGGCCTGTACGCGCAGGTGCAGGCGCAGCACGCCGCCAACGTCGCCGCCTACCAGAACGCGCTGGCGCAGGAGCGCAGCACGCTGGACCGCGCGCGCCACGACCTCGCCGCAGCGAAGGAGGTACACGCCAAGCTGCTCGCCGTACTGCCGCACTACCGCGAGCAGGAAAAGGCGTTCGAGAAGCTGTCCAAGGACGGCTTCGCCGGGCGCCTGATGTACACGGACAAGCAGCGCGAGCGGATCGAGAAGGAGCAGGACCTGAAGATCCAGGAGTCCACCATCGCGGCGGCCAAGGCCACCATCGGGCAGTCGGAGAAGCGCACGGCGCAGATCAGCGCCGACTACCAGCGCAGCCTGCAGGCCGAGCGCGCCGAGGCCGCGCCGCAGGCCGAGCGGTTGCGCCAGGAGCTCGCCAAGCAGCAGCACCGCCACGATCTCCTCGAGCTGCGCTCGCCGCAGACCGGCACCGTCAAGGACCTGGCGACGCACACCCCCGGCACCGTGGTCGCGCCCGGCACGATCCTTATGACCATCGTGCCCGAGGGCGAGGCGCTGCGCGCCGAGGTCTGGGTGTCGAACGACGACATCGGCTTCGTGCACGCCGCGCAGCCCGTGCGCATCAAGCTGGCGGCGTTCCAGTTCCAGAAGTACGGCATGGTCGAGGGCACGGTGGCGCAGGTCAGCGCCGACGCCACCGAGTCGCCCAACCCCAACACGCGCTCCGGCGGCCTCGCCGGCCGCGACCGTGCCGCCGGCCCGCTCGCCTTCCGCACCCTGGTCGACCTGAAGCACCAGCAGCTTGAAAGCGGCGGCCACCGCTACACCCTGGCGCCGGGGATGCAGGTGGTGGCCGAGATCCACCTCGGCGATCGCACCGTCCTCGAGTACCTGCTGTCGCCGGTGCGGAAGGCCTTCCACGAAGCCGGGCGCGAGCGCTGAAAAACGCTGTATAATCCGCGCCCTTCCTGGTCGCACCGTTACGCATGACGGTCGGCCTCACCCATAGGAATAGGAGCTCAATCGACATGCGGCATTACGAGATCGTTTTCATCGTTCATCCCGACCAGAGCGAGCAGGTGCCGCAGATGGTCGAGCGCTACAAAGGTGTGATCGCGGCCCGCCAGGGCACGGTGCACCGCCTCGAGGACTGGGGCCGCCGGCAGCTTTCCTACCCGATCGCCAAGGTGCACAAGGCGCACTACGTGCTCATGAACATCGAGTGCGACAACGAGACGCTCACCGAGCTCGAGCACTCGTTCAAGTTCAGCGACGCCGTGCTGCGGCATCTCATCATCAAGATGGACAAGGCGCATACCGCGCCCTCGCCGATGATGCGCGAGGAGAAGAGTAAGTCCCTCATGGAGAGGATGGAGCGCGGCGCCGAAGCGCGCCCCGCGGAAGCTGCCGCTGAACCGGCTCGAGCTGAGCGGCCGGCTGCTTGAGCTGGGGACGCTGCGCTACACGCCTGCGGGCGTCGCGGCGGTCGAGTTCAAGCTCGGGCACGAGTCCGAGCAGGACGAGGCCGGCGGCCGGCGCAGCATCCAGGCCGAGGTGAGCGCCATTGCTTTTGAGGTTCATGCGAAATTGCTGGCGGGAAGGCCCCTGGGCCTTCCCCTGAAAGTGCAGGGCTTCCTCGGAGCGAAGAGCAAGCGCTCCAAGAGGCTGGTCCTGCACGTAACCCACATCGAATTCATCGAAGGAGAGCAACATGCCGCCGCCGCGCAGAGGTAAGGGCAAAGGCAAGGGCAAGGGGAAGTTCGGCAAGGACAAGAAGGACCGCGGGCAGCGGGCGCTGTTCCGCCGCCGCAAGTTCTGCCGCTTCACCGCCGAGAAGGCCGAGTGGATCGACTACAAGGACGTCGAGGTGCTGAAGGACTTCGTCAACGAGACCGGCAAGATCATCCCGGCGCGCATCACCGGCACCGCGGCGGGCTTCCAGCGCCAGCTGTCGGAGGCGATCAAGCGGGCGCGCTTCCTCGCGCTGCTGACCTACACCGACCTGCACTGAGAGGGCGAGCATGCAAGTCATCCTGATGGAAAAGGTCGCCAACCTCGGCGAGCTCGGCGACGTGGTCAAGGTCAAGGACGGCTACGCGCGCAATTTCCTCATCCCGCAGGGCAAGGCGAAGCGCGCCACCGAGGTCAACCTCAAGACCTTCGAGTCGCGCCGCGCCGAGCTGGAAAAGGCGCAGGCCGATACCCTGGCGAAGGCGCGCGAGCGCGGCTCCAAGCTCGACGGGCTGACGATCCAGATCGCGCAGAAGGCCGGCCCGGACGGGCGCCTGTTCGGCTCGGTCACCAACTACGACATCATCGAAGAGCTGAAGAAGCAGGGCCACGAGGTGGAGCGCGCCAACATCCGCATGCCGCAGGGGCCGCTCAAGCAGGTCGGCGACTACCCGATGCAGATCGCGTTGCACACCGACGTCACGGTCACCATCAAGGTCTCGGTGCTGGGCGAGCAGTAGAGCTTTGTCAATCCCCGGCAAAGTTTTCCGCACACCTTAGTCACAGCTTAACCACAGGTCATCCACAGCCCGGCCGCAACTGCGCGTTTCCGCAAGGTTTGTGCAGAGCCCTGTGGAAAAGAGTATCGTCGGAAGGAATTTATGGCCTTGGCGCAACACAGCGCGCACAGTGGTGCGCGCCAGGAAAACCCTGACCCGCAGCTCCTAGCGCTCAAGCTCCCGCCGCACTCGGTCGAGGCCGAGCAGTCCCTGCTCGGCGCGCTGCTGCTCGACAACCAGGCCTTCGACCGCGTCGCCGACCTGGTCGGGGCGGACGACTTCTACCGCGACGACCACCGCCGCATCTGGCGCCACATCGCGCGCCTGATCGAGGCCACCCGGCCGGCCGACGTGGTCACGGTGTCCGAGTCGGTCGAGGCGAGCGACGACAAGGACAAGACCGGCGGCGCCGCCTACCTCGCCGCGCTCGCCCAGAACACGCCGAGCGCGCTCAACATCCGGCGCTACGCCGAGTTGGTGCGCGAGCGCTCGGTGCAGCGGCGCCTCGCGCAGGTCGCCACCGAGATCGCCGAGGGCGCGCTCAACCCGGCCGGCAAGGAGGTCGGGCAGCTGCTCGACGAGGCGGAGTCGAAGATCTTCCAGATCGCGGAATCCGGCGCGCGCCGGGGTCAGGGCTTGCTCGAAATCAAGCCGGTCCTGGCGCGGGTGTTCGAGAAGATCGACCATCTCTTCCACAGCGACAACCCGTCGGACGTCACCGGGGTACCGACGGGGTATACCAAGCTGGATCAGATGACCTCCGGCCTGCAGCCGGGCGATCTGATCGTTATCGCCGGGCGGCCCAGCATGGGGAAAACGGCCCTGGCCCTGAACATTGCCGAGCATGTCGCGGTAGCCAACGGCTTGCCCGTGGCGATTTTCTCGATGGAAATGAGCGCGAGTCAGGTTGCCACGCGCCTGTTGGGCTCGATCGCGGAGGTCGATCAACACAAGATGCGCACCGGGCGCCTCACGGACAAGGAATGGGGCGACCTCTCCGATGCGATGGGCAAGCTTCATGAAACGCCCATTCACATCGACGAAGGGGGTGCACTGACGGCGCTTGAGGTGCGTGCCAGAGCGCGCCGTCTGAGGCGGCAGTATTCAAAGCTGGGCTTGATCGTGATCGACTATCTCCAGCTGATGTCGGCGAGCGCGCAGGGGGAGAACCGCGCGACGGAAATCTCCGAAATTTCGCGCTCCCTGAAGGCAATGGCCAAAGAGCTTGACGTGCCGGTGGTGGCGCTGTCACAGCTGAATCGAGCCCTGGAGCAGCGGCCGAACAAGCGTCCGCAAATGGCCGATTTGCGCGAATCCGGTGCGATTGAACAGGATGCAGACGTCATCCTCGCCATCTACCGGGACGAGGTTTACAACCCTGAATCCCCGGACAAGGGCACAGCAGAGGTGAACGTGCTCAAGCAGCGCAATGGACCCATAGGTCAGGTCGTGCTCACGTTTCGCGGTCAGTTCACTCGCTTCGAGAACCACCAGGGGCAGGACGAACAGTACCGACGGTAAGGGGGGTGCTATGGCCGAACCGCTTGTCGCACAAAAGGGTCCGTACGCGGTCGAGTTGGCGCCGGGCGACTACTGGTGGTGCCGCTGCGGCCAGTCCAAGCGCCAGCCGTTCTGCGACGGCTCGCACAAGACCACCGAGTTCACTCCGGTGAAGTTCACCATGTCCGAAGCGCAGAAGGTCTGGCTGTGCGGCTGCAAGCGCAGCGCTAACCAGCCTTTCTGCGATGGCAGCCACAAGAAGCTGCCTTAGAACTACTTCTTAGTTGCGCTCCACTTGCCTTCCGCGCCTTTTTCATCGCGGAACGTGCCTTCCATCCTGCCGCCGGTGATGCGGCCGGTGAAATCGCGGCGCAATCCGGCCGGGTCGACGTAGGCGAAGCTGATCGCCGTGCCGCGCAGGCGCGGCTCGCGCAGCCCGGCGTGGATCGGGCCGAAGGCCAGCGTGCCGCTCAGCTTCTGGAAGGTCTGCTCGAGGGACATGTCGATGCGGCTGCCGCCGGCCTCGAGGTTCCAGTTGCCCATGACGTTGGCCGGCACCACCCAGAAGTACGCGCGGCGCCCGTCCAGGGTGGAGATCTCGTCGGCTTCCCAGTCCTCCATGCTGAACGAGTGCGACGCGACGCGCGTGCCCGGGCGCATCGACAGGATCTGCGGCCGCAGCTTCATGTTGAGCGCCGGCAGCAGGTACAGCGTGATTACCGTCGCCGAGCTGAAATCGGTGGAGAAGATGTCGCCGTGGCGGATTACCGCCTTGCCCTGGCCGCTGCCGGCGACGCCCGCGGCCTGCGCGTTGGCGTTGGCGTGCTTCACCATGTCGGCGTTGTATTCGATGCCGGTGGCGCGCGCGCCGAACTTGCGCGCCGCCATGATGGCGATCTTGCCGTCGCCGGCGCCGAGGTCCCAGACGAAGTCGCTGGAGGTGACCTGCGCCATGATGAGCATGCGCTCGACCACGTCGTCGGGCGTCGGCACCCAGATCACGTCCTTGCCGGACTGGCCGACCTGCGGCTCGAATTTGCTCTGGGCCGCCGCGGTGAAGCTGAACAACAGGGCAGCGAGAAGGCTTGCGATACGCAACGAGGAAGTCATCCGGAATCCCGAGGAAAAGAAGGCAGCGAAATGTAGCAGAAAGGTCAGGCCGGTTGGCGAAACACCTGCCGCGCCTGACTTATTCCTTACAGCACCTCCGCCGCGTGGTCGGCGAGGCGCGAGCGCTCGCCGCGCGCGAGCGTCACGTGCCCGGCGTGGCCCCAGCCCTTCATGCGGTCGACGACATAGGTGAGGCCCGAGCTGCCCTCGGTGAGGTAGGGGGTGTCGATCTGCGCGATGTTGCCCAGGCACACCACCTTGGTGCCCGGCCCGGCGCGCGTCACCAGGGTCTTCATCTGCTTCGGCGTCAGGTTCTGCGCTTCGTCGATGATCAGCCACTTGTTGACGAAGGTGCGGCCGCGCATGAAGTTGAGCGACTTCACCTTGATGCGCGAGCGCACCAGGTCGCGCGTCGCCGCGCGCCCCCATTCGCCGCCCGACTCGTCGGTGGTGTTGAGGATGTCGAGGTTGTCCTCGAGGGCGCCCATCCAGGGCGTCATCTTCTCCTCCTCGGTGCCGGGCAGGAAGCCGATGTCCTCGCCGATCGGCACGGTGACGCGCGTCATGATGATCTCGGCGTAGCGCTTGTCGTCGAGCACCTGGGTCAGCCCGGCGGCGAGCGCCAGCAGCGTCTTGCCGGTACCGGCCTGGCCGAGCAGGGTGATGAAGTCCACCGCCGGGTTCATCAGCAGGTTGAGGGCGAAGTTCTGCTCGCGGTTGCGCGCGGTGATGCCCCACACCGAGTTCTTGGCGTGCGTATAGTCGCGCAGCGTCTCGATCACCGCGATGCGGCCCGAGGTTTCCTTGACCAGCGCGTACAGCGGCCGCTCGCCCGACTCGTCGAACACGAACTCGTTCAGGTGCAGCTTCGGCACCAGCGGCCCGCGCACGCGGTAGTAGGTGTGGCCTTCCTTCTTCCAGGACTCCATGTCCTTGCCGTGCGCGGTCCAGAAGTCCTTGGGCAGGCGCCGCACGCCGGTATACAGCAGGTCGGCGTCCTCGAGCACCTTGTCGTTGGCGTAGTCCTCGGCGGCGAGCCCGAGCGCGCGCGCCTTGATGCGCATGTTGATGTCCTTCGACACCAGCACCACTTCGCGCCCCGGCGAGCGGCCCGTCTCTTCCTCGGCCAGGAAGCGCATCACCGCCAGGATCTGGTTGTCGGTGCGGCCGGAGGCGAGCGTCGCCGGCAGATCGCCGTTGATTGCCTCGGTCTGCAGGAACAGCCGCCCCTTCGAGTGTTGTCCGTCCTTGGTTTTTATCAAAAGGCCTTTTCTAATCGAATCCAGGTCTCCGGTGACGATCTCGTCGAGGAAGCGGCTCACCTGGCGCGCGTTGCGCGACACGTCCGACAGGCCGCGCTTGTGCTGGTCGAGCTCCTCGAGCGTGGCGATCGGCAGGTACAGGTCGTGCTCGTCGAAGCGGAACAGGCTCGTGGGGTCGTGCATCAGCACGTTGGTGTCGACCACGAACAGCTTCTTCACTTTCGGTTTTCGCGGAGGGCGAGGGGCTTTCACTGCAGAGGAAAGGGAAGGGGAGGACTCGATACCGGCGGCAGGCTGCTCGACATCATAGGGCTTTAACAAAGTTCAATACCTCCTCGACGTGGCCTGGGACTCTCACCCCGCGCCATTCGCGCGCCAGCCGCCCCTTTTCGTCGACGACGAAGGTGCTGCGCTCGATGCCGCGGACCTTTCTACCGTACATGTTCTTGAGCTTCATGACGCCGAACAGCTTGCATACCGTCTCGTCCTCGTCCGACAGCAGCTCGAACGGGAACTTCATCTTGGCCTTGAAGCTTTCGTGCGATTTGAGCGAGTCGCGCGAGACGCCGCAGATCTCGCCGCCCGCCTTGCGGAAGTGCTTGTAGGCGTCGCGAAAGTCGGCGCCCTCGGTGGTGCAGCCGGGCGTGTTGTCCTTCGGGTAGAAGTAGAGCACCAGCTTGCCGCCGCGGGCGCCCGAGAGCTTGAACGTGCCGCCGCCCGTAGAGGGCAGGGTGAAGTCCTGGACGGGCTTTCCTAGCATCCAGGCTGCGTTTTAAGCCGCATTCTCAGCATTGAATCGCAACGCATTCATTGAACACGCTTTTAGTAACGCCCGCAAGCAGGACCTCTAAAAGTGACCACCCAGAGGGCCAGATGACTGATTCAACGGAGGATTTGCCCACTTCCTACGCTGGACTACACTCGCGGCCAGATATATGAAACCGTGCGCCGAAGAGCCGGTTGCCCAAGCTACCGCGACGCAGGAGGGATCCTGGACGTCGCAGGACATCTTGGATGCTATCAACGAAGCTGTCACCGAGGCGCTGCGCAGCCACAAGGCGCGCGGCGAGTCGATCGTGATCTGGCGCGACGGCAAGATCGTCACGCTCGGGCCCGACGAGATCGACGTCTGAGTTGCCCTGGGCGTAGCTCAGCGGCCAGGGTGCCCGCGCTAGAAGCGGGTTTCAGCAGGGGTCTAGTCAACGCATTTGCGAGGCCCGGCGTTTTAGAGACCGGGGGGACGGCGGCATTGACTCGCTGTCGTTTATAACAGACAATGGCAATGCCGCAGGAATTGCAGCTCTGGTACTACCAGACTCGAGGCGGCCGGGCGCCGTTTCGCGAGTGGCTGGACTCGGTGGCCGACCGGATCGCGCGCGCGGCGGTGAGGAACCGGCTCGACAGGCTGCAGCGTGGATTGTTCGGTGACTGCAAGCCGGTGGGCGACGGAGTATTCGAGTTGCGTATCGACGTCGGGGCGGGCTATCGCGCTTATGTCGCCCGGGCCGGCGAAAAGACCGTCCTGCTGCTTTGCGGCGGAGACAAGAGCACGCAGTCATCGGATATCAAGCGGGCAAAGGACTATTGGAGCGACTATGAAAAAAGGACGCGTACCGGCGGCGGTGCCGGCTGAGCCGCACCTCAACAGCCTGCTGCGGGATCCCGGGACTGCAGCCGCCTACCTGAACCAGGCGGTGAAGGAAAACGACCAGGACGCGTTTCTCCAGGCCTTGCGCCACGTGGCCGAGGCTTGGGGCGGCATCACCCGCGTCGCGGCCAAGGCCGGGCTCAACCGCCAGCAGCTCTACAAGACGCTGGCCAAGGGCGGGAACCCGGAGGTCCGGACGCTGATTTCCATCCTTGCGGTCGCGAAGCTCGGTCTTTCGGTGAAACCCTGGAGCAAGCGTGCTACCGGTGCTTCGCGAAGAAGCGCCGCAACTCGGCGAGAAGCTCCTTAGGTTTCTCTTCCGGAATGAAGTGCCCGCAGTCAAGCGCCTTGCCGCGCACGTCGGAAGCCACCTCGCGCCAGTCGGCGAGGCAGTCGAACAGCGCCGCGATCACGCCCTGTTTTCCCCACAGCGCCAGGACCGGCATGCGAATTTTGCGCCGCAAATCCTTGCGATCGTGGACCAGGTCGATGGTCGCGGCGGCGCGATAGTCCTCGCAGGTCGAGTGGGGGTTGAAGCAGCGCGCGTATTCGCGCTGCACGGCCCTGGGGAAGTGGCTCAATCCGCCTTTGCTGCGCCCGATGCGGCCGAGGATGTAGTTCGGGCCCATGGCCGCGATCATTTTTTCCGGCAACGGCGGTTTCTGGATCAGGAAGAACCAGTGGTAGTAGGCGCGGGCGAACCGCATGTCGGTGCTCTCGTACATCTTCAGCGTCGGCGAGATGTCGAGCACCGTCAGGCTGCGCACGCGGGCGGCGTGATCGCGCGCCAGGCGGTGCGCGACGCGCCCGCCGCGGTCGTGGCCGACGACGTGGAACTGACCGTGCCCGAGGGCCGCCATGACTTCCACCATGTCCTTCGCCATGGCGCGCTTCGAGTAGTTCGAGTGATCAGGGCGCCCCCTGGGCTTGGACGAGTCGCCGTAGCCGCGCAGGTCGGCGCACACCACGGTGTAGTCGCGCGCGAGCTGCGGCGCAACCTTGTGCCACATCGCATGCGTCTGCGGGTAGCCGTGCAGCAGCAGCACCGGCGGGCCGTCACCGCCCACCACGAGATTGATCGTTGCCCCGCTCGTTCGAACTCTCTTGCGGGCAAAATTCTTGAAAAGGCTCATTCGAACAGCAGCGCCGCTGCCACCTTGCGCTCCTCGGCGACCAGGATGTTGTAGGTGCGGCAGGCGGCCTGCAGGTCCATCACCTCGACCCCGATGCCCGCGGCGACGAGGGGCGCGGTCAGGCGCGGGTGCGGGAAGCGCTGCTTCGGGCCGGTGCCGAGCAGGATGATCTCGGCCTGCAGGCTTTTCAGAAAATCAAAATGCTCGGGCGAAAGGCGCTCGAAGCTCGCGGCGTTCCATGCGACCACCCGGTCGGGGAGCACGACCACGCTCGATGCGTGGCGTTCGCCGTTGACCAGCACGTAGCCCTCGCCGTAGCCGTTGATGGTGTTGGCCCTGCCCGGGAGGGAGGCGTGGAGTTTCACGCTAGAATCATACAATGCGTGAGTTTTCAAGGATTAAGCGGCTGCCGCAGTACGTCTTCAACATCACCAACGAGCTGAAGATGGCGGCGCGCCGGCGCGGCGAGGACGTAATCGACCTGTCGATGGGCAACCCCGACGGGCCGACGCCGAAGCACATCGTCGACAAGCTGCTGGAGGCAGCCGAGCGCCCCGACACGCACGGCTACTCGATGTCGAAGGGGATCCCGCGGCTGCGCAAGGCGATCTGCGAGTGGTACCAGCGCAGGTACGGGATTCAGCTCGACCCGGACGCCGAGGCGATCGTCACCATCGGCTCGAAGGAGGGCCTCGCGCACCTGATGCTCGCTTGCCTGGAGCGCGGCGACACGGTGCTGGTGCCGAACCCGTCGTACCCGATCCACATCTACGGCGCGATCATCGCCGGCGCCGACATCCGCTCGGTGCGCATGACGCCCGGCGTCGACTTCATCGCCGAGCTGGAGCGCGCGATCCGCGAGCTGACGCCCAAGCCGAAGATGCTGGTGCTCGGCTTCCCCTCCAACCCGACCGCGCACTGCGTCGACCTGCCGTTCTTCGAAAAAATAATCGCGCTGGCGAAGCAGCACGACATCCTGGTGGTTCACGACCTGGCCTACGCCGACATCGTGTTCGACGGCTACCGGGCGCCGTCCATCATGCAGGTGCCCGGCGCCCGCGACGTGGCGGTCGAGTTCTTCACCATGTCGAAGAGCTACAACATGGCCGGCTGGCGCGTCGGCTTCATGGTCGGCAACCGCGAGCTGGTGCACGCGCTCGCGCGCATCAAGAGCTACCACGACTACGGCAGCTTCACCCCAATCCAGGTGGCGTCGATCGTGGCGCTCGAAGGTCCGCAGGAGTGCGTCGAGGAAATCCGCCAGACCTACGAGAAAAGGCGCAATGTCATGGTCAAGGCATTGCACGACATCGGCTGGAGGGTCGAGGTGCCGAAGGCCTCGATGTACGTCTGGGCGAAGATCCCGGAGTTCTACGCCGGCCTGGGCTCGATCGAGTTCACCAAGCGGCTGCTCGAGGGCGCGCACATCGCGGTCGCGCCCGGCGTCGGCTTCGGCGACTACGGCGACGACCACGTGCGCATCGCGCTGATCGAGAACGAGCACCGCCTGCGCCAGGCGGCGCGGGGGATACGCGACATGTTCAAGAAGGACGGCCTGTTGCGTGGCGCCGCGTGATCGCGCCGCAGCCCGCCACCCTCGAGGGCCACGGCGTGCGCCTCGAGCCGCTCGCCGCGGGCCATGAAGGGGGCCTGAAGGCCGCCGCGCAGGACGGCCGGCTCTGGGAGCTGTTCTTCACCTCGGTTCCCGAGCCGGAGCAGACGAAGAAATACATCGCCGATGCGCTCGAAGGGCAGAAGAAGGGCGACATGCTGCCGTGGGCAGTACGCGAGCTGAAGAGCGGCGACATCGTCGGCAGCACGCGCTACCACGACATCGTCGCCGCCGCCGACCGCGTCGAGATCGGCTACACCTGGTACGCGCAGCGCTGCCAGAGGACGCACGTCAACACGGCATGCAAGCTGCTGCTGCTTTCTTTTGCTTTTGAAAAAATCACTTGCAAAGTCGTCGGGCTGCGCACCGACAACTTCAACTGGCAGTCACAGCGTGCGATAGAAAGGCTCGGCGCGAAGAAGGACGGCGTCATCCGCCACCACTGGCCGCGGCGCGACGGCAGCGTGCGCGACACTGTGATGTACAGCGTGCTCGCCGCAGAGTGGCCCGACGTCAGGCGCCATCTCGAATTCCGACTGAAAAGAAATGAAACCCATTAACGTAGGCCTCCTGGGAATCGGCACCGTCGGCGGCGGCACCTGGGACGTGCTCAACCGCAACGCGGGCGAGATCCAGCGCCGCGCGGGGCGCGCGATCCGGATCACGCTGGTGGCGGACAAGGACCTCGCGCGGGCCCGCAAGATCGTCAAAGGGAAAGCAAAGGTCATCGCGGACGGCGCCGCGCTGGTCCGTTCCCCCGGGATAGAAATCGTGGTGGAGCTGATCGGCGGCACGACCATCGCCAAGGAGCTGGTGCTGGAGGCGATCCGCCACGGCAAGCACGTGGTGACGGCGAACAAGGCGCTGCTCGCCACCCACGGCAACGAGATCTTCGCCGCCGCGCAGAAGAAGGGCGTGATGGTCGCCTTCGAGGCCTCGGTCGGCGGCGGCATCCCGATCATCAAGGCGCTACGCGAGGGCCTGGCGGCGAACCGCATCGAGTGGATCGCCGGGATCATCAACGGCACCTCGAACTTCATCCTGTCCGAGATGCGCGACAAGGGCTCGTCCTTTGCCGAAACGCTGCGCGAAGCGCAGCGCAGAGGTTACGCCGAAGCCGACCCGACCTTCGACATCGAAGGCATCGACGCCGCGCACAAGCTGACCATCCTGTCGGCGCTCGCCTTCGGCATCCCGATGCAGTTCAAGAAGGCCTATACCGAGGGCATCGCCCGGCTCACGCGCCAGGACATCCTGTACGCCGAGGAGCTCGGCTACCGCATCAAGCTGCTCGGCATCACCAAGAAGACGGCCAAGGGGATCGAGCTCCGGGTCCACCCGACGCTGGTGCCGACGCGGCGGCCGATCGCCAACGTCGAGGGCGTGATGAACGGCATCCTGGTGAAGGGCGACGCGGTCGGGCCGACGCTGTACTACGGCGCCGGCGCCGGCGCGTTGCCGACGGCGAGCGCGGTGGTGGCAGACCTGGTCGACATCACGCGGCTCATCACCGCCGACCCGGAGCAGCGCGTGCCGCACCTTGCGTTCCAGCCGGATCAGCTCTCCAGCGAGAAAGTACTGGGGATCGAAGCCGTTGAAACCGCCTGCTACCTGCGGATGCGCGTGCACGACAAGCCCGGCGTGCTCGCCGACGTCACCCGCATCCTCGCCGACTCGAGGATCTCGATCGAGGCCATGGTGCAGAAGGAGCCGGGCGCGGGCGAGCGCCAGGTCGACATCGTGCTGCTCACCGACCGCGCGCTCGAGAAGCGCGTCAACCAGGCGATGGCGAAGATCGAGAAGCTGCCGACCACCGTGGGCAAGGTGACGCGCATCCGCATGGAGGCGCTGCTGTGAGGCTGTGGTTGTTTCTGGGAATGATGGTCTTGGCCCTGTCCGTGGCCGCGCAGGACGCCCCCAAGAAAAAGAAGGCCGCCGCGAAGAAGGCGCAACCGGCGGCGCACAAGAAGCCCACGCCCGAGCAGATCCGCAAGTTCAACGAATTGCAGAAGAAGCAGCAGTAGTGCACTACGTCAGCACCCGCGGCGCGGCAGCGCCGAAGCGCTTCACCGAAATCCTGCTCGAGGGGCTGGCTCCCGACGGCGGCCTCTACGTGCCCGAGGCCTTTCCGCAGGTCGACCTCGCTGCGCTGCGAGGGAAGTCCTACGTCGATCTGGCGAAGGCGATCCTTGCGCGCTTCATCGACGACATTCCCGCGCTGCCGTCGATCATCGAGAAGACCTACACGGCGCGCCTCTTCGGCAGCGACGAGATCGCGCCGCTGAAGACCCTCGAGCCCGGGCTGCACCTGCTCGCGCTCTCCAACGGGCCGACGCTGGCCTTCAAGGACATCGCGTTGCAGCTTCTTGGCCAGGTTTTTGAATGGGTTTTGAATGAAAAGAAACAAACCCTGAATGTTCTGGGGGCAACCTCGGGCGACACCGGGTCGGCCGCCGAGCATGCGCTGCGCGGCAAGCGCGGCATCCAGGTGTTCATGCTCTCGCCGCACGGCCGCATGACGCCGTTCCAGCGCGCGCAGATGTTCTCGCTGCAGGACGCCAACATCCACAACCTGGCGGTGCAGGGCGTGTTCGACGACTGCCAGGACCTGGTGAAGCAGGTGAACGCCGACGCCGCATTCAAGGCAAGACACCGCATCGGTGCGGTCAACTCGATCAACTGGGCGCGCGTGGCCGCCCAGGTGGTCTATTACTTCAAGGGATACTTCGCGGCGACGAAATCCGATGCGGAAAGGGTGTCCTTTGCGGTACCCACCGGAAATTTCGGCAACATCTACGCCGGGTACGTGGCGCTGCGGATGGGGCTGCCGGTGAAGCGGCTGATCCTCGCCTCCAACGAGAACAACGTGCTGGAGGAGTTTTTCCGCACCGGCCGCTACCGCACGAAAAGAGAAGTGATCGAGACTTCGAGCCCCTCCATGGACATCTCCCGGGCGTCGAATTTCGAGCGCTATGTCTTCGAGCTTGTCGGCCGGAATGGCGCCGCAACGAAGAAGCTTCTTTCGGGCGGCGGGTTCGAGCTGGCCCCGGGCAGGGAATTCGTCGCCGGCAAGAGCACGCACGCGGATCGCATTTCGACGATTAAGGAAGTTTTTTCTAAATACAAAACAACCATAGATCCGCACACCGCGGACGGGGTGAAGGTCGCGCTCGAGCACCGCGAGCCCGGCGTGCCGCTCCTGTGCCTGGAGACCGCGCTGCCGGTGAAATTCGCGGGCACGATCCGCGAGGCGCTCGGCCGCGAGCCGGAGCGGCCGGCGCAGTTCCAGGGCCTCGAGGAGCGGCCGCAGCGCTTCGAGGTCCTGCCCGCGGATGTCGGGGTCCTGAAGAAGCTGATCGAAAGGCAAAGTGGCGGCTGAGAAGAACGTGCTCGGCGGGGAACTGCGCGCCTGCAGCTACGCGCCGCTGACCGGCTATTTTCGCGACGGCTGCTGCGCCACGCACGACCAGGACGGCGTCGCCCACCTGGTGTGCGTGCTGGCGACGGCGGAGTTCCTGGAATTCAGCGTGTCGCGCGGCAACGACCTGGTCACGCCGCGTCCGGACCTGCGCTTTCGCGGCCTCAAGCCCGGCGACCGCTGGTGCCTGCACGTGCTGCGCTGGATCGAGGCCTGGGAGGCGGGCCGGGCGCCGCGGGTGGTTCTCGAGGCCACGCACGAGAATGTGCTCAACTACGCGCCGCTGTCGGCGCTCAAGCGCTATGCGCTCGACCTCAACTAGCTGACTCCGGCTGAAGCCGCGGAGGCGAGGCGGTGCAGCGCCGCGGCATCGAGGATCGCGATCTCGCGGCGCGAGACTTCGATCAGGCCGTCGCGGGTGAGCTGGCGCAGCAGGCGCGACAGCGTTTCCTTCTTGATCCCCAGGCGTGCCGCGACCAGCGTCTTGCTGACCGGCAGCTGCACCGCGCGCCGGCCGTCGAGCGCCGCGCGGGCGGCGAGCGAGCCGAGGTAGCAAGCGAGGCGCTGGGCGCTGCACTGCAGCGTCACGGCCTCCACCTCGTCCAGCAACTCGAAGTTGCGCTCCGCAAGCATCCGGGCGACGGCGCGGCCGAAGCGCGGCTCGCGGTCGATGAGGGCGAGCAGCGGCACAGGCGGGATGACCACCAGCTTGGCGTCGACCAGCGCGAACGCGTCGTAGCGCGAGGTGCGGTCGAGCAGCGCGGTCGCTTCGCCGAACGTCTGCCCGGCGCTCACCAGGCGCAGCACGCGCTCGCCGTTCTCCGCGCCGCGCAGCGCGAGCTTGGCGAGCCCGTAGGCGACGACGAACAGGCCCGGCAGGCGCTCGCCGCGGCGCGCCAGCAGATCGCCGCGGCGCGCCAGCAGCACCCAGCTGTGGCGCGCGATGGCCAGGACCTGCGCCGGCTCGACCTCGCCGAACAGCCCCAGGTTGCCGACCACGCCTTCGATGAACCGCTGGTCGTGAAGGTTTGCTGCCATGCGGCAATCGTGGCATCTCTGTCACAGCGGTTGTTGATGCAGGTCAACGCCGCGCGTGAGTGGCGGATCCGGTTTGATCTACATCAACGAGGACCCCATGCGTTGTAGGCGAATGAGGTCGTGACCTGCACTATCGGTGCAATAAGAAGGGGGATGCAATGAAGACGATTGCAGGGCTGGCGCTGGCTGTAGTGCTGGGCTGGTCGCTCGGCGCGCGGGCGCAGGACGCCGGCGCGGCCGAGGCGCTGCTAAAGAAAAGCGGCTGCATGAAATGCCACTCGGTGAGCGCCAAGAAGGAGGGGCCGCCCTTCAAGGAGACCGCGGCGAAGTACAAGGGAAAGCCCGACGCGGCCGCGGCGCTCTTCAAGCACCTCACCAGCAATCCCAAGATCAAGGTCGACGACAAGGAAGAGCTGCACGACGCGCTCAAGACCAAAAATGACGCCGATATCAAGAACGTCGTTCAGTACATCCTCACGCGATGATCCGGCGCGCCTGGGTGTGGCTGACGCAGGAGTGCCGGACCTGCTCGCGCATCCGTCTCGGCCTGGGTGTGACGCTTGTCGCGGTGCTGGTGACCGGCGTGCTGGTCGCGGGCGGCGCAGCAGGCCTCGCCTGGACCAACACCGAGCAATTCTGCATCGGATGTCACGAGATGCGCGACAACGTGTACGCCGAGTTCAAGGACACCATCCACGACAAGAACCGCTCCGGAGTGCGGGCGGTCTGCGCGGACTGCCACGTGCCGCGCGATCCCGGCGGGATGCTGGTGCGCAAGGTGAGCGCGACCTTCGAGCTGTGGGGAAAGCTCACCGGGGTCATCGATACGAAGGAGAAATTCGAGAAGCGCCGCCACGAGATGGCGACCAAGGTGTGGCGGCGCATGAAGCAGACCGACTCCGTCGAATGCCGCAACTGCCATCAGGCCGAGGCGATGGACCCGGAGAAGCAGTCCGAGAAGGCGCGCGCGCGGCACGCGAAGGGCAGGGCCGAAGGCAAGACCTGCATCGACTGCCACTTCGGCATCGCGCACAAGGAACCCGATGGCCCGGGGCCGCAGGAGATGAAAATTGAAAAATAGGCTGATTGCGTCGGCATGCAGCGCGGTACTCGCGTTTGGACTCGCGGCCTCGGCCCAGGCGCAGGACAAGGCTCCGCGCAAGGACATGGTCCTGACGGGCGACGCGCAGTGCACGCGCTGCCACAACGAGGGCGACGAGTACCCGGTGCTCGCCATCGGCAAGACCAAGCACGGCACCACCGCCGACGCGCGCACGCCGACCTGCACCAGTTGCCACGGCACGAGCGACCTGCACGTCAACCGGCCGGCCGACGCCAAGGAGCGTCCCAAGCCCGACCGCAGCTTCGGCAAGCACTCCAAGACGCCGATGCCGGAGCGCAGCGCGGCCTGCCTGAGCTGCCACCAGGGCTCCAAGCGCATGGACTGGCAGCTGAGCGCGCACGCCACCCGCGACGTCACCTGCACCTCGTGCCACAAGGTCCACACCGGGTTCGACGCGGTGCGCGACAAGGCCACGCAGACCGACACCTGCTTCACCTGCCACAAGGAGCAGCGCGTGCAGATGAACCGGCCGTCGCATCACCCGGTGATCGAGGGCAAGATGTCGTGCGCGTCCTGCCACAACGTCCACGGCGGCAACCCGAAGCAGCTGGTGCGCGACAGCGTGACCGAGACCTGCTTCACCTGCCACATGGAGAAGCGCGGGCCGTTCGTGCACAACCATGCGCCGGTGCAGGAAGACTGCGCCATCTGCCACCAGCCGCACGGCACGACCATCTCCAACCTGCTGAAAGCGCGGCCGCCGTTCCTGTGCCAGGAATGCCACAGCCAAAGCAGCCACCCGAGCCAGGCGGGCGCCTTGCCGGGCGGGCGCACGACGAGCACCAGCCAGCTCGGCAGCGTCGCCAGGGGCTGCCTGAACTGCCACACCAACATCCATGGCAGCAACAGCACGCAGAACAGCGCGACCTCGGGCCGCTTCCGCCGCTGAGGGGAGATTAACCATGACAAGCATCCGGATCTTCAAACGGACGGCGCTCTCCGCCGCCATGCTCGGCGCCTACGGCGCGGCCCTGGCTCAGGACGCGGAGGTTGCCGCGCTGACTAAGCCGGAGAGCGAGGTTTCCTTCGGCCTGGGCTACTGGTCGAAGGACCGCCCGCAGTTCGGCATCTACGACGGCATGAACGAGAAGGGCGCCTACGGCCTGCTCGACGCCTTCATCACGAAGCGCGACGACGCGACCGGCACCTGGTTCATCCTGGACGCGCGCAACCTCGGGCTGGAGACGCGCGAGATCCGCGCCGACTGGCTGCGCCAGGGCGACATCGGCGTGTCCCTCGAATACAGCCGCACGCCGCGCGACAACCCGTACACCTTCCTCACCGCAGTGCGGGGAATCGACACCACCACCCAGAGGGTGCCGACGCCGTCGGCGACCACCCTCGGCGAGGTGCGCCTCGGCACCGTGCGCGACGCCTGGACCGCGGGTTTCTACAAGAGCCTGTGGGCCGGCACCGATGTCCGCGTCACCTTCAAGAACGAGGACAAGGAAGGCACCCGGCTGTGGGGCCGGGGCGGCGCGGCGGAATTCGCGGTCGAGCCGATCGACAGCAACACCCGCCAGCTCGAGGCGGTCCTGTCCTACGCCGGCAAGGCGTTCCAGGTCCAGGGCGGCTACTACGGCAGCTGGTACACGAACCACAACAGCATCGTGGACACGGCGAACGTCAACGCCGCGGGCACGCTCTCCAGCCAGTTCTTCCTCAGCCTGCCGCTGGACAACCAGGCGCACCAGGCCTTCGTCAACGGCGGCTACAGCTTCACCGAGAGCACCCGCGGCACGTTCAAGCTCGCCTATACGCGCGCCACCCAGAACGAGCAGATTCCCGTCGGCGCCGGCGTGCCGGTGTTCGCGGGCGCGCCGACCAACCTCAACGGCCGGCTGGACACCACGCTGATGCAGCTCGGGGTAACCTCGCGCGCAACCGCCGAGCTGTCGTGGCTCGCCAGCCTGCGCTATTACGACTCGCAGGAGAAGACGCCGCAGGTGCGCGTCGTACAGACGGGCGTCTGCACCACCCCCGGCAACTGCGTCGACAATACGCCGCTGCGCTTCGAGACGCTCACCGGAAAGCTCGAGGGCACCTACCGCATGCAGCAGGGCGTGAGCCTGATCGCCGGGTTCGAGCAGGCCAACCAGAACCGCGACGTCCCGGTCGGCAACTTGAACGCCGGCGGCTTGGACGTCCAGCGCTGGGTTCCATGGCGCGCCGAGCTGGAGGAGACGACCTACCGCCTGCAGCTGCGCCGCTCGCTGTCGGACACGCTGAACGGCTCGGCGGCGGTCCTGCACAGCAAGCGTGACGGCTCGGAGTTCACGCCGGCGCAGGCCAATGCGCCGCAGTCCAACCTGATTAACCCGATCCACATCGCGGACCGCGAGCGCGACAAGCTGCGCCTGATGCTCGACTGGACGCCGCTCGAGGCGCTCACCTTGACCTTCAGCGCCGAAGCGGCGAAAGACCATTACGGCTACAGCGACACGCGCCCCTACGGCCTGCGCGAAGGCACGGCGAGCCTGTTCTCGATCGACGCCGCCTATTCGTTCAACGACAAGTGGCAGCTGTCCGCCTGGTACACCCGCGACCACGCCGAGGCGACGCAGTTCGGTCAGCGCAACGCGAACGGCGGCGCGGCGGAAGCGGTGAAGGAGGCGAACCTGGAGGACACCGGCGACACGTTTGGCGCCGGGTTGCGCGGCGTCCTGATGCCCAAGCTCAAGGCGGGCCTGGACGTGCTCTACAGCAAGAACGTGAACAAGTACCCCGAGACCGTGACCACTGCGGGCCAGGTGTACCCGACGGGCACCGTGGGGCCGCTGCCGAACATCACCAACACGATGACGCGCATCAAGCTGCACGCGGCGTACGCGGTGCAGAAAGGCGGCGAGGTGCGCGTCGAGTACATCCACGAGCGCTGGAAGACCGACGACTGGAGCTGGATGTTCGCGAACGGCACGACCTTCGCCTACGGCGCGACGACCGACGGCACGCAGGTCGTGCAGGATCCGAAGCAGAGTTCCGACTTCGTCGGCGTGCGCTACACGTACCGGTTCCAGTAGAGCGCTTCGCGTTTGACCTGAATCAAGCCGCGCGGCCGCGCGCCCGGGACAATTCCCGCATGAGGCCGGACCCGCTCGCGATTCCCCGATACCTCTTGCAGGCGTACTGGTGGGCCTACGTCCACCCGCGCGCGGTGGCGCTGTTCGAGCGCCAGTGGCTGGTGAACCTGATCCTGTGGGGCAACTTCGCGCCCCTGCGCAACGGCGCGCTCGACGCGCTCGGCCCGCGATTCGACGGGCGCACGCTGCAAATCGCCTGCGTCTACGGCGACCTGACGGAGCGCCTGCGAGCGCGCCTCGCTCCCGGGGGCAGCCTCGACGTGGTCGACGTGCTGCGCGTGCAGCTCTCCAACCTGGCACGCAAGCTTCACGGCGATCCGCGCGTGGGCCTGATCCACGGCGACAGCGCAGCGCTCGACATCCCGGACGCGAGCTACGACCGCGCGCTCCTGTTCTTCCTGCTGCACGAGCAGCCCGCCGAGGTGCGCAGGCGCACCCTCGCCGAGGCGCTCAGGGTGGTGAAGCCTGGCGGGCGCCTGGTGATCGTCGACTACCACCGCCCGCGCCCGCTGAATCCGCTGTACGCGCCCATGGCCCTGGTGCTGCGCGCGCTGGAGCCCTACGCCCTGGACCTGTGGCGCCACGAGATCGCCGAGTGGCTGCCGCAGGACGTCCGCGCGTCGCGCAAGCGCACGCTGTTCGGCAGCCTCTACCAGCTCGTGACGATCACCCTCCCGCAAGGAACCGCGCAATGAGCCAGACCTCCGCCATGGCCGTGCCGCTCTCCAGCTGGCACACCGAGCACGTCCATTTCAACGAGTTGCTGGAGCGCCTGCGGCGCGAACTGGACGTGTTCCACCGCGGCGGGCGGCCGGACTACGAGCGCATGTCGGAGATCGTCTCGCATCTGCGCGAATACGGCGACACGGTCCATCACCCGCGCGAGGACGTCGCGTTCGAGCGCCTGGCGCAGCGCTGCCCGGACATGGCGCTGCCGCTCGCGCGCCTGGCCCAGGAGCACCGCGTCATCGCGCAGGCCGGGCAGAAGCTGCTCGAGCAGATCGAGGCGATCCTCGGCGGCGCGATGCTGCCGCGCGGCGAGCTCGAGACGGCCCTCGCTACCTACCTCGTCTACTACGGCAACCATATCGCCAAGGAAGAAGAGGACGTGCTCACCCGCGCCGCAAAGCATCTCACGCCCGAAGACTGGGCGGCAGTGGCGCGCGCGGCCCCCAGCGCCTGACGCCGGGGGGCGCCAGCCGGTTTCTGCAACAATAGCCCCGTGCTGGAGGCGAGCGGTCTCGAATGCGAGCGCGGCGGAAGGATGCTTTTCCGCGGGCTGGCGTGCGCGCTCGCGCCGGGCGAGCTGGTGCGCATCGCCGGGCCGAACGGCAGCGGCAAGACCAGTCTCCTGCGGATCCTGTGCGGCCTGCTTGCGCCCACGGCAGGCGCGGTGAGCTGGAACGGCGCGCCAATCCATTCGCTCGGGGAGGAGTACTCGAGGCAGCTGGTCTACCTGGGGCATGCGCCCGCGGTGAAGGACGATCTCACTGCCGCAGAGAACCTGGACATCGCCTGCCGGATCGCCGGCCAGCGGGCTTCGCCGGCGGCGATCGCGGAAGCGCTGCGGCGCTACGGCGTTCCCGGAGGCTTCCTGAGAAAGCTCTCGCAGGGCCAGCGCCGGCGGGCGGCGCTCGCGAGGCTGCTATTGTCGGCGACGCCGTTGTGGCTGCTCGACGAGCCGTTCTCGGCGCTCGACGCGCAGGGCATCGAGGTGCTGCAGGAACTGCTGCAGCAGCAGTGCGCGCGCGGCGGGGCGGTGGCGTTCACG
The DNA here is from genome assembly GCA_964576525.1 of uncultured Enterobacteriaceae bacterium. GTDB lineage: Bacteria > Pseudomonadota > Gammaproteobacteria > Burkholderiales > SG8-39 > SCGC-AG-212-J23. The sequence goes on from CAZNVH010000088.1 coordinate 34,062, forward strand.
ACGCACCAGGACCCCGGCATCGCCGCCACTCGCGTGATCGAGCTGGGCTGACATGCTTGACGCCGCGCGCTGCGTCGTCACCCGCGAGCTGCTGCTCGCGCTGCGCCGGCGCAGCGACGTGGCGACCGCGCTGCTGTTCTTCGTCATCGTCGCGAGCCTCTTCCCGCTCGGCATCGGCGCGGAGCCGAATCTGCTGCGCGCGGTTGCGCCGGGCGTGATCTGGGTCGCGGCGCTGCTTTCCTCGCTGCTGTCGCTCGCGCGGCTGTTCGCCGGCGACTACGCCGACGGCACGCTCGAGCAGATGCTGCTCGGGGCGGCGCCGCTTGGCGTGGTCGTCGCCGCCAAGGCGTTTGCCCACTGGCTGGTGTCGGGATTGCCGCTGGTGGCGATCGCGCCGCTCGTCGCGCTGCAATACGACCTGCCGGGCTCTCTGTACGGCACGCTTGCCTTATCATTGCTCCTCGGCACGCCGGTGCTGAGCCTGCTCGGGGCAATCGGCGCCGCGCTGACGCTGGGGCTGAGGGGCGGAGGGGTGTTGCTGGCGCTGCTCGTGCTGCCGCTCTACGTGCCGGTGCTCGTCATGGGCGCGGGAAGCGTCGAGATGGCGGCTGCGGGGCTGGGCGGCCAGGGACAGCTCCTGCTGCTCGCCGCGATGCTGCTGGTCGCGGCGGCGTTCGCGCCCTGGGCGATCGCTGCCGCCCTGAGGATTTCTTCGGAATGAGATGGTTCTGGTACGCCTCGCCGCAGACTTTCTTCCCGCTCGCGGGAACGCTTGCCCGCTGGTGCGGGCTGGCGGCGCTCGTGCTGGCCGCGGCCGGCCTCTATGTCGGCTTGTTCGTCGCGCCCACCGACGCGCAGCAGGGCGAGGCCTACCGCATCATCTTCATCCACGTTCCCGCGGCGTGGATGTCGATGTTCCTCTACCTGGTGATGGCGGGATGGGCGGCAATCGGCCTTGCGTTCAACGCGCGCCTCTCGCACATGATGGCGCGCGCGCTCGCGCCGACCGGGGCGCTGTTCACCTTCGTCGCGCTGTGGACCGGGTCGCTGTGGGGCAAGCCGACCTGGGGCACCTACTGGGTCTGGGACGCGCGCCTCACCTCGGAGCTGATCCTGCTGTTCCTGTACCTCGGCTTCATGGCGCTGCAGGCCGCCATCGAAGACACGCGGCGCGCCGACCGCGCCGGGGCGCTGCTCGCGATCGTCGGCGCAGTCAACGTGCCGATCATCTACTTTTCCGTGCAGTGGTGGAACACGCTGCACCAGGGCGCCTCGGTGAGCCTGACGCGCGCGCCGAGCATGGCGGCGACCATGCTTGCCGGGATGCTGCTGATGGCGCTCGCCTTCTGGATGTACAGCATCGCGGTCGCCATGGCGCGCGTGCGCTGCATCATCGCGGAGCGCGGGGCATGAGCGAGTTCTTGGCCATGGGCGGCTATGCCTGGTATGTATGGGGCTCGTACGGGGTGACCTTCGCCCTTCTTGCTTGCGAGGTGGTTCTGTTGAGAAAGCGGGCACGTGAAGCCAAGGCATAAACGTCTCATCGCCATCGCCGGCGGCGTCGCGGTGCTCGGCGTCGCGGCAGCGCTGGTGCTGACCGCGTTCCAGGAAAACCTGGTGTTCTTCTTCACGCCGTCGCAGGTGGCGGCGCAGGAGGCCCCGGTCGGCCGCACCTTCCGCATCGGCGGCATGGTGGAGAAGGGCAGCGTGAAGCGCGATGGCGTCGAGGTGCGCTTCATCGTCACCGACACGGCGCGCACCATGCCGGTGGTGTTTCGCGGCGCGCTGCCCGATCTGTTCCGCGAGGGCAAGGGCGTGGTGGCGCAGGGTGTGCTCGGCGCCGATGGCGTGTTCCAGGCGCGCGAGGTGCTCGCCAAGCACGACGAGAACTACATGCCCCCCGAAGCTGCGCACGCCGTGGAAAAGGCGCAGAAGACGCTGCAGGCGAAATGATCCCCGAGCTCGGACAGGTCGCACTCTCGCTTGCGTTGATGGTCGCGCTCGCGCAGGCATTCTTTGGTTTGATGGGTGCTGAAAAAACCAACCCGTCATGGATGGCGGTGGTGCGGCCTGCGGCGCAGGCGCAGGCGCTGCTCGTCGCCGTCGCTTTCGGCTGCCTGGTGTACGCGTTCGTGGCGAACGATTTTTCCGTGCAGAACGTGGCAATGAACTCGAACAGCGCGCTGCCGCTGCGCTACCGCGTCGCCGCGTCGTGGGGCAGCCATGAAGGGTCGCTCCTGCTGTGGTGCCTGATGCTCGGCGTGTGGATGCTCGCAGTGAGTCTCTTCAGCGCGCGCCTGCCCGAGGACATGGTGGCGCGCGTGCTCGGCGTGATGGGCCTGGTCAGCGCGGGCTTCCTCGCCTTCATGCTGTTCACCTCGAATCCCTTCGACCGGCTGTTTCCCGCGCCGGCCGACGGCCGCGACCTGAACCCGCTGCTGCAGGACCCGGGCATGGTGATCCACCCGCCGATGCTCTACATGGGCTATGTGGGGTTTTCGGTGGCCTATGCGTTCGCGGTTACCGCGCTCCTCTCCGGGCGCCTCGACGCCGCCTGGGCGCGCTGGTCGCGCCCCTGGACCACGGTGGCCTGGGTGTTTCTGACCCTGGGCGTCGCGCTCGGCAGCGCCTGGGCCTACTACGAGCTCGGCTGGGGCGGCTGGTGGTTCTGGGACCCGGTGGAGAACGCCTCCTTCATGCCCTGGCTGGTCGGCACCGCGCTGATCCACTCGCTCGCGGTGACGGAGAAGCGCGGCGCCTTCCGCAGCTGGACGGTACTGCTGGCCATCGTCGCCTTCGGGCTTTCGCTCCTCGGCACCTTCCTCGTGCGCTCGGGGGTGCTCACCTCGGTGCATGCGTTCGCCGTCGATCCCGGACGCGGCATCTTCATCCTCGGCCTGTTCACGCTGCTGATCGGCGGCGCACTCGCGCTCTATGCCTGGCGCACCGTGCGCATCGGTTTGGGCGGCGGATTCGCTCTCATTTCCAGGGAAAGTTTTCTTCTGGCAAACAATGTCGTGCTCGCCGCCGCAGCCGGCTCGGTGATGCTCGGGACCCTGTATCCGCTCGCCATCGACGCGGCCGGCGCGGGCAAGATTTCGGTCGGCCCGCCGTACTTCGAGACGGTATTCGTGCCGCTGATGGCGCCGGCGCTGTTCCTGATGGGCGTCGGGCCGCTCGCGCGCTGGAAGCGCACCACGCTGCCGGAGCTCGCGGTGCTGCTGCGCTGGGCCCTGGGCGTCAGCCTCGCCGCGGGCCTGCTGCTGCCCTTCGCCTTCGGCCAATGGCACGCGATGGTCGGTTTCGGCCTTGCCTTGGCCCTCTGGATTTTCTTCACATCGATCGTTTCTTTCAGGAAGAGCGTGGCGCACACACGCTCCCACTACGGGATGGTGCTCGCGCATCTCGGCGTCGCGGTATTCGTCGTCGGCGTCACGCTGGTGAAGGGCTACGAGAGCGAGCAGGACGCGAAGATGAAGCCCGGCGACGCCGTGCAGCTTGCCGGCTTCTCGTTCCGCCTGGACGACGTGGCGAGCGTCAAGGGGCCGAACTACGTCGCGGCGCGGGCGAGCTTTTCCGTTACGCGGAACGGCAAGCCGGTCACGGTGATGCACCCCGAGCGGCGCGTCTACACGGTGCAGGACCAGACCATGACCGAGGCGGCGATCGATACCGGCCTGACTCGCGACCTCTACGTCTCGCTGGGCGACCCGCTGCCGGGCGGCAGCTGGGTGGTGAAGGTGCAGCACAAGCCCTTTATCGACTGGATCTGGGGCGGCTGCGTGATCATGGCGCTCGGCGGGCTGCTGGCGGCGAGCGACCGGCGCTATCGCCTTGCTGTTGCCAAGAAAACCTTTGTTCAAGCAACAGCATGAGACGAGCCTGGTTGCCGCTCGCCTTCATCGGCCTGATCGCGCTGCTCGCCGTCGGCCTGCGCCTGAATCCGCGCGAGGTTCCCTCGCCGCTGGTCGGAAAGCCGGCGCCGGCGTTCGAGCTGCCGCGGCTCGACGCGCCGGACAAGACCTTCACGCAGAAAGACATGCTCGGCAAGGTGTGGGTCCTCAACGTCTGGGCGTCGTGGTGTCCGCCCTGCCTGGTCGAGCACCCCGTGGTGACCGACCTGGCGAAGATCATTCCGGTCGTCGGGCTGAACTACAAGGACGCGCGCGAGGACGCGCTGCCGTGGCTGAAGAGGAACGGCAATCCCTACGAGCTCTCGGTGCACGACGCCGCCGGCCGAATCGCCATCGACTACGGCGTCTACGGCGTGCCGGAGACCTACGTCATCGACCGCCAGGGCGTGATCCGCTACAAGCACATCGGGCCGCTCACGCCCGAAGTGTCGCGGGAGAAGCTGCAGCCGCTGCTGCAGAAATTGCATGCCGCTCGCTAGGCTTCTGCTGGCGCTCGCGTTCAGCGCCTCAGCCGGCGCGGCAGAGGATCCCGCCCTGGACAAGCGCGTCGCCTCGCTCGCCAACGAGCTGCGCTGCCTCGTCTGCCAGAACCAGACCCTGGCCGATTCCAATGCGCCGCTCGCGGTCGACCTGAGGAACCAGATCCGCGAGCAGCTCGCGGGCGGCGCGAGCGAGGGCGACGTGCGCGACTTCATGGTCGCGCGCTACGGCGATTTCGTGCTCTACCGCCCGCCGCTCAAGGCGAGCACCGTTCTGCTGTGGGCGGGGCCGTTCCTCCTCCTGCTCGTCGGCGCCGCGCTGCTCGCGCGGCGCATCGCCCGGCGCCGCGCGCCGCCGCCCGAGCTCACGCCGGACGAGCGGGCGCGCGTGGCGAAGCTCCTCGAATGACGCTGTTCTGGGCGATCGGCGCGGCGCTCGCCGCCGGGGTGCTCGCGCTCGTGCTGCGGCCGCTGCTGCGCGCCGCCCCGGGCGCGGGCGTCTCGCAGCGCGACCTCAACATCTCGATTTATCGCGACCAGCTGCGCGAGCTCGACGCCGACCTCGCCGCCGGCAAGCTGGCGCAAAGCGAGCACGCCGGCGCCCGCGCCGAGCTCGAAGCCCGGCTGCTCGCCGACGCCGCCGCGCCCGACGCGCCGGCGGCGCGCAGCGGCGGCCGCGGCCTCGCCGTCGCGCTGGGCGCCGCGCTGCCGATCTTCGCGGTCGCGCTGTATTTCGCCGTCGGCAGCCCGCTGGCGATCGTGCCGCAGCCAGACACGCACGCGGCAGACACTGCGCAGCTCGTTGCGATGGTCGAGCGGCTGGGCGCGCGCCTGCGCGAGCACCCGGACGACACCGAGGGCTGGAAGCTGCTCGGGCGCTCCAACGCCGTTCTCGGGCGCTTCCCCGAAGCCGCCGACGCCTACGCCAAGGCGGCGGCGCGCTCGCCGCGCGACCCGCAGATCCTCGTGGACTTCGCCGACGTGCTCGCCATGGCCCGCGGCCAGCGGCTCGAGGGCGAGCCCGAGCGGCTGGTGCTGCGTGCGCTCGAGATCGATCCCGAGAACCTCAAGGGGCTCGCGCTCGCCGGCACCGCGGCGTTCGAGCGCAGGGATTACGCCGCCGCGGCGCGCCACTGGGAGCGCATGCTGCCGCTGATGCCCTCCGGCTCGGAGGACGCGCGGCAGATCCGCGGCAGCCTCGACGAGGCGCGCGCCCAGCTGGGCAAGGCGCCGGCGGGGAAGAAGCTCGCCGGCGTGGTCAGGCTTTCGCCCCGGCTCGCCGCGCAGGCGGCGCCGGACGACACGGTGTTCGTTTTCGCGCGCGCCGTGGAAGGGCCGCCGATGCCGCTCGCAGTGAAGCGCGCCAGGGTGCGCGAGCTGCCGCTCGAGTTCGAGCTCGACGACTCGATGGCGATGGCGCCGGGAATGACGCTGTCGAAGCATGCGCGCGTGGTAGTCGGCGCGCGCGTGTCGAAATCCGGCCAGGCCGCGCCGCAGCCCGGCGACCTGCAGGGCGCGAGCGCCGCGGTGGCCAACGACGCCCAGGGCGTCAGCGTGCTGATCGACTCGGTAGTTCGCTGAACTCGAGCCGCGTCCAGGCGACGATCGGCGAGCCCCACACCTCGATGCGCCGCAGCCCGGGCAGCGGCTCGTCGTCGACCGCGATGTGCGTGTCGCCGTGGATCAGGACGATTTTTCCCGGCAGGGATGCGAGTTTCTCCCTCAGGGAGGCATACCCGTCCCGCGGAAACGTCACGAAGGGATTGGCCTGCATGAACACCACCAGGCCGCGCGCGTTCCGGGCATGAAGCGCTGATTCTTCAAGGAACGCGAGGACCGCCTGCATGCGCGGCGCGTGCTCGGGGTGGCGCAGGTTGTTGCTGTTGCCGGGCACGTTGAGCGTCACGAACACCAGCCCGCCGGCTTCCCAGCGCCGGTGCTCGCAGAACTCCTGCGGCGTCTCGCAGAACAGCTCGCGCCAGCGCGCCAGGCGCTCGAGCGGGTTCTTGCAGTCGCTCCACTCGTTGTCGCCGGGCAGGAGCACGAAGCGGTGCCGGATGCGGCTGAATTGTTTTTTTCTTTCGACCAGCCAGTCATCGGCGCACGCCAGCCGGCTCGAGCCGATGTCGCCGACGTGCACCACGAACTCGAGCGGCTGCGCGTTCATCTCGTCGATCAGGCGGTCGAGGCGCTCGACTTCCCCGTCGGAGTAGGGCGTATCGCCGAGCACGCCGAACGCAGGCTCGCCGGGCGGCAGCGTCCCGGCGCAGCCCGCCAGCAGCAGGCTAAATGCCGTAAGCCTTGCGCAGGAGAGAAAGCGGATGCAGTTTCTCCGCCCTGGCGCCGCTTTCGCCCATGCCCTGCAGGATGTGGCGCGCGGCGATCGGGCAGTCGGAGGCTACGTAGTCCGGGGCGGGCTCGGCCATCTGGCGGAACACCGGGCGGCCGATCTTCATCGAGTTGGCGTAGTACTCGGCCTTCACGCCCCAGGTGCCGTCGTGCCCGGAGCAGCGCTCGACCGTGGTGAGTTGCGTGCCCGGGATCGACTCGAGCAGCTCGCGCGTCTTCTGCCCCATGTTCTGCACGCGCGAGTGGCAGGGGACGTGGTAAGAGACCTTTCCGAGCTTTTCCCTGAAGTCGGTCTTCAGCAGGCCGTCCTTCTTCCGCTGGATGAAGTACTCGAACGGGTCGAACATCGCATCGCGCACCGCGATCACGTCGGCGTCGTTCGGATACATCAGCGGCAGCTCCTGCTTGAACATCAGCGTGCAGGACGGAACCGGGGTGAGAATCGCGGTCCCCTCCCGGGCCAGCTTGGCCAGCGCCGAGATGTTCTTCCGTTTCAGGCGATCGACGCCTTCTAGATCGCCAAGCTCCAGCTTCGGCATGACGCAGCACGCCTCTTGTTCGACGAGAACGTACGGGACCTCGTTGTGCTCGAGGATTGCGAGGAGGTCGTGGCCCATGACGGGCTCGTTGTAGTTCGCATAGCAGGTGGCGAAGATCGCCACCTTGCCCGGGGCGTTCTTGCCGTCGCGCACGGGGAACGCTTTTGCTTTTTCAGCAGTACTGCGAAATTTTCTGGGCGCGTAGGGCGGCAGCTCGCGGTCCTTGTGGATTCCCAGGGTTTTCTCAAGAAGGGCCCTGGAAAAACCATTGCGATTTACCGCGTTGACCGTCTGAGCGACCACCGGGATCGCCGCGAGCTTGCCGATCGCGTCGGTGGAGGAGAGCAGGCGGTCGCGGAACTTGACGCCCTCCTTGAACCGGATCGCCTTGGCGCGCAGCATGACGTGCGGAAAGTCGACGTTCCACGGATGCGGCGGAACGTACGGGCACTTCGTCATGAAGCACAGGTCGCAGAGGTAGCACTGGTCGACCACCTTGGCGTAGTCGGCCTTCTGCACGCCGTCGACTTCCAGGGTCGGCGAGGCGTCGACCAGGTCGAATAGCGTCGGAAACGCGGTGCACAGGCTCACGCAGCGCCGGCACCCGTGGCAGATGTCGAAGACCCGCTCGAGCTCCTTCTCGGCGCTCGCCGGGTCCCAGAACTGCGGGTTCTTCCAGTCGAGCGGATGCCGGGTCGGAGCTTCGAGCGACCCCTCCCGCATCAGTCGGACAGGCTGTCGAGGGCCTTCTGGAAGCGATTGGCGTGGCTGCGCTCGGCCTTCGCCAGCGTCTCGAACCAGTCGGCGATCTCGCCGAAGCCTTCGTCGCGCGCCGATTTCGCCATGCCGGGGTACATGTCGGTGTACTCGTGGGTCTCGCCCGCGACCGCCGCCTTCAGGTTCTCGCGCGTGCGGCCGATCGGCAGGTCGGTCGCCGGGTCGCCCACCGTTTCGAGGTACTCGAGATGGCCGTGCGCGTGGCCGGTCTCGCCCTCGGCGGTGGAGCGGAACAGCGCCGAGACGTCGTTTTGGCCCTCGACGTCGGCTTTGGCGGCGAAATACAGGTAGCGGCGGTTGGCCTGCGACTCGCCGGCGAACGCGGCCTTGAGGTTGTCGTGCGTCTTGCTGCCCTTGAGCGCTTTCATGAAGTCCTCCTGGGGTGGGAGACCAGCCTACGTCTAGGCGCTTGATAGATCAAATCAAAAATCACAATCCGATCGATGGACGGGCTCAATTGGAACCTCGCCCCCGGCGCCGGGGCGGAACGGTAAAATTTCGTCCGTGAGGTCACTGGTCGAAGCCAAGCTGCGGCGCGTCGCAGAAGGCACCGCGGTGCCGTTCGCGGTACGCCATGTCGACGGCGCCGAGTCCCCCGCGCGCGAGGGCGCTGCGGCGTTCACGCTGGTGTTCCGCCGGCCGCGCGCCTACTGGCGCGTGACCGCCTTCGGCTACGTCGGGCTGATGGAGGCCTACCTCGAGGGCGAGGTCGACGTCGAAGGCAGCTTCTCCGCGGCGCTCGCCGCCGGCATCGAGGGCCGCATGGCGGGCGGCGTGCTCGCTTGGATCCGCAACCGCTGGCACGAGATCGGGCACTCGAACGCCGGGCGCGAGCAGGCGCGCCGCAACGCCAACTTCCACTACGCGCTCACGCCGGAGTTCTACAAACTCTGGCTGGACGACCCGCTGATGCTCTACACCTGCGCGTACTGGAAAGAGGGCACGCGCACGCTCGAGGAGGCGCAGCGCGACAAGTGCGACCACGTCGCGCGCAAGCTCCTGCTCAAGCCCGGCGACGAGGTGGTCGACGTCGGCAGCGGTTTCGGCGGCTTCATGCTGCACGCGCACGAGCACTACGGCGTGAAGGTCACCGCGATCAACACCACCGGCTCGCAGGCCGAGTACGCGCAGCGCGAGATCGAGCGCCGCGGCCTCGGCAGCTCGCTGCAGATGCACTCCGACTTCCGCGACGCCGGGCGCACGTTCGACAAAGTGGCGTCGATCGGCTGCCTGGAGCACGCCGGCCGCGGCCAGCTCGCCGAGCTCATCCGGGCGCACGCCAGCTACCTGAAGAAGGGCGGCCTCGGCCTGCTGCACTTCATCGGCCACGTCGGGCGCCTCGACACGGATTTCTTCATCCGCCAGTACGTGTTCCCGGGCGGCTGGATCCCGAGCCTCGCCGACGTCATCGTCGAGATGGAGAAGGCCGGGCTCGAGCTGCTCGACGTCGAAAACATGCGCCGCCACTACGCCCTGACCCTGGACGTATGGGCTGAACGCTTCGACCGCAACTGGGACCGGATCCACGCGCTCGACCCGCAGCACTTCGACGATCGCTTCCGGCGCCTCTGGCGCCTCTACCTGTACGGCTGCGCCGAGATGTTCCGCTCACCCGCGGGCCGCCTGCACCTGTTCCAGGTCGTGTTCTCGAAGGGCAACGTCACGCGGACGGGCTACCCGATGGGCCGCGAGTTCCTGTACCCGCTGCCGTTCCGCGACCGCGACAAGCGCAACGGGCGCGCCGCCTAGGGCGCGCCGATCACGCACTTCTCGAACAGCCCGCGCAGGCGCCGCTGCGGGTCGTACAGCGACTTGAGGCTTTCGTACTCGGCGCCGTTGTAGCGGCGATCGAACTCGGCGCGCGACAGGAAGGTCGAGGAGTAGAGCATCTTGATGCCGCCGAGATCGAAGCACTTGCGGTCCATGATGCGCGTGTAGTGGTAGTCGCCCTTTCCGGCGGGCTTGCGCACCTGGCAGTAGCAGCCGAGGTTGTAGTACAGCGTGTCGGGCCTGACCGGATAAAGCGTCGGCGACGCCGGCGTGCGGATCGCCGTGGCGATCCACGGCCGGCCGCCGAGGTCGACCTCGCGCAGGGCGTAGCGCGTCAGCTCCGCGGCGTGCTCCCACGGCACCTCCCAGTCCTGGATCAGCGGTTCCTCCGCGTCCGGCCTCGCCGGCGCTGAGCGGCCGAGCAGCCGCGTCTTGGCGTCCATGTAGCGCTTGTAGAAGCCGGAATTGCGCATCGCCGCGGGGGCGAAGCGGCGGAACAGCCGGTACGCCGGCGTCTCGGGCAGGTTCCAGAACCAGTCGGGGTCGTAGCGGAACAGGTAGTCCTTGGTGGTGAGATAGACGTCGGGCTCGCGCTCGATCAGGCGGTAGAAGATGTTCCGGCGCAGGATGTCGTCCACGCGCGGTGGTTTGTCGATGAAGCGCGAGACCGTGAGAAAAAGCTTGGATTCTGAATAAAAGAGTCCTTCCACAAAGTCCACGTCGGCGCGCTCCGTGGCCGCGCGCATCGCCTCGAGGTAGGCGTCGACGTCGTCGAAGCGGGTGGTGTGCAGGTGGACGTAGGGCAGCGCCGGCATCAGGCGCATGGTGGCGCGCAGGATGTAGCCGAGCGTGCCGTAGGAATTGGGCAGCGCCCGAAACAGCCGGGCGTGCTCGCCCTGCGCGCTGCAGGCGACGACGCGGCCGTCGGGCAGCAGCACCTCGGCCTCGAGCATGCCGTCGTGCACGAAGCCGTGCCGGTAGCAGTTCGACTCGATGCCGATGCCGACCACGGCGCCGCCGACGGTGATGTGCTTGAGCTCGGGGGTGATCAGCGGCACCAGGCCGTGCGGCAGCGTATGGTCGACCACGGATTCGAAGGTCGCCAGGCCCTCGACCTCGAGCCGCCTCTGCGCGGCGTCGACGCGCAGCACGCGGTTGAACCCGCTCAGGTCGATGCGCTCGCCGGCGCGCGGCTGCGGCTGGTAGCGGAACAGGTTGGAGCTGGTGCGCTTGCCGAGGCTGACGCTCATCGCGATGATTTTAGCGGCCAGCGCTCCCGCAGGTTGAAGCGGGACGACTCGCGCAACTCCTCGTACAGCTTCTTTTCAGCGTCGGTCAGCGTGGCCGGCACCGCGATGCTCAGCACCGCGTAGAGATCACCGGCGCCCGCGCCGGGCTTGGGCAGGCCCTTGCCGGCGAGGCGCAGCTTCTGGCCCGACTGCGAGCCTGGCGGCAGTTTCATCGTCACGCGCCCCTCGAGCGTCGGGATCTCCACTTCCGCCCCGAGCGCCGCCTCCCAGGGCGCGATCGGCACCTCGATCTCGAGGTCGTGGCCGCGGGCGCGGAACAGCGCGTGCGGCTCGAGCGCGATCTGCAGGTAGAGGTCCCCGGGCGGCCCGCCGTTCATCCCGGGGCCGCCCTTGCCGCGCAGCCGCAGCCGCTGCCCGTCGGTCGCCCCTTTCGGGATCCGCACCGTGATCTCGCGCTCGCCCAGCCGCAGCTGGCGCGCGGTGCCGCGATAGGCTTCATCGAGGCTCAGGCGCGCGCCGACCTCGTAGTCCTCGCCCGGAAACTGCGTGTTCCGCCTGCGCGCTCCCCGGCCGAACGATTCGAACAGGTCGGACAGGTCGATGCCGCCGAAGTCCTGGCCGCCACGGCCGAAGCGCTCCGACCAGTCGGGCGGCGGGCGGAAATCCTGGCCGGGGCGGAAGCCGCTGCCCAGGCTGTCGTAGGCGGCGCGCTTTTCCTTGTCGTGCAGCGTCTCGTAGGCCTCGGACACCTCCTGGAACTTCTCCTTGGCGTTCGGCTCCTTGGAGACGTCGGGATGGTACTTGCGGGCGAGCTTGCGGAAGGCCTTCTTGATCTCGTCCTCGCCGGCGCCGCGCGCGACCCCCAGGGTCTTGTAGTAGTCCTTGTACTTCATTACCCCCGAATATAAGGTCTAGCTTCGCTGAGAAGAAGAACCGCACTCGTCGCCGCAGCACTCCTGGCCGCCGCGGCCGCTGCGCTCTACGCCGTTTACCGCAGCGATCTTGCCGCGGCGAGCGAGCGCGTGACGCTCGGCAGCCAGCTCGCGCAAACCGCTTGCGGAGCGATCGAGTATTCCTCCTTCGGCAGCGGCCCCGCGGTGCTGCTGGTTCACGGCGGTGCCGGCGGCATCGACCAGACCCGTGAATACGCCAGCCAGCTCGCCCTCGACGATGCAATTCGCCCTGCGCCATGCGAAGCGGCTGACCGCGATGGTCCTCATGGTGCCCGCCGCCTATGCGCCGCGGGCGGAGGGCAATCCGGTAGCCCGGCTGCCGCGTGAAGTGCGCTACCTGTTGGCGGCGGCGAGCACGGATTTCACGTTCTGGCTGATTTCCAAGGTCTTGCCTTACGTCCTGTCCCAGCCCAAAGCCAGTCCGGAGGAGCGCGCGCGGCTCGTGCGCATGATCGAGCAGCCCCTGCCGCTCAGCCTGCGCGAGGACGGGCTGAAGAACGACTTCGCCGTCATCTCCTCGCTGCGCCGCTACGAGCTGGAGCGCATCGCCGCGCCCACGCTGGTCATCAGCGTCGCGAACGACCATCCCGTGATAAACGACGCCGCGCGCTACACCGCGGCGCACATTGCCGGCGCCCGCCACATCGACTATCCGGACGGCGGCCACCTGTGGATCGGCCGCAACGATCAGGTGATGGCCGACTTGGCGGCCTTTATCTGCTCGCCGCGTTGATCTAGGTCAAAAGCACCGCCAGCGGGCTGAGTACAGTGGCCCGATGCGGTTCATCGAATCTCCGGCCGAACTCTACGCCCACGCCATCGCCATCGAGCGCGAGGCCGCCGAGCGCTACGCCGAGTTCGCCCAGCGCATGGCGGACGAGGGCCGCGACGAGCTCGCGGCCGTGTTCGCCGGGCTGGCCCGGACCGAGGCCGAGCACCTGGACGCGCTGCAGCGCCGCACCAGCGGCGTCGAGCTGCCGGCGCTGAAGACCCACGAGTACAAATGGCTCGATGCCGGCATTCCGGAGGTTCCGGCGCGCGAGCTGGTGCTGCGCCTCATGACGCCGCGGCAGGCCCTCGCCGTCGCGCTGCATGCCGAGCAGCGCGCCCACACGTTTTTCGAGCACGTCTGCTTCACCGCGAGCGACCCGGCGCTGCGCGCCCTGGCGAGGGAGATGGCGGCCGAGGAGCGCGAGCACGTGACGATGCTCGCGCGGCTGATCGAGGCGACGCCGGTTCCCGAGCTGCACTCAACGCTGATTTTCGAAAGGTGAGAGGTTCCCCATGTACAAGCACATCCTGATTCCCACAGACGGCTCCGAGATCGCGGACAAGGCGGTCGACTCGGGCATCGACTTCGCGCGCGAAGCGGGCGCTCGGATCACATTTTTTACCGCCGTTCCCGAGTACGAGCTGCCCAGCACCTCCTCGGTAATGGCCCACCAGCCGGTGGTCTCGCTCGCCGAGCACGAGCGGCGCTCGGCCGAGAAGGCCAAGGCGATCCTGGCGAAAGCCCTGGAGAAGGCGCGCACCTGCGGCGTGGTCTGCGCCGGCGACCATGCGCTCAGCAACAAGCCTTATGAGGCGATCATCGCTGCCGTGAAACGCCACGGCTGCGATGCCATCTTCATGAGCTCGCACGGGCGCAAGGGGCTCGCCAGGCTCTGGTACGGCAGCGAGACGGTCGAAGTGCTCACGCACTCGGACATCCCCACCCTGGTGGTCCGTTAGGTGCGGCGCATGGAGGCCCCATGAACGCTTACGTGGACGCCATCATGACCGTCGCCTGGCTCGCCATCGCCGTCATGCTTCTGTGGGGCCTGGCGGACGGGGTGCGCAAAGTGCTGTCGAGCCCAGAGCCATTGCCCTTCTTCCGCATGCTCAAGCGGCAAGGGCTGACGCTGACCCAGGTAGAGGAAGTCGTCGGGTTCAACGGACTTTCGCGCGCGGTGCGCCTTTGCGCGCACTGTTCGGAACGCAAGGCCTGTGAGACCGGGCTCTTCGGCGGCTGGCTCGGTCGCAGGCCGGTGGACTGCCCGAACGAGGCGCTGTTCCGGCGCGCGAAGGGCCTGACGGGGGCGGCATGATCAGCCTCGATGCCAGCGCCCTCTTCGCTCTGATCTTCGCTGCCGTGCTGGCCGGGCTGTTGCTGGGCGTGCTGCCTCCGTGGCGCCGCCTGATGAGCGGCGGCGCAGAGCTGCCGATCTGGAAATTCCTCCTCAACCAGGGCATCCGCCGTGCCGATGCGGAGGAGGAGATCGGCCAACGGGCGCTGCGGCAGGCCGAGCTGCGCTGCTTTGTATGCAACGCACGGCGGGAGTGCGTCCGGCGGCTCGCTGCGGGCGCCGCCACGCCGGCGCGGGACTGCCCGAACGCCGGGCTCTTCCCGCGAGCCTGATGCGCCTGCCGACGCCGCCTAGCGGCGTGTACCCCTGGTCGATGCCCGAAAAGATCTCCCGTCGCGACTTCATGATCCGCTCCGCCGCCGCCACCGCGGCGGCCGGCACTTCGCTGCCCGCGCTCGCGACCAACATCGTCACTGATGCCGCAGCCTCGCGGCTCAAGTGGTCCAAGGCGCCCTGCCGCTTCTGCGGCGTGGGCTGCGGCGTGAACGTCGCGGTGAAGGACGGGCAGGTGGTGGCGACACACGGTGACCCGCAGGCCGAGGTGAACCGCGGCATCAACTGCGTCAAGGGCTACTTCCTCTCCAAGATCATGTACGGCGAGGACCGGCTGAAGACGCCGCTCCTGCGCATGAAGAACGGCCGCTACGACAAGTCGGGCGAGTTCACGCCGGTGAGCTGGGAGCGCGCCTTCGACATCATGGCCGAGAAATGGAAGGCCGCGCTGAAGGCCAAGGGGCCGTCCTCGGTGGGCATGTTCATGTCGGGCCAGTCCACCATCTGGGAAGGCTACGCCGCGGTCAAGCTGATGAAGGCGGGCTTTCGCTCCAACAATATCGACCCGAACGCGCGCCACTGCATGGCGAGCGCGGCGGCGGCGTTCATGCGCACCTTCGGCATCGACGAGCCGATGGGCTGCTACGACGACATCGAGCACGCCGACGCCTTCGTGCTGTGGGGCTCGAACATGGCGGAGATGCACCCGATCCTGTGGCAGCGCGTCGCCGACCGGCGCCTCGGCCACCCCCACGTGCAGGTGGCGGTGCTGTCCACTTTCGAGCACCGCAGCTACGACCTGGCGGATCTCGCGCTCACCTTCACGCCGCAGACCGACCTCGCGATCCTGAACTACATCGCCAATTACATCATCCAGAACAAGGCGGTGAACCGCGACTTCGTCAACAAGCACGTCGCCTTCCGCCTCGGCAACACCGACATCGGCTACGGCCTGCGTCCCGAGCACGCCCTGCAGAAGAAGGCGGCTAACGCCGCCGATCCGGGCGGCTTCAAGCCAATCGGCTTCGACGAGTTCGCGAAATTCGTCTCGAAGTACGACGTCAATTCCGTCTCGAAGCTCTGCGGCGTGCCGGCCGACCGGCTGCAGCGCCTAGCGCGCCTCTACGCCGACCCGAAGGTCAAGGTAATGTCGTTCTGGACCATGGGATTCAACCAGCACACGCGCGGCGTGTGGGCGAACCACATGATCTACAACCTCCACCTCCTCACCGGGAAGATCTCGACGCCGGGCAACAGCCCGTTCTCGCTCACCGGCCAGCCTTCGGCCTGCGGCACGGCGCGGGAGGTCGGCGTGTTCTCGCACCGCCTGCCCGCCGACATGGTGGTCACCAACCCGAAGCACCGCGCGCTCACCGAGGAGATCTGGAAGCTGCCCGCCGGCACCATCCCCGAGAAGCCGGGCTTCCACGCCGTGCTGCAGAGCCGGATGCTGAAAGACGGCAAGCTCAACTGCTACTGGACGCAGACCACCAACAACGTGCAGGCCGCCGCAAACGCGACGCAGGAGACCTGGCCCGGCTTCCGCAACCCGGACAATTTCATCGTGGTGTCCGAGGTCTATCCGACCGTGAGCAGCGCCGGCGCGGACCTGATCCTGCCGAGTGCCATGTGGGTGGAGAAGGAGGGCGCCTTCGGCAACGCCGAGCGCCGCACGGCCTTCTGGCAGCAGCTGGTGAACGCGCCAGGGCAGGCGCGCTCGGACCTGTGGCAGATCATGGAGTTCGCCAAGCGCTTCCGCATGGAGGAAGTCTGGCCCGCCGACTTGCTGGCGAAGAAGCCAGAGTACCGCGGCAAGACGCTCTACGACGTGTTGTTCAGGAACGGCCAGGTCGATGCCTTTCCGAATTCTCAGCTGAACTCCGGATACGCGAACGACGAGGCGAAGCACTTCGGCTTTTACGTGCAGAAAGGTCTGTTCGAGGAATACGCGAAGTTCGGCCGCGGGCATGGCCACGACCTCGCGCCCTTCGACGAGTACCACAAGGTGCGCGGCCTGCGCTGGCCCGTCGTCGACGGCAAGGAGACCCTTTGGCGCTTCCGCGAGGGCTCGGACCCCTACGTGAAGGCCGGCACCGGCTTCCAGTTCTACGGCAACCCTGACAACAAGGCCTACATTTACGCGCTGCCCTATGAGCCGGCCGCGGAATCGCCCGACAAGGACTATCCGCTGTGGCTCACCACCGGCCGGGTTCTCGAGCACTGGCACTCGGGCTCGATGACACGCCGCGTGCCCGAGCTGCACCTCGCCTTTCCGAACGCCGTGACGTACATGCACCCGGAGGACGCCAAGGCGCTCAACCTGCGCCGCGGCGACGACGTCGAGATCGTCTCGCGGCGCGGCGCGATGCGCAGCCGCGTCGAGACGCGCGGCCGCAACAAGCCGCCGCGCGGCGTGATCTTCGTGCCCTGGTTCGACTCGAGCCAGCTCATCAACAAGGTAACCCTCGACGCCACCGACCCGATCTCGCTGCAGACCGACTTCAAGAAGTGCGCCTGCAAGGTGGTCAAGGTATGAAATTCCCGATCGCTATTGTTCTTTTTTCAAACATTCTTTGTTCAACTGCGTTTTCCCAGCATGACCCCCTGCGCGGGGCGGTGCCGGTCGACCAGGAGGGGCGGCCGGCGCCGATGGTCAACGCGGAGAACAACGACAAGAAGCGCGTGCGCTCCTACGCCATGCAGCCGCCGACCATCCCGCACAAGACCGACAACTACCAGGTCGACCGCTTCGCCAACCGCTGCATGACGTGCCACGCGCGCACGCGCGCCACGGAAACGCAGGCCACGCCGATCAGCATCACGCACTATCTGGACCGCGACGGCAACTTCCTCGCCGATGTCTCGCCGCGGCGCTACTTCTGCGACCAGTGCCACGTCGTTCAGATGGAGGCCAATCCGGCGGTGAAGAACAGCTTCCGCGATGTCGAGTCGATCATCAGGAAAAACAAGAAATAATGCGCGACCTGCTGCGGCGGTATTGGCGCACCCTGTGGCGTCCGAGCGCCTACTACAGCCTCGGCTTCCTGGTCGTGAGCGGCTTCGTCGCCGGTATCGTCTTCTGGGGTGGCTTCAACACCGCCATGGAATTCACCAACACCGAGCAGTTCTGCATCGGCTGCCACGAAATGCGCGACAACGTCTACCAGGAGATCCAGCCGACCATCCACTTCACCAACCGCTCGGGCGTGCGCGCGAAGTGCTCCGACTGCCACGTGCCCAGGGACTGGACGCACAAGATGGCGCGCAAGATGCAGGCTTCGAAGGAGGTCTGGGGCTGGATCTTCGCCACCATCAGCACGCGCGAGAAGTTCCTCGCCAAGCGCCCGGAGCTCGCCGAGCGCGAGTGGGCGCGCATGAAGGCCAACGACTCCCTCGAGTGCCGCAACTGCCACGAGTTCCA
>CAZNVH010000089.1:0-4190 GCA_964576525.1 uncultured Enterobacteriaceae bacterium
CAGGCCGATGCCGTAGACCTGCGGGTCGGCGCCCTCGCGCAGACGGTATTTCGCCTCGAGTTGGAGGCCGAGCTGGCCCCGGCAACCTTCGGCGAACAGGGTGTACTTGCCGTGCAGCTCCATGCCCGGTTGATAGGCTTCTGTTTTCTGATGATTCCTGTTGATTCCCAGGTCACCGGTAGCAACCCCCTTGACGGCGTTCCCCTCGTACAGGACCTCGGAAGCGGCGAACCCCGGGAAGATCTCGACGCCCAGCGCCTCGGCCTGCTTGCCCAGCCAGCGGCAGACGTTGCCCAGGCTGACGACGTAGTTTCCATGGTTCTTGAAACAGGCGGGCAGCATCCACGCTGGGGTTTTGAAGGATCCCGTTTCCGTGAGGAAGAGGAAGCGGTCCTCACTGACCGGGGTCTTGAGCGGGGCTTCCTTCCCTTTCCAGTCCGGTATCAGCTCTCCGAGCGCGCGCGGGTCCATCACCGCGCCCGACAGGATGTGCGCGCCGATCTCGGAGCCCTTTTCGAGGACGCAGACGGAGCGCTCGGGCGAGCGCTGCTTGAGGCGGATCGCGGCGGCGAGTCCCGCGGGGCCGCCGCCGACGACCACCATGTCGTACTGCATCGATTCGCGGGACATGCGGGAATTATAATCAGCGCCCGATGGAACCCAGAAAGCTCGTCCACACCGAGAGCATCGCGATCCGCTGGGGCGACATGGACGCAATGGGGCACGTCAACAACACGGTGTATTTCCGTTACATGGAGCAGGCGCGCATCGGCTGGTTCGAGGCGCTGCTGCCGCGCGGCGAGGCCTGGTCGAAGATCGGCATCGTCATCGTCAACGCCTCGTGCAACTTCAAGAAGCCGATCAACTACCCCGGCACGGTCGAGGTGCGGGTGTTTGCCGGGGCGCCCGGGGGTTCCAGCGTCCCGACCTTCTATGAGATGAGGGTGGGCGGCGAGCTCTATGCCGATGGCGAGGCGAAAGTGGTGTTCGTCGACGCCGAGAAGCAGAAGCCGCTGCGCATTCCCGACGGCATCCGGGCGCGGCTCGCATGACGCCGCTGTGGACGCCGTCGGCGGAGCGCGCGGCGAAGACCGAGCTGGCGCGCTTCATGAAGCTCGCCGGCAAATCGAGCTTCGCCGAGCTGCACCGCTGGTCGGTCGAGTCGAGCCCGGACTTCTGGGAGCTGCTCTGGCGCTTCGGCCAGGTGCGCGGCGACCCGGGGCTGCGGCGGCTGATCAACGCGGAGCGCATGCCCGGCGCGACCTGGTTTCCGGAGGGCCGGCTGAACTACGCCGAGAACCTGCTGCGCAGCCGCGACGCCACCGGCGCGATCGCGTTCTGGGGCGAGGACCGGATCAAGCGCCACCTGTCGAAGCGCCAGCTCTACGACCTGGTGTCACGGATGGCGCAGGCGCTCGCGGATGCCGGGGTGCGGAAGGGCGACCGGGTGGCGGGCTACCTGCCGAACGTGCCGGAAGCCACCGCGGCGCTGCTCGCCACCGCCAGCCTCGGCGCGATCTGGTCGAGCTGCTCGCCGGACTTCGGCGTGCAGGGCGTGCTCGACCGCTTCAGGCAGATCGAGCCCAAGATCCTGTTCTGCGCCGACGGCTACCTCTACAGCGGCAAGGAGTTCGATTCGCAGGAGAAAGCGGCGCAGGTGCTGGACCAGCTGCCCAGCGTGCAGGAGTGCGTTGTCATCGACTACCTCGGCGCGCCGGTGACGGCCGGGACCTCGCTCTACGACTTCCTCGAGCCCTTCGACGCGGGCGAGATCCGCTTCGAGCCGGTCGAGTTCAACCACCCGCTCTACATCCTGTATTCCTCGGGCACCACCGGGGTGCCGAAGTGCATCGTCCATGGCACCGGCGGCGCGCTGCTGCAGCACCTGAAGGAGCACCGGCTGCACAGCGACGTGAAGGAGGGCGACCGCCTGTTCTACTTCACCACCCTGGGCTGGATGATGTGGAACTGGCTGGTCTCCGGGCTCGCCTCGGGCGCCACCCTGCTGCTTTACGACGGCTCGCCCTTCGTCGCGCGCGCCAAGGTGCTGTTCGACTTCGCCGACGCCGAAGGCATGACGCACTTCGGCACCTCGGCCAAGTACCTCGACGCCATCGCCAAGCTCGGGCTCAAGCCGAAGGAGACGCACCGCCTGGAGCGGCTGCGCACGGTGCTTTCGACCGGCTCGCCGCTGTCGGCCGAGGGCTTCGACTACGTCTACGCGAACATCAAGGAAGACGTCTGCCTGTCGTCGATCTCGGGCGGCACCGACATCGTGTCGTGCTTCGTGCTCGGCAACCCGGTGGGGCCGGTATGGCGCGGCGAGATCCAGGCCAAGGGCCTCGGGTTGGCCGTCGAAGTTTTTGATGATTCTGGAAATTCATTGAAAAACCAAAAGGGCGAACTGGTCTGCACCAAGCCCTTTCCGGCGATGCCGATCGGCTTCTGGAACGACCCGGACGGCGCCCGGTACCGCGCGGCCTATTTCGGGAAGTATCCCAACGTCTGGCGCCACGGCGACTGGTGCGAGCTCACCGAGAACGGCGGCATGATCATCTACGGCCGCTCCGACGCAGTGCTCAACCCCGGCGGCGTGCGCATCGGCACCGCCGAGATCTACCGCCAGGTCGAGCGCCTCGACGAGGTGCTCGAATCGCTGGTCATCGGCCAGGACTGGCAGGGCGACGTGCGGGTGGTGCTGTTCGTGAAGTTGAAAGAAGGCATCGGTTTGGAGGAGGGTTTGATTAATAGAATAAAAAGGCAAATCCGCGACAACACCACGCCGCGGCATGTCCCCGACAAGATCCTGCAGGTCGCCGACATCCCGCGCACCAAGAGCGGCAAGATCGTCGAGCTCGCGGTGCGCGATGTCGTGCACGGACGACCGGTGAAGAACCTCGAGGCGCTCGCCAACCCGGAAGCGCTCGAGCACTTCCGCAGCCGTAGCGAGCTGCAGGCGCCCTGAAGGGCTACTTCGTCTTTTCGGCCGGCACCTTGGGTGCTGCGGGCTCGACCGAGATCGCCACCGCCTCGGTGTAGGTCGCCTCGACCTGGTCGCCGACCTTGACCACCTTGAAGTGCTCCGGGTTGCGCACCTTGAGCTCGACCGTGCGCTTGGGCCCGCGCAGCGTGATGGTGCTCTTCTTCGGGTCCACCGCGACCACGTCGGCGATGACCTTGATCCGCCGCGCCGCGGCCGCCGCCGGCTGGGCGCCCGGCTTGGCGGTCACGGCATCGGCGACCTCCGAGCGCTCGCGGATCCCGGCGCCGCCCTTCTTCAGCTCGAGCGTAAGCGCCTCGACATAGCGCACCACGACGAGATCGCCGACCTTGATCCGGTCGAAGTTCTTGACTTCGGGGCCGACCGTCAGGGTCTGCACGGTGCCGCGCGGGCCCTTGAGGGTGACCGTGCGGCTCGCCGCATCCACCGCCTCGACCGAGGCGGTAACCCTGACGACGTTGGCGGTGGCCGCCTTGCCGGGCGAACTCACGGTTGCGCTGTCGCCGGTGACCGACGGCTTCTGCGCGAATGCCGGCGCGCCGACCGAGCCGAGCGTCACGGTGATCAACAATGCGAATCGGTTCATGAGGTGGTTCCTTTCGGGGAGCAGTATAGTCGTCGCCGCGTTTGTGGCGGAGGAAGAGTTCCGGTAGACTCCTCCATCCCTACACGCCCTAGGTAGATGACCAAGTATGTCTTCGTAACTGGCGGTGTAGTTTCCTCCCTTGGCAAGGGCATCGCCGCAGCATCCCTCGCCGCGATCCTAGAATCGCGCGGCATCCGAGTCACCAACATCAAGCTGGACCCGTACATCAACGTCGATCCTGGGACGATGAGCCCGTTCCAGCACGGCGAGGTGTTCGTCACCGAGGACGGCGCCGAGACCGACCTGGACCTCGGCCACTACGAGCGCTTCCAGAGCTCGAAGATGCGCCGCTGGAACAACTTCACCACCGGCCAGATCTACGAGTCGGTGATCAAGAAGGAGCGCCACGGCGACTACCTCGGCGGCACGGTGCAGGTGATCCCGCACATCACCGACGAGATCAAGGCCTTCATCAAGCGCGGGGCGGGCGAAGCCGACGTGGCGATCGTGGAGGTCGGCGGCACCGTCGGCGACATCGAGTCGCTGCCGTTCCTGGAAGCGATCCGGCAGATGGGCCTGGAGCTGGGCCGCAACAACGTCTGC
>CAZNVH010000090.1:0-3499 GCA_964576525.1 uncultured Enterobacteriaceae bacterium
AGATCCACCGCTACCTGTTCTCCACCAACCGCCCTCGTTCCTGAATCGGAGTTACCACGTGGCGCTGCCTAACCAGCCGTTCCACCGGACGCGCTATCGCGCGCTGGCGCGCGCACAGCGCGCCGGTGAACGCCGGCGTTAAATAAACCGGGCACTGACCCAGGTTTCAGATATCCAAAGTCGCTCGCGATAGCGTCGCATCGTCGGGATTGCGCCCGATGTTGAAGCCGAGCTTGCGCACGAACTCGAGCATCGGCCGGTTGGTGGCGAGAATGTCGCCGTACAGGCGGCGAATGCCCTGCCGGCGCGCGACTTCGATGAGCTTCTTCAGCAGGCGGCTGCCGATGCCACGCCCCTGCCAGGCGTCGGCGATGACGATGGCGAATTCGGCGTCGGGGCCCTCGCGCACATAGCGCGCAACCCCGAGCAGTGTTTCTGCGCCGAGCATCGCTGTAGCGGCGATCGCCATTTCGCGCGAATAGTCGACGTTGACCAGGCTCTCGATGTACTCGCGGGTAATCGCCTTCGCGCCGCCGAGCAGCCGGTTCTGGCGCGTCTCGGGGGACAGGCCGGAAACGAAGGCGAGTTCGATGTCGCGGTCGTCCGGGCGCAGCGGGCGCAGGGTCACCGAGGCGCCGAACGCTAGCTGGAACGACTCGGTGAGGTCCTCGGGGAGCGTTATGCCCGCATTCCGAAGAGGCGGCGCAGCCGGCTCACCAGCCGCGCGCCGGACTCCATCACGGGCGCGGCGGCAAATGCCTGGCGCGCGCTCTCGAGGTCGGGGCGCCGGCTGCCCATCACGCGCTGGATTTCCTCGGCGATCTCGGGCCGCGTCAGCAGCAACTCCTGGACCGAGGCGCGGTCGAGCCGGTAGCACTCGACGTCGGTCTTGGCCACCACGGTCGCGCCGCGCGCGTCGCCGCTGATCAGCGCCATCTCGCCGAAGAACTCGCCGGAGCGCACCGCACCGATCACGCGCGCCCCGCCGGCGGGCGGCTCGTACAGCACCTCGGCTTCGCCGTACGCGAGGATGTACAGCCAGTGCGCCTTGTTGCCCTGCTTGGTGATGACGTCGCCGCGCGCGAACGGCGCGTACTGCAGCCGCTCGGCGATGTCGGCCTTGTCGTCCTCGGCCAGGCCGGCGAACAGGCTGACCCGGGTGAGCGCCTCAAGGCGCCGCGTCAGCTCGCGCCGGCGCACGGTCTCGGCGTGCGCCTCGTCGCGGTTCACGGCGTGCACCGTGCGCTGCGGCTCGGCGACGCGGATTCCGGCGCGCTGCAGCGAGGCGAACAGGTGCACCCGCACCATCGAGTCGGTCAGGTCGTCCTCCAGCATGTCGGTGAGGAAGTAGCGCAGCTGGTAGCGCAGGTTGCCTTCGTCGAAGGCCTTCAGCACGCAGCTCGGGGAGGGCGAGCGCGCCACGTTCGGGATCGCCAGCTCGCGCATCTCGCCGTCGATGATGGCGACGACGCGTGCTGGCGGCACGCTGGGGTCGACCATGAACTCAAGGATGCGGCGCCACTGCAGCGGCGCGCCTTCGCGCTGGCCGAGGATCTCGACGCGCGCCTTCATCAGGATGCTGTTCGGGATGACCACCGTTTCCCAGTTGCGCGTCTCGATCAGCGTCGAGCGCCAGCGGATGTCGCGCACCCGCCCGCTGACGTTGTCGACCTTGACCCAGTCGCCGATGCGCACCGAGTTGTCGAGCTGCACCGCCATGCCGGCGAGGATGTTGCCGAGAGTGTCCTGCATGGCGAAGGCGAACACCGCGGTGAGGATCGCCGAGGTGGTGACGATGCTGGAGAGGTCGAGGCCGGCGCCGCGCAGCTGGGCGAGGCCGTAGACCGCGTACACGCCGATGATCGCCAGGTCCTCGATGATGCGCGGCGGCTGGCTGCCGCCGAGCGGCAGCAGCAGGCGGAAGGCGGCGAAGCCGAACAGGCGGATCAGCGTGATCGAGGCGACGATGCGCGACACGGTGTGCACCGTGGTCGCGGCGCCGGTGAAGTCGAGCGCCCAGATCAGCGCCGCGGAGGCCTCGCCGCCGATGGCAAGCAGGAACAGCCACAGCGTATTCAGATAAGTGGCGCGCTCGTGCGGCCGCGTGTAGAGCAGGGTGACGGTCAGCGCGAACGCGACCAGGCTCAGCCAGGGCGCCGCCGAGCTCCAGAACGCGAACGGGCTGGGGCCGTTCACCAGCGGATCTTCCCGGTAAGCATGTCCTTCCACATCACCCAGTCGCCCATGAAGCTGTACAGCGGGTGGGTGAAGGTCGCCGGGCGGTTCTTCTCGAAGAAAAAGTGGCCGACCCAGGCGAAGGCGTAGCCGGCGGCAAGCCCGGCGAGCAGCCACCAGAAGTTGAGCGTCGAAAAAGCGTGCAGCACGGCGATCAGCCCGAGCGTCGTGCCGATGAAGTGCAGGCGCCGGCAGATGCGGTTGCGGTGTTCGCCGAGGTAGAACGGATAGAAGTCGGCGAAGCGGTGGAACGGCGATATCGCCATGGCGCCATTCTAGCCGCTACATGTTGGGGTAGTTCGGCCCGCCGCCGCCCTCGGGCGCCACCCAGACGATGTTCTGCGTCGGGTCCTTGATGTCGCAGGTCTTGCAGTGCACGCAGTTCTGCGCGTTGATCACCAGCTTCTGATCCACGTACTCGTATACCGCAGCTGGGCAGTACCGGCTCTCCGGACCGGCGTACTGCGCAAGATTGATCTTGGTGGGAATCGATGGATCCTTCAGCGTCAAGTGCACGGGCTGGTCCTCGCCGTGATTGGTGTTCGAGACGAATACCGAGGACAGCCGGTCGAACGTCAGCACGCCGTCGGGCTTGGGATAGGAGATGGGGGAGAACTCGCTCGCCGGGCGGGTTTGCGCGTGATCCGGGCCCTTGTGGTGCAAGGTCCAGGGCGCCTTGCCGCGGAACAGCACCTGGTCGACGCCGACCATCAGCGTCCCGGCATAGAGGCCCTTCGACATCCACGGCTTGAAGTTCCTGGCGCGGTGCAGCTCGTCGTGCAGCCAGCTTGCGCGGAATGCCTCGGGGTAGGCGGCGAGCTCGTCACCGCCGCGTCCCGCGGCGAGCGCGTCGTGCGCCGCGTCGGCGGCGAGCATCGCCGACTTGATCGCGCAGTGGCTGCCCTTGATGCGCGAGGCGTTGAGGAACCCGGCCCCGTCGCCGATCAGCGCGCCGCCGGGGAAGACCAGCTTCGGCAGCGATTGCAGCCCGCCGGCGGCGATGGCGCGCGCGCCGTAGCAGACGCGCTTTCCGCCTTCGAAAAAGCCCCGGATCGCCGGGTGCGTCTTGAAGCGCTGAAACTCTTCGAAAGGCGCGAGGTAGGGATTGGCGTAGCCCAGCCCGACGACGAAGCCGACCGCGACCAGGCGGTCTTCCAGGTGATAGAGGAACGAGCCGCCGTAGACGTCGGAGTCGAGCGGCCAGCCGGCGGTGTGCACCACCAGCCCGGGCTGGTGCCGCTCGGCCTTGACCTCCCACAGCTCC
>CAZNVH010000091.1:0-50224 GCA_964576525.1 uncultured Enterobacteriaceae bacterium
CCTCGTCCAGGCCGGTGATCTCGGCGATGCGGTCGGCGGCGGCTTCCTGGTCCGGGATGCGCCACAGGTTCGACGTATGGAGAACGCCGCTTTCCAGCCTTTGCATCAATGCTTTTTTCAGTCGAGGATGCCCATAGCCGAGCGTGTTGACCGCGATGCCGGCGAGCGCGTCGAGGTATTTCTTGCCGGCCTCGTCCCACAGCCACACGCCTTCGCCGCGCACGAACGCGACCGGCTGGCGGGCGTAGGTGTTCATGACGTGGCTCATGCGACGGCTCCGAATAAAAAACGGCGGCCCAAGCCGCCGTTGGCCGGAAATCTTAGCACCGCTAGCGCAGTGCGGCGAGCGCCTGCCTTGCGTCCTCGGCCAGGGGGTGCTGCGGCTCCCGCTTGAGGAAGTCCTCGAAGCCGGCGCTGGCGCGCGCCCGGTCCCCCATCGCCGCGCGCGACAGCGCGGCGCCGAACACCGCGTTGGCGGCGAGCGTGCTGCGCGGGTTCGCCTCCAGGAAGGCCTCGAAGGCGCGCGCCGCCTCCGGGAACTTGCCGGCGTCGGCGAGCGCCTGCGCGGCCTCCAGGGCCATGCGCTCGCTGCGCGACGAGGGATCCTGCTCGCGGTCGCCTTTCCAGTACGGCCTGAGCTCGGATTCGGTGGCTTCTGTGCCGCGCAGGCCGGCGGTGAGGGTTGCGGCAGGGGCAGCGGCGGTGGAGCGCGGCGTGGCGGCGCGCAGGCGGGCCCACAGGCTGCCGAGCAGGTCCTTTACGCCCGAGGCCGCCGAGCCCTGCGCGGCAGCGGGTGCCGGCAGTAGCAGGAGTTCCCCTGCGATGCAGGCTGCGGCGAGGGCGAGGATGCGTGCGGTTTTCATCGGTGGGCTCCCTAGTTGCCGAGCAGCTTGGCAAAGGCCCCGTATTGCGTCGACAGGTCGGCCCTGAGCTGCGTCGCCTCGCGGAACTTGGTGCGCGCCTCGGACAGCTTGCCGAGGCGATAGTACGCCAGCGCCGAGTTGAGCCGGATGCCGCCGTCCGCCGGGTCGGCTTCCTCGGCGACGCGGTAGGCCTCGAGCGCGCGCTCGAAGTCGCCCAGGCCGAAGAACAGGTTGCCGCGGTTGTTGAGCGCCGAGGCATGGCGCGGCGCCTGCTCGAGGATGGCATCGAACTCCCGCTGCGCCACGTCCACCACGCCGTTGCGCGCGTAGATCGTGCCGATCTGCAGGCGTGCGTCCAGGTCCTTCGGATTGGCGGCCAGCGCCTGGCGGTAGGGCATGACCTCGCGCTCCAGGCGCCGCGCCAGCAACAGCGACTGCTCGCGCTCGATCAGGCGGCTGACGCGCGGGCCGGAAGGCACCTCCACGCCCAGCGGCGCGGGGGCCAGCGTCGCCGGCGGGTAGCGTTCCCAGGCCTGGCGCAGCGACACCACGCGCACCTGCTTCTTCGCGGCGGCCTCCTGGTAGCGCCGCGCGCCCTCGGCCCAGGCTTCGGAGAACGACGTGGAGATCAGGGTGGCCTCGACCGGGATCCACACCTCGCCGCCGCGCATCACGAACAGGTCGTCCTGCAGGCTGATCAGGCCGCGGTCGGCTTCCTTCAGGCCGGTGCGGAACATCATGAAAAGGTGCCCGGGCACTTCGACGAAGGCCGACTCGATGCCGAGGTTCTCGTACGCCGCGGCGAGCAGCACCGAGAGGTCGTCGCAGTCCCCGCTCCTCAGCTTCAGCGTTTCGCGCGGAAACTGGATGTAGTCCACCTGGTCGGCGCTCAGGCGGGAATAGGGCGTGTTCGGGTCCGGCTGGTAGCGCAGCCCGAGGGCGCTGAACGTGTTGAACACCGTCGCCGCCTGGCTGAGCGGGCGGTTGAGCACGTCCTGGCGCGGCGCATAGCGGTTGGCGGCCTCGCGCACGAAATTGCGCAAGGAGTCGTCGCGCGGCGTGACGAACGAGCCGATCATGTCGCTGTTCGACCAGACGATGGCGTTCTTGCCGTACAGCGTCATCGCCTGCGTGACCTCCTGCGAGCCGTCGCGCGCGTCGGCCATGGCGAGCGTCGTCACCGCCAGCACGCGCGTGTCCTCGTCGATGCCGAGCACCTTGTTGTTGAAGGTGGCGTTGAGCGTCAGCTCGAGCGAGCTCTTCGACTTGAGCTCCGGCACGTCCTTGGTCACCGGGAAATCCATGTACTCCTTGATGAAGAACGACAGCCGCATCCCCTTGTAGTCCTCGGCGCTGTCGTTGCGCAGCGTGATGCGGCCGAGCGGCTCGGTGGCGTATTGCTTGTGCGCCGCGGCGAATACGCGCTCGAGGCGCAGATTTTCCATGCCGATGCGCCCGCCGGTGCCCGCCTGCGCCTTCTTCTTGCGGTCGTAGGCGCCGTCGAGCTCGCGCCGGTTGACGTCGCTCGGGTTCAGCAGCGAGGCCACCGTGAGCGAGGCGATGGCGGCGTCGTACGAGCGCTGGTTGAGGTACATCTGGCCGAGCACGACGTGCGGCGCATCGCTGCGCTCGTTCAGGCGCGCGGCGCGCTCGAGGTAGGTCTGGGCGTCCTGGTAGAGATTGTTGTCGGCGTAGCTGCGCCCGAGCCTGAAGTGCACGTCGTAGGACTCGGGCTCGAGGGCGACCGCGCGCTTCAGCGTCTCGATCGCCTCGCCGTTCTTGCCCTGGCGGTAGGCCGCCTCGGCGCCCAGCATCAGGGCCTCGACGTTCTTCGGCGCCAGGCGCTGGGCCTCGCGCGCCGCGTTGGCGCAGTCGTGCCAGCGCTCCAGCGCCGCGAGCGAGCGCGCCTGCGCCAGCCTGAGCTCGGCATCGCCCGGCAGCAGGACGACCGCGCGTTCGAGCGGTGGCAGCGCCGCCGCGTGCCGGCCGCCGCGCGCCTCGAGCTCGGCGAGCTGGCGCAGCACCGCCACGGTGGCGTCGGGCAGTGCCGCCGCGCTCGCCAGCGCCTCGCGCGCCTTGCGCTCGTCCTTCAGCACCAGGTAGCTCTCGGCGAGCCCGGCCCACGCGGCTCCCTGTTTCGCGTCGAGCCTGGTGGCGCGCGCGAAGGCGATGATCGCCTCCTCCGTCCGATCCTGCTTGAGGGCAATGCGCCCCAGCACGTACTGCCCCCGGGCCTCCTGCGCCGCGCTGCCGACGAGCGAGAGCGCGATGGTGCGCGCGGGGTCGAGCTCGCCGAGGCCGAGGTGGATCTCGGCGCTGGCCAGCAGCGCATCGGGGTCGCGCGGCACGATCTCCAGCACGCGGTTGTAGCGGGCGAGCGCTTCCCGGTTACGCCCCAGGCCCTGCTGGGCGCGCGCCGAGCGGCGCCACAGATCGGCGTCCGCGGGCGCCGCCGCCGTCGCGGCGTCGAGCTCGGCGATGCCCTTGTCGGTCGCCCCGAGCCGGATCAGCGCTTCGCCGCGCATCGCGCGCGCGCTCGGGTTCGACGCGTCGCGCTGCAGCGCCTGGTCGGCGCAGCGCACCGCGCCGGCCGCATCGGCGAGCCGCAGGCTCAAGTCCGCGCACAGGGTATAGGTCGCCGCATCGGCCTGGCCCGACGCCACGGCGCGCTCGATCACCGCGCGCGCCGCGAGGAAATCGCCGCCGGCGGCCAAGGCGTGCGCCTCGAGCTGCCGGCCGAGGGTTTCGAGCTCCGGCCGCCGGGCGAGGTCCTGGAAATGCACCAGCGCAGCCTCGTGGCGCCCGAGCGCGAGCAGGCTGCGGCCGAGGTATTCCACGTTCGCCGCATGGCCGGGCGCCGCCTTCGCCGCGCGCTCGAACCCGGCAAGCGCGGCCTCGAACTGCTTCGACTCGAACTGGCGGTGTGCCGCGCGGAACAGGTCTTCCGCCGGCGCCGAGGCCTCGCCCTCGACGTCAAGGCGGGTCCGTGCGCTGACCTTGAAATGCTGGAACGGCTTCGCCGGGTCGACGGCGAACGAGGCCTCGGTGGCCTGGGTCTCGGCGAGGCGCTCATAGGCGCCGTCGCGCTGCGCGGCGCCGTACACGAGATAGGCGACGACGTGACGCTCCGGGGACTTGCGCCAGGCGACGCGCACCTTGGCCGGCTCGCCCCGCACTTCGACGCCGACGACGCGCTGCGGGGACTGCAGGTAGTAGTAGATCGCGAGCTGCTTGCGCTCGGCGTCGTGCAGCGCGATGTCGTAGCCGCCGATGGGAATCGACAGCGTCGCCTGGCGCGTCGCCTCGACCTTCGGCGCGCGGTAGGAACCGAACGAGAACTCGAGCTCGCCGTCGCGGTAGACGTCCACCAGCTGCTTCGCCCGCTCGGTCGACGCGAGGACGTAGAGCCGGTTGTCGCCGTCGACCGCCAGGCCCTGGATCGACTCATAGCCGCGCCCCGCGCCGAGCGCCCGCCGCCACTCGCGCGCGGCGGAGAACACCTGCACCAGCTTGGTCTCGGCGTCGGCGACGTAGATATCGCGCGCCGCGTCGCTGACCACGGCGACCGGGCGGCTGATGCGCCGCGACGGGCTGTCGCGCCCCTCGGCGTCGACGATCTTGTTCACCAGGATGCCGTCGCGCGTGAAAATCTGCACGCGCCGGTTGCCGGTGTCCGCGACATACAGATAGTCGGCGAGGTGCAGGCCGCCGATGTCCGAGAATTCTCCGTCGCGCGAACCGAAGCGCCCGACGGTGAAGCGCAGGCTGCCGTCGTGGCCGAAGATCCGCACGCTGCTGCCGTCGGAGACCGCGATGTCGCGCGCGTCGAATGCGGCGCGCTCGGGGCGCTCGACCTTCCCGGGGAACGCCGCCTTCAGCTGGCCGGAAGCGTCGAGCCGCGCCACGCGGCCGTTGCGCGAGTCGAGGCACAGCAGCTCGTCCGCGGAAAAGGCATACGCGCGCTGGCAGTCCAGGCCGACCGGCTCCGCGCGCCGCACGCTCGGCAGGCGCTCGGCCGCTGTCGCCGCGGTGGGCGCTTCCGGGATGCGGAAGAACTCGACCTTGCGGTTGCCGACGTCGGCGATGGCGAGGTCGCGCCCGGCGATGGCGAGCGCCGTCACCTCGGAGAACTGGCCGCGGCCCTTGCCGGGGCTGCCGAAGCGGCGGCGCACCTGCGAGCGCTCCCAGTCGATCTCGGTGATGTTGCCGTTCTCGCCGTCGGCGACGAACAGGCGTCCGGCGAAATCGGCGGTCAGCGCGCGCCAGCGCGCGTTCTGGCTGCCGGGCACCGTATCGGGCGCGAGGCGCTTGAGGAGCTTGCCCGAGCGGTCGAACACCGAGACGCGGCCGGCGCCGGTCTGCTCGAGCACGAACACGCGCTCGGCGCCGTCGACCGCGACCTGCGTCGGCTTGACCAGCGCGGTCGCCGGATCGCGCCCGCCGCCGATGGTGTGCAGGAACACGCCGAACTCGGAAAACACCGCGACGCGGTTGTTGCCCTGGTCGGCGACATAGAGGCGCCGCTGCGACGAGAAGGCGAGGCCCTCGGGATCGTCGAGCTCGCCGTCGCCCTTGCCGCCGGCGGCGAAGACGCGCTCGGCGCGGCCCTGCGCGTCGATGACCGCGAGCACGTCGTTGCGCGTGTTGCCGACCGCCACGCGGGCGCCGCCGATCCAGGCGATGCCGCCGACTTTCTTGGAATCGAAGGGCAGGTCCTTGCCGGTCAGGTCGACCGCGGTGGCGTCCTCGCCGGCGATGCGCCAGACGGCGCCGCGCTCGCGCTCGATGATGTAAAGG
Source organism: uncultured Enterobacteriaceae bacterium (assembly GCA_964576525.1). Lineage (GTDB taxonomy): Bacteria > Pseudomonadota > Gammaproteobacteria > Burkholderiales > SG8-39 > SCGC-AG-212-J23. The sequence goes on from CAZNVH010000091.1 coordinate 5,661, forward strand.
GTGCCGTCGGGGGCGAGCGCCATGCCGCTCGGCTCGGACAGGATGTCGCGGTTGGCGGGCTGCCAGGCGCGGAGGAACTGCACCTCGGGCTGCTGCGCAGCCGCAGCGAAGCTCAGGAAACAGGCAGCCAGTGCCAGCCTAGAATACCCAGGAACCACGGCTCCCCCTCCAGCGCACGTCATCTCGAATGGCACAGACGCCAGCCAAAAAACAAAGCATCCGAGCGTGGGGAATTTTAGCACCGGCCCGCATGGCGAGAGCCGTAGGAATGGCCCTCACGCTGTGCGTTATTGCACTTTTTTTTACCGGCGTCCCGCTTCTCGATCAGCTCGAGCTGAAGACCTACGACATGCGCTTGCGGGGGCTGCACAACACGCCGGCGCGCCACGTCACGATCGCCGCCATCGACGAGCAGAGCCTGGCCAAGATCGGCCGCTGGCCGTGGAGCCGGTCCACTTTGGCCGTCCTGGCCGAGCGGCTCGACCAGCTGGGCGCCCGGGTGATCGCCTTCGACCTGTTCTTCCCGGAGCGGGAGTCGCCGCGCGCCGATGGGCAGTTCGCCCGCGCCATCGCCGCGACGAAGAAGGTGGTGCTCGGCACGGTGTTCGTCGACCGCGAGGAAGTGCGCCACCTCGGTCCGGCCGCCCTGGCCGCCGCCCGCTTGTCGATCGCGCCGCAGGCGATCGCCGACGTGCGCTCCAGCGGCCATGCCGAGGCGACCTTCCCGATGCCGGAGCCGCACGGCGTGATCGTCAACATCCTCGAGCTGCAGGCGGCCGCGGCCTATATCGGGCACATCAACGTGCTTCCCGACGCCGACGGGGTGGTGCGGCGCGCGCCGCTCATCGTGCGCTACGACGGCCGCTACTACCCGGCCTTCGACGTTCAGGTGGCCCGCGCCTACCTGGAGGCCGAAGTGCCTTCGCTCGAAGTCGCGCCCTACGGCATCGCCGGGGTCCGGCTCGGCGCGCTCTACATGCCGCTCGACGAGGACGGGCGGCTGCTGGTGCGCCACCGCCGCCCGGGCAGCTTCGCCACCGTGTCGATCGCCGACATCCTCGAGAACCGCGCAGATCCCGCGCTGCTGCGCGACCGCGTCGTGCTGATCGGCAATACCGCCACGGGTATCGGCGATGTTCGCGTCACCCCCTACGGCGCCACGCTTCCCGGCGTCGAGGTGCGCGCGAGCATCATCGAGAGCCTGCTGCAGGGCGAAGGGCTGCAGCGCCCCGAATGGATGATGTTCCTCGACGCCGCGGCGATGGCGCTGATCGGGCTGCTGCTGATCGTGCTGCTACCCCGCTTCGGCGTCCCCGGCGGCGGCCTGCTCGCCGGTGGCGTCCTCGGCGGCTACTTGCTGCTGGCGATCACTCTGTTCGGCGCCGAAGGCCTATGGCTCAACCTGGTCTATCCGACGCTGCTCGTCGCGCTGCTCTTCGCCAGCGCGACCTTCGTGCACTATTTTTTCACCGTCTCCGAGAAGCGCTATCTCAAGGTCGCTTTCCAGCACTACGTGCCGCCGGCGGTGGTCGACAGCCTGGTGGCCGACGCCGGGCGCCTGCGCCTGGGCGGCGAGAAGCGCGAGCTGACGGTGCTGTTCTCCGACATCCGCGGCTTCACCACGCTGTCGGAGGCCATGGCGCCCGAGGACCTGGTCAAGCTGATGAACGAGTACTTCACCGAGATGACCGACCAGGTCTTCGCGCACCGCGGCTCGCTCGACAAGTACATCGGCGACGCGATCATGGCGGTGTTCGGCGCGCCCGTGGCCGAGCCGCAGCACGCGGCGCTCGCCTGCCGCTCCGCGCTCGACATGATGCGCGCGCTGCAGGTGCTCAAGGAGCGCTGGCGCGAGCGCGGCATCCCGCCGATCGACATCGGGGTGGGCATCAACACCGGGCCGGTGATCGCGGGCAACATGGGCTCGGCGAGCCGCTTCAACTACACCGTGGTCGGCGACGCGGTGAACCTGGCGTCGCGCATCGAGCACCTCAACAAGGAGTACGGCACCGGCATCCTGGTGAGCGAGCACACCTACCTGCCGGTGCAGGACGAGTTCCCGCTGGCGCGTGAGGTCGACCGCGTGCGGGTGCGCGGCCGCGCACAGCCGGTGCGGCTGTTCGAGCTGATTGTCGAGGGCCGCTACGCGGCGCTCGACTGGCTGGAGGACTACCGCGTCGCCTACGCGACGATGCGCGACGGCGACAATGCGCGCGCCGCCGGCCTGTTCGATGCGCTGCACGCGCGCGTCGGCGATGGCGTAACCGCCTTCCACGCGCGGCAGTGCCGCGCGCCGCAGCGCCGCCGCGTGGACGAGACGATGTTCTAGGGAAGGCGCGCCAGCGCGCGCTGCTCGGCGGGCTGCAATACCCGGATGCACGGCAGGTAGCCCTCGTGCACCACGCCGTGCATCTCCATCCGCTTGTGCGAATGCAGCAGGTGCCCGAGGTAGTCGACGATCTTCCCGGTGATCAGCTGTCCCGGCACCAGGACCGGGATTCCGGGCGGGTAGGGCACGATCTGGTCGGCGGCGACCCGCCCGGCGAGCCTGCGGTTCACGCGCTCGCGCTCGTCAAACACCGGCACCAGCTCGCCGCCGCAGTAGTACGCGTCGCGCGGCAGGTAGCGCAGCCGCGTAAAACCGGGAATCTCGGGCGTTTGCACCCGGCGCCCGGGGTGGCGTGCTTCGCGGGCGATGCGCATCAGCGCGTCGTAGAGCCGCGATACCTTGGAGCGGGTCGTGCCGATGGTCAGCAGAAGCGTGAGGGTGTTGAAGGTCGACTTCTCCACCTGGATGTTGAAGCGCTCGAACAGCGCCTTCTGCAGGTCCTCGACGGTGTAGCCGCAGCCCGAGATGTCGATGGTGACCTTGGTCGGATCGAGGCGGATGCCGTCGTGCCGGACGGACTCGGGCAGCAGGTCCTCGAGCTCGAGGACGCGGAACACGCGGGTCGAGTTGACCAGCTTGCGCACCTCGGTGGCGAGCTCGAGGGTGCGCGACAGCAGCTTGTAGCCCTCCATCACCGCCTGCTTGCGCGCCACGTCGAGGCTCGCGATGAGCCCGTATTGCGGGCTGGTCGACGTATGCATGTTGAAGTTCTCGCGGAACAGGTGCTCGCGGAAGCCCGGATCGTTGACGTGGATCATCGAAGCCTGCGAGAACGCCGACAGCACCTTGTGCGTCGACTGGGTGGCGTAGTCGGCGCCGGCCTCGAGCGCGGTCGGCCGGAACGCGGGATGGAAGCGCGCGAAGCCGTACCAGGCCTCGTCGATGATCACCTTGATGCCGCGGGCGTGCGCCGCCTCGACGATCGGCGCCAGGTCGTAGCGCAGGCCGTCGTAGGTGCACGAGGTGAGGATCAAAGCCTGCGCGTCAGGGTGTCTCTTGATGGCGTTGAATAGGGTTTTTTTCGGAACCGGGCCGTACAGACCGTATTTCCGGTTAAGGGCGGAATCCAGGTAGACCGGGTGCGCGCCCGAGAGCACCACCCCGTGGTGCACGCTCTTGTGGCAGTTGCGGTCGAGCAGCAGCTTCTCGCCCGGCGCGAGCAGGGTCTGGAAGATCACCTTGTTGGCGGCCGAGGTGCCGTTGGTGGCAAAGAAGGTGCGCTTGGCGCCGAAGGCCTTGGCGGCCATCGCCTGCGCTTCGCTGATCACGCCTTTCGGCTCCATCAGCGAGTCGAGCATCGGCACCGACACCGACAGGTCGGCGTCGAACACGTGCTCGCCCATGAACTCGTAGAAGTCGTTCACCCAGGGGCTGCCGCGCAGCGACTCGCCCGAGGAGTGGCCGGGCGTGTGCCACTGGTCCTTCGCCATCCAGACGTAGTTCCTCAGCTGGTCGTAGAACGGCGTGCGCGCGCGCTCCTGGATCTGGGCGTTGAGGATGCGGTAGATCCCCCGGTAGTCGCGCTCTTCGCGGTAGAAGTAGCCGTCGACCGATTCGGCGAACAGCGCATCGACGACGTCGTCCTCCTTCTCCTGCGCGATGACGATGTACACGTCGAGCTCGGGCCGCAGCCGCGTGATCCTCTGGACCAGCTCCAGCGCCGACATTTGCAGCTTTTTCCTCGAGTTATTGCCAACCCGGTAGAGGGTGTCGTCGACCAGGACCGCCTGCACGTTGCCGTCGGCCTCGATCAGCGCCAGCGCCTCTTTCACGGTGGTGACGCCGGCGAAGCCGATGCCGAGCGGGTTGTCGAGCGAGCGGGCGGCCGCGTTGAGGCCCTTGACGAACTCGCGCAGGACCCGGTGCTCGTCGTTGATGACGACGATCCGGCTGACCGGTTTTGACATCAGGGCTTGTTACTATAATTGAGCATGCCCGAGGTCGCGATCGTCGAGTTCATCATCCAGGGAACCACCGGCGACGGCAAGCCGTTCCGGCCGAGCGACTGGGCCGAGCGCCTGTGCGGCGTAATGTCCGCGTTCGGCGGCGACCATCGCATGCAGTATTCGCCGTTCGTGCACCCGATTACCGCCAACGGCGTGCGCTGCGTGGTGGTCGACCTGCGGCTCGAGGAGGTCGAGCCGATGGCCTACCGCTTCCTGCTGAGCTTCGCCAAGGACAACGAGCTGCAGGTGCGCGATGGCCGCATCGCCGAGCGCAGCAAGCTGGCCGAGATGCAGCGTGTGGGAGATACCGCCTAGTTGTTACTTCAGGGCTTTAAACGCGTGCGCCAGCCGGCTCTTGTGACGGTCGCCGGCATTGCGGTGCAGGACGCCCTTCGCCACCACGCGGTCGATGACGCGCTGCGACTCGTGCAGCATTTTCGCCGCGTCGTCCTTCTTGCCGGCGGCGATCGCCTTCTTGACGTTCTTGATCGCGCTGCGCACCTCGGTGCGCAGGCTCATGTTGTGCGCGCGCAGCCCGATTGCCTGGTGGGCGCGCTTGCGGGCGGACTTGATGTTGGCCATGAACTCGATGTCCTGAAAAGGGCGCGAAGTTTAGCATGAACTTGCTGCGTACCCTGGCCGCGGTGAGCAGCCTGACGATGGTCAGCCGGATCCTGGGCTATGTACGCGACTTCTTCATCGCGCGCGTGTTCGGCGCCGGGCTGCTCACCGACGCGTTCTTCGTCGCCTTCAAGATCCCGAACCTGCTGCGGCGGCTGTTCGCCGAGGGCGCGTTCTCGCAGGCCTTTGTGCCGATTCTCGGCGGGGAAAAGCAAAAGAATACTCTTGAAGAAACTAAATCCCTGATCGATGCCGTCGCCACGTTGCTGCTGGTCGCTGCGGTGCTCGCCGCGGCGCTCGGCATGGTGGCGGCGCCGCTGATCGTCTACGTGACCGCGCCCGGCTTCGCCGCCGAGCCGGACAAGTTCGCCCTGACCGTGAGCCTGCTGCGCATCACTTTCCCCTATATCGTGTTCATCTCGCTGGTGTCGCTCGCCGCCGGCATCCTCAACACCTGGAGCCGCTTCGCGGTGCCGGCGATCACCCCGGCCCTGCTCAACGTCGCCTTCATCGTCGGCGCGGCATTCTTCGCCGATTTCTTCGATCCGCCGGTGCGGGTGCTGGCCTGGGCGGTGTTTGCCGGCGGCGCGCTGCAGCTCGCCTTTCAGGTTCCGTTCCTGCTGCGCCTCGGGCTGCTGCCGCGCTGGCGCCTCAACCTGTCGCACCCCGGCCTGCGCCGCGTCCTGCTGCTGATGGCGCCGGCGGCCTTCGGCGTGTCGGTGAGCCAGATTTCGCTCGTCATCAACCAGATCTTCGCCTCGTTCCTGCAGACCGGCAGCATCTCCTGGCTTTACTACGCCGACCGGCTGATGGAGCTGCCCGCCGGCGTGCTCGGCGTCGCGGTGGGCACCATCCTGCTGCCGAGCTTGTCCAAATACCATGCCGACGCCAATGCGGTGGAGTACAGCCGGCTCCTCGACTGGGGCCTGCGCATCACCGTGCTGCTCGCCGTGCCGGCGGCGGTGGCGCTCGCGGTTCTCGCGCTGCCGCTCATCGCCATGCTGTTCCACTACGGCCGCTTCAGCGCCGAGGACGCCTGGATGACGCGACAGGCGCTCGTCGCGTACAGCGTCGGCCTGGTCGGCATCATCCTGGTCAAGATCCTGGCGCCGGGGTTCTACGCCCGGCAGAACGTCGCCACGCCGGTCAAGATCGGCATCGCCACGCTGGTCGCCACGCAGCTCATGAACCTCGCTTTCGTCGGGCCGCTCAAACATGCCGGGCTAGCCTTGGCGATCGGCCTCGGGGCCTGCTTGAACGCGTTGCTTTTGTATTGGATGTTAAGAAAACAACAGGTCTATCTACCGCAACCTGGATGGCCGGTATTCGTGCTCAAGGTCCTGGCGGCGGTCGCCTTCATGGCGATCGTTCTCTACAGCACGATGGGCGAGGCGGCGTGGTGGCTCCAGGCCGGGTGGCAGCGCAAGCTGCCCGCGCTCGCCGGCCTGGTCGCGCTCGGCGCCGCCACCTACGCCGCCTGCCTGCTCGGTTTCGGCTTCCGGCCGCGCGACTTCTCGCGCCGGGGGGCGGCGTGATGGCCGGGCTGGAGCTCTTTGAAAAAATTCTTTCCGAAAAAGAGGAAAGAATAGACCTCGCGCGCGCCTGCCTGATGATCGCGCAGGACGCCTATCCCGCGCTCGACGTCGAGTGCTACCTGGGCGACCTCGAGCGCCTGGCGATTCGCTTGCGCGCGCGCCTGCCGCACACCGGCGGCGCGGAGGAGCGGGTGGTCGCGCTGAACCAGTTCCTCTACGAGGACCTCGGCTACTGGGGCAATACCGACGACTACTACGATCCCCGCAACAGCTACCTGAACGAGGTGATGGATCGCAAGACCGGGATCCCGATCACACTGGCGATCCTGTACATGGAGCTCGGCCGGCGCGTCGGGCTGCCGCTCGAGGGGGTGTCGTTCCCGGGCCACTTCCTGGTCCGGCTGCGGCTGCGCGGCGGCATGCTGGTGCTCGATCCGTTCACCGGAGGCGCGCCGCAGTCCGAGGACGAGCTGCGCAGCCGCGTGAAGCGCGTGATCCCCGACGGCGTCGCGGACAATCTGCCGGCGGCCGAGCTGCCGCTCGACCCGTTCCTCGAGCCGGCGAGCAAGCGCCAGATCCTGGCGCGGCTGCTGCGCAACCTGAAGGGCATCTACCGCGAGACCGACAAGCCCGAGCGCATGCTGGAGGTGCTCAACCGCATGCTGCTGGTCGCGCCCGACGCCAGCGGCGAGCTGCGCGACCGCGGCTACGTCTACCAGCGGCTGGAATGCTACCGCGCGGCGCTCAAGGACCTGCGCGACTACGTCGAGCGCGAGCCGTCGGCGCCGGACATGGACGACGTCCGGGTCAAGGTGGTGGAGCTGTCCGCGCTCTGCGCGCGGCTGAACTGAGCTTTTTCATTGATCCTTCGATAGAGGTCGGGCTTGTAGCCGAGCGCGAAAAAGACCTCTGCCGCCAGGAAGATCGGCGCGACGAAGATCTGGAACAGGTTGTCGACCAGCGCGGGCTTGCGGCCCTCGAAGACATGGCCCCAGAGCTGCAGCGCCCAGCCGCCGACGAACAGCACGAAGAACCAGGTCAGCCCGACCGGCAGCGCCGCCTGCGCCAGCTGCTCGGCACCCCAGAGCATCAGGCCGAATACCGCGGCCATGACCAGGCCGAGCGGCACATCGAGGACCAGGTAGTAGGCGACGAGGACCGCCGTGACGACCAGCGCCGCGCTCACGCCGAACCCTCCGAGATCGGCGCGCAGCCAGCCGAGCGCGATCATGAGAGCGAAGACGATCGCCGGCACGCCGACGAAGTGCGTGGCCTTGTTGCGCGCGTCCTGATGGTAGGCCGCGTAGACGCTCATCTGGTCTTCGATGGTTTTCATAAACCTACTATAATTCAGTGTTTTAACCGAGTCCATGGTCGTTACGCACGGCTCTTTGCAGCGCGCCCGGGGCCGGTGTGCGCTGACGATCGGCAACTTCGACGGCGTGCACCGCGGCCATCGCGCGCTCATCGACCGGGTGATCGTCCAGGCGCGCGAATCCAAGCTCGTTGCCTCTGTGCTGACGTTCGAGCCACACCCCAGGGAATTCTTCGCCGGCGAGGCGGCGCCCGCGCGCATCACCCGGCTGCGCGACAAGCTCGACCTGATGGAGCGGGCCGGGGTCGAGCACGTGCACGTGGCGCGCTTCGACGCGAAATTCGCCGCCATGCCCGCCGAGGGCTTCATCGATCAGGTCCTGGTCCGCGGTCTCGGCACGGCCTGGCTGCTGGTGGGGCGCGATTTCCGCTTCGGTGCCCGGCGCGCGGGTGATTTTTCGACACTGCAAAACCAAGGCTTTGCCCTCGAAGCGATGCCCGACGTGCAGTTCGACGGCGCGCGCGTGTCGAGCTCGGCGGTGCGCGCCGCGCTCAAGGCCGGCGAGATGGCTACCGCCGAGCGGCTCCTCGGCCACCCCTACACGATCAGCGGCAGGGTCGCGCACGGCGCCAAGCTCGGCCGCGGCCTGGGCTTCCCCACCGCCAACATCGTGCTGCGCCGCCCGCCGCCGATCGCCGGGATCTTCGTGGTCGAGGTCGACCGCTACGGCAGGGGCGTGGCGAGCGTCGGCCGGCGGCCGACGCTGAATCCGGTGGCGATCCCGCTGCTCGAGGTGCACCTCTTCGACTGCGACCAGGACCTCTACGGCGAGCATCTGCGCGTGCGTTTCCTGCAGAAGCTGCGCGACGAGGAAAAGTACGACGGGCTGGAACCGCTGCGGCGGGCGATCGCCCGGGACGCCGAGCAGGCAAGGGAATACTTCGCGACGCATGGCTGATTACAAGGACACGCTGAACCTTCCGGAGACGCCGTTCCCGATGCGCGGCGATCTCGCCAAGCGCGAGCCGCAATGGGTGAAGCAATGGCAGGAGCAGGGCGTTTACGGGCGACTGCGCTCCCTTGCTAAGGGCCGGCCGCGCTTCGTGCTGCACGACGGCCCGCCCTACGCCAACGGCGACATCCACATCGGCACCGCCGTCAACAAGGTCCTCAAGGACATCATCGTCAAGTCGAAGACCCTGGCCGGCTTCGATGCGCCCTACGTGCCGGGCTGGGACTGCCACGGCATGCCGATCGAAGTGCAGATCGAGAAGAAGCACGGCAAGAACCTGCCCACCGAGCAGACGCTGCGCCTGTGCCGCGCCTTCGCCACCGAGCAGATCGCCAGCCAGAAGAAGGACTTCCAGCGCCTGGGTGTGCTCGGCGACTGGGAGCATCCTTATCTCACCATGGCCTACGGCAACGAGGCCGACGAGATCCGCGTCCTCGGCAAGCTGCTCGACAAGGGCTACGTCTACCGCGGCCTGAAGCCGGTGAACTGGTGCTTCGACTGCGGCTCGGCGCTGGCCGAGGCCGAGGTCGAGTACGAGGACCGCAAGGATCCTGCCATCGATGTCGGCTTCAGGATCTTTGAAAAAGATCTTTCCCTGCTGGAAAAAGCATTCGGCACGAAAATCCAGAAACCTTCCTACGCGGTGATCTGGACGACCACGCCGTGGACGCTGCCGTCGAACCAGGCGCTCAACGTTCACCCCGAGGTCGTCTACAACCTGGTCGATACGGGGAAAGGCCTGCTGGTTCTCGCGGCCGAGCTCCAGGAGGCTTGTCTAAAGAGGTTTTCTCTCCAGGGGAAAACCTTAGGTCGTTGCAAAGGCGCGGCGCTGGAGAACATCCGCTTCAAGCATCCGTTCTACGACCGCGAGTCGCCGGTCTACCTCGGCGAGTACGTCAGCCTCGACACCGGCACCGGCATCGTGCACTCGGCGCCGGCGTACGGCGTCGAGGATTTCGAGTCCTGCCGGCGCCATGGGATGAAGGACGACCAGATCCTCGCGCCGGTGATGGGTGACGGCAAGTTCGCCGCGTCGCTGCCGCTGTTCGGCGGCCTGTCGATCTGGGACGCCAACGGGAAAATCATTTCGCTTTTGGAAGAAAAAAATTCCCTGTTTTCAAAGGCGATGCACACCCACAGCTACATGCATTGCTGGCGCCACAAGACACCGGTGATCCTGCGCGCCACCACGCAGTGGTTCGCCTCGATGGACAAACCCGTGAAGGGAGAGTCGCTGCGCGCCACGGCGTTGCGCGGCATCGAGAACACCCAGTTCTTCCCCGCCTGGGGCCAGGCGCGGCTGCACGGCATGATCGCCAACCGTCCCGACTGGACGCTGTCGCGCCAGCGGCAGTGGGGCGTGCCGATGCCGTTTTTCCTGCACCGCGAGACCGGCGCGCTGCATCCACGCACGCCCGAGCTGCTGGAGCAGGTGGCGCAGCGGGTGGAGAAGGGTGGCATCGAGGCATGGCAAGCCGTCACGGCGGAAGAACTGTTGGGTTCTGCAAGTTCTTCCTATGAAAAGAGCCGCGACACGCTCGACGTCTGGTTCGACTCGGGCAGCACGCACTTCACCGTGCTGCGCAACTCGCACAAGGCGGAGTCAAGCTATCCGGCGGACCTGTACCTCGAGGGGTCCGACCAGCACCGCGGCTGGTTCCACTCGTCGCTCCTCACCGCCTGCATGCTGGACGGCCACCCGCCGTACCGCAGCCTGCTCACGCACGGCTTCGTGGTCGCGGGCGATGGGCGCAAGATGTCCAAGTCGCTCGGCAACGTCATGGCGCCGCAGAAGATCTCGGACACGCTCGGCGCGGAGATCCTGCGCCTGTGGGTCGGCAGCACCGACTATTCGGGCGAGCTTTCGATCTCCGACGAAATCCTGAAGCGCGTGGTGGAGGGCTACCGGCGCATCCGCAACACGCTGCGCTTCCTGCTGGCGAACACCTCGGACTTCGATCCGGCACGGCACGCGGTGGCGCCCGGCGAGATGGTGGAAGTCGACCGCTACGCGCTGGCGCTCACCGCAAAGATGCAGGACGCGGCGGCGGCCGATTACGCGCGCTACCAGTTCCACCTGGTGGTGCAGCGCATCCAGTCCTTCTGCTCGGAAGACCTGGGCGCGTTCTATCTCGACATCCTGAAAGACCGCCTCTACACCTGCGGCGCCGACTCGCATCCCCGCCGCTCGGCTCAGACGGCGCTCCACCACATCACCCACAGCCTGGTGCGGCTGATGGCGCCGATCCTGAGCTTCACCGCGGAGGAAGCCTGGCAGGTATCCGGCGGCGAGGGCAGCGTGTTCGAGAAGACCTGGCACGCCATACCCGACTCGCAGCTCGACCCGGCGAAGTTCGACAGCTGGGGGGCCGTGCGGCGGCTGCGCGAGGTGGTGACCAAGGGCATCGAGGAGAAGCGCGTCCTCAAGCAGGTAGGTTCCGGTCTCGCGGCGGAGCTCGATATCCGGGCCTCGGGCCCCGAATACGACGCGCTCGCAAGGCTGGGCGAGGAACTGCGGTACGTGTTCATTACGTCGCGCGCGACCGTGCATCGCGCCGAAGGCCCGGTGCAGGTCGATGTGAAACCGAGCGCCAACCAGAAATGCGATCGTTGCTGGCATTATCGGCAAGACGTGAACGGCGAAGGCCTGTGCGGCCGCTGCCAGAGCAATCTGAAGGGGCCGGGGGAGAGCCGCAAGTATGCGTAGCGCCGCGCCCTGGTTCGCCCTCGCGGCGCTGATCGTCGCCGCCGACCAGGCGACGAAGTGGGCGATCCTGGCGCACTTCGCCGCCGGGGAATCGCGCGCGCTCACCGGCTTCTTCAACCTGGTGCTGGTGTTCAACAAGGGCGCGGCGTTCAGCATGCTCGCGGACGCCGGCGGCTGGCAGACGCCGCTGCTCGCCGCGTTCGCCCTGATCGCGGCGGCGGTGGTGGGATTCCTGCTGCTGAGGAACCCGCACAAGCGCCTGCTGTGCCTGGGCCTGGCGCTGATCCTGGGCGGGGCCATCGGCAACCTGATCGACCGGCTGCGCTACGGCCAGGTGGTCGACTTCCTCGACTTGCACGCGCTCGGCTGGCACTGGCCGGCGTTCAACGTCGCCGACTCGGCGATCTCGATCGGCGCCGTGCTGCTGATCCTCGACGGCTTCGTCCATCATGAAAAACGAGCTGGCGCTTCTCCTTAAGGCGCTGGCCTTCGCCGCGCACAAGCACCGCGACCAGCGGCGCAAGGACCGCGCCGCGTCGCCGTATATCAATCACCCGATTGCGCTCGCCAACGTGCTCGTCAGGGAGGGCGCGGTGGCCGACGTCACGGTGCTGTGCGCCGCCCTGCTGCACGATACCGTGGAGGACACCGCGACCAAGCCGGCGGAGCTGCGCCGCGCGTTCGGTCGCAAGATCGCCGGCATCGTCGCCGAAGTCACCGACGACAAGAGGCTGCCGAAGAAGACGCGCAAGTCGCTGCAGGTCAGGCATGCCGCGCGCATCAGCCCGGAAGCCAAGCTGGTCAAGCTCGCCGACAAGATCTGCAACGTCCGCGACGTCGCCCGGCGCCCGCCCGCCGGCTGGGACCGGCGCCGCCAGCGCGAGTACTTCGACTGGGCGAAGAAGGTCGTCGACCGGATGCGGGGCGTCCACCCGAGGCTCGAGGCGGCGTTCGACACCGCTTATGCGCGCCGGCCGCGCGCCGCCGTGCGAAAATCCCGCTGATGGACGTCCTGCTGGCCAATCCGCGCGGTTTCTGCGCCGGCGTCGAGCGCGCCATCGACACGGTGGAGCGCGCGATCGAGCTGTACGGCGCGCCGATCTACGTGCGCCACGAGATCGTGCACAACAAGTACGTGGTCGCCGACCTGCGCGGCAAGGGCGCGGTGTTCGTCGAGGAGCTCGACGAGGTGCCGACCGGCGCCACCGTGATCTTCAGCGCCCACGGCGTGTCGAAGCAGGTGCGCGCCGACGCCGAGCGCCGCGGCCTGAAGGTGTTTGACGCCACCTGCCCGCTGGTCACCAAGGTCCATGTCGAGGTGGCGCGGCTGTTGAGGAACGGCTTCGAGATCGTGATGATCGGCCACCGCGGCCATCCCGAGACCGAAGGCACGATGGGGCAGGCGGCGCGCGGCATGCACCTGGTCGAGACGGTCGGCGACGTCGCCACGCTGCGCGTGGCTGCGCCCGAGAAGCTCGCCTACGTGACGCAGACCACGCTGTCCATCGACGATGCGCGGGCGATCGTCGCCGCGCTGAAAGCCCGCTTCCCGTCGATCCGCGGGCCGAAGAAGGACGACATCTGCTACGCGACGCAGAACCGCCAGGACGCGGTCAAGTTCATGGCGCCGCAGTGCGACGTGGTGATCGTGGTCGGCTCGCCGAACAGCTCCAACTCCAACCGGCTGCGCGAGGTGGCGCAGCACATGGGGGCGCGCGCCTATATGGTGGACCGCGCCGCCGACCTGCGCCCGGAGTGGATCGAGGGCAAGCGCCGCATCGGCGTCACCGCGGGCGCCTCGGCGCCGCAGGTGCTGGTCGACGAGCTGATCTCGCGGCTCAAAGCGCTCGGCGCCGGCAGCGTGCGCCAGCTCGACGGCATCACCGAAAGCGTGGTCTTCACCCTGCCGCGCGAGCTGGCGCGCGGCCGCTAGCGCGGGCAGCTGCGGTCGAGCTCGCGCCCGATGCCTGCGCGGCGCGTTGCCGCGGCGGACCCCTCCAGGCTGCTCTTGCCGCTGTCCATCCGGGCGGCTTCTCTCGCCAGCCCCTCGCAGTGCGCCTGCAGGGTGAGGGGCGCCGCAGCGCTCGCCTTCGCGCGCGCCTTGCTCGGCACCGGCGACATGGGCTTCGCCGCCGGCGCCGGTTTCGCGGGCGCGTCGATCCGCACCGGCTTGCACGACGGACCGGGCTGCTCCGTGTAGTAGGTCTTGCCGTTCTGGTCCACGCAGCGGAACACTTTCTGCGCCTGCGCTTGCACCGGGCTCGCGACCAGCACGGCGAGGACCAGGGCGAGCGGTAGCGCGGCGGCCGGCGTCACGACTAGTATCCGGCGGCGCTCAGGGCGCGCGCATACAGCCCGGCGTCGTAGCCGCGCTGCACGACGCTGCCCACCATCAGCACCGGCACGTTCTGCTGCCCGGTGAGGCTGCGCAGCTTGGCGACGTCTGCCGGCTCCTCGACCGACACCTCGGTGAAGGGAACGCGGCGCGTCTCCAGGTAGGCGCGCGCCTCGAGGCACAGCGCGCCGCACACGGAATTGGTGTACAGGCTGACCGGCGGCAGCACCCTCGGCTTGACCGCTGCGCCGGCGCTGGCCGGCGGATAGTCCGCCGCGTCGAGCGCCGCGTTCCACAGCTCCGGATTGAAGCCGATGCGCGCCTGCGTGCCGACGAGCAGGGCCGGGATCTTGTCGGCGCCGGCGGCGCGCTTCAGCTCGGCGAGCGAGTCGGCGTCCTGCACCGCGACCTCGGTAAAGGGCACCCCGCGCTGGTCGAGCAGGCCGCGGGCGTCGCGGCAGGGCGCTTCGCAGTTCGGCGAGGTATAGAGCTTCACGGGAGAGCGGCGCGCCACCTCGGCGGCGCCCGGCCTGGGCGCGGAGCCGAAGCGCTTGCGCTCGACGCCCTTCGCCGATGCGGGCGGCGGCGTGTCGCTGTACTGCACGCGCCCTTTCTCGTCGATCCAGCGGTACTGCTGCGCCCAGGCCACGCCGGCCACCAGCAGCAGCAGGCCGGCGATGCCTCGAATCACCAGCAGTCCTTAAGCGAGCCGCTGCCGCTGAACTCCTTCTTCCCGGTGTGCGTCAGCCTCAGGGTGCCGCAGCTCGTATCGGCAGTCTGCGAGCCCTGCGGCACGGCCGACAGGACGAAGGTGGTGGCGATGGTCTTGCCGCCCTCGGCGGCCGCGGTGATCTGGTAGGCGCTGCTCGCGCTGTTGTTGCTGCCCGAGTACACCGTGCCGCTGACGCCGAGCAGGCCGGCGATGTTGGTGGTGTAGGTGTTCTTCTCCGTGAACGTGCGCTCCTCGAGCTGCGCGAGCTGCAGCAGCCGGGCCTTGGCTTCCGCGCGATTGGTCTTGCGCACGTGGTTGTTGTAGCTCGGATAGGCCACCCCGGCGAGGATCGCGATGATCACCACCACGATCATGATCTCAATCAGCGAGAAGCCCCTGGATGTTGCGGTCATGCGCTTTTCCCTCTCAGTCGGTAAACAGCTGGCGCCACAATATGCGCCGGCCGGCGGCGCCCGGCAAGCTGGGCGCGGCGCCCAGCTCGAGAATCGAGATCAGCTGCCCGGAGGAGCCCGACAGGACCTTCACTTCCTTGCCCGGCGTGCCGGGGCCGGTCGAGGGCGACATCTGGATCACCGTCGGCGTCGGCACGATGCCGATGGTCGAGGCCCTGCCGCTGACCGCCACCAGGTTGCCGGCCGGGTCCATGATGAAGTCGCCGCTGGTGAAGTTGCTGTCGTTGTTCACGTCGAAGGGCGAGGTCGTCAGCCGCCCGCCCGTGACCGGGTTGAGGTCCATCAGAATGCTCGTGCCGCCGAACTGGCAGGCCTGGGTGCTCGGCACCAGCGTGGTGAACACCAGCTTGCCGGTGCTGATGACCGGGCGGAAGACGACGCGCTCCCCGGTTCCCGGGATCAGCCCGCCCCCGTCTCCGGAGAAGGGGAGGTCCATGTACCAGCCGCGATGCGGCGGGCTGGTGGCGAACTCGTCCGCGGCGCTGGCATTGCTTTCGCCGAACTGCGCGTTGGCGCGCGGTGCCGCGGTGTAGTTGGGCGAGTACGGCGTGCTGATGCGGAAGCCGCTCTCGTCGACGCCGGGCGTCGCCACGTTGTCCAAGGTCAGCCCCAGGGGGTTGGCGACCGAGGCGCCGAGGATTTTCTGCCGCAGCAGCTGGCTGCGCGTCACGACCGTGCCGTCGTGCTTGTCCCAGATGCCGTAGAAGCTCTGCTCGGAGAACGGCGGCGAATCGTCGATCTGCTCGAGATACTTGCCGGTGCCGAACAGCACCATCGTCGTGCCGGGGGCCGCGCTGTTCGGGAAGGTGGTCGCCGCGGCGGTGATCGGCTGCGGGTTGCCGAGAGAGTCGACCGCGGCGAACAGAGGCGTGGCGCCGTTGGCGAGCGACCAGCCGCCCACGCCCGGACCGCGCACGTCGAACTTCCACAGGTTGCCGCGCAGGTCGCCGGCGTAGATGTAGTCGGCGACGCCGTCGTTGTCGACGTCCACGGCGCGCGGCGTGGCGAGGCCGTTGGGGTTCGCCGGATTGCACGACACGGGCACGTCGATGACATGGAAGTCGCCGCCGCTCCAGACGCCGTCGATGCCGCCATCGACGAACAGGATGTAGAGCGTGGCGCAGCCCGAGATGCTCACCTGCGTGTCGCCCGTCTCGCCGATCGAATTGTTGTAGCCGTTGCCGAAGATCACGGCGAACTTGCCGTTTGCCATCTTGGCGACGGTGGGCTGGCTGTAGGTGTTGCCGGTCCAGTCGTCGTTGAAGTCGTTCCATTCCCACAGCACCAGGCTGTCGGCATTGCCTTCGCTGAAGGCGGCGGGGTTGGTTATATCGAGCGCGTACACGCCCTGGCCGCCGGCGTTCAGCCCGCCCACCAGGATGGTGTGCCAGGTGCCGTCGCTGAACTTCACGTCCGCCACCGTCGGCGAGCCGTCGACGTAGTAGCGGTGCGAATAGGTCTTGTCGGTGAGCTTGGTGAAATGCCGGTAGGAGGTGCTCGGCACGTAGGCCAGTCGCTCCACCCCCTTGCCCGCGCCGGTGCTGGCATCGAACCCGTGCAACATGCCGTCGTTGCCGGCGGCGTAGATGATCGGCGTGCGGTTGGCGACGGCCGGCGAGGCGATGAAGGCGGAATAGCTCGCGTCGGCGGTGTACGCCGCGGCGGGCGGGCCGAACTCGGTATAGGGAGTGCCCGTGGACGGGCCGACGTACATCGGCGTCGAGTTGACGATGTCGCCGAGTTTGGTGGTCGGGCGCACGCGGTACTTGGTGGCGGTGGCGCCTTCGTTAGCGGGGTCGCCGCGCAGCCAGTTGAGGCGCAGCTGCCCCTGCAGGCTGCATCCCGCGGGCGTGAAGCCGGTGAGGGTCACGCCGGTGCATTCGGTGCCCGCCGGGTCGGGCGTGCCGGTGGCGTTCTTGTTGAGATCCGCCTGCTGCAGCGAGTTGAGGCTGGTCCAGCGGAAGGGAACGCCCTTCGGCACATCGCCCTGCGCCTCGGTCCCGGGCCGGCGCCGGTAGGTGATCATGGTGCGCGTGGCGGCCGACGGCATCAGCTGGCTCGCGTCCCACAGGGGCACGGGGTCGATCGCGCCGGTGGCGGAGATGCCGAAGGCGAGCAGCTGGCCGCTCCACTCGTTGGCGTTGAAGCGCGCCTGGTAGACGATCGAGCCCGACTGCAGCGAGGTCGAGTTGGTCGCCACCGAGGAGGCCGACGACACCTGCAGCACGCTGATGAAGGCGCGGTCGAGCGCCGCTTCCAGCGCGCCGGGGTTGGTGACCGGGAAGTAGGTGTCGGGGAGGCCGTCGGTGCCGTCGGCGCCGGTGAGGTTGTTCTTGCTGTCCCACTCGGTGACCAGATCCGGCCGGCCGTTGGCGTTCTGGTCGACGAAGCCGCCGTACTTCGACATGTAGAACAGCGGCTCCTTCAGGAGCGTCGCCGCGGCCGTCGCCGACACGTTGTAGACCTTGGCGCTCGGCGGGTTGGCCAGCGTGCAGTCGTTGCACTCGTTGTTGCCCGAGGTGCTGGTGTTGAAGCCGGTCGGGTAGTGGTAGCTGATAATCGTATTGCTCCCCCCCTTGAAGCCGGAGTGGAAATGCATGCCATCCGCGTTGGTCGTGCCGCTGATCACGTAGCCGAAGCCGGTGGACGAGCCGGCGGAGCCGTCCAACACGTCGGTGGTCACCTCGATCTGCGTGTTGGAAGTGATGAAGCGGTACTCGATCGTGCCCCACACATCGAAGTCGTAGTCGCTGCCCTGCTGCGCGTTTTCCCAGCTGACGAAGAACTTGCCGGTGCCCGCGGCGAGGTCCTGCCGGATCATCTTGAAGTCGACGATGGCGCCGCCGCCGCGGTCGTTGGTGGAGGGGTTGAAGGTGCGCGACGCCGGCAGGATGGTGATGAAGCGCGTCGGGCTGGATCCCGGCACCGGGACCTCCATCTTGGGCGCGCCGCTGGCGAGCGCGATGCCGTAGCTCGTCACCTTGAGCGCGCGCGTGTCGGAGGCGGGCGGCGCGCTGGCGCCGAACGCCGCGCGGATGCGGTTGTTCTTGGCCCAGTGCGCCACGCCGGCGATGCGGTACGAGCCGCCGAGCGCGGGCGCCTCGGGGCAGACGCCGAATCCGAGGCCGAGGTCGCTGATGTTCTTCGGCGTGCACAGGCCGTTGTTGGTCGCCCCGTTGTTGCCGATCAGGAAGCTGCTGCCGGTGATGCCCTCGTGGTCGCCCACCGTCTTGGTCACGGTCTGCGCCGTCACCCCGCCCGGGAAGAGATCGGTGGTGAACTGGTCGTTGTCGTAGGAATTGACGCTCGAGTTCATCACGATGACGTTGAGCGGCGTGCAGTAGTTGGTCGCGGTCAGCGGGTTGACCCACGCCGGCTGCAGCAGCCCGAGCAACTCGTCCTTGGAGCCCCCCTGCGTGAAGGTGTAGGTAGCGTCGGCGGCCTTGCCCGCGAAGTAGCGCACCGCCTCGGCGTAGATCTCGGAGATCGGGTTGCCCCAGCTGGTGCAGGAGTTATCCGCATGAATGGGTATCCCCGGGTCGGTACAGTTGTCGTTGAGCGCGCTGGCGCCGGCCGGGCCGTAGGTGCCCGGCACGCCGAGGGCGGGGAAGAGGTAGCCGTACAGCTTGATCTTGTTGAACGTGGCGATGATGCCGGGGGTGGCGGCGGTGGTGTTGAAGATGCCGGTGCCGGCGTCGATCTCGTCGGTCGCACTGTTGTACAGGCTCGGGCTCGCGCTGGTGGCGCTATCCAGGAAGTCGATGTTCTTGCGCAGCACGCCGCCGGACTTGTTCTTGGTGTAGCTGCCCGACATCAGGCCGAACTTGATCTTCTTCTGCTGCCCCGCGGCGTAGTCCTGCAGCAGGCCGGTCGGCTTGAAGTTGCCGTTCGGGTACTGGGTGCAGCGCTCGCTGCCGATCAGGGTGCTGTCGCAGGCGAGAATGCGCACGGTGTAGTCGCCGTTGGTGATCCCGCCGTTGTTGAGCTGCGTGGTCGGGGCGGTGCCGCTGCGCCGCGCCGACGCGGAACTCGCGTTCAGCTCGGAAAAGAAGCGGACGTTGGCGTTCGAGCCGCCGGTCTCGTCCGACCAGCGGCAGGAGGTGCCCTCGCCCACGCCCCACAAGTTGTAGTCACCCGCCGCCGCGCGCATCAGCGGCGGCTTGGTCGAGGTCTGCGAGTTCTCGGGGTTGATCGCCTGCGTCGCGTTGCAGATGGTGATGCCGGCGGAGCTGTGATTGGTGAGGACCCAGGACGAGGCGGCGGGCGTCAGGCT
This sequence comes from uncultured Enterobacteriaceae bacterium, assembly GCA_964576525.1. Classification (GTDB taxonomy): domain Bacteria; phylum Pseudomonadota; class Gammaproteobacteria; order Burkholderiales; family SG8-39; genus SCGC-AG-212-J23. The sequence continues at coordinate 24,979 of CAZNVH010000091.1, forward strand.
ACCCACGGCGCCGTCGATCGTGATGGTGACGCTGGCGGTGGCGCCGAAGGCCTCGGTGGTGACCCGGCCGTGCATGCAGCGGGTCGGCGCGGCGGTCACGCAGACCGTGACCTGGTCGCCGTTCATGAGGGGATGCACCAGCGTATTCGCGTTGTCCACCGTGAAGCTGCGCGTGCCCGTGGCGATCATCGCCTGCGCGGCCGTGGTCACGTTGTAGGTGCGCGGCGCGGTCAGCAGCGTCGAGAAAGGCACGAGCTGCGGCAGGTCGGCGCCGCGGTAATGTTTCGCCCAGGAGTGGCCTTCGATGGGGACCAGCGCGCGCTCGAGCACCGTGGTGCCGTTCGAGTCGGTGGAGCGGAAGCCGCCGTACATCAGCTTGCGCATCACGTCGATGCGCGACATCGCCACCCAGTTGAGGAAGTTGCCGCTCCAGGCGCTGCCGGCGGCGCAGTACTTGTCGGCGGTGTTGGACGCGGGGATGAAGCGGCTCGAGGCGCTGCTGTAGTTGTAGCACTTGAACGAGTCGAAGTAGCCGTAGTAGTCGATCGCGTGCTTGTAGGTGGTCTCGAGGAGGCTGTCGCCGCCGGGCAGCCCGCTGTCCAGGTCGGAGAAGTCGTCGTAGGCTTTCTTGAAAAGCTGGTGGTCCTTGGGCGTGATCAGCATCACGTAGGGCGGGATCGAGCCCCCGAGGTACAGCGGCTGCGTGCCGAGGTTGAGCGCGGCCGCGGGCGGCGCGAGCTGCAGCAGCGCCGTGGCAGCGAGCGCGGTTGAAACGAGAGGCAGGCGGAGGTGTTTCATGGTCGGGTCCTCAATTCATCTGCAACCGGTACACGGTCTGCAGCGTGACGGCGGTGTTCTCGTTGGCGCCCCAGCCGCGCGTCGAGATGCGGAAGTAGCGCGTCGGCGGGGTGGTCGAGCCGTCGTCCTTCTCCTGCAGGTATTCGATGACGTAGCGCGGCTGCCGGAACACGCCGACCAGGACGGTCGCGCCGGTGTGGGTGCCGTACGCCGTGGTCTTGGTGGCGCTGGTCCAGTCCCAGCCCGCAGCGCTGACGATCTGGGTCTGCCAGGCGCCCAGCGTCGCGACCGGCGCAAAGCAGACGCCGCTGGTGAACGCGGCGCTGCACAGGGTGGCGAAATTGGCCGCGATGGTCATGGGATCGCGGTTGCCGGTGCCGCCGATGCCGACCTCGAGGTCGATCTCGGCGTCGCGCAGCGCGGACTCGGCGGCCTGGAAGGCGAGGTTCTGCTCGCGCAGGTTGCCCGCCATCTTCTCCTCGAGCGTCACGCCGGACATGCTGGAGACGCCGATGATGGTGAGCAGGACCAGGAACAGCAGCGCGATCACCAGGATCGCGCCGCGCTGGCGGGCCGGGGTCGGGAGCAGGCTCATGGGGCGCGTTTTCATGGGGCGCGGTTGCGCAGCACGATGGTCTGGGTGACGACGCGCCGGATCTTGCGGTCGCTGTAGGTGTAGGTGACGCCGGCCAGCGTGTAGTTGGCCGCGGCGGTGTCGAGCCGGATGTTTTCCTTTCCGGACAGCAGCAGGTAGACGCGCACCGCGACGACGTTGTCGAGCTGGGTGACCGAGCCCACCGGGACGAAGCGGTCGGCGGTGCCGTCGCCGGGCGCCGCGGTGGTGTCCTCGCCGAACACCACCTGCATCGCCTCGACGCCCGGCACCAGCTCGGTGCCCGGGACCGTCGGGGTCGTGGGGTCGGTGCTGCAGAACAGCGCGCTGCGGCCGTCGGCGCCGGCGGCGATGCTGAACCTGTTGTACGACTTGGTGATGCCGGCGAAATCGGGCGCGATCGGAACGCCCAGGCAGTCGAGGATCGTGTTGTCGGCGGTGCCGGTCACGGCGCCGGAGCCCTGGAAGCGCACGATCAGGGTGTCGCTCGCCGTGCCGGCGCCGTTGCTGCCGTCGAGGGCGCGCGCCGCGGCGGGGAAGATCACCGCGCTGTCGCCGCGCGGATCGCTCTTGTAGCCGGCGATGCGCACGGTACGGCCGATGGTTTCGCCGGCGAAGCGCATGCCCTCCTGGATGCGCGACGAATCCTCGGCGGCGCGGTTGGACTCGCGCGTGTTGGCGAACAGCTGCGCGACCACGATGGCGAGCAGCGAGCCGAGCGCGAGCGCGACCATCATCTCCACCAGGGTGAAGCCCGCGGCGCGGCGCCGGCTCATAGGCGGAGCGAGTACATGAAGAGCTTCTTGTCGCCGGCGGTGTTGGCTTCGCTGCGATCGTCGCTCCACCAGATCTTGATCGCGTGCAGCGGCCGTTCGTTCGGGTTGACCGGCAGCGCGCCGTCGCAGCCGTGCACCGTGCCCGAAGTGCCGTCGTTCGGGCTGCTGTCGATGCACACGATGCCCTCGCCGCCCGGCAGGATGGTCTGGATCAGCTGCTGCCACTCGTAGGCGTCGTTCTTGGCAAGGTCCGCGGCGACGCAGCCGGCGGTGGTGTTGCAGGCCGCCGCCGCCACTGAATAGTCCGTGCCGATGCCGGTGCGGTTGTAGGCGTTGGCGAGGACGCCGACCATGTTGCCGCGCATGCGGTCGCTCATGTCGTAGGCGAGCTGCGTGGCGACCGAGCGCTGGTAGGCGCTCTGGCCCTGCCGCATCGCCTGCAGCTGCAGCGCGGCCATGCCGAGCAGCCCGACGGCGATCACCATGATCGCGACCAGCACCTCGAGCATGGTGAAGCCGCGCTGGCTCAAGTGCATACCGTGGTGGTGGCCTGCGACATGGGCCGGCCGACCGAGGTCACCGACAAGTCGCGCGCCATGCGCCCGGTGCGGCATATGCGCAGCGTGCCCTGCGAGTTGGCCGCGCCCGAGGGCCGGTAGTAGAAGTAGTAGTTGGTCGCGAACGCGGTCTGGGCCGTGATCCGCACGCCGCCCGGGACCGGGTTCAGCACGCGCAGCACGGTCTCCGTCGTGTCCACCTGGCCGTCGTTGTCGGCGTCGACGAAGGCCACCGCGCCCACGGCCCAGTCGGTGCCGCTGGTGAGGCAGGTGGCCTGGTCGGCGCTGACGCAGATGGTGACGCGCGCGCCGCGCTTCGCCGCTTCGCTGCGCGCGTAGTTGAAGAAGCTGAGCATGTCGTTGGTGGTGGCGGTCAGGCGCATGTCGTTGATGAAGTCGGCCATGTGCGGCGCGCCCATGCTGACCACCACGCCGACCACGACCAGCGTGACCAGCAGCTCCATCATGTTGAAGCCTCGCGCCCTGCGCCGCATCGCGGCCCCTTTCGACGTTCGTAGCTCGGGCATCGTGCCCGGGGCGGGCGGGCGGCGCAATCCGGCGGGATGGGCGGCGCATTGCCGCCGACAGCCGGCGCGCGCTGCGCGCGGCGGCGGAACTTCGTCACGCGCTGCCGCGCTGCAGCACGTGGCGTATAATCCGGCTCCACCCGGGCGGGGACGCTGGTGTAGCTCAGCTGGTAGAGCAACTGATTCGTAATCAGTAGGTCGCCCGTTCGAGTCGGGCCACCAGCACCAACAAAGATCTCGAATGGCTGCAACGATTCTCGTGGTCGACGATGATGAAATCATCCGGGACCTGCTGCGCATCCACCTGAGCGCCGCCGGCTACGAGGTGCGCGTCGCCGAGGACGCGATCACCGCGGGCTACCTGGTGCTGCGCAGCCCGCCCGACCTGATCATCTCGGACGTCAACATGCCGCACATGGACGGCTTCGAGTTCGTGGCGGCGCTGAAGGCCGACAAGTCGCTGCCTGCGATCCCGGTGATCTTCCTCACCTCGATGGAGGAGGGCGACAGCCGCGGCAAGGCGCTCGGCGCGGTGGGCTACGTCACCAAGCCGGTGCGCGCCGACCGCCTGCTCGCGCTGGTGGCGCAGCACGTGCCCGGCGGCGCGCTGCCGATAGGATAAAAGGCAAGGCAGGTCCTACGGGCAGTCCTTCAGCTCGCTGCCTTCGATTTGACGCGCGATGTCCTTCAGCCGCGCCTGAAGCGGCGCATCGACGCTCTTTACCTGCAGCCAGACCTTCGGCACCACGGTCTCGCGTGCGCCGACTGCCGCGCTGCGCACGCCCCGGATACGCAGCGCGGTGAGCCGCGCGCGCGCCGCGTCCTCGGTGCGGAACACCCCCAGCGACAGCGCCCAGCGGTGCTCGCCCTCGTCCTGCACGATGAAGTATTCCTCGACGCCGAGCGCCTTGAGCTCGGCCGCCTTGCGCAGCGCGGCCTGCCGGTTCCCCTGCGACGGCATGAATACCCACCAGCCCGCGGTTTCCTCGGTGCGCCGCTGCGCCAGGCGCGCCCCGAGGCCGAGCGGCTCGAGCGCCTGCTCGGCGCGCGGGGCGTCGGTCAGAGTGAAGCTGCCCCACTCGAGGCAAGCCGTGGTGACCGCGGCCGGGACGGCAACCGCCGCCGGGGCCGGCTTCTCTGGGGCCGGCTTCTTGGCGGCCGGCGCGCGCTGCAGTTCGCCCGCAGGGATCACCTTGAGCTTGTCGGCCTCCACCTGGCGCGACAGTTGCGCCGCGTCGGGTGCGGCGTCGGTCGAGGCGCCGTAGCGCCACCAGGCGTAGAACGCCAGGTTGCCGAGCAGCAGCAGCAGGAACAGCGCCCTCATTTCGCCACCGCCCGCTCGCTTAGCGCGATGCGCGCCAGCCCGTCGAGCACCAGGTTCTCGACGTAGCGCCGCGGCATCGCGAGCTGGTCGACCAGCGCGTGGCCCGCGCCGCCGCCGACGAGGCACAGCGGGCTGCCGCCCATGTCGCGGAACACGCGGTACAGGCGCTCGACCGCGCCCGCCTGGGCGTGACGGCAGCCGCTTTCGATGGCGTCGACGGTGTTGCGCGGCGTCTCGCGGTAGCTGCCCTCCTGGATCGGCAAGCGCCCGGTGTGCTCGTGCAGCACGAAGCGCATCAGCTCCACGCCGGGGAGGATCGCGCCGCCGAGGAAAATGCCGTGGGCCGAGAGCATGTCGACGGTGGTTGCGGTGCCGGCATTGACCACCAGGCAGGGGCCGCTGTGCAGCGCGCGCGCCGCGATCAGGGCGGCCCAGCGGTCGGGCCCGAGCGTCTCGGGGCGCTCGTAGCGGTTCTTGACCCCGCAGCGCTCGGGCTCGGCGCGCAGCCACAGCGGCGCGGCGTCGAAGATGCTGGTCCAGTTCACCAGCAGCTGGTGCGCCCCTTCGCCGGCGACGTTGGAGATGACGATGCGCTCCGGGTCCTCGTGCGTGGTCGAGAATGGATTGATGTGGTCGCTCGAGGCGGCGAACTCGATCAGCGACACCGTGGCGACGCTGGTCCAGTCGCGGCCATCGTGCCATCCCCACTTCACGCGCGAGTTGCCGGCGTCGATCGCGAGAATCATGCAAGCCTCGATGAAACCACGCGGCCACTAGTAACCGCGCGCACGCCCCGGCGCGTGCGCAGCCGCAGCGCGCCGTCTTCGGCGAGCCCGCTGGCGATGCCGCTCAGCGTGCGGCCGTCGGCGAGCCTTACGCGCAGGCGCCGGCCGGCGTAGGCGTCCAGGGCTTCCCATTCGCGGCGCAGCGCGCCGAGGCCGTGCGCCTCGAAGGCGTCCAGCGCCTCGAGCAGCGCGCTCGCGATGCCGCGGATGACTTCGTTTCGCGGCAGCGCCACGAACTGCTCCAGGAAGGCGACGCGGCGGCGCAGCCGCGTCTCCAGCCCGGGGCTGCGGCGGCAGTTGATGCCGATGCCGATGACCGCGTGCGCCGAGGCGCCGGAGCCGCGCGTCTCCACCAGGATGCCGCCGAGCTTGGCGCCGTCCACCACCAGGTCGTTGGGCCACTTCAGCGCGGCCGCGTGTACGCCCGCGGCGCGCAACGCGCGCACGGCGGCGACTCCGGCGACCAGCGACAACGCGGCGAGCTCGCGCACCGGGCGGCGCACGCGCCGCGCCAGCGAAAAGGTGATGCCGGCGCCGGGCGCGCTGTGCCAGCGCCGGCCGCGCCGGCCGCGGCCCGCGGTCTGCTCTTCTGCGGCAACTAGAATGGGTTTTTCTGAATTCCTTTTCAAAAGTAAATCGTTGGTGGAGGTGCAGCGCTCGACGACGCGCACCTCTACCCCCGGCAACGCCATGGCGGCCGCATCGAGTCGGTCCATGCCGCTAGTTTAGTCGCTTGGCGTATCCTCCGAGGTGCGCGCATGAACATCGAGAAGATCAAGGTACGCAACACCGACACCGGCCAGGTGCACGAGGTGGTGGTGTTCAGCAAGCGCGCGGAATCGATCGAGGTGGTGCTCGGCGAGGGCGTGCACAACATGAAATGCACGCTGGTCCCGACGCGCACCGGCATGGCGTACGTGGGCAAGATCATGGGGCGCGAGATCGTCTACGAGCGCAGCCGCGAGCAGGTGCAGGCCGACATCGACCGCCTCGACCCGAGGCTGAAGAGGTCGAGGTGAGCCGATGAGCCTCGCCGCCGACGTTGCGGTCGTACTGGTCGCCCTGCTGCACGCCTATTTCCTGGTGCTGGAGATGTTCCTCTGGGACCAGCCTTTCGGGCGGCGCACTTTCGGCATGAGCGCCGAGAAGGCGGCCGCGACCAAGGTGCTGGCGAAGAACCAGGGGCTGTACAACGGCTTCCTCGCCGCGGGCGTGTTCGGCGCGCTCACCGCCAGCCGCAAGATCCTCTGGGTGCAGGCGGTGCCGGGCGCGCTGGCGCTGGCGCTGGTGCTCGCGGCCTAGGCCGCCGCGCCGCATGCTGCGCACCGTCACCCTCGCGTTTCTGCTGCTGTGCGCCGCCGCGGCGCGCGCCGACACCGAGATCCGCCTGTGGCACTCCATGAACGGAGCGCACGGCGCGGAGTTCGAGCGCCTGGTGCAGCGCTTCAACGCTTCGCAGGTCCAGTATCGGGTGCTTGCAACCTACAAGGGTGCCTACGACGAGGCGGCGGTCGAGGCGGTCACCGCGCGCCGCGCGCCGCGTGCGCCGCACATCGTGCAGGCCTCCGAGCTCGGCGGCGCTTTCCTGCTCGAGCACAAGGACGCGGCGCGGCCGCTATGGCAGGTGATGGCCGAGTCGGGCGTCGCGCTGGGCGCCGACCGCGCGCTGGTCGGCGCCGACGAGCTGCTCGATGCCGGCGGCAGGCTGCTCGCGCTGCCGCTCGGGCGCTCGACCCCGGTGCTGTACTACAACCGCGACGCGTTTCGCATCGCGATGCTCGACCCGGCGAAGCCGCCGGCGACCTGGACCGACATGGTCGCCACGCTCGCCGCGCTGATCGAGTCGGGCTCCGACTGCGCCTTCACCGTGGCCTTGCCGGCCTCGGCGCTGCTCGAGAACCTGAACGCCTGGCACAACCAGGCGTTCGCCGACGCCGGCGAGCAGCTGGTGTTCAACAACCGGCTGGCGGTGCGCTGGGTGTCGACGCTCGCCACCTGGCAGAAGTCGGGCTATTTCACCTTGCGCCGCGACGACGCCGAAGCGCGCTTCGCCGCCGGCGAGTGCGCGCTGCTCGCCGCGTCCTCGGGGAGCCACGCCGAGCTGCGCAGCCGCGCGCGTTTCGAGCTGGGCGTGGCGCAGTTCCCCTACTACGACGACTTCGACGGCGCGCCGCTCAACACGCTCGGCGCCGGCGCGGGGCTGTGGGTGATGGCCGGCCGCAAACCGGCCGACTACCCCGGCGTGGCGCGCTTTCTCGCCTTCTTCGCCCGGCCCGAAGTGCAGGCCGAATGGCACCAGCGGACCGGCCTGGTGCCGCTCAACGCGGCCGCCTACGAGCTGACGCGCAAGCAGGGCTTCTACGCCGCGCACCCCGGGCACGAGGTGGCGGTGCGCCAGCTGATCGCCAAGGGCACGCCGAACTGGAAGGCGCTGCGCCTCGGCCAGCACCCGGGGCTGCGCAGCATCATCGACGAGGAGCTCGATCTCGCCTGGCAGGGGCGCAAGGCCTCGCTCGACGCGCTCAATGCGGCGGTCGAGCGCGGCAACGCCTTTCTCGACCGGCGCGCGCGCTAGCCGCCGCTACTTCGAGAGGAATTCCTCCAGGAGGGACAGCAGCTTCGGGTCGTTCGGGGCGACCTTGGTGTCGAAGCTCAGCACCCGCTTGCCGCTGCGGTCGACGAGGTACTTGTGGAAGTTCCAGCGCGGCGCGGCGCCGGTCGCCTTCACCAGCTCGGCGTACAGCGGGTTCTTCTTCAGCTCGGTCTTGGCGAACATCGGAAAATCGATCGCGTACTGGTTGACGCAGAACGCGGCGATCTCCTGGTTCGATCCCGGCTCCTGGCCGCCGAAGTCGTTCATCGGGAAACCGAGCACCACCAGCCCGCGGTCGCGGTACTTGCGGTACAGCGCCTCGAGCCCCTCGTACTGCGGCGTGTAGCCGCACTCGCTGGCGGTGTTGACCACCAGCAGCACCTTGCCGGTGTAGGCGCACAGCGACTGCGGGGCGTCGTGGATCGTGTTGAGGCTGCGGTCGAGCAGCGCCGGGCAGGCGGCCATGGCGGTATTCCCCGCGAACAGAAGACTAATAAGGAAGAGGCGCATTCGGCTTGAGCGGCTGCAGCACCGCGCGGAAGTCCCGCTTGATGCGTTCTAGCGCGGCGGCGTTGTCGGCTTCGAAGCGGATCACGATGGTCGGGGTGGTGTTGGAGGCGCGCGCCAAGCCGAAGCCGTCAGCATACTCCACGCGCAACCCGTCGATGGTGAGCACGCGCAGCGCGCCGGGGAAGCGCGCCGCGGCCTGCAGGCTCGCCACCAGCGTCGCCACCAGGGCGTGCGGTTCGCCTTCGTCCAGCGCCCAGTGCAGCTCGGGCGTCGACGGCGCGTTCGGGAGGTTTTTCAGTGCCGCATTCGGATTTGATTCTTTTGAAAGAATTTCCAGGAGCCGGGCGCCGGTGTAGAGCGCGTCGTCGAAGCCGTACCAGCGCTCCTTGAAGAAGGTGTGGCCCGACATCTCGCCGGCGAGCAGCGCGCCGCTCTCCTTGAGCTTCGCCTTGATCAGCGAATGGCCGGTCTTCCAGATCAGCGGCCGGCCGCCGTGGCGCTCGATCCACGGCGCGAGCAGCCGGGTGCTCTTGACGTCGTAGATGATCTGGGCGCCGGGGTTGCGGCTGAGCACGTCCCGGGCGAGCAGCATCAGCAGCCGGTCGGCGAAGATGATCTCGCCGTCCTTGGTGACCACGCCGAGGCGGTCGCCGTCGCCGTCGAAAGCGAGGCCCAGTTCCGCCTTTCCGGTTTTCAAGTTCTTGACCAGCTCCACCAGGTTCTTCGGCTGGGCCGGGTCGGGATGATGATTCGGGAAGGTCCCGTCCACCTCGCAGAACAGCTCGGTCACTTCGCAGCCCAGGCGCCTGAACAGGCGCGGCGCGAGCATGCCCGCGACGCCGTTGCCGCAGTCGATCGCGACGTGGAAGGGGCGCGCCAGCTTCACGTCGCCGGCGATGCGCTCGACGTAGGCGTCGAGCACGTTTGCCTGGGATCTCTTCCCGGCTCCACTGAGGAACTTCTTCTGCTCGATGCGTTTTCGCAGATCCTGGATGTCGTCCCCGTACAAGGCGTCGCCGCCCACGACCATCTTCAGGCCGTTGTACTCCGGCGGGTTGTGGCTGCCGCTCACGGCCACGCAGCTGCCGCAGCCGAGATGGTGCGCGGCGAAATAGGCGAGTGGCGTCGGTCCCATGCCGATGTCGATCACGTCGGCGCCGGCCGACGTCAGTCCTTCAGTCAATGAATTGGCGAGCTCAGGACCTGAAAGCCGTCCATCGCGGCATACCGCGAAGGCCGGCGCGCCGCGCTCGCGCCCGACCGTGCCGAGCGCACGGCCGATGTCACGCACCAGCGGCGCGGTGAGCGCGCGCCCGACCACGCCGCGGATGTCGTAGGTGCGGAAGATCTCGGCGGGAACGCTCATCGTCGGCGCCTCAGTGCAGGACCTTGGGCGGGGCGTCGCGCGGCGCCGGCTCCGACGGGCCCTGGGCGGGCGAGGCGTGGTGCACGATCATGCGCCAGCCGGCGGCAGTGCGCAGGTAGACGTTGGTGGCGACGACCCGCACCGGGCGCGGGTCCTGCGCTTTTGCGCCCTCGATGACGAAAGTCTCGAACACGCTGTGCACCGCGAGCATCATCGCCGAGATCGCCACCTGCTGGCTGACCGACACGCGCGCGCTCGGGCCGGCGGCGAAGATCGCGGCCCAGCTCGCGCGCACCTGTTCCTGGCCGGTGAGCCGCGTCCCCACGGGATGCACGCAGACGATCTCGTCGTCCTCCGCCCAGACCGCCATCATGCCCTCGAGGTCGCAGCGCTCGAGCGCCTCGTAGAAGGCGTTCTCCGTGTCCTGGGCGGTGGGGAAGATTTTTGCGCTCATGAAATGGTTTTCAGCTTGGACAGCACCATTTCAACATCCATTTCCTTCATGCACTTGAAATGGCCCAGCGGGCATTCGCGCTGGAAGCAGGGGCTGCATTCCAGGCGCAGCCAGAGCACGCGCGCCTGCGGCGAGGCGGGCGGCGTGTGCTCCGGGCTGGAGGAGCCGAACAGCGCCACTTGCGGACGGCCGAGCGCCGCCGCGATGTGCATCAGGCCCGAGTCGTTGCTCACCACCAGCGCGGCGCCGGCGATCAGCGCGATCGCCTCCTCGAGCGTGGTCTTCCCCGCGAGGTTGGTTCCCGCAATGCCCAGGCTGGCGGGCTGGTCGGCGGCCGAGCCGAGGATCACGGCCGGCATGCCGATACGCCCGGCGAGCTGCGCGAAGTAGGGCCAGCGTTTTGCGGGGCCGTATTCCGCGCCGGGGCAGAGGACCGCGTACCTGCCTCCGATGCCGAAGCGGCGCAGCGCCGCGCCGATCTCTTCCCCGGAAACTTCGATGCGCGGATTGGGCAGCGGGCCCTCGAGCGGCCCGGCGAGCCGCGCATAGTGCTGCGCCATCGGCGCCTTGTCCGCCCGGTGGACGACGTTGAGCAGGCCATAGCGCGCTTCTCCCAGGTATCCCGCTCGGACCGGGATGCCGGCGAGAAACGGCACGAGCGCGGACTTCCAGGTATTGGGCAGCACGAACGCCCGATCGTAGCCGCGTTTACGCAGCTCGCGGCCGAGGCGCCAGCGCTCGCCGAGCTGGAGCGGGCCGTGCCGGAGCGGCGCGGCAACCACCTCGTCGACTTCGGCCATGCGGCGCAGCACCGGCGCCACCCACTCCGGCGCCAGCACCTCGATCCTCGCGCCGGCCTGCTTCAACCGCGCGAGCAGGGGCTGCGCCATAAGCGCGTCGCCGATCCAGTTGGGCGCGACGACCAGGATGCGCTGCAAAAGCTAGTGGCCCTTTACCGGAGCGCCCTTGTAGATGAATTTCGTTCCGCAGTACGGGCAAAGGACCTCGCCTTCCTTCGCCACGTCGAGGAACACGCGCGGGTGCATCGCCCACAGCGGCGCGCCCGGCTGCGGGCAGTGCAGCGGCAGGTCCTTCTCGTCTACTTCGATTTGACGGGCGTCAGCCATTTGCGCCGTTTCTTGTCTTTTCCGGTCACGACATCGAAGAAGGCCTTCTGGATGGCCTTGGTGATCGGCCCGGCCTTGCCGGCGCCGATGGTGCGCCCGTCGAGCTCGCGGATCGGCGTCACCTCGGCCGCGGTGCCGGTGAAGAAGCACTCGTCGGCGATGTAGATGTCGTCCCGCGTCAGCCGCTTGGCGCGTACCGGGGTGCCGAGCTCGCCGGCGAGCTCGATCACCGAGGTGCGCGTAATGCCGGTGAGCGCCGAGGTGAGCTCGGGCTCCCACAGCACGCCGTCCTTCACGATGAAAATGTTCTCGCCCGCGCCTTCCGCGACGAAGCCGTCGACGTCGAGCAGCAGCCCCTCGTCGTAGCCGTGGCTGGTCGCTTCCAGGGTCGCCAGCACCGAGTTGGGGTAGGTACCCGACATCTTGGCGCGCGCCATGGTCACGTTGACGTGGTGCCGCGCGTACGACGAGGTCTTCACGCGGATGCCCTTGGACAGCGCCTCGGGCCCGAGGTAGGCGCCCCAGGGCCAGGCGGCGATCGCCACGTGCACCTTGGCGCCGACCGGCGATACGCCCATCTTCTCCGAGCCGTAGAACGCGATCGGCCGGATGTAGCAGGCTGCGTGTCCGTTGGCGCGCACCACCTCGAGCTGCGCCTGCATCAGGCGCTCGCGCGTGTAGGGGATCTTCATCAGGTAGATATGCGCCGAGTTGAACAGCCGGTCGGTGTGCTCCTTCAGCCGGAAGATCGCCGTGCCGATCGCGGTCTTGTAGGCGCGCACGCCTTCGAATACCGCCAGCCCGTAGTGCAGCGAGTGCGTCAGCACGTGGGTGGTCGCCGAGCGCCACGGCACCAGCTTGCCGTCGTGCCAGATCCAGCCGTCGCGGTCCGCCATCGACAGCGGCGCGCCCGCGGCCGCCTTTGCCTTCGCCATCGCTTGGGTCTCCCTTTGAGGTGCGGGGCATTCTAATCACAAGCACGCCGGATGCGCCATACTATTAGCATGATTGTTAATAGTCCCCAGCGCGTGTTCTATGCGCTCGCCTCGCTGCCGCGCCGGCGCATCCTCGCCTTCCTGTCGCAGACCGCGCTCACCACTGCCGACCTCGCCGAGCGCTTCGCCCTGAGCCGGCCGGCGATCTCGCGCCACCTGTCGGTGCTCGCCCGCGCCGGGCTGATCGCCGGCGAGCGCCAGGGCCAGCGCGTGCTCTACCGCCTCAACCGCGACGCGCTGCTGGGCGCGCTGGCGCGCTTCGCCTCTGAGGTCGACGGGCCGCTGCGGCGCGAGCCGCAGGCGCACACGCCGCGCGAGGCGATCTAGCTCAGGAGACGAGCAGGGAATCCCACAGCTCGCGCACCGCGGCGGCGTGCGCCTCGACCTGCGCCTGCGGCACGCGCGCGTACTGCGCGCCGTTCAGGCGCAGCGCGTGCTGGATGCGGCGGTACTCGCGGTAGGCCTCGCGGCAGCGCTCGGCGAGCGCCGCCGGGACCAGGCCGAGCTCGCCGGCGATCTTCAGTAGCGCGATGTTGCCGAGGTTGCCGGTCAGCGCCGGGAACTTGCCGGAGAAGCCCAGCACCAGGTACTGCACGCTGAACTCGATGTCGATCATGCCGCCGCGGTCGTGCTTGACGTCGAACAGCCCCGACTTGTTGGGGTGCGCGGCGTGCAGCTTTTCGCGCATCGACAGGATTTCCTTTTTCAGGGAAGAAACCTCGCGCTGCCGGCGCAGGATCGTTTCCCGGATGCGTTCGAAGGCGTCGCCGACCTTCCTGTCGCCGGCGCTGTAGCGCGCGCGCGTCAGCGCCTGGTGCTCCCACACCCAGGCGTCCTTCTCCTGGTAGCGCTCGAACGCCTCGAGCGCGGACACCAGCAGGCCCGAGGCGCCGCTCGGCCGCAGCACGAGGTCGGTCTCGAACAGGATGCCCGCCGAGGTGCGGCTGGTGATCCAGTGGTTCAGGCGCTGCGCGAGGCGCGCATAGAGTTCCGGCGCGCGCTCATCGGTATCCTCATAGAGGAAGATGATGTCCAGGTCCGAGGCGTAGCCGAGCTCCTTGCCGCCGAGCTTGCCGTAGGCGATCACGGCGAATTTCGGCTCGTCGGCATGCTTGCCGCGCAGGTCTTCCCAGACCGCACGAATCGTTTCCTGGAGGACCATGTCGGCCAGTGCCGAGAGGTAGTCGGCGAGGCGCTCGACGGTGAGCAGGCCGGCGAGGTCCTGGGCGAGCAGGCGGAACACCTGCGCCTGGTGCATCTCGCGCAGCAGGTTCATGCGCCGCTCGGTGTCGCCGCGAGACGCGTCCATCTGGGTACGGAGATGTTGTGAGAAAAATTCAAATTCGATCGGCGCGTACAGCACGCGGTCGTCGAGCAGCTCGTCGAGCAGCAGCGGGTGGCGCGTGACGAACTCGGCCGCCCAGCTCGAGGCACCGATGATGCGCGCGACGCGCTCGAGCGCCTCGGGGTGCTCGGCGAGCAGCGCCAGGTAGGCGGCGCGGCTGGCGATCGCCTCGACCAGGTCGACGCCGCGCGCCAGGGTCGCATCCGGGTCGGGCGTCGCCGCCGCGGCGCGCGCGAGCAGCGGCACCAGGCGGTCGAGGCGGCGCTTCGATTCGGCCGGCAGCGCGGCGTAGCGCTGGCTCGCGCGCAGGGCGGCGAGACGCGGATGCTCCGGCCAGGCCTCCTCCGGCGCTTCGGGCTGCGCAAAGATGCTGTTGAAATGACGCGACACTGCTTGCCTGCGGGTTTCAAGTTCCTCGTAAAACTTCTCCCACGAAGGCAGACCGCACATCGCCGCGATACGCGCGCGATCCTCGGCGTCTTCGGGCAGGTCGTGGCGCTGCGCGTCGTCGAGGTACTGCAGCCGGTGCTCGACGTTGCGCAGGAAGACGTAGGCGTCAGCGAGCTCCGTTACCGCGGTTTGCGGGAGCAGGCTTTTCTGGCTGAGTATTTTTAGAGCCTCCAGGGTCGGCCGCACGCGCAGCTCGGGCTCGCGGCCGCCGCGCACCAGCTGCAGCGCCTGCACGATGAACTCGACCTCGCGGATGCCGCCGGGGCCGAGTTTCACGTGCCCGGCGAGCTCGCGGCGCGCCACGTCGCGGCGCACCTCGGCATGCAGCGCGCGCATCGCCGCGAGCGTCGCGTAGTCGAGGTACTTGCGGTACACGAAAGGCCGCACGATCGCGTCGAGCTCGCGCAGCGCGCTTTCTTGCGCCGCGTCGCCTGCCTTTCCGCTCACGGGCCGCGCCTTCAGCCAGGCGTAGCGCTCCCACTCGCGGCCCTGCGCGACGAAGTAGTTCTCGAGCGCCTCGAAGTTGCAGGCGAGCGGCCCGGAATCGCCGTAGGGCCGCAGCCGCATGTCGACGCGGAACACGAAGCCGTCCTCGGTCGGCTCCGACAGCAGGCGGATCAGCCGGCGCCCGGCGCGCTCGGTGCGCTCGCGCGATTCGGCGGGCCCGGCGAACAGGAACACCAGGTCGATGTCGGAGGAGACGTTGAGCTCGCGCCCGCCGAGCTTGCCCATGGCCACCACGATCAGGTCTTGGCCTTCCAGGACTTTCGCGATGGCGACTTCGGCGAGATCGCTCATCGTGGCGCAGACCTCATCCAGGTCGGCGAGCCCCGACAGGTCGCGCGCCATCACGCGCAGCAGCACGCGCTGGCGCAGCCGGCGCAGCTCGCGCTTCAGCGCCGGCTCGTCCAGCGCTCCGGCGAGCGCGCTGTGCATTTCAGCGCGCGTGAAGCGTGCCGGGTCGGCGAGCTCGGCCGCCAGCTCGGGGCGCGCCGCGAGCAGCCGCCCGGCATAGCGCGATGCGCCGATTTTCGCAATGGGATCCGGCATCTGCGGTCTAAAATGCCTTTCTGAACGTCAATTCCACCACGAAGCGGCTGGCACGGGCGATCGAGGTTCTCGCCTGGTTCGCATTCTTCCTCGCCGCGGCCGCGGTGCTCGCGCTGCGCTTCTGGGTGCTGCCCGACATCGAGCGCTACCGCGAGGACATCGTCGCCGCGGCCTCGCGCGGCCTCGGCATGCAGGTGCGCATAGGCGCGATCGAGGCCGGCTGGATGGGCCTGCGGCCGAGAGTCAGCCTGTCGGACGTGCGCATCTACGACGCGCAGGGGCGCGAGGCCCTGGTGCTGCCGGCGGTCGACAACGTGATCGCCTGGCGCTCGCTGCTGCACGCCGAGCTGCGCCTGCATACGGTGGTGATCGACAGCCCGCGGCTCGCGGTGCGGCGCGACGCCGCCGGCGCGTTCTACGTCGCCGGGATCAAGCTCGGCGGTAGCGGCGGGGAGAACGCCGCCGGCGGGCTCCTCGACCTGGGCGAGATCGTGGTGCGTAATGCCGAGATCGAGTGGCGCGACGAGCAGCGCGGCGCGCCGCCGCTCGTGCTGTGGGGGCTCGACCTGCATCTGTCGACCGCGCGCGGCAGGCTGGTGCTCGGCCTGGCGGCGCGGCCGCCCGCCGCCCTCGGCAGTAGCATCCAGCTGCGCGCGCGGCTGGAGGGCCGGAGCCTGGCGGGGTGGAGCGGCCGCGTCTACCTGGAGCTCGGCCATACCGATCTCGCCGCCTGGGGCCCCTGGGTGGATCTCCCGCTTGTGGTGCGCCGGGGCGAGGGCGCGCTGCGCGCGTGGCTGACTCTCGAGCAGGGCCAGCTGAAGGAGGGAACCGCCGACGCCGCGATCTCGGACCTGCGCGCGAGCCTCGGGGACGAGCTGGAGCCTCTCGATCTCGCGTCGCTGCACGGCCGCGTGCGCTGGCGCGACCTGCCCGACGGCGTGGACCTCTCGGGACGCGGCCTTGCGCTGGTGCTCGAACGCGGCCCCGAGATCCCGCGCACCGATTTCCAGATCATCTGGCGCCCCGGGAAGGGCGGCACGGTCGGCGCGAGCCTGGTAGACCTGCAAGGCATCGGGCGCCTGATCGAGTCGCTGCCGCTGCCGCCGCAGATCCGCCTCAGGCTCGCCGAGCTCGCCGCGCGCGGCCGGCTCGCAGACCTGCGCTTCGAATGGACCGGGCCGTTCGACGCGCCGCAGCGCTTCAGCGGGCGCACCCGCTTCGCCGACCTCGCGATGGGTCCGCGCAGGACGGTGCCGGGCTTCGCCGGCCTGAGTGGCAGCCTCGAAGCCACCGAAGCCGGCGGCCGGCTGCAGCTTTCGGCGAAGGGCGCGGCGCTCGAGTTCCCCGAGGTGCTCGCCGAGCGCGTGGCGTTCGAGTCGCTCGCCGGCGAGCTCACCTGGGAGAGCAGCGCCGGCGGCCTCGCACTGCGCGTCGGTTCGCTCAGCTTCGCCAACGCGCACCTCGGTGGCAGCCTGTCCGGCAGCTACACGCGCCGCGGCGAGGGTCCGGGCATCCTCGACCTGAGCGCCACGCTGGCGCGCGCCGACGGCGCACAGCTCGCGCGCTATCTGCCGCTGCCCTCGATCATGGGTGAGGCGACGCACGCCTGGCTGGCGCGCGCGGTGGTCAGCGGCCAGATGAGCGACGTGCGCCTGCGCCTGCGCGGCGACCTGCGCGAGTTCCCGTTCGCCGACCCGGCGCGCGGGCAGTTCCAGGTCAGCGCGCGCGTCGCCAAGGGCGTGCTCGACTATGCCGAGGGCTGGCCGCGCATCGAGGACATCGCCTGCGAGCTGCTGTTCGAGCGCAGCCGCATGGAGGTCGTGGGCCGCAGCGCGTCGATCTTCGGCGCGCGGCTTTCCAACGTGCGCGTGAGCATCCCGACGTTTTCCGACCCGCACGTGCTGGTGAGCGGGCAGGCCGACGGCCCGGTCGCCGAGTTCCTCAGGTACATCGAGTCCTCGCCGGTGCGCGAGATGACGGGCGGCGCCACCAGCGGCATGCAGGCCACCGGGCGCGGCAGGCTGCGCCTGAAGCTCGACCTGCCGCTCGCCGACCTGGCGACGACGCGGGTCGCCGGCGACTACGAATTCACCGCCTCCGAGCTCAAGGCGCACCCCGCGCTGGCGCCGATCGAGCGGGCGCGGGGACGCCTGGAGTTCAGCGACTCGGGCTTCACGCTGCACGAGCTGCGCGGCCGGCAGTTCGGCGGGCCGATGACGGCATCGGGAGGGACGCGCGCCGGCGGCGTCGAGATCGCGATGCGCGGCGAGGCTTCGGTGGCGGCGATGCGCGAGTTGTTCGACCACCCGGCCGCGGCGAACCTTTCGGGGAGCTTCACCTACGACACCACGGTCGGCATCAAGGATGGGCTGGTGCGCGCGAGCCTGGAGTCGTCGCTGGTCGGCGTCGAAAGCGCGCTGCCGCCGCCGCTCGCCAAGCGCGCCGCCGACGCACTGCCGCTGCGCATCGAGGTCGCGCCGGCGGACGGCGAGCGCGACCGCATCTCGGTCGCGCTCGGCGATCTGGTGCGCGCCGTGGTGACGCGGCGCCCGCAGGGCGCGGCAATGGCGATGGAGCGCGCCGCGATCTGGGTCTCGCCCGAAGGCGACGCGGCGGTCCGGCAACCGGAGAAGCCGGGAACGCTGGTCTACGGCTCGCTGCCGTCGCTCGACCTGGACCGCTGGCTGCCGCTGTTCGGCGGCGGCGGCGAGGAATTCGCGCAGGCGGTGGCGCTCGACCTCAAGTTCGGCACGCTCGACGCCTTCGGCCGGCGCCTGACGAAGGTGGCCCTGCGGGCGAGCGCGCAGCAGGCCGGCTGGTCGGCGAACGTGGCCGCCGAGGAGCTCGCCGGCGAGGTGTCCTACCGCGGCGAGGCCGGCGGCAAGGTGGTGGCGCGGCTGGCGCACTTCAGGATCCCTGAGGATGCGCCCGGCGCGCAGGCGCAGGGCGGCGCAAAGCCCGGGCAGCTCCCGGTGCTCGACCTTGCGGCGGAGGAATTCACGTTTCGCGGCAAGCACCTCGGGCGCGTCGAGCTGGTCGCGAGCCCCGCTGGCGAGGACCTGCGCATCGAGCGCGCGAGCATGATGAATGCCGACGGCTCGCTCAGCGGCCATGGCCTGTGGCACGGCGCGCCGCCGCGCACCGACGTGAGCTTCGTGCTGCACGCGGGCGACATCGGCGCCTTCCTCGAGCGCGTCGGCTATCCGAATCTCGTGAAAGGCGGCACGGCCGACCTGCAGGGCTCGCTCGCCTGGAACGGGGACCCCGGCAGCCTCGACTTCCCGACGCTCGGCGGCGAAATCCAGCTGCAGGCCGCCGGCGGCCAGTTCCTCGAGATCGACCCCGGCGGCGTCGGCAAGCTGCTGTCGCTGATGAGCCTGCAGGCGCTGCCCAAGCGCATCACGCTCGATTTCCGCGACGTGTTCTCCAAGGGCTTCCAGTTCGACCGCATCACCTCGGCGGCGCAGGTCCAGCGCGGCGTGCTCACGCTGAAGGAGATGCGCATGCGCGGCTCGGCGGCCGACGTGGCCATGACGGGCAAAGTCGACCTGGCCCACGAAACCCAGGATCTGAAGGTGCGCATCGTGCCGGGCATCGGTCTTGGCGACAGCGCGGCGCTGGGCATAGCCCTGATAAACCCGATTGCGGGCGCCGCTGCGGCCCTCGCGCAGCGGCTGCTGCAGAACCCGCTCGGCCAGCTGCTCGCCTTCGACTATTCGGTGAGCGGCAGCTGGGCCGACCCCAAGGTCGAGAAGATCGTCGAGCCGTCCCTGCCGCTGACGCCGCAGGAGCCGAAATGAGCCCGGCGCGCGTCGCCGCGCTGCAGATGGTGTCGGGGCCGGAGCTCGGGCCCAACCTCGAGGCCGCCGCCCGCCTGCTCGCCGCCGCGGCCGCCGCCGGGGCGCGCCTCGCCGCGCTGCCGGAGAACTTCTACTGCATCGGGCGCACCGAGCGCGACAAGGTGGCGCTGCGCGAGCCCGATGGCAGCGGCCCAGTTCAAGATTTTTTAAGTAAGAGTGCAAAAGACCACGGCATCTGGATTGTGGGCGGCACCGCCCCCATCATCTGTGACGATGAGACCCGCATCTCGAGCGCCTGCCTGGTCTACGACGATTCGGGGGTGCGCCGGGCGCGCTACGACAAGATGCACCTGTTCCGCTTCGCCAACGAGAGCGAGAGCTACGACGAATCGCGCACCCTGCGGGCCGGCCGGCAGCCGGTCGCTCTCGACAGCCCCTTCGGGCGGCTGGCGCTGTCGATTTGCTACGATGTGCGCTTCCCCGAGCTCTACCGCGGGCTCGGCGAGTTCGACGTCATGTTCGTGCCTTCCGCCTTCACCGTTCCGACCGGCGCGGCACACTGGGAAACCCTGCTGCGCGCGCGGGCGATCGAGAACAAGGCCTACCTGGTCGCGCCGGCGCAGGGCGGCACGCACCCGGGGGGCCGGCGTACCTGGGGCCACAGCATGATCGTCGATCCCTGGGGTGACATACTGGCCGAGCGCCCGGAAGGCGAGGGCGTGGTGCTCGCCGACATCGACCTCGGGCGCGTGCAGGAGATCCGAAGGAGGCTGAGTTGATCCTGGAAACCGCGAAGACGACGCTGCTGGCGCCGTTCGACCTCGAGACGGCGAAGCTGGCTCGCATTTTCGGCACGCTCGCCGCGCGCAAGGTCGACTACGCCGACCTCTACTTCCAGTACTCGCGCTACGAGGGCTGGAGCCTGGAGGAGGGCATCGTCAAGTCGGGCAGCTTCAACATCGAGCAGGGCGTCGGCGTGCGCGCCATCTCGGGCGAGAAGACCGCCTTCGCCTATTCCGACGAGATCAGCTTCGACGCGCTGCAGGACGCGGCGAAGGCGACGCGCGCGATCGCCGCCGCGGGACAGGCGAGGAAAACCCGCGTCGCAAGAAGGCATCCCCCGGTTGCGCTGTATCGGGAGGTCGATCCCATCCAGAGCCTCAACTCCGAATCCAAGGTGGCCCTGCTCGAGAAGCTCGAGAAGAAGTGCCGCGCGCTCGACCCGCGCATCACGCAGGTGATGGCAAGCCTCGGCGGCGAGTACGAGGTGGTGCTGATCGCACGTGCCGACGGCCACATTGCCGCCGACGTGCGGCCGCTGGTGCGCCTGTCGGTGCAGGTGATCGCCGAGCAGAACGGCCGGCGCGAGAGCGGCAGCTCGGGCGGCGGCGGGCGCACCGACTACTCGCACTTCACCGACGAGATGGTCGAGCGCTACGCGCGCCAGGCGGTGTCGCAGGCGCTGGTCAACCTGGAGGCGCGCCCCGCGCCCGCCGGCACCATGACGGTGGTGCTCGGCCCGGGCTGGCCGGGCGTGCTGCTGCACGAGGCCATCGGCCACGGCCTCGAGGGCGACTTCAACCGCAAGGGCAGCTCGGCGTTCTCCGGCCGCATGGGCCAGCGCGTCGCTTCGCGCGGCGTCACGGTGATCGACGACGGCACCCTGCCCGGGCGGCGCGGCTCGCTCAGCGTCGATGACGAGGGCAACCCGACGCAGCGCACCGTGCTGATCGAGGACGGCGTGCTGCGCGGCCTGATGCAGGACAGCCTGAACGCGCGCCTGCTCGGCATGCCGCTCACCGGCAACGCGCGCCGCGAGTCGTTCGCGCACGTCACGCTGCCGCGCATGACCAACACCTACATGCTCGCCGGCCAGCACCGCGCCGCCGAGATCATCGCCAGCGTGCCGAAGGGCCTGTACGCCTCGAACTTCGGCGGCGGCCAGGTGGACATCACCAGCGGCAAGTTCGTGTTCTCGGCGGCCGAGGCCTACCTGATCGAGAACGGCAAGCTGACCCAGCCGGTGAAGGGCGCGACACTGATCGGCAACGGCCCGGACGTGCTGACGCGGGTCACGATGATCGGCAACGACCTCGAGCTCGACTGGGGCATCGGCACCTGCGGCAAGGAGGGCCAGAGCGTTCCGGTCGGCGTCGGGCAGCCGACGCTCAAGATCGAGGGACTCACGGTTGGCGGAACGGCCTGAAGATTTAGCGGCTCTGATCCCGGACGGCGCCTTGCTGGCGCTGCCGCCGGACTACTCGCTTCCCGCCATGGCGGTTGTGCGAGCACTGATCGTTCAGAAGCGAAGAAACCTGCGCCTGCTCGGCGTGCCGGTGCTCGGCCTGTGCGCCGACCTGCTGATCGGCGCCGGCTGCGTCGCCGAGGTCGAGTCGAGCGCGGTGTCGCTCGGCGAGGCCGGCCTCGCGCCGCGCTTTACCGAAGCGGTTGAAAACAATCTTCTCAAGGTCAGGGACGCAACCTGCCCGGCGGTGCACACCGCGTTGCAGGCGAGCGAGAAGGGCGTGCCCTTCATGCCCTTGCGCGGGATTTTGGGTTCCGATCTTGTGCGGGACCGTCCCGATTGGGTTGTCATGAACAATCCTTTGAAAGAAGCAGACCCAATACTCCTGGTTCCGGCTATCTCGCCCGACATCGCGCTGTTCCACGCGCGCTGGGCCGACGAGGCGGGCAACGTGTGGGTCGGGCGCCGGCGCGAGCTGGCGACGATCGCCCACGCGTCGAAGCGCTGCCTGGTGAGCTTCGAAGAGCTCAAGCCGGGCGACATGCTCGAGGACGAGCTGCTCGCCCCCGGCGTGATCAGCGCGACCTACGTCACCGCCACCGCGCGTGCCGAGCGCGGCGCCTGGCCGCTCGGCGTGGTCGGCCTCTACGACATCGACGACGCGCATCTCGCCGCGTACGCGCGGGCTGCGAAGACGCAAGCCGGTTTCCAGCGCTACCTTGACGAGTTCGTTTGCACTCCCGAGAAGAGCTCCTCGCCAGCGTAATCGCCCGCTTGATCGGCGACGCTCGCCACGTCGCCGTCGGTGCTGCGTCTCCGATTCCAGCGACCGGGGTCTTGCTTTTCAAGCAGAAAAATCCGTCGTTGCGCGTGTCGTTCCTGCACCGCAGAAAAGGCAACCCCTTCACCGAAGGCTCGCGCGAGCTGTTCGATCTCGCCGGGCAGGGCCGGATCGACGTCTTCTTCCTGGGCGGCGCGCAGATCGACGGCGAGGGCAGCATCAACCTGGTGCGCGCCGAAGGCCGGCGCTTCCCGGGCTCGTTCGGCTCGGCCTACATGTACCCGATGGTCAAGAGAACGATTCTTTTCCGCGAAGAGCACTCGCGGCGCGTGCTGGTGCCGAAAGTCGAGTTCGTCTCGGCGCGCGGCGACCCGGCGGCTCTGCTCACCGGCCGGGCGCTGTTCTCCTGGCAGCGCGACAAGCGGCGTTTTCGCCTGGAAAGCGTGCACGAGGCGGGGGACATCCGCGGCGAGACCGGCTTCTACTACGACGCGCCGGCGCAGCCGCCGCTGACCCCGGCGCCCTCGGCGGAGGACCTCGCATTGCTGCGGGGCAAGGTGGCGCGCGAGATCGCCGCCGACTACCCGGATTTCGCCCGGCGCGTGTGGGGGATAAACTAGCGCCATGAACGCACCCGAGCAGCTCAAACAGTACGACCGGGACGCCCAGGTGGTCGGCAACATCGTCCACCTCGAGCACTTCAACGTGGTCATCAACGACCAGCGGCTGGCGACGCTGTTCTACGTCACCGGCCTCGGCGGCACGCGCGACCCCTTCCTCTTCACGGGGCTCGAGAACATGTGGGTGAACTTCGGGCGCACGCAGGTGCACCTGCCGAGCCGCGGCAGCAAGCCCGAGGTGCTGCGCGGCACCGCCGGCTTCGTCGTGCCGAGCCTGGACGATCTGGTGAAGCGCCTGGAGTTCGCGGCCAGCGAGATGAAACGCGTCGTCCCGGAGCTTCCCACCAAATTTTCTTTCAAAAGACAAAAAGACTTCGTGGAAGCCACCTGCCCCTGGGGCAACCGCGTGCGCGTGCATGCGCCTTCACCCGAGTTCGGCTCGATCGACCTCGGCCTGGCGTACGTCGATTTCGACGTGCCGCCTGGTACCGCCGAGGGCATCGCGCGCTACTACAACGAAGTGATGCGCGCGCCAGCGCGATCGGAGAAAGGCCGCGCCACGGTCAACGTCGGGCGCAACCAGCGGCTCATCTTCACCGAGACCTCGGCGCCGCAGCCGGAGTACGACAACCACCACGTCCAGATCTACATCGCCGACTTCGGCACGCCCTACCACTGGCTCAAGGAGCGCGGCCTGATCACCATGGAAACCGACGCCAACGAGTGGCGCTTCCAGTGGATCGTCGACCCGAAGGACGGCAGGAAGCTGTTCCAGATCGAGCACGAAGTGCGCAGCATGAAGCACCGCCTGTTCGGCCGGCGGCTGGTCAACCGAAACCACGGCATCACCAACATGACCTACGTGTTGGGCACCGACGCCTTCCGCGGGACGTACTGAGCCGCGCGGCAATATTCACGTTGCCGGCGCGCGATCGAAAGGCATAACCTTTTCCACATGAAAGATCCCATCGTCGTGGCGGCCATCGGGGTCGTCGTCACCCTCATCGCCTACAACCTGGCCGGAATGATCGGCAACAAGTGGCTCAGGGGCCTGGGGCAGCTTGCCTCGGTGCTGGTCACGGTGGCGCTGATGGGCTTGATGTTGGCCTCCCCGGAGGCTGGCGTGCAGGCGGGCCAGTATTACTTTGGCGGAATCATCGTGGCGTACATCCTGGGCAAGCTCTTCGGCGGGTCCGCAAAGACCTAAGCGGGGGCTTGACGTTTGGCACTGCCGTCCTTAGAAGGAGAGCCGGTTCAGCCTTCTGGGAGGCTCTCGATGCGAACCTTCATCGTCGCGATCGCCGTTGCCGGCGTCTTGCACGCCGGGTTCACCCTGGCGCAGCGCCGGCCGGCCACCGAGGCCGAGGCGCAGTCCTACATCATTTCCGCATTCATCTCGCAGGCCGATCCTGGTGCGCTAAGCCCGCGCGTCGCGCTCGGCCCGGAGCTGGAGAAAGCGCTCGGCCTCGCGCCCGGGACGGACCGGGTCAAGGTGTACGAAGCGGTCATTCCGCTCACGGGCGACCAGCGGCTGGAGGTGCGGCGCGCGGCGCCGGCGGATATCGCCGCCTACGGGCAGCGCCGCGGCCTCGATGCCGCTTCTCCGCATCCGTTGTTCACCGTGGAGGCGGGCAAGGTCAAGCTCCTGCTCCAGTACGACCTGCAGGCGCTCAACATCGTGTTCCTCGGCCAGCTCGGCCTGCCGGATCCGGATCCGCGCCCGGTGGTGAAGGTCGAGACGCCGGCGCCCGCGCCGGCGCCGAAGAAGCCCGCGCTCGTCAACGTCGCGTGGACCGCGGAGTTCGGCTACAACAGCGCCCGGTTGACGCCCGAGGCCCTCGCCACGCTCGAAGCCGAGGTGGTGCCGAAGCTCCTCGCGTCGAAGGACATCACCTACCTGCACGTCTACGGCCACAGCGACCGCCTCGGCTCGCCTGACTACAACCGCCGGCTGTCGGAGAAGCGCGCCGAAGCGGTGCGCGCCTACCTCGTCGCCAAGGGCGTCGACCCGGCCAAGATCGAGGTGTTCGGCTACGGCAAGACGCTGCCGGTGAAGTCCTGCGCTGACCAGCAGGAGCGCAGCGCGCTGATCGAGTGCCTGGCGCCGAACCGCCGCATCGTGGTCGAGGTCCAGGCTACGCCGTAGCGGCCCAGTTGCGCGAGCGGGCGACGGCCTCGCGCCAGCGCGCCATCTTTTCGGCGGCTTCCTTGCGCTCCATGGAGGGCTCGAAGCGCCGGTCGACCTTCCAGTGCGTCGCGAGCTCATCGCGCGACTTCCACAGGTCGACGGTGAGGCCGGCGAGGTAGGCGGCGCCTAGCGCCGTGGTTTCCAGGACTTTGGGCCGGACTACGGGAACCCCGAGCAGATCCGCCTGGAACTGCATCAGCAGGTCGTTGGCGGCGGCGCCGCCGTCGACGCGCAGCTCGGAAAGCTTGCGGCCGGCATCGTTCTGCATCGCCTCGAGCAGCTCGGCGCTCTGGAAGGCGATCGACTCGAGCGCGGCGCGGGCGATGTGCGCGCGGGTGGTGC
>CAZNVH010000092.1:0-73304 GCA_964576525.1 uncultured Enterobacteriaceae bacterium
TTAAAGAAGCGCCGCTGGCTGGGATAGATCTCCCGTTTAAGGCGCTCGCTTGGGAGGACTCGCAAGGAAAAGTCTGGCTGAGCTACATCAACGGCAGTTACATTGACAAGAGGTACTCGGTCAAGGGCGCTGCGAAATATGTGGCCAACATCAATGAAACGATCGAGAAAATCATGAGCGAAGCTCTCAAGTAGTCAGCCTAACTCTAGGTGGAACGGACGGGCGTGCAAGTGCCGTGCGATTATCGAGCACCGTAATGGCCCGCCGTTCACCACAACGTTAGATCTTTCTCTATCCAGCAGTTGCGTCCCCTGTATATTGTATATACACTTTACTAGTGGCTACCTGGGACGAAGCCAAACGCCGGAGAAACCTCAAAGATCACGGCCTCGACTTCGAAGGATGCGAGGCAATCTGGGACGAATTCACCATCACCCGCGAAGACGTCCGCCGCGACTACGGCGAGAAACGGCTGGTGGCTTTTGGCCTGCTCGAAGGAGAAGTCGTCGTGATGGTTTACACCGAGCGCTCGGCCGGTCCACACATCATTTCATTGCGAAAAGCGGAAAAATATGAAACGCGCTATTACTTTAAAGTCGCCAAAGACTACTTCAAGTAAGCGGGTTGACCCCGACAACCCGCCCTGGTCGGAGGAAATGCTCGGCGCCCCCGTGCTCAAGCGCGGCCGCGGACCTCAGAGGACCCCAACCAAGGTTCTGACCGCCATTCGCCTGGACGCTGACGTAGTCGCCTTCTTTCGAGAGCAAGGCCCGGGGTATCAAACCCGCATCAATGATGTCCTGCGCAAGTCAGTGGAGAAAGATCTAACCACCGGTTCAAGGCGGACGCGCGCTAAGCGCGCCGCTTAACCGGAACGTTCGGTGGCACATTGGGAACGCCATCAGTTTCGACCTCCCGACGGCGCATGATTCCGGTGATTCGCGGTAAGCCAGTGCCGATGGCTACTTACGATCCATAGCGGACATTCGAGCGTAGACTTTCCTGCAAGTGAGCCAGCTTCGACGCAGGCATCTCTTGACCATTGCCACTGCGGCACTCGGTGGCACGATCCCCCGCGTCTACCCAGTTGCGCGCCAACCAGTGATCGAATGAACCGGCGCAAT
Source organism: uncultured Enterobacteriaceae bacterium (assembly GCA_964576525.1). Classification (GTDB taxonomy): domain Bacteria; phylum Pseudomonadota; class Gammaproteobacteria; order Burkholderiales; family SG8-39; genus SCGC-AG-212-J23. The sequence goes on from CAZNVH010000092.1 coordinate 1,125, forward strand.
TTTGTCCATCTTGCCGCTGGATTGCTTGTAGCGATCCCTGCGGCGCATGCCCAGACGCGGAAGAAGGCGCGTCTCGCCGTGCTTCTGCACACCAACCCGGAGGGTACGCGGCATCTCCTGGCGGCTTTTATCGATCGTTTGGCGGAGCTGGGCTGGACGGAAGGCAAGAACGTCGAATTCCTGGTGCGGTACGCCGAAGGCGATGCCGGTCGCCATGCGCCCCTCGTCGCCGAGGTGCTGGCGCAGAAACCCGACGTGATCTACGCCTCCTTCGGTCCGTTTGCGCTCGCCGCAAAGAAGCAGACGGCGGAGCTTCCGATCGTGTTTTCCATGGTCGACGACCCGGTCGCAATGGGACTCGCGGCGACGCTCGCAAGGCCTGGAGGCAACGTGACCGGTGTCACCACGAGAGGGCGGGAGCTCGCCGGAAAACGGCTTGAGATTCTGAGGGAGGTCGTGCCGAGCCTGCGCCGGATCGGAGTGACGGGACTGGTAAGCACGCCAGAGCATCGAGCCATCCTCGACGAGGTCGGCCGCGCTGCCGGGAAACTGGGCGTCGAGGTTGTCGAGGCTGTCAAAGCGCAATGGGCCCTCAGCGATCACGCCGCCCTCGGTCCGGCAATCGCGGAGTTAGTGCGACATCGCGTCGACGCGCTTCTGGGCCTGACATACTTGATCTACCCGTTACACCGCGAGTTCGTGCAACAGGTAGCGCACGCCAAGCTTCCGGCGATATATGACGCGGAAGAGTTTGTGCAGGCCGGCGGGCTCATGTCGCTTTCGGTAAGCTTCATCGACCGCTTTCGGGAGGCCGCCAATTACGTGGACCGGATTCTGCGTGGCGCAAAGCCGGCAGATTTGCCGGTCCAGGAGCCGATGCGGTTCGCGTTCACCGTCAACCTCAAGACCGCGAAGGCTCTGGGTCTCAGGATCCCGCAATCCGTCCTGGCGCGCGCCGACCGGGTGATTGAATGAGGGGCCGGGTATTGGGAGAAATACGGTAGTTGGCGAATGTCCGCTTCTGGCCGAGACCAGCCACTCGTGACAGTGCACTTCGGGCGCGTGTGCCACCGAACAACGGCTTGCAGAGCGACGCGCCGTGACCGGCGCGGCACAACAAAACGTTCGGTGGCAAGGGCGTGCGCGCAGCGCTCTGGGAGGAGCTAAAGGAATGAATCGCCGTAACGTACTTGCAGTCCTGCTTGCCACGCTCGCGATGCCGGCCGTCTCGCGTGCCCAGACCGCACGCGTCCCGCGAATTGGCTACTTGACGCTCGCGCCACTCGGGAACAAGCCGTCAGGTGAACGGCTCGCCTTCCTGGAGGGGATGGGCGAACTAGGGTACATCGACGGCAAGACCGTCGAGATCATCTACCAGTCGGGCGAGATGAACCCCGATACGCTCGAATTTGCTGCCCAGTTTCTGGTCGAAGCGAAGGTCGACGTGATCGCCGCCGCCGGAACGGTCCCGGCCCTTGCCGCGAAGAAGCTGACCCGGACGATTCCCATCGTGATGATCTTTTCCTCGGAGCCCGTGATCGCGGGTCTGGTTGCTGACCTCGCGAGACCTGGCGGCAACGTCACCGGCGTGTCGACCATTCAGACCGAGATCGACCCAAAACGGCTTGCGATGCTGAAAGAGATCAGTCCCGCCATCACTCGAGTGGCGGTGCTATGGACGCGCTTTCATCCATCCCACGGCGTAGAGCTGCAGGCGGTCGAGAAAGCAGCACAGGCGCTACGTCTGACGTTGGAGTCGTTCGATGTGACGGACGACCTCCTCGGCGTCCTTCGCAAAATGGATTCGCGGCTGCCGGATGCGATTTTCGTCCTTTGGGACGTGCGCACTCTCAACTTCCGTCAGTTCATCATCGATTTCGCCCTCAAGCACAAGCTGCCGACGAGCATGCCCCTCGAGCCCTACGTCGAAGCCGGCGGCCTGATGTCCTACGGACCGAACGTACAGTCCATGTTCCGCCGCAGCGCCGCCTACGTGCACCGCATCTTGCGGGGCGCGAAGCCCGCCGACCTTCCGGTCGAGCGCCCGTCGAAGTTTGATCTCGTGGTGAACCTGAAGACGGCCGAGAAGCTGGGGCTTAAATTGCCTCCCGCGCTCCTGTTACTCGCGGACCGAGTGATCGAATGACCGCTTTTCGCCGATCGCGGTTTCTCGCGGTGGGGCAGTTCATGCGCGCGTACCACCGAGCAACGGCTTGCACGACGACGCGCCGCGAGCGGCGCGCGCGTGAAGCCGGACGTTAAACGGCAGCAGATTGGTGACAGATGTACTTTGAAATCATTGGAGACATTGCGAGTGCCGAAACGTTTGCGACTGGCTCATCCATCCGCGAGATCAGCCGACTGCGTAAGCTCTATGGCCGGGGTCGTTGGAGAAAGCGCAAGGTGTTGCGCGCGTCCGCCTAGAAGACGGCGCTGTTCGTATAGCCGAGGTACACTGGTACGAGGCCCACGGAATCGGCCGCCGAGAAGTCAAGATCAAGCACTACATCGACTGATACCTATGCGATCAACCGCAAAACAGTTCGTCGTCTGTCTGAAAAACGAAGGCTACGAGGTCTCGTTGGAACGCCGAAAGATTTATCAGGTTCTACCAGATCCCGATGCGGCGAAACATCGGCAGATTCGAGTTGTCGACGAGTCAGGCGAAGACTACCTCTACCCGCAAAGCTTCTTCGCACCGCTTGCGCTCCCCCAGGCCATTCGCCGAGCGGTCCTGGCTGCCGTTTAACAGCGCAGCCCACCCGGACGCGGAACCTCATCCGATAATGTGGACACCCGAACCTAACGCTCTACGCTTCTCGAGCGTAACCGACAGCCGTCATGTGCCCGCAGACGGCTACGCACGCAGGACCGGCCTTTCTCCTCTGGAGAGCAGGTTTTCTTGTGCCAGCTGAGCAGCGTTAGTATCTAGAGGGCGCTCGGGGACATAACTGCTGAATCGTTCAAAAAGAGTGTCCACTAAATCGGATGAAGATCACCGCCCGCAAGCGGGCGGCGCGTTAGCCGGGACGTTAGCCATCACCCAAGAGCCCCCACATGAAAATCCTGACAACGATGGTTCCGCTGCTGGTTGTTCTGTCTCTCCTGGGTTGCGGAAAGCCGGTTCCTCCAGAGAAATCCGCGTACGTTGGCGAGTGGCAGGAAACGACCATGTACCTGCTCATCACCCAGGACGGTTCCGTGCATTATAAGCGTCTCAAAGCCGGCGCATCCACCTCCGTCGAAGGCCCTCTCAAAGGCTTTGATGGAAACAATTTCGAGGTGGGTATCGGGCCGATGAGTACAACGTTCATCGTCAGCAAGCCTCCCTATCAGGAGGGAGGGAAATGGAAAATGGTGGTGGACGGCATAGAGTTAACCAAGACCGTGCAGTGATCTAGGAAAGGAACTCGACATGAAACGACTCACCTGCGGATTGCTGTTCATCCTTGCAAGCGTTGCGGCCTGGGCCGCCGACTATCCCGCGCCGAAGGAAGGCAGCTGGGTGGTGCGCGACTTCAGGTTCCACACCGGCGAGGTGCTGCCCGAGCTGCGCCTGCACTACCGCACGGTGGGCGCGCCCACCGGCGAGCCGGTGATCGTCATGCACGGCACCACCGGATCGGGCGCGAGCATGCTGACGCCGGCGTTCGCCGGCGAGCTGTTCGGCGCCGGGCAGCCGCTGGATGCGACGCGCTACTACATCATCCTGCCCGACGCGGTCGGCCACGGCCGCTCGAGCAAGCCTTCCGACGGGCTGCGCGCGAAGTTTCCGAAGTACAACTACGACGACATGGTGGACGCGCAGCATCGCCTGGTCACCGAGCATCTGGGCGTGCGCCACGCGCGGCTGGTGATGGGTAACTCGATGGGCGGCATGGAGACCTGGATCTGGGCGCAGAAGTATCCCGGCTTCATGGACGTCGCCGTGCCGATGGCCTCGCTGCCCACCGAGATGGCGAGCCGCAACTGGATGATGCGCCGCCTGATCATCGACTCGATCCGCAACGACCCCGAGTGGATGAACGGCGAGTACACGAAGCAGCCGCGCAGTGTGCAGTTCGCCTCGGTGTTCTTCGGCATCGGGACCAACGGCGGCAACCAGGCGCTCCTCAAGGCCGCGCCCACCCGCGCCAGGGCCGACGCGCTGCTCGACCAGCGCCTCAAGGCGCCCTTCACCGGCGACGCCAACGACGCGCTGTACCAGTGGGACTCCTCGCGCGACTACAACCCGTCGGCGGGCCTGGAGCGCATCCAGGCGGTGCTGCTCGCAATCAACTCGGCCGACGACGAGCGCAACCCGCCCGAGACCGGCGTGCTCGACCGCGAGATCAAGCGCGTGAAGAACGGCCGCGTGCTGCTGATCCCGGGCAGCGAAGACAGCTCGGGCCACGGCACCACCGGGCGCGCGAAGTTCTGGGCGAAGGAGCTCGGGGTGGCGCTGCAAGCCGCGCCACGCCGGGGACAGTGAAAGGGCTCCTCGTCAGCTTCGCGGTCGGCGGGCTGCTCGGCCTCGCCGGCGGCGTCGCGCTCGGCATCTTCGTCTACCCGTACGTGTTCCTCGCCGACATCGTCGCCACCGAGAAGGTCGCGGAGCCGGCGAAGCGCAAGCTGCTCGCGCGCGGCGGCTTCATCCACGCCAATCCCTCGGACCCGATCCACTACGGCAAGGGGCGCGTCACGGTCTACGAGGGGCTGCTGCACCTCGAGCCGGACTTCGAGGTCGGGCCGGGCCCGAAATACCACGTGTACCTGGTGCCGGAGAAGGAGGTGGTGCCGTCCACCAACGTGGCGCGCACCATGTACGTCGACCTCGGGCGCCTGAGGGCCTTCAAGGGCAGCCAGAACTACGAGGTGCCCGCCGGGGTCGAGCTGGCGAAATTCGGCAGCGTGGTGATCTGGTGCGAGCAGTTCGGCGTGCTGATCTCGCCGGCCGCGCTCAAGCCGGAGTAGCGGCCGCAGAAAAAAAGAGGGCCCGCCTTTAGGGGGGAGGACGGGCCCGGGGAGGAGCCGATCGGTTTTCTGATCGACCGCTTGAAGCAGAGCTAGTACAAGCCTTTCAGAGTTCCTGCTTTTGCTCACCAAGGATGGACCCTTTTGCGCACCCCCTTGAAGGCAGTATTGCTTCCTCCGCAGCGAGTTCCTGTCGGGCGATAGCGACAGTGCGCCTGTCCATCCTCGACCAATCGCCGGTGATCAGCGGCCTGGGCGCGCGCCGCGCGATCGAAGAGACGCTCGCGCTCGCGCGCCGCGCCGACGCGCTCGGCTACGAGCGCTACTGGCTCGCCGAGCACCACGCGATTGCCGCGCTCGCCGACCCCTGCCCCGAAGTACTGCTGGCGCGGCTCGGCGCGGAGACGCGGCGCATGCGCATCGGCAGCGGCGGCGTGCTGCTTCCCTACTACAGCGCGTTCCGCACCGCCGAGAGCTTCCGCATGCTCGAGGCGCTCTACCCCGGCCGCATCGACCTGGGCGTCGGCCGCGCGCCGGGCGGCGATGCGCGCACCGCGCAGGCAGTCGGCGGCGGCAAGTTTCCGGACGCGTCCAACTTCGCCGAGCAGGTGTGGGAGCTTGCCGCTCTCCTGGAAGGAACGGAAAACCCCGTTCGGCTGCAACCCGAAATCGACACCGTCCCCGAGGTGTGGCTGCTCGGCTCCTCCGACTACAGCGGCGCGCTCGCCGCGCAGCTCGGCCTGCCGTTCGCCTTCGCCCATTTCATCAACCCGCACGGCGGCGACGAGGTGGCGCGCCTCTACCGGCAGAACTTCAAGCCGGCCGGCAAACGGCGGCAGGCGCGGGTGATCGTCTGCACCTTCGCGATCTGCGCCGAAAGCGACGCGGAGGCCGAGCGCCTCGCGCAGTCGATCGACCTGCGGCGCCTGCACATGGCGCTCAACATCGATTCGCCGGTGCCCACCCCCGAGGAGGCGGCGCGCCACCGCTACAGCGACGAGGAGCGCCGCTACGTCATGGGGCAGCGGCCTCGGGCCGTGATCGGCGGAAAAGAGAAATGTCGAGCTGAGTTGCAGAGCATGGCCGAGAGATACGGCGCGGACGAGGTGATGGTCCTCACCATCACCGGCGACTACGCCACGCGCCTGCGCTCCTACGAGCTACTGATCGGCGCGTTCTAGCAGCTTCTCCAGCTCGGGATAGCCCTGGCTGCGCGCGTAGTCGCGCGCGCTGCGTCCCTCGCGGTTGCGCGCGCCGGGCCGCGCGCCGCGCGCGAGCAGCAGGCGCGCCAGCTCCAGGTGGCCGCCGTGCGCCGCGGCGTGCAGCGGCGTGTTTCCCTTGCGGTCGGCGACGTTGACGCCGGCCCCGCGGGCGATCAGGCGCTGCGCCACCACGGTGTGGCCGGTGAGCGCCGCCCACTGCAGCACCGACTCGCCGTCCTTGTTCACCGCGCGCGGGTCGGCGCCCGCGGCGAGCAGAAGATCGGTGAAGTCGGGCTCGACGTGCAGCGCCGCAAGATGCAGCGGCGTCTCGCCGTTCTTCGAGCGCGCGCCCACATCGGCGCCCGCGGCGAGCAGCGCGCGCGCCGTGCCGAGCTGGCCCTGCTCGACCGCTTGGTGCAGCGGCGCGTCGCCCGCGAGCTGCGCCACGAGCAGCAGGGCGATCGCTGCGTTCATAGCGGCGCGAGCAGCTCGGCGAGGTGCAGAATATCGGACACCGATGGCGATTCTGTCACAGCGGTTTGTCGCGGCCGGCGCGCTCCTGGCGGCCGCCGGTTGCGCGAGCCTTGCGCCGCAGACGCAGGAGCTCGCGAAAGGCCTGCCGCCGGGCCTGCCGATGCAGGTCGAGCTCACCGCGGTGCCGTTCTTTCCGCAGGCGGAGTATCAGTGCGGCCCCGCAGCGCTCGCCACCGTGCTCGCCGCGGCCGGCGTCAAGGTCACCGCCGAGGAGCTGGTGCCGCAGGTCTACCTTCCCGCCCGCAAGGGCAGCCTGCAGGTGGAAATGCTCGCCGCAGCGCGGCGCCACGGCAGGGTCGCCTACCCGCTCGCGCCGCGCTTCGAGGACCTGCTGCGCGAAATCGCCGCCGGCACGCCGGTGGTGGTGCTGCAGAACCTGGACCTCGCCTCCGGCTGGCACTACGCGGTCGCGGTCGGCTACGACGCCGGGCGCGGCGTGCTGATCCTGCGCTCAGGCACCACCGAGCGCGAGGTGATGCCGTTCGCGGCGCACGAGGTGTTCTGGAAGCCCGGCGGCTACTGGGCGATGGTGGCGCTGCCCCCGGACCGCATTCCGGCGACCGCCAAGGAGGACAGCTGGCTGAACTCGCTCGTCGCTTTTGAACGCTTGAATGACTCGCGGAAAAATCGCATTGCCTATTCCTCGTTCCTCGAGCGCTGGCCGGGCAACGTGAACGCCGCCATCGGCCTCGCCAACGCGCACCACGCGCTCGGCGAGCTCGCCGAGGCCGAAGCGGTGCTGCGCCGCGCCGCCGCGCGCGAGCCCGGCTCGGTGGCGGTGCTCAACAACCTCGCCCAGACGCTCTCGGATCTGGGCCGCAACGCGGAAGCGCTCGAGGTGATTGAACGCGCCCTCGCTCTGGGAGGGCCTTTCACCGAATCCGTGAAGCGGACCCGGCAAGCCATCCAGGAACGCCTAGGCCGCGAGCGCGGCCGGATCGAGCGAAGCCAGTAGCGGCGGCAGCGGGCAGTCGAGCGCCGCGCCGAGCAGGCGCATCAGCTCGGCCTCGCCCACCCGGATGGTGCCGTCGAAGGTCACGGCGGCGAACAAGCCTTCGATCAGCAGCGCCTTCTGCATCGGCGCCAGGCCCTTCAGCGCCTCGAGCGCGGCGCCCGCCGACTGCAGCGTCACGGTGCTCTTGATCGGGACGACGCCGGGCACTTTCATCGCCGCTTCGCCAGCGCGCAGCGCCGCCAGCACCGCCGCCTCGCGCCCGCCGACCGCGTCGAGGCGCGTGCCGGCATGCGCCACCAGCGTGAGCACGATGCCCGCCTCGGTCTGGAGATCGCCCAGGCGGCGCTGCGCCGGGGGCCGCTTCGCCGGCGCGAGCTGCTCGCGCGCCAGGGCCAGCACCACGAATTCGTGCAGCGACACGCGGCGATCGGCGTTGATCACCGCCTCGAGCGCCGCCAGCAGCTCCTGCTTCGCCGCCTGCGGCGCCGCCTTCACCGCCGGCAGCGCGAGGTCGATCACCGGCAGCCGGTAGGCGGCCCCCAGGCCGCGCGTCAGCGGCTCGAGCGAGCGGGCGCGCGCGGCGAGCACGTCGGCCCCAAGCACGCGCAGCGCCTCGAGCTGCAGCGCCATCGCCTGCTCCTGTCCGGCAAGCAGCAGGGCGAGCAGCACCGCCCGCGCGCCCTCGGTGTCGCGCAGCACCTCGCGCAGCCCGGCCGGCAGCGAAGCGAGCAGGCCCTTGGCATAGCCGAGCTGGCCGGCATCGAGCATGCCGACCAGTTGCGCGCTCTGCGCCGCCGAGCGGCCCCAGCCGGAGGCGAGATCCTCGCTGCGGCGGCCCTGCGGCTGCGCGGCGGGCGCCGCCGCGGCCGCGCCTTCCGGCGCGGGGCCCGCCGAGGCGCGGCGCGTGCGGTAGGTCGTCGGGCGGAACCCGGGGTGCACCCGCCGGATGCGCTCGTCGAGCGGCGGATGCGTGGCGAAGATGCCGCCGAGCCACTGCTTCACGCTCTGGCCGAAGAACATGTGCGACAGCTCCTCGGCGTAGCGGCTTTCTACCAGCGCGCCGCCGCTGGAGACCCGGATCTGGTCGAGCGCGCCGGCGATGCCTTCGGGGTTGCGCGTGAACTGCACGCTCGAGGCGTCGGCGAGGAACTCGCGCTGGCGAGCGATGCCCGCCTTGATCAGGCGCGCGCACAGCATGCCGACGTAGCCGATGACGAGCAGCGCCAGCCCGGCGAGCATGATGGCGCCCGTGCCCTTGCCGTTGCGCGAGCCGCGCACGCTGCGCAGGACGAACAGGCCGATCGAGCCGATGAACACGATGCCGGCGAGCACGCCGATCATGCGGATGTTGAGCCGCATGTCGCCGTTCAGGATGTGGCTGAACTCGTGCCCGACGACGCCCTGCAGCTCGTCGCGCGTCAGCGCCTCGAGCGTGCCGCGCGTCACCGCCACCGCCGCCCCGGACACGCTCCAGCCGGCGGCGAAGGCGTTGATGCCGCGCTCGGCGTCCATCACGTAGACGTCGGGCACGCGCACGCCGGCGGCGAGCGCCATCTCCTCGACCACGTTGCGCAGGCGCCGCTCGAGGGGATCGGTGGTGCCGGGCGCCACCGGCCGGGCGCCGACCATCCTCGCCACCGCGGCGCCGCCGTCGCTCAGCTTCACGATGTTGAACAGGCTGACGAGCAGGATGACCGCCCCAGTGACCGCGGCGCCGCCGATATAAAGCTCGCGCGGAACCGGTTGAGGTTCATCCTGACTCCAGACCCAGACTGCGGCGAGCGCCAGGTCGACCGCGGCCACCACCGCCACCACCGCCAGCCCGAACAGCAGCACCATCAGCACGCTGTTGCGCCGCGCCAGCCGCTGGTGCTCGAAGAAACCCAAGCTACGTGAACGAAACTTTCGGCGCCTTGCGCTCCTCGGCCGACTCGGTCGCCGCCAGCAGCTCGGCGGCGGTGAAGCGGAACATGCCGGCGAAGAGGTTGTCCGGGAAGGACTCGCGCTTGGTGTTGTATTCCATCACCGAGTCGTTGAACGCCTGGCGCGCGAACGCCACCTTGTTCTCGGTGCTGGAGAGCTCCTCCTGCAGCGAGAGCATGTTGGTGTTCGCCTTCAGGTCCGGATAGGCCTCGGCGAGCGCGAACATGCGCCCGAGCATGCCGGTGAGCGCGCCTTCGGCGGCGCCGAGGCTCTGCATCGCCGCCGGGTTGCCGGGGTTTGCTGCCGCGCCTTGTGCGGCAGCCTGTGCCTGATTGCGCGCCTTGATCACCGCCTCGAGCGTCTCGCGCTCGTGCTTGATGTAGCCCTTCACGGTCTCGACCAGGTTCGGGATCAGGTCGTAGCGCCGCTTGAGCTGCACGTCGATCTGCGAGAACGCGTTCTTGAAGCGGTTGCGCAGCGCGACCAGGCCGTTGTAGATCGTCACGGCCCAGAGCGCGATGCCAACGATGACCACCAAGAAGATCCAGCCGCCGGTGCTCATGCGGTTTCCCCCTTTGATGACACTATAGCGTATGCGAGCTTTCCTCTGCCGCGCGCTGAGAGCCGAAGCGCACGAGCTGCCCGCGGTCGGCTGGGCGTTCGCCTACTTCTTCCTCCTGCTGTGCAGCTACTACCTGCTGCGCCCGGTGCGCGACGCGCTGGCGGTCGAGCTCGGCGCCGATGCGCTGCAGAAGCTCTTCACCGTCACCTTCCTCGTCATGCTCGCGCTGGTGCCGCTGTTCGGCTGGCTGTGCGCGCGGCTGCCGCGCACCCGGCTGCTGCCGGCGGTGGTCGTATTCTTCGCGCTCAACCTGATGGTCTTTTCCTTATCTCTCCATCCGCTCGTGTTCTTCGTCTGGGTGAGCGTGTTCAACCTGTTCGTGGTGTCGGTGTTCTGGAGCTTCATGTCGGACATCTTCGAGACGCGCCAGGCGGCGCGGCTCTACGGCGCGATCGCCGCCGGCGGCAGCTGCGGCGCCATCGCCGGACCCACCCTCGCCTTTGCCTTCTCAAAAGTTCTGGGCGATGCAGGTTTGATGCTCCTGTCGGCCTTCCTCCTCCTCCTGACCGCGGGCTGCATTGCGATGCTCTCGCGCTGGGCGAAAACCCATCCGCGTGCCGGCGACCCGCCGCCCGAAGCCCCGCTCGGCGGCTCGATCCTCGCCGGCGCGCGCGCCGCGCTCAGCTCGCCGTTCCTGCTGGCGATCTGCGGCTACCTCCTGTGCTACACGCTGCTCTCGACCGCGCTCTACTTCCAGCAGGTGAAAATCGTCGCCGCCGAGGTGCCCGATGCGGCGGAGCGCACGCGCTTCTTCGCCAGCATCGACCTGACGGTCAACGCGCTCACGCTGCTGGTGCAGCTGTTCGCCTTCTCGCGGCTCACCGCGCTCCTTAACCCCGGCTGGGTCCTCGCGCTGATGCCGCTCCTGTCGATCGCCGGCTTCCTGTGGCTCGGCGCCGCGCCGACCCTCGCCGCGCTGATCGCCTTCGGCGTGACGCGCCGCGTCGGCGAGTTCGCCGTCTCCAAGCCGGCGCGCGAGGCGCTGTTCACCGCGGTGCCGCGCGAGGAGCGCTACAAGGCGAAGAACTTCATCGACACCGTGGTCTACCGCGGCGGCGACGCCCTCTCGGGCTGGGTCTTCGCCGCGGCGCCGGTGATCCTCGCCGCGGGCCTGTCGGCGGTGTGGGCGGCGCTCGCCTTCTACCTCGGCGCTAGAATGAAATCATGGACCCGCGACGACGCGCGCTCCTCGCAGCCGGGATAGCAGTCTTGACCGACAAATCCCTTGCTCTGGAAAAGCAGCTGCCCCGCATCGGGCTCGGCACCTGGCAGACCTTCGACGTGGGCGCCGACCCCAAGGCGCGCGCGCCGCTGCGGGAGGTCCTCAAGCTCCTGAACGGCAACGTCGTCGATTCCTCGCCCATGTACGGCTCCTCCGAGTCCGTCGCCGGCGACCTGATCGCCGAGCTCGGCCTGCGCGACAAGCTGTTCATCGCCACCAAGGTCTGGACACGCGGCCGCGAGGAAGGCATCGCCCAGATGGAAACCTCCTTCAAGCGCCTGCGCGTGCAGCAGATGGACTTGATGCAGATCCACAACCTTGTGGATGTTGAAACGCACACGAAAACTCTTCTCAAGATGAAGAGCGAAAGCAAAATCAGAACTATGGGCATCACGCACTACACCTCCTCCGCCTACGCCGAGGTCGAGCGCTGGCTGAAGGCCGCGCCGTACGACTTCCTGCAAATCAACTACTCGCTGGGCGAGCGCGAGGCCGAAGACAGAATCCTTGGATTGGCGAAGGACCTTCGCGCCGCTGTGATCATCAACCGGCCCTTCGCCGAAGGAGCGCTTTTCAGGAAAACGAAAAACAAACCCCTTCCGGCCTGGGCCGCGGAGCTCGGCATCGCGAGCTGGGCGCAGTACTTCCTCAAGTGGATCGTGTCGCACCCCGCAGTGACCTGCGCCATCCCCGGCACCGGCAACCCCAGGCACATGGAAGACAACCTCGGCGCCGGCCGCGGCGCGCTGCCCGACGAAGCGCAGCGCCGGCGCATGGCTGAGTACTTCGACTCTCTCTAAAGGCTCTAAATGACCATCCGGCTAATCAGTGCAAAAGGCGTGGGCGACGATCTGGCAGCGGGTCGTATTACAGCGAAGGAACAATCGCTGTACCTCACGGCCAGCTTCCTTATCTGGATCGTTCCAGCCTACCTCTTCCTGTTTCCGGCTCCACGGACGAACGATCCCCAGTTCTTCTGGGGGGTATGGCTGATCGAGCTGGCGTTTCTGATCGTGGCGTGCGTCGCCGGAATCGGATTCTGCCTGCGGCGGTGCCGCGTTGACCCGGCGAGGCATTTCCTGGTGGACTTCTCCTGCCTCAACGCACCGATCTCGCTGACCACGCTGACCCTCGTATGGGGAGCCTTCCACCTCCTTACGGAGATCGTCTTTCCGCTGCTCAGCGGAATTCCGTGGCTTGCCTCTTCGCGCGCCTACGACGTAATTCGCTTGTTTGCGTCCGCTGGCGCAGTATTCGTTGTCTTCCTGAGAATCGGGACGCACATGAATCGTGTGTCGCTGATACGGGAGTCCGTTAAACGCTGAACAAAGGGGAATCGAGAATGACGCTATGCCCAATCGCTTTGGTCGTCGGTTGCAAGAAATGCCCGGCGTTCTCCGCCTGTCCCTTAAAAGGGGTTATCGGTGACTACAAACCCGAAGAGACGCAAGCGAAGCCGCCTGCGGACAACGCACCGGGCGGGGTAAAACGAGACTAGTTAGCGCCGGTCCACGAAGCGGGCTGCTTTGACGTTCGCTTCGAATTCCTTCGCGAGCGTTCCGCTCTCGAGTATCACGACCTGCGGCGCCAGCTCGAATTTGTCCTTGAACTGAGTCGTGAGGGCGCGGGTGAGCGCGTCGGCGCTGCTCCCCCGGCGGATTTCGATCGAAAGCCGCAGGATGTCGTTGCCGCCGTCGTTCAGCGCCTCGGCGCGGAAGTCGCCGATCTCGACGTGGCGGAAGATGAAGTCCTCGAGGTCCTGGTGGCCGAGGTTGACGCCGCGCACCTTGAAGAAACCGGCGGTGCGGTGGGCGTGCTTGATGCGCGGGAATACCGAGAACGGGCCCGCCCCGTCGTCGGCTTCGCTGTAGGACACCAGGTCGCCCGAGCTCCAGCGCAGGAACGGCGTCACGTTGTTGGTCTGCAGCGCCGTCACCACCAGGGTGCCGACCTCGCCTTCCTTCGTCGGCTCGAGCGACGTCGGGTCGAGCACCTCGATGTAGTAGAGGTCGCTCCAGATGCGGAAGCCCGCGCCGGGAACGTCCTCGCTGCCCATCATTCCGGCCTCGGTCATGCCGAAGTTGTCGGTGAGCTTCGCACCCCAGCTGCGCTCGATCTTGTCGCGCTTCGCCTGGGAGACAGGCTCCGCCGACGTCATGATTTTCTTCACTGAAAACCCTTTCAAATCAAAACCCCGTGCTTCCGCCAGGTTCGCCAGGTGCAGGGCATAGCTCGACATGCACAGGAGGATGGTGGGCTTCAGGCGCTGGATCAGCTCAAGCTGCATTGCCGAAGGCGTCGAGGTCCCCGAGCCCGCCCAGTTCACGGTGATGCCGCGCGAGGTGGCGCAGCGCGCGTAGATCTGGCCGACCGGGTGGATGCCCATCGGGAAGGAGACGTGCGCGCGCTCGCCGCGCCCGGCGCCCGCACAGTCGAAGGTGCGCGCGAACGATTCCAGGCCGAACTCGATGTCGCGAAAACTGCGCGGGTAGAACAGCGGCTGGCCGGTGACGCCGCCCGAGCGCCAGTATTCGGCTACGCCGTCGTGCTCGGCGTGGCAGAACTCGCCGTAGAACTGCGCATCCGACATCGCGCGCAGCATGTCCTTGTCGAGGATCGGGATGCTGCGCCACACGTTTGGATCTTCAAGGTTTTCCAAAGAAATATTCTTTGGAATCCGACTTCGCCAGAACGGCGAGCGCAGCGCCCTTTCGACCGCGGCGCGCTTGCGTTCGCTCTGGATGCGGCGGATTTCCTGGCGCGACCTGGGCAGGGACACCGGAGGATTCTGTCAGGTTTGAACAGCGCTCGCGACAAAAGGGGCAGAAAGGAAATCCCATGCTGCGTGCCTTCACCGCCGTCCTGCTCTGCTTTTCGCTCACTGCCCATGCCGCCGGCGAGACGAACGTAGACGCCTCGGGGGTGGCGCTGCAGGGATACGACCCGGTCGCCTACTTCACCGAGCAAAAGGCGGTGCGCGGGCGACCCCAGTTCAGCGCCGTGCATGAAGGCGCGACCTACCGGTTCTTCAGTGCGGCGAATCGCGACGCGTTCATCGCGGCGCCCGCCAGGTATGCTCCCCAATACGGCGGCTATTGCGCTTTCGGCACGGCCTCGGGCTACAAGGCGCCGATCGAGCCCGACGCCTGGACCATCGTCGACGGCAAGCTGTATCTCAACTACGACCGCTCGATCCGCGGCCGGTGGTCGTCCGACATTCCCGGCTACGTGCGCAAGGCCGACGCGCAGTGGCCGATGATTCGCTCCAAATGAGAAAAATAGGGTCTGTCCTTATTTAGCGCCATACTGCGGCGCATGTCTCGTGCCTTGCGCCGCGGCACCCCGCTCCGCTCTCCGGCCGACGCCGCCGAGGTGAAGCGGCGCGCGAAGGAGCTGGGCGCCGACCTGTGCGGCATCGCCTCGGCCGCGACGCTCAACGCCTTCCCGCCCGACCCGCGCTGGCCGCAGACGCCCGAGCGCATCTCGCCCTACGTGAAGAGCGTGGTGGTGGTCGTGCAGCGCATCCCGGTGGGCGCGTTCCGCTGCAAGACCAACGTCCCGGTGCAGTACCTCGACATGCTGGTGCTGCGGCGCATGGACCGCATCGCGCTCAAGCTGGCGCAGGAGCTCGAGCGCGCCGGGCATCCGGCGTTCACCCTCGCCGCGCAGGAAACGGTCTGGGACATGAAGCGCGCGAGCTACGGCCAGCTCTCGACGCGCCACCTCGGCGTGGAAGCCGGCCTCGGCACGCTCGGCCTGGAGGTCAACATCCTCACGCCCGAGTTCGGCCCGCGCGTGTACCTCACCGGCATCCTCACCGAGGGCGAGTTCGAGCCCGACCAGCGCATGGAGGAGCAGGTGTGCATCGGCGAGTCGTGCAGCCGCTGCCTGCATTCCTGCCCGCCCGACGCGGTGCGCCAGTGGGGCCTGGACAAGGCGGGATGCGCCACCGAGGCGCAGGAATTCGGCTTCTCCCAGATCACGAAATTTTTCGATGGTTTTTTTGACAAGAAAACCAATGCTGAGAAGATTGCGGCAATCCGCTCCCGCGACCTGTTCGGCTTCTGGCAGGGGCTGCTGCGCGTGGTCGGCTCGTTCGGCGACTGCCCGCGCTGCCTGGCGGTATGCCCGGTGGGCAACGACTACCACGCGCACCTCGCCGACATCCAGAAGGTGATCCCGGAGAAGACGCCCGAAAAGGTGGCCAAGGCCGCCGCATTCAAGCAGGCGCGCAAGGAAGGCCAGAGCCTCCCCGGCCTGTCGGAGTGGAACATCCGCTGGGTCGGCGAGAAGGGCTACCAGGGCATCGTGTCGCGCCAGCTGCAGGAATTCAAACGGCTGCAGAAAGAGAAGGAAAAGCAGTGAACGTCTTCAAGAGGCCGTTGACTTCGAAAGAAGTGAAAGAAAAGGCCTTGTCGCTGGGCGCGGACCTGGTCGGCATCGCCGACGGCGCGAAAGTTGACACGAAGCACATCACCGAGCACGACGGCGGCCGCGTCATCGTGCTGGCGACGCGCGTGCAGGCGGGCAGCTCGCGCATCCTCAAGTGGAACGACCGCAACAAGTTCTACAACGACGAGCTGTCGCTCACCTTCCTCGAGGAGGTGTCGCTCGAGCTGGTGTACTGGCTGGAGGACGCGGGCTACCCGGCGATCATCGTGCCGCCGACGCACGTCGACCCCTGGGGCTACGACGGCGACCCGGAGAAGCACCAGGGGACCCTGATCTCCCTGCCGCACGCCGCGGTCGAGGCAGGTCTTGGCACGCTTGGCTTGAATCTTCAATTACTGACAAAAGAGTATGGGCCGCGCGTGCTGCTCACCGCGGTGCTCTGCTCTCTCGATATCGAGTGCGACCGGCCGATGAGCGAGGCGCTGTGCCTCGGACCCGAGTGCGGGCGCTGCCTCAAGGCCTGCCCGGGCGACGTCATCAAGCACTGGGACCGCGACTGGGAGGCCTGCGACAAATATCGTTCGCCCCACGGCTTCGCGCAGCTCTCCGAATACCTCGGGCGCGTCATCGACGCGCCGGACGCGAAAACGAAGAAGGCGATGCTGCGCTCCGAGGACAGCTTCAACCTGTGGCAGAGCATCCTGCGCGGCGCCGGCGTGATCACCGGCTGCCGGCGCTGCGCCGACGTTTGCCCGGTCGGCGCGGACTACGCGCCGATGCTCAAGGACGCGCTCGACGCCATTCCCGAGAACACGCCCCCGAAGGAGGCGCGCCTGGCGGCGATGGTCGCGGCCGAGCCTTCGGCGCCGTACCAGCGCCAAATCCACTGGATAGGCCGTAGAATTCCTTCAAGAGGGGGAGATTCATGAAAATCAAATCCATTGTCCTGATCGCCGCGGCCGCGACCGCATTCAACGCTCACGCCGCCAACGAGCTGAAAATCGGCTACCTGTCGACGCTGTCGGGCCCCGCCGGGGCGATCGGCGTCGAGGTGCGCGACGGCTTCAACCTCGCGCTGAAGATGGCGGGCGGCAAGCTCGGCGGCCTGCCGACCGAGATGGTGTTCGCCGACGACACGCTCAACCCCGAGCTCGGCAAGCAGCTCGCCGAGCGGCTGCTGAAGCGCGACCGCGTCAACCTGATGACCGGCGTCATCTTCTCCAACGTCATGCTCGCGGTGTGGCCGACGATCCAGGAGGCGAAGACCTTCTACATCGCGCCCAACTCGACCCCCACGCGCATCACCGGTGCGGGCTGCAACCCGCACTTCGTCTCCGCGTCGTGGCCGAACGAGGGCCACCACGAGGCGGCCGGGCTCTACGCCAAGTCCAAGGGGTTCAAGAACGCGTACCTGATCGCGCCGAACTATCCCGCCGGCCAGGACGCGACCACGGGCTTCAAGCGCGGCTACGGCGGCACGATCGCCGCCGAGGTCTACACCAAGCTCAACCAGCTCGACTATTCGGCCGAGCTGGCGCAGATCCGCGCCGCCAAGCCGGCGGCGCTGTACGCCTTCCTGCCCGGCGGCATGGGCATCAACTTCATCAAGCAGTTCGTCGCCGCCGGGCTGTCCTCGGAGGTGACGCTGGTGGTGCCCGGCTTCGCCGCCGACCAGGACATCGTGCGTGCGGTCGGCGAGCCTATGCTCGGCATCTTCGACACCTCGCACTGGGCCTACGACCTCGACAACGACGCCAACCGCAAGTTCGTCGCCGCCTTCGAGAAGGAGTACAAGCGCATCCCGTCGCTGTTCGCCGAGCAGGGCTACACCACGGCGCTGCTGATCGACGCCGCAGTGCGCAGCGCGAAGGGCAGGATCGAGGACGTGCCGGGCTTCCACAAGGCGCTGATGGCGGCGCCGGGGCGCTTCAAGTCGCCGCGCGGCGACTGGAAGTTCGCGCACAACGGCACCCCGGTGCAGGACTACTACCTGCGCGTCGTCGCCAAGGACAACCAGGGCCGCCTCGTCAACAAGAAGATCGGCACGGTGGTCACCGGCCTCGGCGACTTCTGGGCCAAAGACTGCAAGATGAAGTAAGAATTCGGGGTCAGGGTCGCAATTCGTTTTTACGTCCGTGAAAACTGAATTGCGACCCTGACCCCGAATTCATGACCCCGATTCTGTTTCTAGAGCAGGGGCTGAACGGAATCCAGTTCGGCTTGATGCTGTTCCTGATGGCCGCCGGGCTGACGCTCGTGTTCGGCATCATGGACATGATCAACCTGGCGCACGGCTCGCTCTACATGATCGGCGCCTACCTGATGGCGAGCTTCGTGCAGGCGACCGGCTCATTCTGGCTGGCACTGCCGCTGGCGCTCCTGGCCACCGCCCTGGTCGGCGCCGCCCTGGAAGTCACTCTCTTGAGAAAACTGTATGAACGCGACCACCTCACGCAGGTGCTCGCCACCTTCGCCATCATCCTGATCGCCAACGAGGCGGTACGCCTGGTCTGGGGGCCGCAGCCGATCATGCTGAACGCGCCCGCCGGCCTCACCGGCCCGGTCGAGCTCCCCGGCGGCATGCGCTACGCCTCCTACCGCCTGGCGATCATCGGGGTTGGTGTTCTTGTCGCCCTTGGTTTGTACATTTTGATTACAAAGACAAGGGTCGGAATGCTGGTCCGTGCCGGGGCCTCCAACCGCGAGATGGCGGTCGCCATGGGGGTGAACATCCGGCGCCTGTTCACCGCAGTATTCGCCCTGGGCGCGGCGCTGTGCGCGCTCGCCGGCGCGATGCTCGGCCCGATCCTCGCGGTGCAGGTCGGCATGGGCGAGAACATCCTGATTCTCGCTTTCGTGGTGATCGTGATCGGCGGCATCGGCTCGATCCGGGGCGCGTTCGTCGGCTCGCTGCTGGTCGGGCTGGTCGACACCATGGGGCGCGCGCTGCTGCCGATCGCCTTCGCCCAGATGTTCTCGCCGCAGGTGGCCTCGAACCTCGGCCCCTCGCTCAGCTCGATCCTGATCTACGTGCTGATGGCCGCGGTGCTGGTAATCCGGCCGCAAGGGCTGTTCCCGGCTCGAGGATGAAAAAGATCCTCGTTATTTCGGTCCTGGCCTGCGCCTTCCCGCTCGCCATGCACGCCCTGGACCAGCAGTTCTACACCTCGTTCGCCACGCGCGTGCTGATCTACGCCATGGCGGCCGCGAGCCTCAACCTGGTGCTCGGCTATGGCGGCATGGTGAGCTTCGGCCACGCGGCGTTCTTCGGCGCCGGCGCCTACATCGTCGGCATCCTCGCGGCCGAGGGCGTGTTCAGCCTGTGGCTCGCCTGGCCGGCGGCGATCGTCGCCGCGGCGCTCGGCGCGCTGGTGATCGGCGCCCTGTCGCTGCGCACGCGCGGCGTGTACTTCATCATGATCACCCTCGCCTTCGCGCAGATGATGTACTACGTGTTCGTGTCGCTGAAGGCCTACGGCGGCGACGACGGCCTGTCGCTGCCGCGGCGCTCGACGGCCGGCTTCGGCATCAGCCTGGCGAACGAGTTCGTCTGGTACTACCTGGTGCTCGCCCTGCTCGCCGCGGTGCTCTACCTGCTGCACCGCCTGGTGCATTCGCGCTTCGGCCGCGTGATCGAGGCGATCCGCGAGAACGAGACGCGCGCCGCCGCGGTCGGCTATCCGGTGTACCGCTACCGGCTGGCCTGCTTCGTCATCTCGGGGGCGATCGCCGGCCTGGCCGGGGCGCTGATCGCGAACCACACCAGCTACGTCAGCCCGGGGCTGCTGCACTGGGTGCAGTCGGGCACGCTGATGATCATGGTGATCCTGGGCGGCGTGGGCCGCTTCTGGGGCGGCCCGGTCGGCGCCGCGGTGCTGCTGTCGCTCGAGGAGCTGTTCTCGGGCAGCAAACTCCTCGGCGACTACGCGCTTCACTGGCAGTTGCCGATCGGCGTGATCCTGCTCGCGGTGGTGCTCTTCGCACCCCGGGGAATTTCCGGTGCTTTTGCTCAAAAACCTCAGTAAGCGTTTCGGCGGCGTCACCGCCGTCGACGGCGTCGACCTCGACGTGGCGGCGGGCGAGGTGCACGCGCTGATCGGCCCGAACGGCGCCGGCAAAACCACGCTCATCGCCCAGATCTCGGGCAGCCTTGACTCTGATTCAGGAAAAATCACTTTCCTGGGAATGGATCTGACCACGGCAAGGCAGCACGACCGGGTGCGCGCCGGCCTGGCGCGCAGCTACCAGATCACCAGCATCTTCAGGCGCTTCAGCGTGCTCGACAACCTCGCGCTCGCGGTGCAGGCGCGCAGCGGCACGAGCTTCTCCTTCTGGAAACCGGTAGCGCAGGAGAAGGCGATTTTCGACGACGCTCTTGTCGTTCTGGACCAAGTGGGGCTCAGCGACAAGAAAAATCACCTCGCTGCCACTCTGGCTCACGGCGAGCAGCGCGCCCTCGAAGTGGGTCTCGCGCTCGCCACGCGCCCGAAGCTGGTGCTGCTCGACGAGCCGATGGCCGGCATGGGGCCGGAGGAGTCGCAGCGCATGATCGCGCTCATCGGGCGCATCCGCGCGCAGGTCACGGTGCTGCTGGTCGAGCACGACATGGACGCGGTGTTCCGCCTCGCCGACCGCATTTCGGTGATGGTCAATGGCCGGCTCATCGCAACCGACGTTCCTGAAAAAGTAAGAGCGAACGAGGAAGTGCGCCGCGCCTACCTGGGGGACGAAGTTGCTGCTTGAGGTCAAGAACCTGGAGACGGCTTATGGGACTAGTCAGGTCCTGTTCGGCGTCGGGTTTGAGATTGTCTCTGGAGAAATGAACACCTTGTTAGGCCGCAACGGCATGGGCAAGACCACCACGGTGCGCTCGATCCTGGGGATGACGCGCGCTCGCGGCGGCGCCATTACCTTCCGCGGCCAGCGCATCGAGCGCGAGGCGCCCGACCGCATCGCGCGCCTGGGCATCGCGCTGGTGCCCGAGGGCCGCCAGATCTTTCCCAACCTCAGCGTGCGCGAGCACCTCGTCGCCTTCGCCGGGAACCGCTCGGGACAAGCCGATCCATGGACGCCGCAGCGCGTGTTCGAGCTTTTTCCCAGATTGAAAGAGCGGGAAAACAACCTGGGGAATCAACTCTCCGGCGGCGAGCAGCAGATGCTCGCCATCGGCCGCGCGCTGGTCACCAACCCGCACCTGCTGATCCTCGACGAGGCGACCGAGGGCCTGGCGCCGCTGGTGCGCGAGGAGATCTGGAAGTGCCTCGAGCGGCTGCGCGCCGCGGGCCAGACCATCCTGGTGATCGACAAGTACATCGAGCGGCTGGTGAAGCTCGCCGACCGCCACACCATCATCGAGCGCGGCCGCGTCGCCTGGCAGGGAAGCTCGGCGGAGCTCGACGCCGATCGCGGCCTGTGGCATCGCTACCTCGGGATATGAAGCTCGACCTGCGCTGGCCTTCCTCGCTCTCCCAGCTGGAGAAAATCCAGCGGGAGCGCAAACGCGTCGCGGTCGAGCGTGCCCGCCGCTCGCCGTTCCTGAAGAAGAGAATCCCCAAGGGGCGGGCCGAGGACATCTGGCGCAAGATCCCGCTGCTCACCAAGGAAGAGCTGCGGCAGATCCCGCCGGAGCGCTTCCACGACGAGTTCTGCATCCAGCCACGCACCAAAGTGGTCGAGTACTGGCGCTCGGGCGGCGCCACCGGGCGGCCGCTGTTCTATCCGCGCTCGGCCGAGGACATGGTGCACGGCCTGCTCGCCTTCGAGCGCGCCTGGGCGCTGATCGGCGCCAGCGCCGACGATTGCGCGCACATTTCCTTCCCCCTGGGCGTGCACCCGGTGGCGCATCTCTACGCGCGCACCGCGATCAACCACGGCATCGGCACGGTGTGGTGCGGCGCGGGCACCAACACGCCCTCGGAGACCCAGCTCGAGCTGATCGACCAGCTCAAGCCGACGGTGTGGCTCGGCATGGCGAGCTACGGCTTGCATCTTGCCAATCTTGCAGAATCCAAAAACTACAATCTCGCGGCCTCGAGCGTAAAAAAAATCATCGTTGCCGCGGAACCCCTTTCTCCGGTGAAGCGGAAGAAACTGGAAAGCGCCTGGGGCGCGGAGGTGTTCGACCACTTCGGCATGACCGAAGGCGCCTTCGTCGCCGGCGAGGGCGTCGGCCACCACGGCCTGCACGTCTGGGCCGACCAGTTCTACGTCGAGGTGGTGGACGAGAAGACCGGCGAGCCGGTGCCCGAAGGCCAGGTCGGCTCGCTGGTGGTGACGCCGCTGTGGAACAACTCGATGACGCCTTTCCTGCGCTGGAGCTCGGGCGACCTGGTTTCGCTTTCCACCAAGAAGGTGCCGGGCAAGAAGCACCCCTGGTCCCTGTTCCCGATCCTCAAGCACGAGCGCCGCACGGTGGGCTTCTTCAAGGTGCGCGGCGTCAACATCAACCACGCCGAGCTCGAGGACGCCCTGTTTCGCGATCCCGACGTGGTGGACTTCCGCGCCGAGGTGCTGAACGATGGCGGGAACGACGTGCTGCAGCTTTTCGTTGAAAGCAGAATTGGCAAGGATCTCGTGACCGACTTGATCAGAAAAGCCTTTCATATAACCCCGCAGATCACCCTGCTGCCGCGCGGCACGATCGCCAGAGAGTTCGAAGCCGCGGTCAAGGCGCCGCGCTTCGTCGACAAGCGGGGTTGAGGAATGAACGTCGGCATCTTCGACTGGATCGAGGCCTCGGGGCGCCCGCCCGCCGAGGTGTACGCGCACAAGCTCGAGCTCGCCGCGGCCGCGGACCGCGCCGGCTTCCACGGCTTCTTCATCGCCGAGCACCACGGCACGCCGCTGTCGATCGACGGCTCGCCGAGCGTGCTGCTGTCGGCGATCTTCCAGCGCACCCGGAGCCTGCGCGCCGGCGCGCTCACCTTCTGCCTGCCCTGGTACCACCCCTACCGCTTCTACAGCGAAGTCTGCATGCTCGACCAGATGTCGGGCGGGCGCCGCGAGCTCGGCGTCGGCCGCGGGGTATCGCCGATTGAATCCAGAATTTTTGGTTTATCAAGTATTGAGCAATCCAGGGAGCGATACCGGGAGACGCTGGACACGTTCTTCGCGGCCTGCGCGAGCGACACGATGAAGATCAGCGGCGTGGAGGCCGAGCTGCACGTCAAGCCGCTGCAGCGCCCCTACCCGCCGCTGTGGTTCCCGAGCTCCAACAAGGAATCGATCGAGTTCACCGCGCGCCACGGCTACCACACCGCGTTCATCGGCAAGCACGCCGACTGCAAGCCGCTGTTCGAGCGCTACCGCGAGCTGTGGGTGCAGCACCGCAACGATCCGGGCCGGCACAACGCGCACGTTGCCGCGCCGTTCCTGGCGAAGACCCAGCACATCGTGGTCGCCGACACCGACGCCGAGGCGGAGAAGCTGGGCCTCGCGGCCCACGCCGCCTGGGCCGGGCATATCCACCACCTGACGCGCAAGCTCGGCCGCCCGGACGTGTTCAAGACCACGCCCTACGACGAGGACTCGGCGCAGCGCCTGATCGCCGGCTCGCCGAAGACCGTGCTGCAGAAGCTCGAGGAACTGCTGCGGCTGACCGGCGCGAACTACCTGCTGTGCATCTTCTCCTTCGGCGACCTGCCCGCGGAGCGCGCCATGCAATCCCTGGATCTTTTTTCTTCGGACATTCTTCCGAAACTCAGAGCTTGAAGATTCTCATCGCGTTGCCGCCGCGCACCGCGTCGCGTGCCGCCGGCGGCAGCGCGTCGACGCGCGCCAGGCAGCCCTTCATGTCGCCGATGTTGTGCGGGTAGTCCGAGCCGTAGAGGACGTTGCTTTCGCCTCCGACTTTTAACGCCAGTTCAAGCGATTCTTGCTGGAACACCACGCTGTCGTAGTAAATCTTCCTCAGGTACGAGCTGGGGGGATTCGAAATTCGTTCCCTGCAGGCAGGCATGTTCGCAAAACAGATGTCGAGCCGCCCGGCGATGTAGGGCAGCGCGCCGCCGCCGTGCGAGGCGATCAGCTTGAGCTTCGGGTAGCGGTCGAAGAAGCCGTCGAAGATCATGCGCGCCACCGCCAGCGAGGTGTCGAACATGAAGCCGACCGATGCGATCAGGTTGTAGCGCATCACGTCGAGCTCGGCGGTGCCGGGCGGCGCGGTCGGGTGGACGAGGACCGGAAGCGCGCGGCGGTCGATTTCGCGCCAGATGGGGTTGAAGGCTTTTTCAGTCAAAGACCTTCCTCCGATGTTGGCGAGCACCATGACGCCCACGGCCCCGAGCTCGTCGCAGGCGCGCTTGAGCTCCGCCACCGCGAGCTTCGGGTGCTGCCAGGGAAGCGAGCACATGAAACGGATGCGCCCGGGGTAGCGGCGTTGTTGCGCTGCCATATCCGAATTTATTAGTTTGGAAGAATCCAAACTTACTTTCGCCGAGCCCCAGTACACGTTCGGGCTGGTCAGCGTGACGATCGCGACGTCGACGCCCGCCGCGTCCATCGCCTTGATGCGCAGCTCGTAGTCGAACATCCCCGGCATCAGCGTCATGAACGGCGCGCCGTCCTTGACGATGCCGGTCTGGCCGCCGACGACCTTCTTTACGCGATAGGACTTGCCGTGCTTCCTGAGGAGCCGGAGGAACCCCTCGTTGAGCATGTGCGTGTGGACATCGACGACCTTCACCGTAGCTTTTGCACGGCTTTTTGATAGTAGGAAAGATCTATGAAGCGCTCCGGGGCGGGCGGCTTGCCGCCCCAGTCGCCCTCGATCTCGGCGCGCAGCGCGAGCACGTTGCGGAAGCCGGCGAGGTCGAACTGCGCGTCGATGGCGAGGCCGTCGCGCTGCTCCTGCGAGGTCTGCGTGAACAGCAGCTCGAGCTTGATGCCGTGGCGCTCGAAGATGCCCTGCTGCACCCCGGCCATCACCGGCAGCGCCTGCGCGCCGGGGAACACCTTGGCGCGCAGCGGAGTCTGGGAAAAAACGCCATGTGAAAGGAAAACCAGCAGCAGTGCCAGGTGTCGCATCGTGTCCTCCTCCAGAGGGACGGCTAGATTATCATTCCGGTCGAGGAGAAACCGTCATGCTGCGCGAATCAATTTCCGACCTTGCCAAGTGCGTCGAGCCCGACCGGGTGCGGCGCGAGGTGTACACCGACCCGCAGATCTTCGATCTCGAGATGCAGCGCATCCACGAGAGCGTGTGGATCTACTGCGGCCACGACAGCCAGATCCCGAAGGCCGGCGACTACTACACGGTGCAGATCGGCCGCCAGCCGATGCTGATGGTGCGCGGCGCCGACGGCAAGATCAGCGTCCTCTACAACCGCTGCCCGCACCGCGGCAACATGATGTGCGGCGACCGCAGCGGCAACACCGGCGAGTTCTTCCGCTGCTCCTACCACGCCTGGACGTTCAAGCACGACGGCGGGCTGCGCTCGATCCCGATGATGGAATCGGGCTACGCCGGCACGCGCTGGGGCAAGGACAATCCCGACTGCAGCATGAAGAAGGCCGCGCGCGTCGAGAACTACCGCGGCTTCGTCTTCGCCAGCCTCGCGCCGCAGGGTCCTTCGCTAAAAGAGTTCCTGGGTGAAGCCATCGTGGCGTTCGACGACATGTGCGACCGGGCGCCGGCGGGCGAGGTGGAGGTGGTGCCGAACTGCTTCCGCGTCATCCAGCACTCCAACTGGAAGATCTTCCTCGAGAACCAGCTCGACGCGCTGCACCCCTCGGTGGTGCACCAGTCCACCGGCCGCGCGGCGCACAACGTCGAGAAGATCCTGGCGAAGAAGGCGAAGAGCGGCGAGGCGCCGCTTTCGTACCACATGCTCTCGGCCTTCGCGACGGTCACCATCGACAAGTGGGACGCCTTCCAGACCATCAACTACCCCAAGGGCCACTGCGTGCTCACCGGGTATATGGGCTTGAGGCCGCGGGACCCGGATACTCTTTTTTATGAAAAAACACTCGAAAAAGCCTACGGCAAGAAGCGCATGGAGGAGATTCTCGCGGTCAACATCCACCACGTGCTGATCTACCCGGGGCTGTCGGTGCAGTCGCCGCTGCAGCAGCTGCGCGCGGTGCGCCCGCTCGGCGTGGACAAGACGCTGACCGAGATCTGGCACTTCCGCCTGAAAGGCGCGCCCGAGCCGATCTACCGGCGCTCGCTCGCCTACTACAACCTGGTGAATTCGCCGGCGACGCTGATCAACGCCGACGACCTGGAGAACTTCTGGAAATGCCACCAGGGGCTGTCGTCGGATGGCGGCGACTGGGTCAGCTTCGGGCGCCATTTCGGCCGCGACATCGAGAAGGACGGCCACGTCGAGACCGGCCCGAACATGGGCACTTCGGAAGCGCCGATGCGCGGCCAGATGAAGGCCTGGGCGGAGTACATGCGTGGCTGACCTTCATCACCAGGTAGAACAATTTCTCTACAAGCAAGCAGACCTTCTCGACCGCAAGCTGTGGCAGGACTGGATCGACCTGTTCACGCCCGACGGCGTCTACTGGATGCCGCCCGAGCCCTCGCACAAGACCTGGGAGGGCATGCCCGCCATTTTTGCGGAAGACAAGAACCTGATGACGGTGCGCATGAACCGCGTGCTGCACCCGGATGCGTGGTCGCAGCGCCCGCTATGGGGCACGAACCACGTCGTATCGAATGTTGTTGTTGAAAAAAAACTGAAGAATGGGGACGTGCTGGTGCGCTCCCGCTTTCACATGATGGAGATGCGGCGCGACGACGTGCGGCATTTCGCGGGGAGTTATTTTCATAGATTGAGAAAGATAAAAAAGGGCTACGCCATCAAGCTGCAGCGCGTGGACATGACCAACGCGCAGGCGGCCTACGACTACGTCCTGCAAGTCTGGGTGTAGTGCACAAGCTCGGCGTTCGCCAGAGCATCCTCGACCGGCTGACGGCGCGCCGCGGGCGCGCGCACTGGTTCGAGCGGCTCGACCCGGCGCGCAGCGCCTTGGCGGTGGTCGACATGCAGGAGCTGTTCTGCGGGCCGGGCGCCGCCGGCGAAGTCGCCGCGGCACGCGGCATCGTCGAGCCGATCAACCGCCTGACGCGCGAGCTGCGCCGCCGCGGCGTGCCGGTGTTCTGGGTGCTGCACGCGAACAAAGTCGAGGGCGGGAAGAGCGACTGGCCGCTCTTCTTCGACCATGTGGTCGCCGACCCCGAGGTGCGCCGGCGCACCGTCGAGAGCCTCGCGCGAGCGCAGGAGGTGTGGCGCGGCCTCGAGACCGCGCCGCAGGACCCGGTCATCACGAAGAATCGCTACAGCGCCTTCAGCGCCGGCGCCTCGCCGCTCGAGCGCCTGCTGCGCAGCCGCGGCATCGACACCCTGCTGGTCGCCGGCACCAAGACCAACGTGTGCTGCGACTCGACCGCGCGCGACGCGATGATGCTCGGCTTCAAGAGCGTGCTGCTGTCCGACTGCTGCGCGGCGCTGTCCGACGAGGAGCACCAGGCGGCGCTCGAGACCTTCATCCAGCAGTTCGGCGACGTCCTGACCAGCGAGGAGCTGCTGGAGAAAATGGCGTGCGCCTAGCCCAAGGCAGCCTGCTCGCTTTGGTCCTGCTGGTGTGGCAGCTCGCCGCGCTGCGCGGGCTGCCGGACTACCTTCTTTCTCCTTTTGAAATAACCCGGCATTTCGTGGAAGCCCTGGGCTCTGCCGAGCTCTACGAGAACGTGGCGGCGAGCCTGGCGCGCTCGCTGCCCGGGTTCGCCCTCGGCGCCGCGCTCGGCGCCGCGCTCGGCCTGGCCGCGGGCGTGGCGCGCTGGTTCGACCGGCTGCTCAGCCCCGCGGTGTTCCTCACCTACCCGGTGCCGAAGATCGTGATGCTGCCGATCTTTATGATCTGGTTCGGCATCGGCGACCTGTCGAAGGTCCTGATCATCGCGCTGGCCTGCTTCTACCCGGTGTTCATCAACGCCTACTACGGCGTGCGGCAGACGCGCACCATCCTGGTGTGGTCGGCGCTCAACATGGGCGCGACGCCTAGCCAGGTGTTCCGCCGGGTGGTGGTGCCGAGCGCCGCGCCGATGATCTTCGCCGGGATGCGCGTGTCGCTCGCGCTGTCGTTCATCGTCATGTTCGCCGCCGAGATGATCAACGCGCGCTCGGGCCTGGGGCACATGATCCGCGTCGCCGAGAACTCGCTGCGCTTCGACCTGATGTACGTGTCGCTCCTCGCCATCGCCATCCTCGGCTACGCCGGCGACCGCCTGGTGCGCCTCGCGCACTCGCGCCTGCTCGCCTGGCAGCAGCCGGCCGCATGACCAGGGTTTTGCCTTTCGTTCTTGTAGGAATCGTCCTTCTCATCTGGGAGGCGGCGGCCCGCAGCGGGCTGTGGAGCCCGCTCCTGTTCCCCTCGCTGGGGAGGATTTTCCAGGAACTGCTTCTGTTCCTCACGAGAACCGAAGCGCTGATGGAGGCCTGGGTGTCGCTGCAGCGCGCGCTGGGCGGCTTCGCCCTCGCCGCCATGATCGGGATCTTTCTCGGCATGCTGATGGGGCGCTCGAAGCTCGTGGCCGGGCTGCTCGACCCGCTGTTCTCTGGCACCTACGCGGTGCCGAAGCTGGCCCTGTTCCCGATCTTCATCTTCGTCTTCGGCATCGGCAGCCTGTCGAAGATCGCGCTGGTGTTCCTCGAGTGCCTGTACCCGATCGTCATCATGACCTACGCCGGCGCGCGCGACGTCAACCGCACGCTGCTGTGGTCGGCGCAGAACATGGGCGCCTCGCGCGCCGCGATCCTGCGCCGGGTGGTGATCCCGGCGACCGCGCCGTTCATCTTCGCCGGCTTCAGGGTCGCGGTGCCGGTGGCGATGATCGTGGTGGTGATCACCGAGATGGTGGCCTCCGCCGACGGCCTGGGCTACCTGGTGATCTACTCGCTGTCCTCGCTCAAGACCGACCGCATGCTCGCCGTGGTGGTGGTGATCGCCGCGCTCGGCTATGCGCTCGACAAAGCGGTCGTCCTGCTGCGCGATCGGTTGATATACTGGGAAAAGCTCGATACCTACTACGTCTGAGGGGGACGCCGTGACGCGCATTCTCATAACAATCCTTGGCCTAGTTTTTCTTGGCAACGCCCTTGCCCAGACCCCTCCCCTGATCCGCCTCGGGCGCGGCTTCGCCGCCGAGGAGCAGCTCTGGCTGATGAGCGTGCGCACCGACCTCACGCCCAACCAGGGCAAGCGCTACCAGCTGAAGCAGATCCTGTTCCAGGCGAACCCCGAGCGCTTCCAGGCCTATCTCGCCGGCGAGCTCGACGCCGGCACCGCGCCGGGCCTCGCCATCATCTTCGGCCGCGCGCAGGGCATGGACTTCAAGATCGTCGCCAGCGTGTGCCAGGAGGCCGCCGGCGGCCAGTACTTCACCACCGTCTACATGGTCAAGGACGACGGGCCGATCAAGTCGGTGAAGGACCTGAAGGGCGGCACCATCGGCGTGGTCGGCATCAAGACCGCCACCGACCTCTGGGCGCGCGCCGGGCTGATCAACGCCGGCCTGGTCCCCGACCGCGACACCAAGGTCGTGCCGATGGCCTTCCCGGTGATCGGCGACGCCGTGCGCACCGGCAAGGTGAGCGCCGGCACCTTCGTCGAGCCGTTCTACTCCGCCGAGATGGCCAAGGGCGGCCTGCGCAAGCTGTTCACCGCACGCGAAGCGATGGGCTACGACCACGAGCTCCTCGACATCTTCTTCAGCGAGAAATTCCTCAAGGCCAACCCCGACGCCGTGCGCGCCTTCCTCGCCGACTACGTCGCGGTCACCAAGTACTACCTCGCCAACAAGGAGCAGGCCAAGACCGACCTGCACAAGGCCGGCTTCGTGCGCACGCCCCTGCCGGTCTACCTGAAGACCTCCGACTGGAAGCGCGATCCCGACGCGCGCGTCGACGTGGAGAGCCTGAAGAAGCTCTCGACGTTCATGCTCGACAAGCTGCAGTGGCTCGAGAAGCCGGTCAACGTCGAGGGCATGGTCGACCAGAGCTACCTGCCGCGCTAGGGAACCGGGAGTCCTACTTGCGCCGGGCGGCGTCGAGAGCGATGCCGACAAACACGAGGATTACTACGAACATGACGATCGCCGCAATGGTTTGCATGTCAAAGTTTTCCAAGTTCGTCGATGCGGCGCTCGATATGTCGGTGAAGGACGAGAATGCCTGAGGTTAGCGCAACAACGCCGCCGAGCGCCAGCGCGAAGGTGCCTACGGGAGCACTGTCGGCGGCTGTCACTAGCCAACCCAGCACGCTGATGGCCGTAACGACCATGATCCCCTGCCAGTACTTCAGGTAGGAGATCTGTTCTCTGATGCGGTCAAGCTCGGCCATGCCGAGCGTGCAACGAGCCAGTTGCTTTCCGGGTTGACGTTCTCGCCGAGCGCGTCGAGTGCCGCTTAACGATACCCAAGTAGTCGCGTCTAGAGCTTCAGCGTCCCGCCGGCGGTCGCGCCATGCGCGCGTACGACGATCCCGGAGTGATGTACAGCTTCACGCGGCTCGCCCTAGCGCATCTGCGCCCAGCCCTTTTTCGCCGCCGACACGCAGTTTCTCGACTCGCCGGCGACCGCGTGCTTGCGCGCCTGGTTCAGCCAGCGGTCCGCGGTCGTGAGCACATGACGGCCCTGGTCGGACTGGTAATGCGGGCTTTTACGCTCCGCGGCGATCTTCGCTTCGAGGCCGCGGATCTCCGTTTCGCACTCCTTCGCCATCTTGGCCTGGGCGAAGGCGTGGGTGCACAGCAGTAACGCAAGCAAACCAGCCAGGGCGCGGTTCATGTCAGACAGCGTGTAGCGAATCCGCCTCGCCACGTCCCTGCACAAATACTCACTAGCCGAAGTCCCCGCAGCACCTCAGACATACCTTCAATAGAGTTCGGCGAGCAATCGCTCAAGGGCCGCCTGGCGCTCCGGCGGCGTCGGAGGAAGCAGGCCCTGCCGCTGCAGGATCGCCAGCAGCTTGCGCGGGGCGACCTCCTTGCTGCCGACGATCTCGACGTGGCCGGCCTCGACTTCGACGTTGACGAGCTGCGGATAGCTGTCGATGATCGGATGATACTGCTCGGCAAGACTGAAGACGTAGTCGCTCTCGAGACAGGTTCCTTCCGCGCTCTTGCGGCGGCAGGCATCGCGCTCATCGGTGACGATCTTGAGATACCGCTGCACCGAGGGATGCAACGCTCCCGGTCGCTGGATGAAACTCGACGACGAGGTGATCTCGAACCAGTTGTCGCCGGTCACGATCCAGCAAGTTCCCGGGACCACGCCCAGGCTCAACCAGTGCAGCACCCTGGAGCCGCAAAGACTGGCCGCCTGGATGCCGGCCAGCGGCGCTGAGACTGTGGCGAGCTTCACGCGTGCGTCGTTGCGCCACCCTTCGGCGCCGCGATCACGCTCCAGTGCCTTGCGCGCCACCAGGCCGCCCATGCTGTGCCCGATGACCGTGAGGTCGTTGTTGCGCATGCCGCCGGCCAGCGCATCCAGCGCCGCGACCAGGCGGTCCGCGATCAGCAGCAGGCTTTCACGGTCGTCGTAGCTGAAACAGACCGCCTGCTGCCCGTGGAACGCATACAACTGCGCCAGCGAACGAAACCGGCCGGCAGAGCCGTTGCAGCCATGCACCAGGACGGTCACCGGGTGATTCGTGTTGAGGTGCAGCGTGCGGTCCGGCGCGTCGGTGCAGGGCCGCAGATGCGGCACGTTCAGCGCGGCGTTCGGCGGCGGCAGGCGGCCGGGCTCCAGGGGCTGAAGCTCCGGCAGGTACGCCGGAGAAACGCATCCCGCCACTGCGACCAGCAGGCAGACAAGGAACAGGGAAGCAGCACCCTTCACGACCGCCATTATGCCCGCGACTCCTGCCGGATCAGGTCCCAGATATGGTTGCGGTACTCGTGGCACTGCACCGACTTCTTGATCTCGAGGCTGCGCGGGCGCGGCAGGTCGATGCGCACTTCCTCGCGGATGCGACCGGGGCGCGCGCTCAGGACCACCACGCGGTCGCCGAGGAACACCGCTTCCTCGATGTCGTGGGTGACGAAGACGATGGTCTTGCCGGTGCGCTCCCACAACCGCGTCAGCTCTTCCTGCATCACCTCGCGCGTCTGCGCATCGAGCGCGCCGAAAGGCTCGTCCATCAGCAGCACCTTGGGGTTGAAGGCGAGCACGCGGGCGAGCGCGACGCGCTGCTTCATGCCGCCGGAGAGCTCGGCGGGATAGTGGTCGCGGAATTCGGCGAGCCCCATCATCTCGAGGTACGCGCGCACCGTCTCGTCGATCCTGCCTTTTTCGAAACCCTGGGCTTCCAGTCCCCAGGCGACGTTTCCCGCAACGCTCTTCCAGGGAAACAGCGCGAACTCCTGGAACATCATGCCGCGGTCGGGGCCGGGGCCGTTCACCGCCTCGCCGTAGACGCGGATGGTGCCGCCGTCGGCCGGGATGAAGCCGCCCATGATGTGCAGGAAGGTGCTCTTGCCGCAGCCGCTCGGGCCGATGACGGTGATGAACTCGCCCTCGCGCACCGCGAAGCGCTCGACGTCGAGCACCGGCATCTCGCGGCCGTCCTTGCGGTAGACCTTGCGGATGCCGTTCGCTTCGAGGGCTACTTTTCCTTCTTCACGGCCCATCCGTGTCCCGAGAGATCGAACTTGACGCCGGCGAGCGCGAGCTTTTTCTCGAAGTAGAGGGTGTTGCCGGCGAGTTTGGAGAGATCCACCGGCGGAGGCGGCTGGCTGACGGCGCCGGCCTTGCGCGCCTGCGCCTCGGCCGACTCCAGGTTCTCCACCTGCACGCCGAAGTGGTCGAGGCCGTAGCCGTCCGGGTAGGGATTGGGCGTCTCCTTGGTGCGCTTCCAGCAGACGATGGCGAGGTTGAGGTAGCCGTCGGTGAGGTACACCTCGCGCGCCAGGTCGCTGTCGCCGCGCGAGATCTCCTCGAGGCCCAACGCCTCCTTGAAGAGTGCGGCGGTGACGAAGGGGTCTTCCGCGGTAATTGCGATGTGCCGGATCTTGCCCATGGGTTTCATCCCGAAAATGCGAGCAGCCGCTCGAGCTCGGCGAGCGCCTTGCCGGCGTCGCGCCCATGCCGCGCGATGCGGCGGTTGCGCAGCCAGCAGGCGAGCGCGCCGGAACGCTGCCCGTCGTGGCCCACTTCGCGCGAGATCCGCATCACCGTTTGCACCCGCGGCTTGCGCCGCCTGACGTAGTTTCCCAGAGCATCCTCGATTTTCGGCTTACCCGCCAGTTCCTCGGCGAGCACCACCGCATCCTCCATCGCCATGCCGGCGCCCTGCCCGATGTTCGGGGTCAGGGCGTGGACCGCGTCTCCGAGAAGGACCGTTCTTTCACGAAACCAGTCGTCCAGCCACAGCTCCTCGATCTCGGTGGTGATGATGCTTTCGGGCGGCGGCAGCGCGGCAAACAGCCGCCGCAGCCCTTCATCGGTAAATTGTTTGAAGAATTCTTGAAAATCAACTACTGAACCCGCTTCACGCGGCGAGTTATAGGTGGTCCAGATGTAGAGCCGCTTCTCGCCGATCGGCACCAGGCCGATGCGCTGCCCGCGGCCCAGGTACTCGGTGAAGCAGCGCACGCCGGCGACGTTGTCCATGATCAGCCGATGGGAGCGGTAGCCCATGTAGTGCGGTGCCGTTTCGCCAAAGAACTCACGCCTGACTTGCGAGTGAATCCCGTCAGCGCCAACGACCAGGTCAGCTTCCAGGTCCTCCCGTTTGACGCTGACACCGAAGCGCACCGTTCCAGGCGGCAGGCTGCGATAGAGCGCGTCGAGCAGGTTCGCGCGGTGCACCAGCGCGCCCTGCGCGAGCTTGCCGCTGTCGTAGAGCGGCCGGTAATCGCGGGTCGCGAGCAGTCGGCCGTCGCGGTCGCGCGTCTCGCGCGTGAGGTAAGGCCACGAATCGCGCCGTACCTCGTCGGCGAGCCCGTTGCGCTCGAGCACCTGCATGGCGTTCGGGTTCATGATGATGCCGGCGCCGACCGGGTTGAGCTGCGGCGCCTTCTCCAGGACGGTGGCCTGCAGCCCGCGCAGCGCGAGCTCGCGCGCGAGCGACAGCCCGCCGATGCCGCCGCCGACGATCAGGATCTTCAGAGGACGCTTTCCACCCAGCGCGCGACGGCGAGCGTGCGCAGGTCAAGACCGGGCAGGCCGACGAGCTGAACGCCGAGCGGCATTCCCGCCGGTCCGTCACCGGCCGGGACGGTCACGCACGGGCCGCGCAGCAGCGTCCACAGGCGGTTCATGGCGGTGTTGCCGGTGCTGCCGAGACCGAGGGGCGCCTCGCCGGTGGCGCTCGGCGTCAGGATGGCATCGATATCCGCAAAGGAGTCCATGAGGCGGCGCCGGCAAGATGCAGCATAGGAAAGGGCCTTGGCGTACTTGCTGTGCGGCATGATCGCGCCGGCATCGATGCGCTCGAGGAGCATGGGGCTGATACTCGAGCGATGCTGCGCGACTTCGTGAGCCAGGCCGCGCGCCATCTCGTAGACCAGGATGGTCGATGCGGCATCGTCCAGCTCGTCGAAGGGAAGCTCCAGGTCCACCAGCCGCGCGCCCTTCGCGGCGAGCGTTTTCGCAGCGTTCGCAAATGCATCGGCGCCTTCGCGCGACATGTGGTGCCAGTTTGGCGAGCGGCATACGCCGAGCTTCGGGTTTTTCAGTTCATCAATCCTCATCAGATCGGAACGCAGGGCACTTGCCGCAGCCAGCAACGCCGCATCCTCCACGCTGCGCGCGAGGACGCCGGCGGTGTCGAGCGATTCCGCGCCCATCTTCATGCCCGAGCGGCTGAGCATGCCGTAGCTCGGCTTGTAGCCGACGACCCCGCAGTACGCCGCCGGCCGGATGATCGAGCCGACGGTCTGCGTGCCGAAGGCGAAGCGCACCATGCCCGCCGCCACCGCGGCCGCGCTGCCGCTCGAGGAACCGCCCGGGGTGCGCCGCGGGTCGCGCGGGTGCACCGTGCGCGCCGGCACCATGGTGGCGAATTCGGTGGTCTCGGTCTTGCCGATCAGCACCGCGCCGGCGGCGCGTGCCAGGGCAACGCAGGCGGCATCGGCGGACGGGCGGTGGCCGGCGTAGATCGGGCTGCCGTACTCGGTCGGGAAGTCGGCGGTGTCGAAGATGTCCTTCACGCCGAGCGGGATGCCGTGAAGGAGACCGCCGCGCAGGCCGCCTGCCGACCCGGCGTCGAGCGCGCGCGCCTGGCGGCGCGCGAACCCGGCATCGACCGCCTTCCAGGCGTGCAGCGCGCCCTCGCGCGCCTCGATCGAGGCCAGGCAGGTCTCGACGGCTTCAAGCGCGCTCGGCTTGCCGGGTTTCATTAGAATCAATGATAGCCATGAGCGCCTCCGGAGCGGAACGACTTGCGATGCTGGTGCAGCCCGACCGGGTGCACCGGGAGGTGTACGCCGACCCGGCCCTGTTCGACCTGGAAATGGAGCGCGTTTTCGGCCGCGCCTGGCTGGTCCTCGGCCACGAAAGTCAGGTGAAGTCCCCCGGCGACTACTTCACGACGCGCATGGGCCGGGAACCTGTTGTAGTCGTAAAGCAGGACAACAATGAGATTGGCGTACTGATCAACCGCTGCGCGCACCGCGGCACGATGGTCTGCGCCGAGGGCCGCGGCAGCACCGAGCGCTTCGTCTGCCCCTACCACGGCTGGAGCTACGACCGCGCCGGCGAGCTCAAGTCGGCGCCGTACGCCTCGGGCTATTCCAAGGAAACGCTTTCCGGGTTGAAGCTGAAGGCGGTACCCCGTGTTGCGGTTTACCGGGGATTCCTGTTCGCCTCGCTCGCTTCTTCGGGAGAATCATTGGAAAGCTTCCTTGGACCGGCGAAGGCATCCTTCGACGACTTCGTCGACCGCGCGCCCGGCGGCGAGCTCGAAGTGGCGGGCGGGGTCTTCAAGCACGCCTACAACGGCAACTGGAAGCTGATGCTCGAGAACCACCTCGACGGCGCGCACCCGGCCTACGTGCACGCCTCGTCGGTCGCGGTGGCGCGCGCCGCGCCCGATCCCGGCAAGCCGGGCGCGGAACACTACTTCGACATCGCCGTGCGCCAGATGCGCCAGAACGGCGCGCCCGAATCGGTGTGGGAAGCGACCGGCATCTGGACCACGCCGCGCGGCCACGGCTACATGGGCGACTACCACGACGACAGCCGGCTGGTCGCCGGGCTGGGAAATCCGGTGTTCGATGAATACCGGAAAAAACTGGTGGAAAAAGTCGGCGACAAGGAAGCCGACCGCATCCTGCGCGTGACGCTGTGGAATACCATCATCTACCCGAACTGCTCGTTCATGAGCCAGTTCCGCCAGATCCGCATCATCCACCCGATCGCCGTGGATAGAAGTGTGGTCACCACCTATTCGTTCCGCATGAAGCAGGCGCCGGCGCAGCTCTACCGCGACACCATCGCCTTCTCCAACGTGGTGAACGGCACCGCCTCCTGGGTGCTGACCGACGACCTCGAGGTCTACGAGCGGATTCAGAAAGGCTTCGCGAGCGGCGCCGTGGAGTGGGCCCAGATCGGCCGCGGCTTCGGCCGCGACGCGCAGGAGCCCGACGGCTCGACGCGTGGCGGCACCGGCACCAGCGAGGTCTTCATCCGCGCGCAGATGAAAGCCTGGCTCGACTACATGACGCAATGAACGTCGCGGAGTTTCTGTATCACGAGGCCCGCTTGCTCGACACCGGGCAACTCGAAGCCTGGCTGGAGCTGTTCACCGAGGACGCCACCTACTGGCTGCCCCTCGAGCGCGACCAGAAGGACGCGATCGAAACCAGCTCGATCATCTACGACGACCGCACGCTGCTCGGCCTGCGCGTCAAGCAGGCGCGCCACCCGCGCGCGCACGCCCGGCTGCCGTTGGCCCGCACGGTTCATCAGGTGGGAAATATCATCGTTGAAGAAAGCAAAGGCGAGCTCAAGGTGAATTCGACCCTGCAGCTGGTCGAGTTCCGGAACGACAAGCAGCGGCTCTACGGCGCGCTGGTCGAACACCGGCTGCGTCCCGCGAACGGCAGCTTCAGGATCGCGCACAAGCGCGTCGACCTGGTGAACTCCGAAGGCGAGCTCGACGGCATCGCCATCCTGTTTTGAGCAAGCTCTTCCTCGGCTACGACCAGAAGGCGCTCGACGAGCAGTACGACCAGCGTTTCTGGGTGCCGCACGCCGAGGAAATCATCCGGCGCTACAGCACCGCGAGCGATCGCGTCCGGGAAAAGCTGGGAGAACCCCGGGTCGAGCGTTATGGGCCGCACCCGCGCGAGACCCTGGACATCTACGGCTCGGGAAAGAAGGCTTTCGTCTTCGTCCACGGTGGCGCCTGGCGGCGCCAGTCGAGCACCGAGCAGGCGTTTCCCGCCGCAACCATCGGCGACGCTGGCGCCGCCTATGTCGCGCTCAATTTCGCCCTGCTGCCGGCGGTGACCTTGCCGGAGATGGTGGCGCAGGTGTGTCGCGGCATCGAATGGGTGAGGAACAATCTAAGCGATTTCGTTGTGCTCTGCGGACATTCCTCGGGGGCGCATCTCGCGGCGTGCGCGCTGACGAAACTGGATTTCCCGAAGAAGGCCCTCGTCGTGTCGGGCGTCTACGACCTCCTCCCGGTGCGCCTGAGCTCGCGCAACGACTACGTGCGGCTCGACGAGCGCCTGGAGCAGGAGTACTCGCCGATCCGGCACGTGGACCGGATCCGCTGCCCGGTGAGCGTGGCGTGGGGCGAGAAGGAAGCGCCGGAGTTCGTCAGGCAATCGCAGGCGTTCGCGGAAAAGCTTGGTGCGCCAACCCTGATCGCCGAAGGCCTGAACCACTTCGAAATCGTCGAAACGCTGGCCGACCCGCGCTCCCCGCTCGGCCGCGCCGCGCTTAACATGCTGCAATGAAAGCGCGCAACGAAAAACCGGTGGTGATCGCCGGCGGCGGCATCGGCGGCCTGGCCGCGGCGCTGGCGCTGGCGCGCAAGGGCTTTCGCTCGGTGGTGCTGGAGCAGGCGCCGCAGTTCGGCGAGATCGGCGCCGGCATCCAGATCGCGCCCAACGCCTGGCACGCACTGGACGCGCTCGGCGTCGGCGGCCTGGTAAAGAAAGAGGCGGTGTTCATCGAGCACCTGTTCATGTTCGACGGCGTGAGCGGCGAAAAGGTGATCGACATTCCGCTCGACAAGCACTTCGCGCAGCGCTTCGGCAACCCCTATGCGGTAACGCACCGCGCCGACATCCACGGCTCGCTGCTCGACGGCTGCAAGGCGCTGCCCGGGCTGATCGAGCTGCGCACCAGCAGCCGTGTTGTTGCTTTTTCACAAGAAAGCAATTCGGTAAATGTCGGGTTGGCAGACGGCGCCCGCATCGCCGGCTGCGCCCTGGTCGGCGCGGACGGCGGCCGCTCGGTGATCCGGCAGGGCATCGTCGGCGACCCCGAGCCGCCGGTCTCGGGGCACATGTGCTACCGCGCGGTGCTCAACATCGAGGAAGTGCCGAAGGCGCTGCGCCTGCCGGCGGCCACGCTATGGGCGGCGGACAACACGCACATCGTCCACTACCCCCTGCGCGGCTGGAAGCTGTTCAACCTGGTGGCGACAGTGATCGGCAAGCACACCAGCGGCGGGCACAACGAGCTGGCGCAGCCCGGGGAGGTCCTGCCGCTGTTCGCGCACTATTGCGACAAGCCCACCCGGCTGATGCGCACGCCGAAGGAGTACCGGCGCTGGATGCTGCAGTACCGCGAGCCGGTGGACAACTGGACCCGCGGGCGGGTGACGCTGCTCGGTGACGCGGCGCATTTCATGCTGCAGTACATGGCGCAGGGCGCCGCCATGGCGATGGAGGACGCGGTGTGCCTGGGTTCATGTGCGGATCAGACCGATGGCGATTTTTCCACTGCTTTCAAGAACTATCAGCAAACCCGGATCGTGCGTGCCACGCGCGTGCAGGTCTCGGCCAACAAGCTCGTCGGCATGATCTTCCACGTGCCCGACGGCCTGGAGCGCGAGGTGCGCAACGACATGTACCGCGGCCGGCCGGCCGCGCGCTACTACGACGCGCTGGAGTGGATCTTCTCGGCGCCGGAGTACGTGCGCAATTTCAGGAAGAAAGCAGCTGCGGGCCGATCTCCGCGACCGAGCGCGTCCCGCACAGCTGCATCGCGCGCACCAGCTCGGTCGACAGGATCTCGAGCGCGCGCCGCGCGCCTGGCTCGCCGCCCGCCATCGCGCCGAAGAGCGTCGCCCGCCCGGTAAGCACCGCCTGCGCGCCGAGCGCGCGCGCCTTGAGGATGTCGACCCCGCGGCGCACCCCGCCATCGAGCAACACGGTCATTTTCTTTCCGACCGCGGAAACAACGGCGGGTAACGCCTCCAGCGTCGACGCGGCGCCGTCGAGCTGGCGCCCGCCGTGGTTCGACACCACCACGCCGTCGCAGCCGAGCGCCGCGGCGCGCTCGGCGTCGTCGGCTCGCTCTACGCCCTTCAGCAGCAGCTTGCCCGGCCACAGCTCGCGGATGCGCTTCAGCGCTTCCCAGTCGAGCCCGGCGTCCATCTCGCGCCCGACGGCGGTGACGATGTCGGTGCCCTTCGGCGTGCTGAACTCGTAGCCGTCGAAATGCGCCATGCCCGGCAGGCCGTGGCGCAGGATCTCGAGCAGCCAGGCCGGCTTGAAGATCACGTCGCGCGAGTTGCGCCAGCTCGGCTTGAACGGCGTGACGAAGCCGTTGCGCGGATCGCGCTCGCGCTTGCCCGACACCGGCAGGTCGACCGTGACCAGCATC
Source organism: uncultured Enterobacteriaceae bacterium (assembly GCA_964576525.1). GTDB lineage: Bacteria > Pseudomonadota > Gammaproteobacteria > Burkholderiales > SG8-39 > SCGC-AG-212-J23. The sequence goes on from CAZNVH010000092.1 coordinate 40,726, forward strand.
GCCTCGTAGCCGGCGTTCTTCGCCCGGGCGATCAGTTTTTCCCTGAACTCGATGTTGCGCACCGCGTAGAGCTGGAACCAGAGCCGCCCACCCGCTTCGTCGGCGACGCGCTCCAGCGTAAAGGCCGAGGGCGTGGCGAGGGTAAAGGGCACGCCGCAGTCCTTCGCCGCGCGCGCCAGCATCAGCTCGGCGCCGACGCGGCCGGCGCTGATGCCGCCGGTGGGGGCGATGGCGAGAGGCAGCGAAGACGGCTTTTCAAAGAGATTGATTTTTGTTTCTACGTTGGAAACGTCGACCAATACCTTTGGCAGCAGGCGAACCCGCTCGAAGGCGGCGCGATTCTCGCGCAGCGTCACCTCGTCCTCGGCGCCGCCGTCGAAGAAATCGAAGATGGCGCGCGGCAGCCGGCGTTTCGCCAGAACGCGCAGGTCCTCGATGTTCACCGCGTCGCGCAGGTGCATATAATTGCGCCTCACTCTAGTGGATCGCCATGAAACCAGGCAATAAGCTGAAGCGAATCGAGGGCGTGCTGTCGCCCGTCATCACCCCCTTCGGCAAGAACTACGCCCCGGACGCCGATCGCTTCGTGCGCCACTGCCGCTGGCTGCTCAGGTCGGGCTGCGCCGGGCTCGCGGTATTCGGCACCAACAGCGAGGCGAACTCGATGTCGGTCGCCGAAAAGCGCCGCCTGCTCGAAGCGCTGGTCAAAGGCGGCGTGCCGGCGTCGGCGCTGATGCCGGGCACCGGCCACTGCGCGCTAAGCGATTCGATCGAGATGACGCGCGCCGCGGTCGAGCTCGGCTGCGCCGGCGTGCTGATGCTGCCGCCGTTCTACTACAAGGGCGTGCCCGACGAGGGCCTGTACCGGAATTTCGCCGAGGTGATCGAGCGTGTCGGCGACGAGCGCCTGCAACTCTACCTGTATCACATCCCTCCCGTGGCCCAGGTCGCGATCACGCTCAACCTGATCGAAAAACTGCTCTCGAAATACCCGGGGATCGTGGCGGGCGTGAAGGATTCCTCCGGCGACTGGGCCAACACCAAGGCGATGCTCGACAACTACGCCAAGGCCGGCTTCGACGTGTTCGCCGGCAGCGAGGTGTTCCTGCTCGACAACATGCGCCACGGCGGCAAGGGCTGCATCACCGCCACCGGCAACATCAACCCCGGGCCGATCGCCAACGTCTACAAGAACTGGCGCTCGCCCGACGCCGACAAGCTGCAGGCCGGCATCACCGCGACGCGCAAGATCGTGCAGAAGCAGCCGATGATCCCGGCGCTGAAGAGCGCGGTGGCGCACTTCGGCAACGACCCGCAGTGGAAGACCTGCCGCCCGCCGCTCGTCGAATTGACTTCGGGTCAGGAGGAAGAGCTGATCCGCGACCTGAAAGCCGCCGGCTTCTCGATGCCGGGCCTCTAGAACGCGCGGAAGCGGATCGTCGGGTCGCGCTTGATCTGCTCGACCAGCGCGACCTCCCAGTCGAGGTAGTCCTGAGCGTGCTTCTTGTAGTCCTGCGCGTGGTCGTAGGGCTTGTACCAGACGTCGTCGCGCGTCGTGGTGGCGCGCTCGACGCCCGATTCAGTCGAGCCACGCCAGGCCGCATTGCCCCCTTCGAGGACAAGTATTCTTGAGTCAACCCAAAGCGTGGCTGCTTCGGGCGCGGCGAGGTGGGCGAGCACGCTGTCCTCCGAGGTCAGCACGAGAGTCGTAAACGGCGGAATCTTCTGTTTCGCTTCCTCCAGCCGCGAGCGCACACCCCACCACGCGCCGGGGATGTGCGCGTGGTTGAAGCGCAGGCTGGTGGAAAGGTCGAGCACCGCCGCCCCTTCGGGGAGCGCGGAAACCGTCTGCCAGGCCGGCGTGCCCGGGATCTTCGGGTGGCGCGGGCCGCTCTCGGCGAGCTCGGGCTCTTCCAGCACGGTGACCTCGGGCCAGTTCATCTGGATCAGCCAGGACGCGGTCATGATCGCGCGCACCAGGTCCGGGTCGACCAGCACGACGCGCGCGTTGCGCACCCCCACGTACTCGTCGCTCGCCTGCACCAGCTGGCCGCCGGGCGCGTGGCGCGAGCCGGCGACGTGCGCCTGCTCGAACTCCTCGCGCGTGCGCACGTCGAAGACGTAGAGGCTGCGGCCGGGATCCTTTTTCCATGCCCGCTTCTGTTCCGTGGTGCAGAAGCGCACGCCGAAACGTTTCACCACGCGCTCGGCGGCCGCAAGAGCCTTGGCGCGTCCTTCCTTCGACGGTGGTGGCGCCACGCGAGCGCCGCCTTTTTCGCATTCGAAGCCCGCGAGGTCCCAGCCCATGGTGCCGTCCTTGAGCGCGACCACCGGGTTGGGGATGCCGGCGTTCAGCAGCGACTGGCAGCCGATGATGCTGCGGGTGCGCCCGGCGCAGTTCACCACCACCAGCGTGTCGGGGTTCGGCGCGAGATCGTGGATGCGGTAGGCGAGCTCGGCGCCGGGGACGTCGATGCCGCCCGGGATGTTCATGCGCCGGTACTCCTCGAACGGGCGCGAGTCGACCACCAGCACCTTCTTGAAGCCCTGCAGCCGCTTCAGCTCGCCCGGCGCGATGCGCGGCGTGCCGTAGCGATGCTCGACGAACTCGCCGAAGGCCTTGGAGGGGACGTTGACGCCGCTGAACAGCTCCAGGCCCGCCGCCGTCCAGCCCGCGCAGCCGTCTTCGAGAATGGAAACGTCGGTGTAATGAAGTTCCTGAAGTTTTTTTTGCGCTTTTTCCGCCAACCCCTCGTTTCCACCATCCAGAACAACAATCGGGGCGTCGCGCCTGGGCACCAGGTCGCCGATGACCAGCTCGAGGCGCGACAGCGGCGCGGCGCAGGCGAAGAACGGATGGCCGCGGTAGTGCACGCCCTGCTCGCGCACGTCGAGCAACGCCAACTCGCCGGCGCCGGCGAGCAGCGTCTGCAGCTCCTTACCCGTCATCGCGCTTCGCGGATATCGCCATGCGCCGGGAAGACGCGCCACACGCCTTCGTCGGCTTTGTAGAACTCGCGCTTGTGCAGGTGGTCGAGCCCGAGGCCGTACATGTGGAAGTTGGTGAGCGGCGCCTGGATGTGGATCGAGTGCAGGTCCTCGGGCAGGAAGCACACGCCGGTGCCCTGCTTCACCACGAACTCGCCCTTCTGGCGCACGCCCTTCTCGGCGCGGTCGTAGAAGCGGTTCAGCTCCTCGCCGGTGACGCCGACGATCACCGCCCAGGTGGTGTGGTTGTGCGCCGGGGTGCTGTGGCCGCCGAGCGAGACGTTGACGTAGAGCGCGAAGCGGTGGTCGGCGTCCTCCGCCACGCGGTACAGGCAGGACTTGAGCCTGCCGCCGGGCGTCGGCGGCGGGAAATCGGACGCCGGGAATAGCTCGGGGCGCGCCAGCCGGATCAGGCGCTGCTTGATCTTCTCCAGGCTTTCGCGCGTGACACCGTCGCGCTTCTCGATGCCGCGCACGTCGGCGACGGCGGAATCGATCTCTCGTTTACGGTCCATGGGAGTAAATTATGCGCGTAGTCAAACCGGAGGAGGTAGTCATGGCACTCAAAGTCACGAAGGTCGACGTCTGGATGGCGATGATCGACGACCGAGCCGGGGGCGCGGCCGACGCGCTCGACTCTCTCGCCCGAGCAAAGGTCAACCTCGAGATGGTGTTCGCGCGCCGCACGCCGGAGAACCCGGGCAAGGGCCTGCTGATCGTCGGGCCGATCAAGGGCGCCAAGGCGGCGCAGGCGGCGCAGGCCGCCGGCATCCAGCGGAGCGCGACGATCCACGGCGTCAGGGTCGAGGGCGGCGACAAGCCCGGGCTCGGCTCGAGGATCACGCGCGCCCTGGGCGACGCCGGCATCAGCTTCCGCGGGCTGCAGGCCAACGCCATCGGCCGGAACTTCCGCTGTTTCATCGCCCTCGACAGCGCCGATGACGCAGCGCGCGCGATCGCGGCGCTGAAGAAGGTCAAGGCCTAGCGAACGCGGTAGATCTCTTCCTCGAAGTCGCCGCGCCACACCAGCAGCGAGCCGACGCGCTTGTCGATCTGCGCGGTGAGCAGGGCGCGCTCGCCGGCGCGCTCCCACAGCACCTTGTGGATCTGGCGCGGCTTCCTGCCCTTCTGCTCGAAGCTCTCGCGCCCCTCGGTCTGCGGCGCGCCGTAGCTTGACTTGAGGAAGGCGAGCAAGCCGTCGACGTCGCGGGGATTGAAGCGCGCGTCGAAAGCCTCGAGCGCGTCCTTCTTCAGATAGAAAGTCACCCGCACCTCGACGCCGCCGAAGGCAACGCGCGCGTCGTCGCAGCGACGGTCGGCGGCGGGGCTGGTCCACTCCAGCGCCTTGCAGTGCGCGCTCGGGAACAGGCGCCGGATCTCCTTCTCCGGCGCGCCGAGCGCGATGCCCTTGATGTCGTAAGCCGCTGCCGGCAGCGCGGCGAGCATCAGAGGGAGGAGAAGAAGCTTTTGCAAAAGCTTCTTCATGCGATCAACCGTCCGCCGAGCATGGTCAGGCGCTCGGCCATGATGGCGAGGAAAGCCTCGTTGAAGCGCGCGCGGCAGGACTCGGACAGCATGTCGATGTCCTGCACGCGCAGGCGCATCGCCCAGCTCGGCTCGACCGCGGTCACGGTGGCGCTGCGCGCGCGGCCGTCGCGGCGCGCGTAAGCCATCTCGCCGACGCACTCGCCGGCGCTCACCGCGTTGAGCAGCTTGCCGCGGCGCGTCACCTTGAGCAGGCCCGAGGCGGTGATGAAAAGATGCTCGTCCTCGCTGTCCTCGCGGATCAGCTCCTCGCCGGCGCGGTGGTGGCGCCACACCGACGGGCGCACCGCCTCCCACAGCTCGGCGTCGGTGAAGCGCGCGAAGAACTTGAGGCGCCGCGAGGCGGCGAACTTCTCGGCGTCGGACAGGTCCGCCACGCCCGAGTCGAGCGTCAGCAGCTTGGCGAGCGCGCCGCCGAAGTCCCCCCAGCTCTCGTAGCGGTCGGCGCGCGACTTGGCCAGCGCGCGCGTCACGATCTCGTCGAGATCGCGCGGCGCGTCGGGGCGGCGCGCCGACGGCAGCGGGGCGCTTTCGCCGAGGATGCTCTGGATCAACTCGAAGGTGTTGCCGCCGTCGAACGGGCGGTGGCCGGTCAGCAGGTGATAGAGCACCGCGCCGAGCGAGTACATGTCGGAGCGCCAGTCGATCTCCTCGCCCTTGAGCTGCTCGGGCGACATGTAGGCGGGCGAGCCGACGCCCGACACCTGGGTGATGTCGCTGCGCGCGAGCTGCGCCGCGCCGAAATCCGACACCTTGATGTCGAAGTCGCCGTGCACCATGATGTTCGCCGGCTTGATGTCGCGGTGCACGACGCCGACGCTGTTGGCGAACTCCAGCGCCTTGCTGATCTTGTACACCACGCCGACGATGCGCACCGGGTCGAGCAGCGCGTCGCGGTCGCAGTAGCGCGACAGCGGGTCGCCCTCGACCACCTCCATCACCAGGTAGCGCAGCGGCTCCATGCCCGACAGGTCCTCGACGCCGGCGTCGAGGATGCTGACGATGTGCGGATGGCGCAGCTTGCCGGCGAGCGCGGCCTCGTTCTGGAAGAAACGCAGCTGGCGGCGCGCCGCCTCCGCGTCGGCGGGCAGCCGCTTCATCACCTTGAGCGCCACGTCGCGCTGCGCGAACGGGTCGGCGGCCAGGTACACCGAGCCGGTGGCGCCTTCGCCCAAAAGGCGCTTGATCTCGTACTTGCCGATGCGCGTGGGCGTCATGCGGTCGGCACATTGCGCGCGAAGCCGTCGAACAAGTCTAGCAGGCGTTCGCGCCAGGCGCACAGCGGGTCCTCGGGGCCGAGCAGCTCCTGCGGGCTCATGACGCGCGCCCATTGAAAGACGGAAAACAGGATGTAGTCGGCGTAGGCGGGCCGGGCGCCGGCGACGAACGCCTGGCGCTTGAGCGCCGCCTGCATCGGCTCGAGCACCTTGCCCAGGCGCAGCAGCGCCTCGTCGCGCCGCGCGCGCGACTCCTGCAGGCTGATGCGGATGATCTTCTCCATCGTCTGGCGGAAGTAGTCCTCGTCCTCGGGCGCGACGCGCTCGTGGATGTCGGCGACGATCACCTGCAGCATCGCCGGCACCACCACGCGGTCGGCCCAGGTGTTGAACGCCTGCGACACGCCGCAGCCGATCTCGCCGCCGAACAGCGGCGGTGAGTCCTTGTAGCGGTTCTCCAGGTACTCGGCGATCTTCCACGAGTCGCGCACCACCGTGTCCTTGTCCTTCAGCACCGGCACGGTCTTGCCGCCGGAGAACTCGATCGCCGCCTTGTCCGACAGGAGCACCGGCAGCGTCTCGAACTCCAGGCCCTTGTGCGCGAGCGCCATGCGCGCGCGCCAGGAGAACAGGCTGTAGCGCCGGTCGTTCTTTCCCTTCAGCTCATAGAGGGCGATCATCTCAAGCGCTCGCGCAGGCGGCCGCGCATCACTTTCTGCGTCGGGGTCAGCGGCATCGGGTCGATCAGCTCCAGGCGCTCGGGCCACTTGAACTTGGCGACCCCGGCGCGGTCGAGCTCCCGCATTATCGCCTCCAGCGTCGCCGGCGGGGCGCCCGGCGCCGGCTGCACGAAAACGCAGGCGCGCTCGCCCAATACGACATCGGGATAAGGCACGATCGCCGAGCGCGCCACGCCCGGCATGCGGTCGATGATCGCCTCGACGTCCAGCGGCGAGTACTTCACCCCGCCGCGGTTGATGATCTCCTTCACGCGCCCGGTGAAGCGCAGGTGCCCGGCGGCGCTCAGCTCGGCGGTGTCGCCGGTGTCGAACCAGCCGTCGGTGGTGAACGCTTCCCGGGTCGCAGTTTCATTCTTGAAATACCCCGAAAAGAGAGAAGCCCCGCGCACCTGGAGGTGCTCGCCCACCACGCGCAGCTCGGTCCCGGGCGTCGCCGCGCCGGCGCTGCCGTGGCGCACCTCGGCCGGGTCGCGCGGCCGCGAGAACGAGCCCGCCTGCAGCTCGGTCATTCCCCACAACTGAATCGTCTTGCTCTTTCCTGCAAGCTTGGCTTCGACCGCGGCCGCGAGCTCCGGCGGCACCGGGCTGCCCGACAGGCAGGCGAAGCGCATGGACGAAAAGTCGTGGCGCTCGAGCAGCCCGGCATCGAGCAGCGGCTTGAAGTGCGCCGGGCCGGCGAATACGCAGTTCGCCTTGTGCTTCTCGACGAGGCCCGCCAGCGCCGGGGGCGTGAACGCGGGCAGCAGGGACATGGCTGCCCCGGAGCACAGGCTCAGGTGATAGACGAACAATCCGTAAAGGTGGGTCAGCGGGGCCGCGGAAAGCAGCACCTCGTCCGCCTCGATCTCGAGCTCGGGATACGACAGGCGGGCGTTGCCGAGAAAGCCGCGCTGCGCGTGCGGCACGCCCTTGGGGTTGTCGGTGGTGCCCGAGGTGTAGAGGAGCAGGAAGCGCTCGTCGAGGGTGCCCTGGTGCGCGCGCTGCAGGGGAGGCGACCCCGCGAGCGCCTGCACCTGCTCCATGGAGATCAACAGCCGCGCTCCGGAGTGCCCCACCAGCTGCGTGATCTCCGCGCTCCGGTACGCCATGTGCACCGGCTGCATCGTCGCGCCCAGCGCGCAGATCGCCGCGTAGCTCAGCAGGTACTCGGGAACGTTCGGCAGCTGCACCGCGACCACGTCGCCCCGGCTGACGCCGAGGCGCGCGAGACCGCCTGCCATGCTCAGAGCACGCTGGCGGAATTCGCGGTTCGAAATTGCTTGTTCTCCGTAGAGAACAGCCAAAGCGTGCGGAGCGTCGCGGTCACGGCGGTCTACCAGCCCCCACAGCGTCTCGCTCACGCCGCCTTGACCTCGTGGCTCGCCGGCCGCGCCTTGAGGCGCAGCTCGGTTTGCTCGGCGCGCTCGCGCGGCGCGTTGCGGAACGCCTGGTCGCGGCCCGACAGGTACTGCAGCGGCCAATGCTGCCCCAGGTGCTGGTACCAGGCCGAGGCCTGCAGAGTGAAGTAGGGATTGGCGAGGTGCGGGCGCGCCAGCGCGACCAGGTCGGCCTTGCCGGAGGCGAGCAGCGTGTTGATCTGGTCGGGCGTGGTGACCGCGCCGACCGTCATGGTGGCGATGCCGACCTCGTTGCGCACCCAGTCGGAGAACGGCGCCTGGTACATGCGGCCGTACACCGGCTTCTGCTGCGGCACCGTCTGCCCGGTCGAGCAGTCGATCAGGTCGCAGCCCGCCTCTTTCAGCATGCGCGCAAGCGCCATCAGGTCCTCGCCCGACAGGCCGCCGGGCACCCAGTCGGTCGCCGAGATGCGCGCCGACATCGGCTTCTTTTCGGGCCAGATGCTGCGGCACGCCTTCCAGACTTCCAGCGGGAAGCGCATGCGGTTCTCGATGCTTCCTCCATAGGAATCTTTTCTTTGATTCGTCAGCGGAGAAATGAAGCTGGCGAGCAGGTAGCCGTGAGCCAAATGGAGCTCGAGCATGTCGAAACCGGCTTGATCCGCATAGCGTGTGGATTTTTCAAAATCCTTTATTATTTTTTCCATCCCCTTGCGATCGAGCTCTACCGGAACCTGAGACACACCCTCGTAGTACGGGAGGGGGGAAGCGGAAACCACGGGCCAGTTGCCGCTCTCAAGCGGATGGTCCATGCGCTCCCAGCCGAGCTGGGTGGAGCCCTTGCGCCCGGAGTGGCCGAGCTGCATGCACAGCTTCGCCTTCGAGTTGGCGTGGCAGAAGTCGACGATGCGCTTGAAGGCGTCGCGCTGCGTCTCGTTCCACAGGCCGGTGTCTCCCGGGGAGATGCGCGCCTCGGGCGAAGGACAGGTCATCTCGACGTACACCAGCCCCGCCCCGCCGGCGGCGCGGCTGCCGAGGTGCACCAGGTGCCAGTCGCCCGGCACGCCGTCGAGCGCCGAGTACTGGTCCATCGGCGACACCACCACGCGGTTCTCGACCACCATGTCGCGGAGGCGAAACGGCGTGAACATCGGCACCGGCGGATCCTCCATGGACAGGTCGAAGCCCTGCTCTTTGACCTTCTTCGCGAACCACTGATGAATTCCCTTGATGAATGCAGGGTCGCGTAATTCCAGGTTCTCCCAGGTGATTTGCTTCGAGCGCGACATGACGCCGAACGCGAACTGCTTCGGCTCCATGTTCCAGTAGCGCTTCATGTGCTCGAACCAGGCGAGCGAGACGCTGGCCGCGTGCTGGGTCTTCTCGACTTCTTCGCGCCGGGCAGTGTCGTATTGGGCAAGGGCCTTCTGCACTTCCCCGTGCTTCTTGAAGGCCTCGAAAAGCGCAATCGCATCTTCCATCGCCAGCTTGGTGCCCGAGCCGATCGAGAAATGGGCGGTGGCCTTCGCATCGCCGACCAGAACCGCGTTGTCCCGCACCCAGGTCTTGTTGCTGATGTTGGGGAAGTTGCGCCACAGCGAGCGGTTGGGGATCAGCGGATGCCCGTCGAGCTCCTCGGCGAACACGCGCTCGAGCACCGGCAGCATCCCGGTTTCGGACAGCCGGTCGAAGCCGAAGTTGCGCCAGGTCTGCTCGTCGGTCTCGATCACCCAGGTCGAGCGGTCGGCCTCGTACTGGTAGCAGTGCGCGAGGATGATGCCCTCGGGCGTCTCGCGGAAGAAGTACTTGAAGGCGTCGAGCGGCCGCGTCGAGCCGAGCCAGGTGAACTTGTTCGGGCGCAGGTCGAGGCTCGGCTGGAAATGGTCCTTATATTTGGAGCGGATGTTCGAGTTACTACCGTCGGCGACCACGATCAGGTCCGAATCGGCGAACTCCTCCAGGCCCTCGATCTCGCGCTGGAAGCGCAGGTGCACGCCCAGCTCGCGGCTGCGGTCCTGCAGGATGTTGAGCAGCGCGACGCGCGAGCAGCCGCAGAAGCCGTTGCCGCCCGAGCGCAGCACCTCGCCCTTGTAGACCACGTCGACCTCGCCCCAATAGGCGAAGCGCCGGCGGATGCGCTCGTAGGTGACGGTGTCGTAGGCCTTGAAGGCGTCGAGCGTCTGGTCGGAGAACACCACGCCAAAGCCGAAGGTGTCGTCCGGGCGGTTGCGCTCGCACACCGTGATGTCCCAGCGCGGCCAGGCCTTCTTCGCCAGCAGCGCGAAATACAGGCCACCGGGGCCTCCTCCGATGACGCTGACCTTCATGGGATCACCGCCGTGGCTTCGATCTCGAGCCTAGCCTCGTCTTCCACCAGGCCGCTGACCTGCACCACGGCCATGGTCGGGTAGTGCCGGCCCATCAGCTCGCGGTACGCGGCGCCGACTTCCTTGAGCGATCCGAGGTATTCCTTCTTGTCGAGCACGTACCAGGTCAGGCGGACCAAGTGCTCGGGTTTCCCCTTCGCCTCGGCCAGCACCGCCAGAATATTCTTTAGCGTTTGCCTGAACTGGCCGGCAAAATCCCGCGCCTCCCATTTGCCCTCGCCGGTCCAGCCGACCTGGCCAGCAATGAATACGAGCTTTCCGGTGCAGGAGATTCCGTTGGAAAAACCCTTGGCTTTTGCCCAGCCCGGCGGTTGCAGAATTTTCAGGCTCATCTTTGCGATCCTCTCAACTTGAAACGCTGCAGCTTGCCGGTCTCGGTGCGCGGCAGCGCGTCGACGAACTCGATGGCGCGCGGATACTTGTAGGGCGCGATGGCGGCCTTCACGTGCTCCTGAAGGGTTTTTTTCATCAGTTCATTCTTTTCGTGCGCAGGCTTGAGAACCACGAAGGCCTTGACGATCGTCCCCCGCGCTTCGTCCGGCGCGCCGACCACGGCGCACTCGGCCACCGCCGGATGCGCTAGCAGCGAGTCCTCGACTTCCGGGCCGGCGATGTTGTAGCCCGCCGAGATGATCATGTCGTCGGTGCGCGACTGGAAGAAGAAATAGCCGTCCTTGTCCATGACGTACGCATCGCCGGTCAGATTCCACCCGTCCTGCACGTAGTTCCTCTGCCGCTCATCGGCCAGATAGCGGCAGCCGGTCGGCCCCTTCACCGCCAGCCGCCCGACTTCGCCGGGCGCGCAAGGAATTCCCTCCTTGTTCAATACCGTCGCCCGGTAGCCGGGAATGGGATAACCCGTCGCGCCGCGTCGCGTGCGCTGCGTGGTGTGCGAGATGAACATGTGGATCATCTCGGTGGAGCCGATGCCGTCGATGATCTCGATGCCGGTGGCCGCCTTGAATGCCTGGCGGGTCGCATCGGGCAGGGCTTCGCCCGCGGAAACGCATTTTTTCAGGGAGGAAATATCGAACCGCCGGGCAAGTCCCGCGAGAGCCCGATACATCACCGGCGAGGTGAAGCACACCGTGGCCCTGAACTTCTGGATCGTCTCGAGCAGCGTCTCTGGCGTGAGCTTCTCGACCAGCACGCTGCAGGCGCCGTAGCGCAGCGGGAAGCACAGCATTCCGCCGAGGCCGAAAGTGAAGGCGAGCGGCGGCGTGCCGCACACCACGTCGTCGTTGCGCAGGCCGACGATCGAGCGCGGGAAGCAGTCGCTCATCGCCAGCACGTCGCGATGGAAATGCATGGTGCCCTTGGGCTTGCCCGTCGTGCCCGAGGTAAAGGCAATCAGGGCGACATCTTCGGCGGCGGTTTCGACATTGTTGAACTCGACGGACTGCCTCCCGGTCAGCGCATCGGTCGCGTCGTCGTACCAGAACCTGATGTTTCTCAAGCCCGGACAGATCTTCCGTGCATCGAGCAATTCCCCGGCGAGGCGCTGGTCGCACAACGCGTGCGTGATCTCGGCCTTGGCGATGACCTCGGTCAGCTCCTTGGCGCGCAGCAGCGGCATGGTGGCGACGCACACGCCGCCCGCCTTCATCACCGCGAACCAGCAGGCCGCCATCATCGGGTTGTTCGGCCCGCGCAGCAGCACGCGGTTGCCCGGCCTGAGCCCCATCTCGCGCACCAGCAGGTTGGCGAGGCGGTTGGCCTGCGCCAGAAGCTGTGCGTAGGTGCATGCGCCGTCCGGGGCGCGCAACGCGATGCGCTCGCCGTGGCCGCGGGCCACCGGTTTGTCGAGCAGTTCCGTGGCGCAATTCATTCGCGCGGGGTAGCGCAGCTCCGGAAGCTCGAACAGCAGCTCCGGCCACTGCGAGCGCGGCGGCAGGTTGTCGCGCGCGAAGCTGTCGACGTGGGCGGAGTGCATCATCCTTTCAGCAAGTCCCGGGCGATGATCAGCTTCTGCACTTCGGTGGCGCCTTCGTAGATCCGCAAGGCGCGCACCTCGCGGTACAGGCGCTCGACCGGGTGGCCGCGCATCACGCCCAGCCCGCCGCAGATCTGCACCGCGTCGTCGATCACCTGCTGCGCCGCCTCGGTGGCGAACATCTTGGCCATCGCGGCCTCGCGCGTTACCCGTTCTCCCGTGCTGTCCTTTTTCCAGCCCGAGCGGTAGGTCAGCAGCGCACCGGCGTCGATCGCGGTGGCCATGTCGGCGAGCTTCGCCTGCGTCAGCTGGAACTCGGCCAGCGCCTGCCCGAACATTTTTCTTTCGCGGGAACGCTTGAGCGCTTCGTCCAGGGCCCTCCTGGAAAAGCCCAGCGCCGCCGCCGCCACCGTCGTCCTGAAGATGTCGAGATTGCGCATCGCCAGCTTGAAGCCCTGACCAGGCTCTCCCAAGAGAATTCCACGGGAATTGCGAAGCTGAACCACGGCCATGGGGTGCGGCGCCACGATTTCGATGCGCTCCGAGGCATCGACGTCCTTTGCATCGACCACGAACGCGCTGATGCCTTCGTCGGCCTTCGCGAACACCACATAGAAGTCCGCGATCCCCCCGTTCGAGATCCAGGTCTTGGTGCCCTCGAGCGTCCAGGAACTGCCCTGCTTCGTTGCGCGGGTCTTGATCGCCTGAACGTCGGAGCCCGCGTCCGGCTCGGACAGCGCGAAGGCGGCGATGGCCTCGCCGCTCGCGGCCTTCGGCAGGTACTGCTTCTTCAGCGCCTCGCTTCCCGCCAGCGCGATCGGCCCGCTGCCGAGTCCCTGCATGACGAAGGCGAAGTCGGCGAGCCCGGCGTGGTAGGCGAACACCTCGCGCAGCAGCGCGATCGAGCGCACGTCGGGCTTCTCGGCGACGCTGTGATGCAGGAAGCCGGCGCAGCCGAGGTCCTGCACCAGGCGCTTGCAGATCTTGTCGGCGTCCTCGCCGTGCGCGTGGCCAAGGTTCTGTATCGCCCAGGTTTCGGCGTCGCGCGCGAGCTTTTCGTGTTTCTTCTCGAAAAACGGCCAGCCGTAGTGGGCGAAGCGGTCCATCAGTCGCCTTCGAAGGCCGGCTTGCGCTTGGCGGCGAAAGCTTCGTAGGCGCGGCGGAAATCCTTGTTCTCCATCAGCTTCGCCTGCGCCACAGCCTCCATGTCGATCGCCTGGTCGACCGTGACGTTCCACTCCTCGTGCAGCATCTGCTTGGTCACGGCGTGCGCCGCTGTGGGCCCCGCGGCCAGCTCTTTTGCAATCTGGAGTGCTTCCGGGAACACCGGCTCGACCACCCGGTTGAAAAAGCCCCACGCCTGCCCTTCCTCCGCGCTCATCGAGCGGCCGGTGTAGAGCAGCTCCGCCGCGCGCCCCTGGCCGATGATCCGCGGCAGCAGGGCGCAGGCGCCCATGTCGCAGCCGGCGAGGCCGACGCGCACGAACAGGAACGCGACCTTGGCCGAGGGCGCGCCGTAGCGCAGGTCGCTCGCCATGGCGAGGATCGCGCCGGCGCCGGCGCACACGCCCTCGACCGCGGCGATCACCGGCTGCGGGCAATGGCGCATCGCCTTGACCAGGTCGCCGGTCATGCGCGTGAACTCCAGCAGCTGCGGCGGCGACATCCTGGTGAGCGGGCCGATGATCTCGTGCACGTCGCCGCCGGAGCAGAAGTTGCCGCCCGCGCCGGTCAGCACGATCGCCTTGATGGTTTTCTCGTTCTTGAGGTCGCGAAAGAAATCTCGCAGCTCGGCGTACGAGTCGAACGTCAGAGGATTCTTGCGCTCCGGACGGTTGAGCGTGATGACGCCGACCTTGCCTTCGGTCCGCCACAGGAAGTGCTTCATGCCGTGACCTCCATGGCGTGCTGCTTCAGCTTCGCCAGCAGCTTGAGCAGCTCGTCCTGCTCGCGGCGCGACAGCCCGGCGAGCAGCTCGACCACCCATTGCTCGTGGGCGCGCGCCATCTCGGTGAAGCCCTTCTCGCCGGCGCGCGTCAGGCGGATGCAGAACGCCCGGCGATCGTCGGGCTCGTCGAGGCGCTCGACCAGGCCTTCCTTCTCCAGCTGGTCGACGATCGCGGTGATGTTGCCGCCGGTGACCATCAGCAGGCGCGACAGCTCGTTCATCTTCAGGCCCTGGCGATGACGCTCGAGCTGCGCCATCAGGTCGAAGCGCGGCAGCGTGGTGGCGAATTCCTCGCGCAGCCCGGAGCGCACGCGGCGCTCGATCAGCTGGGTGCAGGTGAGCAGGCGCAGCCAGATGCGCAGCGCGGCGTGGTCGGCGGCGCGGGCGATGGTCTCGCGATCGGTGCTGGGGGCGGGCATGCGTTGTTCTCTAAGCCTGAATAGATCAAGCTTGAAGTATCAGGCCGCGGCTGTCAACCCGGCGGCTTGCGGGGCAGCACGTCCTTGAACACGTCCATCTGCTTCCACGCCGGCACCGGGGGTTCGTGCCCGGCGCGCGGCACATAGGGCGAAGGCTCGACCATCTGCATGCGGTGGATGTAGCGTGGGCAGTTCGGGAAGATGGCGCTCGCCTGAACGCGGACGATGAGCTGCGCGCCTTCAAAGGCGGCCATCAGCGGATCGTCCTGCGCCACTTGGGCCGTTCCCAGCACGCGCAGGCGCCGCGGCTGCTCGAAATCGAGGAACAGCAGCCCGACCTGCGGGTTGACGCGAACGTTCCCGAGGCTCTTGAACATGCCGTTGCCGTCGTAGCTCGGGAACGCCAGTTCCGATGGGCCGGTGATGCGCACGAATCCCGGCAGCCCACCCTTGTAGGAGCAGTCGGGCTGGCCGGCAGCGTCGGCGGTGGCGAGGAAGAACATGACCCGGCTCTCGATGAAGGCGCGGTCCTCGGGAGTAAAGGCCACGCGAGCCAGGCTAGCCAACCGGTCGGCGAGCCGCCGGCTGTCGAAGCGGTCCTGCAGCTCGCGCGCCCCTTCGTGGTAGCTCATGCTCATTGTTTCCCCTCCCCGTGAGGGACCCATCTTAGACTTTTCTAAGAAAATCGAAGTCGCAGCCGTGCTCGGCCTGCAGCACGTGGTCCATATAGAGCTTTGCGTAACCGCGGGTGGGTGCCGTGACCGGAGTCTTCCAGGTGCTTTTTCGCTTCTGGAGTTCTTTTTCATCGACGAGCAGGTCGATGCGCCGCTGTTTCACCGAAAGGCGAATCCTGTCCCCGTTTTTCACCAGCGCCAGCGCGCCGCCGACCGCGGCCTCGGGCGAGACGTGCAGCAAGATGGTGCCGTAGGCGGTGCCGCTCATGCGCGCGTCGGAGATGCGCACCATGTCCTTCACCCCGGCGCGCGCCAGCTTCGCCGGGATCGGCAGGTAGCCCGCCTCGGGCATGGCGTAGCCCGATTTCGGCCCGGCGTTCTGCAGCACCATGAAATCGTCGGCGGTGATGTCGAGGCCCGGATCGTCGACGCGCGCCGCAAGGTCGTCGAGCGAGCTGAACACGATCGCGCGCCCTTCCTTCTCGAACAGCTTCGGATCGGCCGCCGAGCGCTTCAGGATCGCGCCGCTGGGCGCCAGCGAGCCGTACAGCGCGACCAGGCCGCCCACCGGCGAGATGGGATTGCTGAACTCGCGCACCACCGAGCGGTCGACCCAGGGCGGCAGCGTTGCCAGAACTTCGCCGAGCGTGATCCCCGCGACCGTCATGCAATCGAGGTGCAGCAGGGGCTTCAGCTCGCGCAGCACCGCGCCGACGCCGCCGGCGGCATACAGGTCGGACATGTAGTGCTGGCCGGTGGGCTTGAGGTCGACGAGCACCGGGGTCGAATCCGATAGCTGGTTGAGTTTTTCGAGAGAAACGGAAATACCAGCTCTGCCGGCAATCGCGGTGAGGTGAACAATGGCGTTGGTCGATCCGCCGATCGCGAGCAACACCCGCAATGCGTTTTCCACGGCCTTTTCAGAGATTATTTCTGAAGGGCGGATCGGCGCCGCCGCCATCTCCACCGCGCGGCGACCGCTTTCCTCGGCGGCGCGCAGCCGGTCGGCGTGCACCGCCGGGATCGCCGCGCTGCCGGGCAGCGCCATGCCGAGCGCTTCGGCGATCGAGGCCATGGTCGAGGCGGTGCCCATCACCGCGCAGGTGCCCGCGGTGGTCGCCAGATTGCCTTCGACTTCTTCGATCCCCTGCGCATCGACTTTGCCGGCGCGATGCATCGCCCAGAAACGGCGGCAGTCGGTGCACGCCCCCAGGCGCTCGCCGTGGAACGAGGTGGGCATCATCGGCCCGGCGAGGAGCTGCACGGCAGGGACGTCCGCGGACAAGGCGCCCATCAGCTGCGCCGGCACGGTCTTGTCGCAGCCGCCGACCAGCACCACCGCGTCCATCGGCTGCGCCCGGATCATCTCCTCGACGTCCATCGACATCAGGTTCCTGAACATCATCGAGGTCGGGTGCAGGAAGACTTCGCCGAGCGACACGGTGGGAAATTCGATCGGCAGGCCGCCCGCCGCCAGCACGCCGCGCTTCACCGCCTCGATCAGCTCGGGGAAATGGCGGTGGCAGTTGTTGAAGCCGCTGCGCGAGTCGGCGATGCCGACCACCGGCCGGCCGAGCATGGCGCTCGAGTAGCCCATGCTCTTGGCGAACGAGCGGCGCAGGTACAGCGAGAACGCCGGGTCGCCGTAGTTGGTGAGGCCACGAGCGAGGCCCGTGCCTTTCTCCTTCTTCTTATCCCCAGACGTCACGCGCCACCTCCATTACCAGCTCCAGTTTGCGGCGCGTGTCGTCCTGCGTCACGGTCTGGCCGCCACCCCCGCCGCTCGAGAAGCCGCACTGCGGCCCGATGCCGAGCTGCTCGAGCGGGACATGCTGTGCTGCTTTTTCAATTTTTCGTTTGAGTTCATCTTTGGATTCGAGCTGCGGCGTCTTGGTGCTCACCAGCCCCAGGATCACGCGCTTGCCCTTGGGCAGCAAGCGCAGCGGCGCGAAATCGCCCGAGCGCTCGCTGTCGTATTCCAGGCAGTAGATGCCGACGTCGAGCCGGTTGAAAAGCGCGTCGGCGATCGGCTCGTAGCCGCCCTCCGCCATCCACGCGCCCTTCAGGTTGCCGCGGCACAGGTGGACCGCGATCGCCATGTTTCCCGGTTTTTGAGAAAGACACTCATTGGTCAAACGGATGTACCGCTCCGTCAGCTCGTCGGCGCTCTCGCCGCGCGCGGCGACGTCCTCGCGCGCATGCGCGTCGCAGTTGCAGGGAAGCGCGGTGTCGTCGAGCTGGAGGTAGGTGCAGCCTTCGGCGGCGAGATCCGAAATTTCCTGGCGATACAGATCGGCCAAGGCCGAAAAGAAAGCCTCTCTATCCTTGTAGACGGAGTGCTCATAGGCTTGCGGCCCGAGAAAGTAGTGCATGACGTCGGGTGCAGCGATAGTGACTTTCGGCAAGCCTTTCTTTGTGATTTTCTTCAAGAAAACAAAATCATCAGCGACGATGCGCTGCCTGCGCTTGAGCGGCGCCTTGGCGTAAGGCGAAGACGCGACGCCGACCACGCGGCTCGCGTCGCGAAAAGTCAGCGTGCCGTCGCGCAGGCCGAAACCGTCGACCGCGTCGATGAACCCCGCCGACCAGCTGCGCCGGCGGAACTCGCCGTCGGTGACGCTGGGCAGGCCGATCGACTCCTGGAACGCGACAATGCCGCGGATCGCGTCGTCCTGGATTTTCCTGAACCCGCCTTCATCCAGCTGCCCCGCCTTGCGCGCCCGCGCCCCGTGCAACAGGACCTCCGGGCGGACAAAACTTCCGACGTGCTCGACGCGGAACGGCGGCGTCATGCGCTCATTTCCCCATGCTCCTTGCGCAGCAGCCGCGCGCCCTCGACCATCGCCTGCATCTTGCCGAAGGCGACCTCGCGCGGCAGGTATTTCATCCCGCAGTCGGGCGCGACGATCACGTTCTCGGGCGCGACGTGCTGCAGCGCTCGCTTGATGCGCTCGACCACGATCTGCGGCGTCTCGACCTTGCTGTCCGACAGGTCGATGCACCCCACCATGATTTTTTTTGAAGACAAAGCAGTCAATACGGAACAATCGAGGCCGGATTGCGCCGTCTCGATCGAGACCTGCTGGCAGGAGCAGCCGGCGAGCTCCGGCAGGAACGAGTAGCCCGAGGGGCGCTGGTGGATGATCGCCGCATAGCCGAAACAGATATGGACAGCAGTTACACCGGAAACATCTTGCAGTGCCCTGTTCAGCGCCTTCAACCCGTACTGCCGCGCCTTCTCCGGGCGCGCCTGCATGTAGGGCTCGTCGACCTGCACGATGTCGGCGCCGGCGGCGAACAGGTCCTTGATCTCCTCGTTCACCGCCGCGGCGTAGTCCATCGCCGCCTCCTCCTCGGACTTGTAGAAGTCGTTCTGCGCCTGCTGCGACAGGGTGAAGGGACCGGGAACAGTCATCTTCACCATTTTTTTGGTGTGTCTCTTCAGAAATCTCAAATCGTCAACTTCGACTGGATGCTTCCTGCGCACCTTGCCGACGATGCGCGGCACCGGGTTCGGGTGCCCCGAGCGGTCGAGCGCGCTGCCGGGGTTGTCGATGTCCACGCCTTCGAGGGCGGTGGCGAACCGGTTGGAGTAGCTCTCGCGCCGGATTTCGCCGTCGGTGACGATGTCGAGGCCGGCCTGCTCCTGGGCGCGGATCGCGAGCAGCGTGGCGTCGTCCTGCGCCTGCGCCAGGTACGGCTCCGCGATGCGCCACAGCTCCTTCGCGCGCACCCGCGGCGGGAAGCGCCCGGCGAGCTTCTTGCGGTCGATCAGCCACTCCGGCTGCGGGTAGCTGCCAACAAGCGTGGTAGGAAACAAAACTCTATCCATCGACGAATCTCGGCGAAATCTTCCTCAGCCGCGCGGGGTCGACGCGGCCGCTCCTCTGAATATAGCTCCAGGCGAACTCGCGCGGCGCGAGCTTCATGTGCTCGGGAAAGCGCTCGTACCAGGCGCCGCTCGCATCGGCCGCCGCCAGCAGCTTGTCGACGATCGGGCGGCGCGCCGCCTCGAACGCGGCAAGCGCGTCGGGAACCCGCGCATGTTCGCGCAGAGCGCGCGCCAGCGCAATGGCGTCCTCCATCGCGAGGCGCGTGCCCGAGCCGATGGAGAAATGTGCGGTGCGCAGCGCGTCGCCGATCAGCACCACGTTTCCCGCCGACCACCGTTCATTTCGCAGGTTGGGAAAGTTCCGCCATACGGACTTGTTCGAGACGAGACGCTGCCCTCCCAGAGTCTGCGCAAAGGCCTTTTCACAGTAAGCAAGCGTCGTGGCCTCATTCATGCCAGCAAACCCGGCGCGCTCCCAGGTCGTCGGATCGCACTCGACCACGAACGTGCTCATCTCGCTCGAATGGCGGTAGTGGTGGGCGTTAAAGCTACCGTGCTCGTTGGCGACGAAGGTCTGCGTCAGCGTGTCGAACACACGCGTCGTGCCGTACCAGGCGAACCTGTTCTCGAGGCGCGACACCGTGGTGCCGAAGTCCCGCCAGCCCCGCACGGCCGAATTCACGCCGTCCGCAGCGACGACCAGGTCGTAACCCTGGTCTTCGGAAGAAATGGTCTTTTCATACTCCGGCGTGACGCCAACGCTTGCGAGTTGACGCTGCAGGAGCTGCAGCAGCTGCAAGCGGCCGATGGCGGCGAAGCCGATGCCGTCGATGATGACCGGCGTGCCGCGGTGGACGATCGTGATGTCGGACCAGCTCTGCATCCGCGGCGTGATCAGCTCGTAGGTCGCCGGGTCGTCGCCGCGCAGGAACTCGAGCGCGCGGTCGGAGAACACCACACCGAAGCCGAAGGTCGAGTCGGGGCGGTTCTGCTCGACGACGCGCAGCTCGCAATCCGGGTTTCTTTTCTTGAAAAGGTACGAAAAGTAGAGGCCGGCCGGGCCCGCCCCGACGACAAGAACGCGCATCAGCCCCAGATCGCCCGCGCGGCGTCGACGCAGAGCTTGAGCTTCGCGCGCTCGTCCGCCTCGGTCACCGGGTTGCCGCCCATGGTGCTGGCGAAGCCGCATTGCGGGCTGATGGCGAGCCTTTCGGTGTCCAGGTAGCGGGAAGCTTCGTCGGTGCGCTTCCTCAGGAGGTCCAGCGTTTCCAGCTGCGGTGTTTTGGAGCTCACCAGCCCGAGCACCACGCCCTTGCCTTTCGGCACGAAACACAGCGGGGCGAAGCCGCCGGCACGCGGCGTGTCGAACTCGAGCAGGAAATGGTCAACGTCGGTGCGGGCGAAGAACTTCTCCGCCACCGAGTCATAGCCGCCCTCCGAGAGGTACATGCCCTTGTAGTTGCCGCGGCAGACGTGCACTCCGACCGTCATTCCCGCCGGGCGGTTCTTCACCGCCTGGTTGATGGCGTCGATGTAGAGATCCACCAGGCGGTCCGGGTCTTCGCCCGCCGCTTTCACCTTGGCGCGCGCCGCCGGATCGCACAGGATCGCCACCGCCACCTCGTCGAGCTGCACGTAGCGGCAGCCGGCCTTCGCCAGCGCCGCAATCTCGGCCTGGTAGACCTTGCCCAGGTCGGCGAAGAAGGCGGCGGCATCCTGATACGCATTACCCCAATCGGTAAAGCGATAAAAGTGCATCGTCGAAGGCGCCGGCATGGTGATCTTGGTATTCCCGAAACCGAGCTCGTCGAGGGTGATCGGCTCGCCGCGTGAGACCTTGCCGGATACGTAGGGCGCGGTGAACTTCGACTCGTGCCCCGCGGCGTCGTGGAAAGTGAACACCGCGTCGCGCACCTCGAGCCCGCGGGTGAGGCGCACGAACTTCTCCCAGTAGGAGATACGGCGGAACTCGCCGTCGGTGAGCACCTCGAGGCCGCAGTCCTGCTGCAGCTTGACCACGTCTCGAATGCATTCGTCCTGGACTGCACGCAGCTCGCTTCCCGAAAGCGTGCGAAAAGCTTCGCGCAGCTTCTTCGGACGCAGCAGGCTGCCGATGTGGTCGGCGCGATACGGCGGAATCATTACCTTCCCTGGAAGCGCGGCTTGCGTTTCTCGTTGAACGCGCTCACGCCTTCCCGGCGGTCCTCGGTGCCGACCAGCTGGTTGTAGGCCTCGATCTCGAAGCGGTAGCCGGTGGCGAGGTCCATCTGCAGGCCGTAGTGCATCGATTTCTTGGCCTGGCGCACCGCGAGCGGCCCGTTGGCGGCGATCAGCTGCGCGGTGGCGAGCGCGTCCGCCACGACGTCGTCGCAGACGCGGTTCACGATTCCCCAGTCGCAGCCCTGCTGCGCGTCGAAGGCCTGCGCGGTAAAGACCAGCTCCTTGGCGCGGCGCTCGCCGGCGGCGCGCGCGAGGTTCTGCGTGCCGCCGCCGCCCGGGATCAGGCCGAGCCGGGTCTCGGACAGCGCGAGGCGCGCCGTGCGCGCTGCGTAGATGAAGTCGCAGCACAGTGCGATCTCCAGCCCGCCGCCATAGGCGTGGCCGTTCACCGCGGCGATCACCGGCAGCGGCAGCTCCATCAGCGCCATGAACGCGCGCTCGAAGATCTCGTGCTGCGCGCGCCACACGGTGTCGCTCATGCCGTTGCGTTCCTTCAGGTCGGCGCCCGCACAAAACGCGCGGGTACCCGATCCCGTCAGCACCACGCAGCGCACGGCGCCGGGCTCGGCCGCGAGGCGCGTCCACAGGTCGGCCTGGTCCTTGCCCATCTGCGTGTTGAGGGCGTTCAGGACCTCGGGACGATTCAGGCTGACGAGGAGGACGTAGTCGTTGCGTTTCTCGACGAGAAGAGTTTGGTAATTCATCGCCGAAGTCTAATCGGAGTAAAGGTCGACCATGACATCGCGCAGCCAGCGGTTGCCGGGGTCAGGCTCGAAGCGCTCGTGCCAGTGCAGCGCCACCTCGGCCGGCGGGATCGACACCGGCGGCGGCAGCGCCTTCAGGTTGCCGCGGCGCTCGAACACGCGCGCGACGCGCGCCGGGAGCGTCAGGATCAGGTCCGAACGTTCCAGCACCATCGGCACCACGGTGAAGTGCGGCACGCGCAGCGCGATGCGGCGCGCGAGCCCGGCGCGCTCCAGCGCCTCCTCGATCACCCGGTGGCCGCCGCGGTAGATCACCAAGGCGTGCGAGGCCTCGAGGAACCGCTTCTTGGTCAGCGTCGCTATCGGATGGTCGGCCCGCATCAGACACAGGTAGGGATCGCGAAACAGCGCGCGGCGACGCACCGGCGCGCCGAGCGCGGGCAGGAAGCCAATCGCGACGTCCAGCGCGCCGGCCGCGAGCGCGTCGGCGATGTCCTCAACCTCCAGCGCCACCGCCTCGAGGCGCACGCCGGGAGCGGTCTGCTGTACCCGTTCGACCAGCGGCGGCAGGAACTCGATCTGTCCCAGGTCCGACATGTAGAAGCGGAACGCCCGCGTCGAGGTGGCGGGATCGAAGCCCGGCCCGTGCGCCAGGGCCGACTCCAGGAGGGCAAGGGCCTGCCTGATCGGCTCAGCCAGCTCGCGCGCGAACGGCGTCGCGTCGACCCCGCGCGGCGTGCGCACGAAGAGCGCGTCGCCGAACAGCTTCCTCAGGCGTGCCAGCGCGTTGGAAACCGCCGGCTGGGTGAGCCCGAGGCGCACCGCCGCCGGCGTCACGCCCTTCTCGTGCAAAACAGCGTCAAACACGCGCAGCAGGTTGAGGTCGAGGTCTTGTACATTCATGAAAATGATGAATACCATGAATGACATTGATTTGACAAATGGAGTACGCGGCGCCTACCCTGCTCGATCTTCATAGGAGGAGATGATGAAAAAAACCGTCTGGCTTGTCGCGCTGGCGCTCGCGCCGCTCGGCGTCTCGGCGCAGGAAACCACCCTGCGCGTGGTGAGCGCCTTCGCCGAGAACACCACGTACGTGAAGAACCTGATGCCGATGATCGAGCGGCTCAACGCCGAGGGCAAGGGCCGCCTGCAGATCAACTTCATCGGCGGCCCGAAGGCGATGCCGCCCTTCGAGGTGGGCAACGCGGTGCGCACCGGCGTGCTCGACCTGGCGATGACCACCGGCGCTTTCTACACCAACATCATGCCGGAGGCCGATGCGCTGAAGCTGACGCAGCTCCCGGGGCCCGAGCTGCGCAGGAACGGCGCCTATGACCTGATCAACCGCATCTGGAACGAGAAGGCCAACATGCAGTACCTCGGCCGCGTGATCGACTTCACGCCGTTCCACCTGTACCTGACCAAGAAGATCGACAAGCCCGACCTCACCGGGCTGAAGCTGCGCATCACTCCGGTGTACCGCGACTTCTTCCAGGCGCTGGGGGCGACGGTGGTGCAGACCGCGCCCGGCGAGGTCTACACCGCGCTCGAGCGCGGCGTGGTCGACGGCTACGGCTGGCCGATCAACGGCATCTTCGACTTCAACTGGCACGAGAAAACCAAGTTCCGCGTCGACCCGGGCTTCTACAGCGCGGAAGTGTCGCTGGTCATGAACCTCGACAAATGGAAGGCGCTCAACACCGGGCAGCGCGACCTGCTGATGAAGCACGTCATCGCGCTCGAGGCCGGCAACGACTCCTGGAAAAAGGTGAACGAAGACGACATCCGCAAGCAGAGGGAAGCCGGCATCCAGGTGATCAGCTTCGACGCCGCGACCGGCAAGCAGTACTACGACCGGGCCTACGAGGTCGCCTGGGCGAGCATCATCAAGGCGAGTCCGCAGTACGGCCCGCAGATGAGAAAGCTATTCAGCAAGTAGCGTATGAAGGGTCTCGCCGCAGCGCTCTCGGAGAAATTCGGCAAGCTGCTCGCCGCGCTGGCACTGCTCGGTTGCGCGGTGCTGTTCGCGATGATGCTGGTGATCTGCGCCGACGTGCTGCTGCGCAACGTGCGCCTCATCCCGGGCGTCTACAGCGTGGCCTGGGCCAACGAGGCGACGGAGTACGCGCTGTACCTCATCACGCTGCTCACCGCCCCCTGGCTGCTGCGCCAGGGGCAGCACATCCGGGTGGACATCGTGCTGCGCATCATCCCGCGGCGCATCGCCTGGTACTGCGAATGGCTGTGCGATCTGGCGGCGTTCGCGGTGTGCATCGTCATTGCCTATGCCGCCTGGAAGGCGACCGCCTCGAGCATGGCGATCAACGCGATGGTGGTGAAGACGCTCGCGCTGCCGGAGTGGTGGCTGCTCGCGCCGCTGCAGGTGACCTTCGTGCTGCTCGCGATCGAGGTCCTGTTTCGCATGGGTCGCCTGCATGCCGGCGAGCGGGGGCCGCGTGAGGATGCGGTCACGGTGGCCTGAGCGCCATGTCCTGGCAGGCGGCGGCATGGCTGATGCTCGGCGGCTCGACCGCCCTGATGTTCCTCGGCCTGCCGGTGGCGTTCGCGTTCCTGGCGATCAACCTGATCGGCGCGGCGATCTACTTCGGCGGCGAGCCGGGGCTGGTGCAGTTCGCGCGCAACGGCGTGCAGTCGGTGACCAGCTTCGCTCTGACGCCGATTCCGCTGTTCATCCTCATGGGCGAGGTGCTGTTCCACACCGGCCTGGCGGTCAAGGTGATCGACGGCATCGAGCGCCTGATCCGCCAGGTTCCCGGGAGGCTGGCGGTGGTCGCGGTCGTCGCCGGCACCGTGTTTTCGGCGATCTCGGGCTCGACCATCGCCACCACCGCGATGCTCGGCAGCCTAATGCTGCCGGTGATGCTGGCGCGCGGCTACCACCCCACCATCGCCGCCGGCCCGATCATGGCGATCGGCGCCGTCGACATGCTGATCCCGCCCTCCGCGCTGACGGTGCTGCTCGGCAGCCTGTCGGGCATCTCGATCTCCAAGCTGCTGGTGGGCGGCATCGTGCCGGGGCTGATCCTGAGCGTGATCTTCATCTGCTACATCGTGCTGCGCGTGCGGCTCGAGCCCGAGCTCGCGCCGGACACGCCGTTCGAGGAGTTCCACGGCTGGCGGCGCCTGCAGCCGTTCGTGCAGTACGTGCTGCCGCTGATGTCGATCTTCGTCATCGTCGTCGGCGCGATGATCGCCGGCTGGGCGACGCCGACCGAGTGCGCGGCGATCGGCGCGTTCGCCACCATCGTTCTTGCTTTTTGTTACAGAGCTTTAACGTTGAAAAATCTTCTTCGTGCCCTCCGGGGCACCGCGGGCATCTCGGGGATGATCCTGTTCATCATCGTCGGCGCCACCACCTTCTCGCAGATCCTGTCGTTCTCCGGCGCGAGCAACGGCCTCGCCAAGATGATCACCGACTCGGGCCTGCCGCCGCTCGCGATCATCGCCGGCATGATGCTGTTCGTGATCTTCCTCGGCGTGTTCGTCGAGCAGGTGAGCATGATGATGATCACCCTGCCGATCTTCATGCCGATCGTGCAGCAGATGGGCGTCGACCTGGTGTGGTTCGGCGTGATGTTCCTGATCTGCATGCAGCTCGGCCTCTTGATGCCGCCGCACGGGCTACTGCTCATGACCATGAAGGGCGTGGCGCCGCCGCAGGTGACGATGATGCATATCTTCCGGGCAGTCACGCCGTTCCTGCTGATCAGCATGGCGGTGCTGGTGCTGGTGTTCTTCGTGCCGGCAGTCGCCAACTGGCTGCCCGCGTTGATCGGATAGGTGATCGGATAGATTGAATGGAAAGATCGTTCAAGGAAGAAGTCGCGAAGCTCAGGCTCGGCGACGGCGAGACCTTCCACGGCGAGGGCATCCTCGCGGTGACCAAGGCGCTGCTGCAATCGGGCGTCTCCTACGTCGGCGGTTACCAGGGCGCGCCGGTGTCGCACGTCATGGACGTGCTGAACGACGCGCGCGACATCCTCGACGAGCTCGGCGTGCATGTCGAAGCCAACGCCAACGAGGCGGGCGCCGCGGCGATGCTCGGCGCCTCGATCAACTACCCGATACGCGGCGCGGTGGCGTTCAAGTCCACCGTCGGCACCAACGTCGCATCCGATGCGCTGTCCAACCTGGCCTCGGCCGGGGTCAAGGGCGGCGCGCTGATCGTGCTGGGCGAGGACTACGGCGAGGGCTCCTCCATCATCCAGGAGCGCAGCCACGCCTTCGCCATGAAGTCCCAGATCTGGCTGCTCGACCCGCGCCCCAACCTGCCGAAGATCGTCGAGATGGTCGAGCAGGGCTTCGAGCTCTCGGAAGCCTCGAGCACGCCGGTGATGCTCGAGCTGCGCATCCGCGCCTGCCACGTTCAGGGCGCCTTCAAGACCAAGAAAAACCAGGCGCCGCGGTTCTCGAAGAAGGCCTTCCTCGAAAACTCCGACTTCGACTACAACCGCATCTGCCTGCCGCCCGCCACCTACGCGCAGGAGAAGCACAAGATCGACGTGCGCTGGCCGGCGGCCGTCGCGTTCGTCCGCGAGCGAAAGTTGAATGAATTCTTTGATGGAGAACAAAAAGAGCTTGGCATCCTCTGCCAGGGCGGCCTGTACAACGCGGTGATCCGGGCGCTGCAGACGCTCGGGCTCGCCGACGCTTTCGGCGCGGCCAGGGTGCCGATCTATTGCATGAACGTGACCTACCCGCTGGTTCCCGGCGAAATCGAGCAGTTTTGCAGCGGGAAGCAGCAGGTGCTGGTCGTCGAAGAGGGCCAGCCGGCCTACATCGAGGACGCCATAGGCGCCCTCCTGAGGCGCGCGGGTATCAACGGCGTCAAGCTGCGCGGCAAAGACGTGCTGCCGCTCGCCGGCGAGTACACCGGCGAGGTCGTGCTGACCGGGGTCGCGAAGTTTCTCGGACGCGAGGACGCGATCCAGCCGATGAAGCAATTGAAGGATAGGGCCGTAAACCTGCTGGGCGGCCTGCCACAGCGCCCGCCGGGCTTCTGCGTCGGCTGCCCGGAGCGGCCGGTGTTCTCGGCGATGAAGCTGCTCGAGAAGGAAAGCGGCAAGTTCCACCTGTCGGCCGACATCGGCTGCCACCTGTTCTCGACGCTGCCGCCCTTCAACATCGGCAACACGGTGCTCGGCTACGGGCTCGGGCTGGCCTCCAACTCCGCCGTGCAGCCGATGTTCGGCAAGCGCACGGTGACCATGATGGGCGACGGCGGCTTCTGGCACAACGGGCTCACCTCGGGGATCGCCAACACCGTGTTCAACAAGAACGACGGCATCCTGGTGATCATGAAGAACGGCTACAGCTCGGCCACCGGCACGCAGGAGCTGCCCTCCTCGCCGCAGCACAGCGAGAGCAAGTCGCCCGACATGAGCATGGAGCGCGCCCTGGAGGGCATCGGCGTCGGCTGGGTGAAGACCGTGGACAACTACCGCGTCGGCGAGGTGGCGAAGACCCTCAAGGAAGCGATGACCACCGACTACCCGGGCCTCAAGGTGATCATCGCCGAGGGCGAATGCCAACTCGAGCGCCAGCGCAAGCTGCGGCCTGTAGTTGCGAAAAATCTGTCCGAAGGGAAAAGGACCGTACGCGTCAAATACGGGGTCGACGAGGACACCTGCACCGGCGACCACTCGTGCATCCGCCTCTCGGGCTGCCCGACGCTGACGATCAAGGACAACCCCGACCCGCTGAGGCGCGACCCGGTGGCCACCGTGATCGACGGCTGCGTCGGCTGCGGCCTGTGCGGCGAGAACGCGCACGCCGCGGTGCTGTGCCCGTCCTTCTACCGGGCGGAAGTCATTCAAAACCCCACCTGGTGGGATAGGTTGTGGAACGGCAATTCACTAAAGAGATAGAGTCGCTGCGCCTCGGCGAGGGCGACACCTTCCACGGCGAAGGCATCCTCGCCGTGACCAAGGCGCTGCTGCAGTCGGGCGTGTCGTACGTCGGCGGCTACCAGGGGGCACCGGTGTCGCACCTGCTCGACGTCATGGTGCAGGCCAAGGACTACCTGGACGAGCTCGGCGTGCACGTCGAGGCCTGCACCAGCGAGGCCTCGGCGGCGGCAATGCTCGGCGCCTCGATCAACTATCCGGCGCGCGGCGCGGTGACCTGGAAATCGATCGTCGGCACCAACGTCGCCGCCGATGCCCTGTCCTACCTCGCCAGCGCCGGCGTCATGGGCGGCACGCTGATCGTGCTGGGCGAGGACTACGGCGAAGGCGGGGTGGTGGCGCAGGAACGCAGCCACTCCTTCGCCATGAAATCGATGATGTGGCTGCTCGATCCGCGGCCGAACCTCACCACCATCGTCGACCTGGTCGAGCAGGGTTTCGCGCTGTCGGAGGCCTCGAACACGCCGGTCATGATGGAGCTGAGAATCCGGGCGTGCCACCTTCGTGGTTCTTTTTCTTCCAAAAAAAATCATGCTCCTGCAGTTTCGACGCGCAACCGGCTCGACGGCCCGCCGAAGGAATTCATCTACGATCGCCTCGCCCACCCGCCGGCCATCTTCCGCCAGGAAAAGCTCAAGTCCGACGTGCGCCTGCCGGCGGCACGAAGGTTTGTACTTGAAAAAAAATTAAACGAAACATTCCCGGGGAGCGAGAACGTCGGCGTGATCGTGCAGGGCGGGCTGTACAACGGCCTGATGCGCGCGCTGCGCACCCTCGGGCTCGCCGATGCGTTCGGCGCGGCGCGCCTGCCTATCCTGGCGCTCAACGTCGTGTACCCGCTGGTTCCAGAGCAGATCATTGAATTTGCAAGAAACAAGAAGGCGATCCTGATCCTCGAGGAAGGACAGCCCGAGTTCATCGAGTACGAGATCGCCGCCTTCCTGCGCCGCGCCGACGCGCCGGCGAAGCTGCACGGCAAGGACTGCATGCACATGGCGGGCGAGTACAACCTCGAGGCCACGGTGCGCGGCCTGTCGCGCTTCCTCGGGCTGCATGCACCTCACCTGGATACTTCGCCGGGTTTGCAGTGGTTGAATTCCATGGAAAAAAACAAGACCCAAGCCTCTGCACTGCTCGGTGCCCTGCCGGTGCGCCCGCCGACCTTCTGCGTCGGCTGCCCCGAGCGCCCGGTGTTCTCGGCGATGAAGCTGGTGGCGCAGGACATCGGCCGGCCGCACGTCTCGATGGACGTCGGCTGCCATGCGTTCGCGAGCTTCGAGCCCTTCTCGCAGGGCAATACGCTCCTCGGCTACGGCATGAGCCTCGCCGCCGCCGCGGGGGTCAACCCGATGTCGTCGAAGCGCGCGGTCGCGGTGATGGGCGACGGCGGCTTCTGGCACAACGGCCTGCTGTCGGGCGTGGCCTCGAATCTCCTCAACAAGGGCGACGGCGTGCTGGTGATCATGAAGAACGGCTACGCCTCGGCCACCGGCACGCAGGAGCTGCTCTCCTCGCCGCCGGAAGACGCGCGCATGATCGCCGTGGGGGACAGCGCCACCGGCTCCGACCGCACCATCGAGAACACGCTGAGCGGCCTGGGCGTGAAGTGGCTGCGCACGGTCAACAACTACGACGTGGCGGCGATGTCCCGCACCTACCGCGAAGCGATGACTACCAAGGAAAAGGGGCTCAAGGTGATCGTCGCCGAGGGCGAATGCCAGCTCGAGCGCCAGCGCAGGTTGCGGCCGCAGGTTGCGAAGGACCTGTCTCAAGGGAAGCGAACGGTCCGGGTGAAATACGGCGTCGACGAGGACACTTGCACCGGCGACCATTCGTGCATCCGGCTCTCGGGCTGCCCGACCCTCACCGTCAAGGACAACCCCGACCCGCTGCGGCGCGACCCGGTGGCCACCGTGATCGACGGCTGCGTCGGCTGCGGCCTGTGCGGCGAGAACGCGCATGCCGCCGTGCTTTGCCCGTCGTTCTATCGCGCGGAAGTCATCCAGAATCCGGGGTTTTTTGACCGGTTCATTTTCGGGTTGAGGAATATTTTTGTTTGAAACTTCCTGAGCACCCCATCACCGTCCTGATCGCGGCCCTCGGCGGCGAGGGCGGCGGCGTCATGGCCGACTGGCTGATGGAAGCCGCGACGGCGAGCGACTACCCGGCGCAGGCCACCTCGATTCCGGGGGTGGCGCAGCGCACCGGCGCGACGACCTACTACCTGGAGATCTTTCCCGTCCACCGGAAGGACCTGGCCGGGAAAGAACCCGTGCTGTCGCTCACGCCCAGCCCGGGCAACGTCGACGTGATGGTCGCCTCCGAGCTGGTCGAAGCCGGGCGCGCCATGAGCAACGGTTTCGTCAGCCCCGAACGCACCACGCTGATCGCCTCGACGCACCGCATCTACGCCACGGTGGAGAAGATGCAGATGGCCGACGGCCGCTTCGAGAGCCAGCGCGTGGTCGACGCGGCCGCGCAGCTGGCGAAGCGCGCGGTGCTGTTCGACATGAGGCAGCTGGCGCAGGAAAGCGGCACGGTGATCAACGCCGTGCTGTTCGGCGCCATGGCGGGAAGCGGCGTGCTGCCGCTGTCGCGCGAAGCCTGCGAGCAGGCGATCCGCCACGGCGGCCGCGGCGCCGAGGCCAGCCTGCGCGGCTTCGACGCCGGCTACGCCATCGCCGCGCGCGAGCGCCCGGTGCCGGCCGAGGCCGCGCCGCCGAAGCGGGCGACAGAATTGCAGGAGATTCTTCGGTTGGCGAGTGAAAGACTGCAGGACTACCAAGGCGCGCGGTACGCCGCACTGTATGAGGAGCGCATGAAGCCGTTCCTCGGCGGCGACGAGAAGCTGGCCGCCGAAGTGGCACGCCACCTCGCGCTCTGGATGGCCTACGAGGACATCATCCGCGTCGCCGACCTGAAGACGCGCGCCTCGCGCTTCGAAAGAGTGCGCAAGGAAGTCGGTGCGAAGGACGGCGAGCCGGTCGTGGTGATCGACTACCTCAAGCCGGGAGTCGAGGAATTCGCTTCCGTCCTGCCCTACTTTTTTGGAAAAAAGCTCATTGCGTGGGCCGAACGCCGCGGCAAACTCGACGCCTACAACGTCGGCATGCACATCAAGACCTCCGGGGTCTTCGGCTACCTGCTGGTGCGCTCGCTCTCCTGGCTGCGGCCGTGGCGGCCGATGAGCTACCGCTACCGCGAGGAGCAGCAGCTGATCGAGCGCTGGCTCGCGCTGGTCGCCGACGCCGCGAAGCGCGACACCGCGCTCGCCCTCGAGATCGCCGACTGCGCGCGCCTGGTCAAGGGCTACGGCGAGACCCACCGCCGCGGCAAGGGCAACTTCCTCGCCATCCTCGACGCCCTGGTCGAGAACCCGCCGACTGCCGATGCGCGCGAGCAGGCGGCGGCGATCCGCAAGGCGCGCGAGGCGGCGCTCGCTGACCCGGAAGGCAAGGCCTTGGGCGGAGCGCTCGGCAAACCGGTGACCTGGCTGAAGGCGGTGAAGGGTTGAACGACGGATAGGAACTGCGTGGATTAAATTGTCAATACATACGTATTGACAATATATCGATGGCAGTGCATGAACTGCGCCGCCTGTTTGGCCGATTGAACGACGAACTCGCGGCAGGCGACTGCAAGGGCGAGCTCTACCTCGTGGGCGGCGCGGTCATGTGCCTTGCCCATGCGGCGCGGCAGTCCACCGAGGACGTGGAAGCGTTCTTTCGCCCAGCGCGCGAGGTGCGCGAGGCGGCGGCGCGCATCGCGGCGCGCTCAGGCGTTCCCGCCGACTGGCTGAACGACGTGGTGAAAGCCTACCTTAGCGAGCGCGGCGAATACCGGCCCTGGCTGGAGCTGAGCCACCTGCGCGTGATGGTGGCGCAGCCAGAGTATCTTCTGGCGATGAAATGCCTGGCGTTCCGCATCGGCGCCGAATTCCATGACGAGGACGACGTGCGCTTCCTGCTGCGCCTGCTGGACATCAAGAGCTATGCGAAGGCGCTGGAGACGATCACGCGCTACGACCCGCAGGAGCGGTTTCCGCAAAAAACCCTATACGCGCTCGGCGAGCTGCTGCCCGAAGCCTGACGGATAGACGGATACGGATAGGAAAATCGATCCGAGGCTGGCGGCACAACGTTCCATGACATGCCCTCCTCACGCTCCCCAGCCCCGGCGCCGCGGCGCCCAATGGCGCTTATGTCGCCTCGCGAGCCGCTATTGGTAAAAAAAGGCCGCTAGCTTCAGTTCACCTTTTCGAGCTTCTGCAGCGAACGCATGCGCCAGGGGATTTTGCTGTCGGGAAACAGGCGCGGATACTCGGTGTAGCTCACCTCGCCGACGTAGATGTCGCCGCGCGAATCCACCGCCAGGCCGTGCGGGGCGATGAACTTGCCGTTCTCCAGTCCCGGACCCGCCTCGCCACCCAGGCGCGCGATGGTCTTGCCCTTCGCATCGACGATGGACAGGCGCGGGCCGAGGTTGGGGTGGGCGCGATTCACGTTCATCCCGGACCCCAGTTCGCCGATGATGAAGCGCAACTGCGTCGCGGCGCTCGCACGGCAGCAGTACAGCCCGCAGGGACGGTGCATGTTGACCCACTGCGTCTCGTACTTGCCGTTGCCGTCGAACACCTGCACGCGATGGTTCTCGCGGTCGGCGACGTAGACCCAGCCCTCGGCGTCGGTGACGATGTTGTGCACGA
>CAZNVH010000093.1:0-28870 GCA_964576525.1 uncultured Enterobacteriaceae bacterium
CTCCGCCTCGGCGCGCTCGGCGGAGAGGGTCTCGCTCCTCTTCTCGGCCTGGATTCTTTCGTGCAGCTCGCGGGTCGAGATCCCTTCAGCCGTCTCGCGCTCGCCCGCCACGCGGACCGCCTCGGCGTCCGACTCCGCGCGCGCCCGCGCTCCGCGGCGCATCTCGGCATCGAGCGCCTCGCGCTGCCGCGCCGCATCGCGCGCGCGTTCGTCGGCCACGGCCGCGGCATGCGCCTCCTGCTCGAGCGCGCGCTCGGCGGAAATGCGCCCCTGCAGCTCGACCGCGGCCGCGGTCTCCGCGACGCTGCGCTCCCTGGCAACCGCGCGGCTCTTCTGCTCGGCCACGATGCGCGCCGCAAGCGCAGCTTCGGCCTTCGCTTCGGCCTGCTCGCGCTCGCGCGCCAGCCGGGTGGCTTCGGCTTCGGCGCGGCTGCGCTCCTCCGCGGCCGCCTGCGCCGCGGTTTCAGCCTGCTCCCGCTCCTGCGCGGCTTGCAGCGCGCTCCTTTCGGCAAAAGAGAGGGACTGCGCTCGTTCAATCAAGGCCGAATCCGCTTCGGCGCGTTCCTGCGCCGCCGCGGCGAGCGCCTGCTCGCCGGCGAGGCGCTCCTGCGTCTCGGCCAGGGCACGCGCCTTGGCTTCCTCGGCTTCGCGCGCCGCCTGCGCGGCATCGGCTTCGGCAGCAAGCCTCGCCTGCGCGACGCGCTTCAGCTCGAGGTCGGCGACCCCGCGCTCGCCCGCAAGCCGCGCCGCCTCAGCCTCGACGTGGGCGCGGGTTTCCGCCGCCCGGCGCGCCGCCTCCTCGGCCGCGGCCTGGCGCTTGGCCGCCTCGAGGGCTTGTGCTTCGGCCTGCGCGCGCTCGCGCGCCTTCGCCTCGGCCGCCTGCTCGAGCGCGCGGCGCTCCTCGGCCAATGCGCTCGCCCGGTTGCCAGCCTCGATGCGCGCCTGCGCCGCCACGAGCGCACCGGCCTCGGCTTCCTGCCGCTCGGCCGCCGACTGCAGCGCCGCGGCCTCGGCTTCGGCGCGCCCCTGCGCGCGCGATCCGGCCTTGACGTCCTGCGCCTCGCGCTCGCGCAACGCCGCCGCGGCGCTCTTCTCCGCGGCGCTCCTTTCCTCGGCGGCGCCGCGCGCCTGCTCCTCGGCCGTGGCGCGCAAGCGCGCCACCTCGGCCGCGGCCGATTCCGCCCGGCGCCGCTCCTCGGCGAGCACCGCGGCGCGGCTTTCCGCCTCGGTGCGGGCGCGCGCCTGCTCGAGCGCCACGCGCTCGGTCTCGCCGCGCTCCTTCGCCAAGCGGCCGGCCTCGCTCTCGGCGGCGACGCGCGCCTCGGCCTCGCGCCGCTGCTTGTCCTCGGCGGACTTGCGCTCGCGCGCCGCCTCCAGCGCCCGCGCCTCGCTCTGCGCGCGCTCGCGCGCCGCGCGCCGCGCCGCCTCTTCCGACGCCGCCCGCTCCTTCATCGCCGCAGCGGCCTGCGCTTCGGATTCCGCGCGCGCCTTGGCGTGCTGCGCGGCCTCTTCTTCCTTCTTGCGGCGGCCCTCGGACAGTGCCGCCGCCTTCTTCTCGGCCTCCTCGCGCTGGCGCGCCTCCGCCGCGGCCGCGGCCTCGGCGCGCTCGCGCTCGGCCACCAGCCGCGCCGCCTTGCCCTCGGCTTCGGCGCGCGCGTGCGCCAGGCGCCGCAGCTCGACTTCCGCCGCCTGCCGTTCGCGCGCCATGTCCAGCGCGCGGCGCTCCTCGCCGGCGCGCGCCAGCGCCACTTCCTCGCCGCTCTTCTCGCGCTCGATGCGCTCGCGCTCGGCGCCCTGCAGCTTGTCGAACAGCTTGCTCACTTGTTCTTGGCGGCGGACGCCCTGGCGCGCTGCGCGTCGCTGCTCGGCGACGGCTTGGGCGCCGCCGGCGGGGTTTTCGGCGCGAAGTCCAGGTTGATCAGGTCGCCGAGCTTGTCGGAATAGGTCTCGCGCACCCGCTGCATCACGGGCAGCGCCTTCTTGAACGCCTCGACCAGCTTCGGGTCGAATTTCTTGCCCGCGGCGCGCTCGATTTCGCCGGCGGCGCGCTCGATCGGCAGCGCTTCGCGGTGGAACTGGGTGCTGGTCATCGCCTCGAAGCTGTCGACGATCGCCATGACGCGCCCGCCCCAGGGGATCGCCTCGCCCTTCAGGCCCTGCGGGTAGCCCGTGCCGTCCCAGTGCTCGTGGTGGGTGAGCGCGAGCTGGCGCGCCAGCTTGAGCAGCGGGTCGTCGTGCTCGCCGATGATCTCGGCGCCGAGCTGCGGGTGGCGCTTGACGCGCTCCCAGTCGGGCACCGACAGTTTGTCGGCCTTGCGCAGGATCTCGGCCGGCACGCCGAGCTTGCCGATGTCGTGCAGCGGCGCCGCCTTGAGCATCATCTCGGCCACCTCGGGCTTGGCGCCCGAGGCCTGCGCGATCAGCTTGGCGTAATGCCCCAGGCGCATCACGCGGTTGCCGACCGCCTGGCTCTCGTGGAATTCCATGGCGCGCGCCAGGCGCTTGATCAGCTCGGCGCGGGTGTCCTCCAGCTGCGCGGTGCGGCTGGCCACCATGCGCTCGAGCTCGGCGCGCTGGTTGGCGAGCGCGAGGTGCATGCGCACGCGCGCCTTGAGCACCGCGGCGTTGATCGGCTTGGTGACGTAGTCCACCGCGCCGAGCTCCAAGCCCTCGACCTGCGCCTGCGCCTCGGTCTTGCCGGTGAGGAACACCACCGGGATGCCGGCGGTCTGCGGGTCGTCCTTGAGCGCGCGGCACACCTCGAAGCCCGACACGTCGGGCATCTCGACGTCGAGCAGGATCAGGTCGGGGCGCGGCTCCTTGCCGGCGAGATCGATCGCGGTGCCCGGGTCCTCCGCGGTCAGCACGTCGTAATCGGCCGCCAGCGCCTTCTTCATCAGCGCGAGCAGGTCCGCGGCATCGTCGACCGCGAGGATTACGGGGCGTGCTTTGTCGCTCACTCCGGGGAAGTGTATCCCGCCTGCGCCAGCCGGTCGCGGGCCTGGGGGCCGGAAAGATAGGCGATGAACTGATTCACCACCGCCGTCTTCGTGCTCTTTGCAACAGGCACCGCCACGTAGACCGTGTATTTCTGCAATTCCGCCGGCAGCGGCCCGACCAGCTTCACCCCCGGCACCGGCAGGATCTCGCTGATCTGGTGGATCCCCAGCTCGATCTCGCCCTTCCCGACCGGCGCGACGACATAGCCGCCGGAACCGAGGACTGCCTTGCGATTTACTTCTGCGGAAATACCAAGCCTGGATAAGACCTCGGCGACGTGCTTGCCGCTGGTGCCGACCTTCGGATCGATGTACACCACCGACTTCGCCGCCAGCAGCGTGCGCTTGAACGCCTCGGCGCTCGAGATGTCCGGCGACCGCGCTTTCTCGTGCACCGCGACGCCGATGCCGACGCGCGCAATGGGTTTTGCATGAGAAACATTCAAAGAGTTTCCCTGGCGCAACTGGTCAAGAACTTCACTGGTGACCACCACCATGTCGGCGGCATAGCCGTCGGCGAGCGACTTGGTGAGCTTGCCCATGGGCTGGAACTCGAGCTTGACGGTGTGGCCGC
The DNA here is from genome assembly GCA_964576525.1 of uncultured Enterobacteriaceae bacterium. Taxonomy (GTDB): domain Bacteria; phylum Pseudomonadota; class Gammaproteobacteria; order Burkholderiales; family SG8-39; genus SCGC-AG-212-J23. The sequence goes on from CAZNVH010000093.1 coordinate 3,574, forward strand.
GAAAACTTGCGGCGAGCGGCTCGATGAAGGATTTCGCAGCGCCGCCGGAAAGCACGCTGATCTGTTCTGCAGACGCCATGGGTGCAATCACTCCGAGGACAAGAATCCAGTATTTCATTTTCTCCCCTTTCCTTCGGCTATCGGTAGACGTCACCACGGTGGCGAACGGCAACGATATCAACGAGACGGTCTCGGTCGGAAATGCGATACACCACGCGCCACTCTCCAACCCGAATGCGCCAGAGGTCGGTTGCGCCCTCCAATTTCACAACGCCGGACGGGCGAGGATTCGCCGCCAGCGACTCGATCGGTTTGAGGATGCGCCGGGCGACTTGAGGATCAAGGTTCTGCAGCTCTTTGCGCGCCGATCGCGCGAAGACGACCGCGTAGTCAGCCACGCGCCTTTCGCTTAGCGCTGGCCTTGACAAGGCGCCTTACCGCGGCGAGGGATTCGCGCGGTTCGCCGCGGCGGCTGTGCGCCAGATACCCGTCGTAGAGATCTTCCCAAAGGCGCCGGTGCCTCTTCAGGTCGATCAGGACGGCCTTGCGGCGACCCTTCCTGTCTCGCAGAAATTCGATTCCCGGCATGTTCATCTGCTATTCCTCATGCGCCAGTATCTCATTTCTTTCCCTTCCGCTTCGCCTTCTCGAGCAGCTTGCCGTGCGCCTCGGGGGTGATCGGCTCGCCGTAGAAGAAGCCCTGCACCTCGTCGCAAACGTGGCGCTTCAGAAAGCGCACCTGGGCGTCGGTCTCGACGCCCTCGGCGATCACCTTGAGGTGCAGCGCGTGGCCGAGCGAGATGATGGCCTGCGCCAGCACGCCGTCGTCGGTCTGGTCGCCGCTGCCGATGTCGCGCACGAACGAGCGGTCGATCTTGAGGGTGTCGATCGGCAGGTCCTTGAGGTACGAGAGGCTCGAGTAGCCGGTGCCGAAGTCGTCGACCGAGAGGGTGACGCCGAGCTGCTTCAGGCCCTGCAGGACGGCGATCGCGGCGTCGACGTTGCCCATGACCATGCTCTCGGTGAGCTCCATTTCGAGCTGCGCCGGATCGAGGCCGGTCTCCTCGAGGACGCGCGACACGGTGCGCACCAGGCCTTCCTGGCGGAACTGGCGCACCGACAGGTTGACCGACACCACGCCGGGGTCGAGGCCGGCGTCGATCCAGGCGCGCGCCTGGCGGCAGGCCTCGCGCAGCACCCACTCGCCGATCTGGACGATCAGGCCGGTCTCCTCGGCGAGCGCAATGAAGCGCACCGGGCGCACCAGGCCCCATTCGGGATGCAGCCAGCGCACCAGCGCCTCGGCGCCGACGATCTGCCCGGTCTTCAGGTTGACCTTCTGCTGGTAGTGGAGCAGCAGCTCCTCGCGCTCGAGCGCGCGGCGCAGCGCGTTCTCCAGCGACAGGCGCTCGTTGACGCGCTCGTTCATCTCCGAGGTGTAGAACTGGAAGTTGGAGCGGCCGTGCTCCTTGGCGCGGTACATGGCCGCGTCGGCGTTCTTCAGCAGCGTCTCGACGTCGCGCCCGTCCTGCGGGTAGATGCTGATGCCGGCGCTGCAGGTGACGCACAGCTCCTTGCCCTCGATGCTGATCGGCTCGCTCACCTTGGCGGTGATGCGCTGCATCGCGCGGTAGATGATCTCCTCGTTCGACTGGTCGTTGAGGATCAGCACGAACTCGTCGCCGCCGACGCGCCCGACGGTGTCGCCCTCGCGCAGCACGGTGCGCAGGCGCTCGCCCATCGCCTTGAGCAGCAGGTCGCCGGTCGAGTGGCCGAGCGAGTCGTTGACGAACTTGAAGTGGTCCAGGTCCATGAACACCACCGCGATGGAGCGCGGCAGGCGCTGCGAGTACACCGCCTGGTGCAGGCGGTCGTGCAGCAGGTTGCGGTTCGGCAGGCCGGTGAGCGCGTCGTAGTTCGCCTGGTGCTCGAGCTGCACCTGGTAGCGCTTGCGCTCGATCGAGTAGTGCATCGAGCGCAGCAGCAGCTCGCGGTCGAGGCGCCCCTTCACCAGGTAGTCCTGCGCGCCGCCTTTCACCGCCGACAGCGCCACGCCCTGGTCGTCGTTGCCGGTGAGCACGATGATCGGCACGGTCGGCGCGTGCGCGTAGACGCGCGCGAAGGTCTCCAGGCCGATCGAGTCGGGCAGCGACAGGTCCAGCAGCACCAGCACGCACTCGCCGGCCGACAGGTGCTCGAGCGCGCGCGACAGGCGGTCAGCGCAGATCAGCTTGAACGGCGCCGCCGGCTCCTCCCGGATCATCTCCTCGATGAGTCGGGCGTCGCCGGGATTGTCCTCGATCAGCAGGACGCTATGCAGGGCTAGATCAATGGCCGTTCGGAGGAAGAGTGACGACGGTCAGCCAGAACACGTCGATCGACTTCACCACCACCATGAATTTCTCCAGGTCGACCGGCTTGGTGACGTAGCAGTTGGCGTGCAGGTTGTAGGTGCGCAGCACGTCCTCCTCGGCCTTCGAGGTGGTCAGCACCACCACCGGGATGCGCTTGAGCGCCTCGTCGCCCTTGATCTCCTCGAGCACCTCGCGCCCGTCCTTCTTCGGCAGGTTGAGGTCGAGCAGGATGATGTCCGGGCGCGGCGCGTCCTTGAACTTGCCCTGGCGCCGCAGGAACTCCATCGCCTCGACGCCGTCCTTGCAGGTGTGCAGGTTGCTGTAAACCTTGCCCTCCTTGAGCGCCTCCCTGGTCAGTCGCACGTCGCCGGGATTGTCCTCGACCAGCAGGATCTCGATCGGGCCGTTCTTCTCGACCATCAGGCTTCTCCCTTGCTTTTGGGCAACGTGAAATGGAAGCTCGAGCCCTGGCTCGGACCCTGCGCGGCGCGCGAGCCCACCCAGATGCGCCCGCCGTGGCGCTCGACCACTTTCTTGCAGATCGCCAGGCCGATGCCGGTGCCGGGGTACTCGCCCTTGTTGTGCAGGCGCTGGAACACCATGAAAATGCGCTCGAAGTACTGCGGCTCGATGCCGATGCCGTTGTCGCGCACCTCGAGTTCCCATTCGTTCTGTTCTTCCTTTACGAAAACATGCACCCGGGGAACCGACGCGGAGCGGAATTTCAGCGCGTTGCCGATCAGGTTCTGCAGGAGCTGCACCATCTGCAGCTCGTCGGCCGCCACCGTCGGCAGCGCGTCGTAGGTGACCGCCGCGCCCGCCTCCTCGATCGCGGTGCGCAGGTTGAACAGCGCCTTGCGCAGCGCCGCCTCGAGCGCCACCGGCTTGAAGTCCTGGCCCTTGGTGCCGACGCGCGAATAGGCGAGCAGGTCCTCGATCAGCTGCTTCATGCGCGAGGCGCCGTCGACGATGTAGGCCATGAACTCGCGCGCGTCGCCGTCGAAGCGCGACTCGTAGCGCCGGCCGAGCAGCTGGGTGTAGCTCGCCACCATGCGCAGCGGCTCCTGCAGGTCGTGCGAGGCGACGTAGGCGAACTGCTCGAGCTCGGCGTTGGAGCGCTTCAGCTCCTCGTGCGCCTCGTGCAGCGCCGCCACGGCGTCGCGCCGCGCGGTGACGTCGTCGTAGACGCCGATCTCGTAGAGCGGCTTGCCGGCGGCGTCGCGCTCGACCGTCATGGTGAACGCCACCCACACCACCGAGCGGTCCTTGCGCAGGTAGCGCTTCTCGATGCGCACCGCATCGATCTCGCCCGCGTACAGGGCCGGGCGCTGCGCGTTGATGATGTCGAGGTCGTCCGGGTGCGAGATCTGCCGGCCGGTGAGGGCCAGCAGCTCCGCCTCGGTGTAGCCGAGGATCTCGCACAGCCGCCGGTTGACGCGGGTGAAGCGCCGGTCGAGGCCGATGTGCGCGATACCCGCGGCCGCGAGCTCGAAGGTGGCGCGATAGCGCGACTCGCTCTCGCGCAGGCGCTCGTCGGCCGCGCGCTGCGCGGTGACGTCGGTGATCGTCGACACCACGCCGTAGTACGCGGTCTCGTCCATCCGGCGCAGCAGCGCGGTGTTCACGGACAACCAGGTCACCGTGCCGTCCGCGCGCTGGATGCCGATCAGCCTGCCGGTCAGCGGCTGGCCGGTGCGCACCGTGATGCGCGTCGGCCGGTCCTCCTGCCGCAGCGGCTGCCCGTCCTCGCGGATGCAGGGCAGGATCGAGGTGAATCCCGGCTTGCCGATGAGCTCGGCGAGCGGCAGGCCGAGGATGCGCTCGGCGGCGTGGTTGCCCGCGATCAGCACCAGGTTGCGATCGTAGACCAGCATGCCCTCGTTCGCCGAATCGACCGTGGCGCGCCAGCGCTCCTCGCTCTCGCGCAGCGCCGCCTCGGCGCTCGCGCGCGCGGTGACGTCGAAGATCGCGCCGACCAGCCCGGCGGGCTCGCCGCCGGAGGGCAGCGACGCCGGGAACGTCGCCTTGCAGTAGATGGTCTCGCGCCGGCGGCCGTCGGGGGTGATGATCGGGATCGGGTAGCTCTGGCTGCCCGGGTGCTGCCACAGCTCGCGGTCCTTGGCGCCGTGCAGCTCGGCGATCGCGGGGTTCTGCGGGTACAGGTCGCGCACTTCCTTGCCGAGGAAGCTCTCGCGCGACAGCCCGAACAGCTCTTCCCAGGCGCGGTTGACGCCGAGGTAGCGGCCATCGCGGCCCTTGAAGAACATCGGCACCGGCAGCCGCTCGAGCAGTTCGAACGCGGCCTGCAGGGCCGGGGCGCCGGCCTGTTCGATTCCCGCCGGTTTCTTCGCCTGTTTCGCCTTGGCCATCCGCGTTCCGATTCTAATCCCCGTACAGTCCCTTGGCGGCGGCCTTGAACGCGACCAGCGGCACTACGGTCTCCAGCGCCGGCGCGCTGACGTCCGCGGAGCGCGCGAACGCCAGCGTCGACACCAGCTGCGCCTCCACCTCCATCGGCCGGCCGCGCTCGTAGTCCTGGAGCATCGACGGCTTGTGCTGGATCAGCCCCGAGGACTGGCCCCCGCCCGGGCGCTTGGGCGCGGCGTCCGGGTCGACGCCGTGCGCCCGGGCGATCGCGCGGCCCTCGTCGCCGAGCCGCGCCGCGAGTTGCGACAGCCCGGGGTCGCCGCGCACGCCGGAGATCGCCGACCCGGTGATGGTGCACAGCGTGCCGGTGCCGAGCGCCTGCACGATCTTCGCCCAGACCGAGGTGCGAATGTCGCCCGTGAAGGGGGAAGAGATGTCGTTTTCCTCCAGGATTTTTCTCAATGAAACAACTCTCTCCGACTGCGAATCGTCCGCCTGCCCGACGACGATCATGTTGTTCCCGGGAACGTTGTTGACGATCACGCCCGGCTCGCGCACCTCGTTGGCGGAATACACCACACCGCCGATGATGTTTTTTGCAGGAAGGGCGCGCTCAAGCCTTCCCTGAAAACCCAACTTTGAAAGGTCCGGCGGCCGCGGCCGCTTGTCCGAAAGTCCGATGCCGTACCACCACGGGATGCCGTTCTGCGCGAAGACCACGCCGGTGTCCTCGCCGACGAGTGTTGACGCAGCGGCGGCGAAATCGCCGAGCGCGTTGGCCTTCAGGGTCACGAAGACAAAATCTTGCACTCCGAGCCCGGCCGCGCTGGCGGCGGCGCGCACGCGGCCCGCGATGGTGCGCTCGCCGTGGATCAGCGTTATCCCCTTGTCGCGCATCGCTTCCAGATGCGCGCCGCGCGCCACCACCGACACGTCGTGCCCGCCGGCCGCGAGCTTGGCCGCGATGTGGCCGCCGACCGCCCCGGCCCCGTAGACGCAGATCCGCATCCCCGAATATTAAAATGAGGAGTGAAAGAGAACACGCTTCCCGTGGTCGTCGCGGGCGCCGGGCCGACCGGCCTGATGTGCGCGCTGGCGCTGGCGCGGCAGGGCGTGCGGGTCGTGGTGTGCGAAGCCGAGCCGACCCTGACGCACGACCTGCGCGCCGGCAGCTTCCACCCGCCGACCCTGGAAATGATGGCGCCCTACGGCATCACGGCGCGCATGCACGAGCAGGGGCTGAAGGTGCCGCGCTGGCAGATTCGCAGCCGCCGCGACGGCACGGTGGCCGAGTTCGACCTCGGGCTGCTCGCCGAGCTCACGCCCTACCCCTACCGGCTGCACCTCGAGCAGCACCGCCTGACCCCGATCCAGCTCGACATGCTGCGCAAGGAGCCCACCGCCGAGGTGCACTTCAACCACCGCATCACCGGCTTCGAGCACCGGCCGCGCTCGGTGCTGGTCGAGTTCGAGTCCGACGGCGTGCCCGGGAAGCTCGAGGCGTCCTGGCTGATCGGCGCCGACGGCGGGCGCAGCACCATCCGCAAGCTCCTGCCGGTGGAATTCGAGGGCTTCACCTGGCCCGAGCAGTTCCTGGTGGTGAGCACGCCCTACGACCTCGCCCGCCACGGCTTCACCATGAACGCCTACATCGCCGACCCGGTCGAGTGGGCGGCGGTGTTCAAGATGCCCGACAGCGGGCCGCCGGGCCTGTGGCGCCTCGCCTTTCCCTGCGACCCCGGCCTGCCCGACGACGAGCTGCTCGACCCGCGCAACGCGCAGAAGCGCATGCAGGGCTTCCTGCCGGGCGGGCCGGGCCCGGGCGCCGGGTACGACATCCGCTACCAGAGCATCTACCGGGTCCACCAGCGCGTGGCGAGCGAATGGCGCCACGGGCGCGTGCTGCTCGCGGGCGACGCCGCGCACCTGAACAACCCGCTCGGCGGCTTCGGCCTGAACAGCGGCATCCACGACGCGGTCAACCTCGCCGGCAAGCTCGGGCGCCTCTGGCGCGGTGAAGGTGGCGACGAGCTGCTCGACATCTACGTGCACCAGCGGCGCAATGCCACGATCGAGCAGGTGCAGGCGATGTCGATCCGCAACAAGCGCCTGCTCGAGGAGAGCGATCCCGCCGTGCACAACGAGCGCATGGCGGAGCTGGTCGCGATCGCCGCCGACCCGGCGCGCGCGCGCCTGCACCTGCTCGAGAGCTCGATGATCGCCGGCCTGCGCAAGGCGGGCGAGAATTCGGGGTCAGGGTCGTAATTATTCGGGTCCGCTATGTAGTACTGTTCGAATAATTACGACCCTGACCCCGAATTACTTGAGCCCGATTCTTCCAACCACCGTCGTCGGCAGCTACCCGCAGCCCGACTGGCTGATCGACCGCCGCATGCTCGCCGGCAAGGTGCCGCGCGTGCGCATGCCCGAGATCTGGAAGCTGCCGCCGGAGTTCCTCGAGGAAGCGCAGGACGACGCCACGCTGCTCGCGATCCGCGACATGGAGCTCGCCGGCATCGACATCATCAGCGACGGCGAGATGCGGCGCGAGAGCTACTCCAACCGCTTCGCCACGGCGCTCGAGGGCATCGACCTCGAGCGCCCGGGCAGCACCATCAACCGCAGCGGCGTCGCCATCCCGGTGCCGCGCGTCGCCGGGCCGATCCGCCGCCGCGGGCCGGTCGAAGTCCGGGATGTGGTTTTCTTGAGAAAAAACACCTCAAGGAAAATCAAGATCACCCTGCCGGGTCCCTTCACGATGGCGCAGCAGGCGCAGGACGACTACTACAAGGACGAGGAAGCGCTCGCGCTGGCGCTCGCCGCGGCGGTGAACGAGGAAGCGAAGGACCTGATGCGCGCCGGCGCCGACGTGGTGCAGATCGACGAGCCCTGGCTGCAGGCGCGCCCCGAGCGCGCCGCCCGCTACGGCGTGAAGGCGATCAACCGCGCGCTCGAGGGCGTGCCGGGAACCACCATCGTGCACCTGTGCTTCGGCTACGCCGCGGCGGTCAAGGACAAGCCCACCGGCTACTCCTTCCTGCCGCAGCTCGCCGACTCCAGCGCCTCGCAGATCTCCATCGAGGCGGCGCAGCCGCGCCTCGACCTGGGGGTTCTTCGGGAGTTATCGAAGAAAACCGTCCTGGTCGGCGTGCTCGACCTGGGCAGCTCCGCCATCGAATCCGCCGCCGAGGTCGCAGACCGGATCCGCGCCGCCCTGAAGCACGTTGCCGCCGAACGCCTGGTGCCGGCCCCCGACTGCGGCATGAAGTACCTGTCGCGCGAGGCCGCCTTCGGCAAGCTCAAGGCGCTCGCCGAGGGCGCGGCGATCGTGCGGCGCGAAATTTCCTAGAGGTGGGAGTAAAGCGGCCGGCCGGCCACGGGGACTTTCGCCCGCAGGATGCAGCCGCTGCCTGAGTCGGTGATGTAGAGCTCGTTGCCGCGATAGGCGACGTTGGTCACCAGCTCGCTCCTGCAACCCTGCACGCGGTACTGCGGCTCGCCGCGCTCGTCGAAGATCCACACCACGCCGAAGCCGATGTGCGCGACGGCCAGGCCGCCCTTCTCGTCCGCCGCCATGCCGTCCGGGCCGCGCCCGCCGGAGAGCTGCAGGTACACGCCCATGCGCACCACCGTGCCGTCTTTCGCGAACGGCAGTCGCCACACGGCGTTTGCCCGTGTGACCGCCACATAAAGTTGATTTTCTGAAAAAACCAATCCGTTCGGGCTCGGCAGCTTGTTCGCGATCTGCTGCAGCACGCCGCCGGCCGTGTAGCGATAGACGCAGCCGCTCGGGTCGGCCAGGTCGGTCGTCCCCTGGTCTGTAAAAAACAGATTTCCTTCAGGATCAAACGTGAGGTCGTTCACGCCTTTGAACGTTTGCTGGTGGTAGCGCGACACCACCGGGACGATCTTGCCGTCCTTGAGAGTGACGATGCCGTGCTTGTGGTCGGCGACGAAGATGCGGCCGTCCTTGTGGATGGCGATGCCGTTGGGCTCGCCGTCGTACTCGATTTCCACGGAAAACTCCCCTTTAGGGGACACGCGGAAAATCCTTCCAAAAGCAAGATCGACTACGTACAGATTGCCGGCGCGGTCGAACGACGGCCCCTCGAGGAACGAGCCCGCCGGCGTCGGGCTCTTGCCGGCGGCGAGCCGCTCGGACGGCGTGCCGCTCTTGCGCAGCTTCTGCGGCAGCTCGGCGAAGACCTCGGTCGGGATGCGCTCGGCCTGCACTCAGAAATCGTAAAGCCGCGCCGGGTTGTCGACGAGGATCTTGCGAAACAGCGCCTCGTCGCCCAGCCAGCCGCGCAGGCGCGCGAGCGCCTCGGCATCGTCGACGCGATCGAAGGGCTGCACCTCGGCCGGCTTGCGCGCGCCGCTGAACGGGTGCGGCCAGTCGCTGCCCCACAGGCAGCGCTCCGGGTTGGCGGCGGCGAGCGCGCGCGCGAGCGGCGCCGGGTCGACCGCCAGCCGGTTTGCCGCCGACAGCTTCACGTACACCCTGCCGCCCCGCAGCAGCGAAACCAGGTGGTCGCAGTCGTCCTGGTCCCGCGGCAGCCCGAAATGGTCGATTACCAGGGTCGCCTTCAGCTTCTTCAGCTCCAGTCTTCGCAGCAGGCGCAGGCTTGCAAATGTCTGCACGTGCCATCCCTGGTCCGCAACCCTCGCTGCTGCATCGTCGAGCAGGCGCTGGGCGACGGCGGCGTCCTGCACGCCGGCCGTCTGCAGATTGATGCGCACGCCGCGCACGCCCCCGCGGTGCATTTTCCACAAGGTCGAATCCTGGATTCCCGTCGTCGGGATGACGGCAACGGCCCGCGCCTGCTTGCCCAGCTTCTCCACCGCATCGAGGATGCAGGCGTTGTCGGTCCCGTAAGGGCTGGGCTGCACGACGACCGCGCGCTCGATGCCGAGGCGCCGGTGCAGCGCGGCGAGCTCCTCGACCGAGGCCTCGGGCGGCGTGTAGGGCCGGTCGCGGGCGAGCGGGAAGCGCGCCGCGGGGCCGAAGACGTGGACGTGGCAGTCGCACGCCCCCGGTAGCGTCGCGCTCAGAACGTGCCGCCGATGAGCTGGAACTTCTGGATGCGCCGGCCGAAGCCGACCTCCGAGGTGTACAGGTTGCCGTCGCGGTCGATAGCGATATTGTGGATCCATTTGAACTCGCCCGCCATGCGCCCGGTGCGGCCGAACATGCCGACGCGCTTGCCGTCGGCGCGGTTCAGCACGTAGATACGGCCGTTGGCGCCGTCGGCGACGTACAGGTATTTCTGCGCCGGGTCGTGCGACAGGACCATGTCCCACACCGCGCCGTTGGCGAGGGTCTGCACCTCGACGCGGAATTCGTGCCGGAAGTTGCCCATGCGCCCGAACACCTGGATGCGGTTGTTGGCGCGGTCGCAGACGTACACCAGGCCGTCGCTCGACACGCGCACGCAGTGCACCGGGTTGCCGAACTGGGACGACGGCGGCTGCTTCGGGTCGTACGCCGGCGGCTTGTCGTCGCTCGGCGTCCCGCCGTAGGCGCCCCAGTGCCGCTTGTAGGCGCCGGTGGCGGCGTCGAACACCACGACGCGGCGGTTGCCGTAGCCGTCGGCGACGAAGAGCTCGCCGCCCGACACCACCATGTGCGCCGGGCGCCCGAGCTGCAGGCGGCTGTTGCTCCCCTCGGACCTGCCGGGGCGCCCGATCTGCATCAGGAACTTGCCTTCGGGGGTGAACTTGAGGATCTGGTGGTCCTCGTTGCCGTTGCCGGCGACCCAGACGTTGCCGTCGGGATCGACGTAAATGCCGTGCTCGGTCTTCGGCCAGTCGAAGCCCGCCCCGGTGGGGCTCCAGCTGCGCAGCATCTTGCCTTCGCGGTCGAACTCCGCCACCGGCAGCAGCGCCTTGCAGCAGCGGTGGGTGACCGGCCGTCCCTCCTTCGCATTCCACTCGTCGGGCAGCAGGGTCGCGGGACGGTGCACGATCCAGACGTGCCCGTTCTTCTCCTCGACCGCGATGCCGGCCACCTGCCCGAGGATCAGTTGCAGGCCGCTCTCGTCCTCGGCCAGCGGCTTCGGCCAGTGCGGATCGACGCGGAATTCCGGCGGCTGGCTGCTGCCGTACGGTAGCTGCGCGCATGCGCCGAGGGCGAGCGCGGCCAGGACGACTTGTGCCTTCATGGGAAACCTCCTCGCGAAAGCGATTATAGTTAGCCCGGGGGGAAGCACCGTGGCCGAAAAGCCGGAAGAAAAAGTTTACATAGTGACTTCCAAGGGGAGCGCCGAGCTGAACGGCGCGAACTCGCTCACCCCGGCGGAGCTCAAGCTGCTGGTGCTGGTCGACGGCTATGCCACGGTGGGCGACATCGCCAAGCGCAGCGAGCACGGCCTCGACCCCGCCGCCGCCACGACCACCCTCGAGAAGATGGCGAAAGCCGGCTACGTGGCGGACCCCGATTCCACCGCCGCCATCAACATCGGCGACTTCCTCAAGGAAACCGACCTCGGCGTCGCCTCGCTGCAGGCGAACGGCTTCTTCGTGCGCATCGCGCGCCGCGGGCCGCCGCGACCGAAGGACGAGGGCGCGCGCAAGTTCACCGTGATGGCGGTGGAGGACGACCCGCAGCTCACCAAGCTGCTGCGCACCTACCTCCAGATGGAGGGCTTCGCCGTGCGCATCGCCGCCACGCGCGAGGAGATCAACAAGGCGCTGCGCGAGCCGCCCAAGCCCGACGTCCTGCTGCTCGACGTCGTGCTGCCCGACAGCGACGGCTTCGAGCTGCTCGAGAGGATGCGCAGCCACGAGTTCCTGAAGAGCGTGCCGATCATCATGGCGACCGCCAAGGCGTCGCGCGAGGCGGTGCTGAACGGCCTGCGCCGCGGCTGCGACGGCTACGTCACCAAGCCCTACGATATGGCGGTGCTGATCAAGGCCGTGAGGACGGTGCTCAACCTGCCGAAGAGGTCGGACCACTCGGTATGAATCCGCTCATGCGGGAGTTCGACGCGCTGCTCGCCGAATACCGCCGGGAGCTGCCGCCCAAGCTGGCGCGGCTCGAGGAGCACTTCGCCGCCGGCCGCTTCACCGAGCTGCGCCGCGAGCTGCACACCATCGCCGGCTCGGCCGGCACCTTCGGGCTGCCGCAGGTCGGCGAGGCGGCCAGGGTCGCCGAGGACTACCTCGAAACCGCCGGCGGCGCCGGCCCCGAGCTCGGCAGCCTGCTGAGGAAGATCGCCGAGCAGGCGCGCCCGAAGTGAAGGTCACCGCGGTCGACAGCTGCGTCCTGACGGTGCCGACGCCGCGCCCGATGGCGCTGCAGTACCCGCAGCACAAGCTGGTCGTCGCGCAGATCTCCACCGACCAGGGAGTCCAGGGCCTGGGCTACAGCCTGGTGTTCGGCGGCGGCGGCGCCGAGGCGGTGCACGCCTACCTCGAGGCGCGGCTCAAGCCGGCGCTGATCGGCGAGGACCCGCTGTACGTCGAGTACCTGTGGGAAAAGATGTTCCGCACCGACATGGGCATGAAGAAGCAGGGCGTCGCCGCCTATGCGCTCTCGGCGCTCGATATCGGCCTCTGGGACATCGCCGGCAAGGCCTGCGGCAGGCCGCTGTACAAGCTGTGGGGCGCGATCAGCCACCGCGTGCGCGCCTACGGCAGCGGCGGCTGGGCGAAGTACAGCATCGACGACCTGGTGCGCGAGGCGCAGAAGTACGCCGCGCAGGGCTGCAAGTACTACAAGTTGAAGATCCACGACCCCGACCCCAGGGTGAACCGCGCGCGGGTCGAGGCGGTAAAGAAGGCGGTCGGCCCCGGCGTGCGCCTGATGGTCGACGTGAACCAGCGGCTCGACGTGCTCGGCAACCAGCGCCAGGCGGGGCTGCTCGAGGACCTCGACCTCGTCTGGTACGAGGAGCCGGTCCTCGCGGACGACTTCCAGGCCATGGAGGACGTGGCCAAAAGCATCCGCATCCCCGTCGCCACCGGCGAGAACAACTACACCCGCTACGAGTTCCGCGAGCTGCTCGAGCGCAAGGCGGCGCGCTACCTCATGCCCGATGTGTGCCGCGCCACCGGCTTCAGCGAGACCCTGAAAATCGGCCACCTCGCCGCCGCGCACGGCGTGCAGGTCTCGCCGCACGTGGTGCACGAGCTCTCGCTGCACATCGTGGGCGCGCTGGCCAACGGCTTCCTGGTGGAATACATGGACTGGGCCCCGCCCGACCTGTTCGAAGAGCAGCCCGAGTGCAAGGGCGGCCGCTTCCGCATCCCCGACCGCCCCGGCCACGGCATGGCCCTCGCCCGCGGCGCGATCGAGAAGTACCGCAGCCGCTAGAGGTCAAGCCGATGAAGTTCACCAAAGTCGTTCTCTACACGGCAGCCGACGGCCGCGCGAAGTGGCGCGAGGAATTGATCGCATTGTCCGAAGGCACGCCGCAGGCGATGCTGTCGAAGGTGCTGCCCTCGACCGGCATCCAGCTGCGCTACAGCCCGGTCGGCTTCCGCAGCCAGTGGCACTGCACGCCGCAGCCGCAGTGGGTGTTCATCATCGGCGGCGAGATGGAGATCGGCCTGCAGGACGGCAGCACGCGCCTGTTCAAGGCGGGCCAGCATTTCTTCTCGTCGGACACGCTGCCCGAAGGCGCGAGCTTCGATGCGAAGCTGCACGGGCACTGGAGCGCGCAGCGCGGGCCGCAGCCGCTGCAGACGCTGTTCGTGAAGGTCTAGGGAAGCTCTAGTTTTCCCGGCGCGAGCGGCGACGGCGCGCGGCCGCCTGAGAACAGCACCGCCGGATGCGGGCCGCGCAGCTCCACGCGCCCGCCCGACACGCGCAGCCAGTCGCCCTCCGGCAGCCCGATCACGGGGAGCTGCGGGTTGACGCGCGCGAACTCGGTCAGGCGCTCGTCGCGCGTCTCGCCGCGGTGCCCCGGGAGCGACGCGTTGGTGTAGTGCGCGTTGATCTGGAACGGCACCAGGCCGAGCGCCTCGAGGCCGCCCGGGTCGACGATCGGCATGTCGTTGGTGGTCTTGATCGTCGGGCAGGCGAGGTTCGATCCGGCGCTCCAGCCGATGTACCTGGTTTTTTTGCGGATCGGGTCGAGGAGCCGCCGCTTGCGGCATTCGTGCAGGAGCTGGAAGGTATTCCCGCCTCCGACGATGACCAGCTCCGCCTCCTCCAGGGATTCGATGAACTCAAAAAAAGGCAAAACCTGCCTCACCATCCCGGTGAACTCGTCCCAGGACCGCATCACCGAGGCGTACGGAATGAACACCGCGCGGCGTGCGCCGCCGGCAAAAGCCTCGATCTCGGCGACGTAGTCGGTGAGGAAACCGGCGGCGGTGCGCGAGTTGCTGAGGAGCAGCAGCTCCATCAGGCGCCGGGCCGGCACCAGTCGCGGATCAGCGCCTCATAGATCGCCACCGACTCGCGGATGCGCTGCATGGAGCAGTACTCGTCGGTCTGGTGCGCCATCGCCGCTTCACCCGGCCCGAGCACCACGGTCGGCGCGCCGGTGTAGACCTTGAGCAGGTTCGCCGCGTCGGTCATGTACGGCGCGGTGCGCGCCTTCGGCTTGCCGACGTAGGGCTTGCAGATCTCGAACACGCGCTGGATCCACTCCTCGTCCGGAGAGGTCCACACGGGCTTGAGATTCGAGAACACGTCGAGCTCGGCTTCCTTCAGCAGAGAACCAATTTTTTTCAAGACCTTTTCATGGTCCATGCCCGGGACGGTGCGAATGTCCACCCCGAAGCTCGCCGCGTCGGGCACCGCGTTGACCGTGTTGCCGCCCTCCATCGTGCCGACGTTCAGCGTCGGCTTGCCCATTACCGGGTGCTTCGGGGTTCCAAAACGGAACTTCTCCAGCTTGGCCACGGCTTTCGCCGCCTTGTAGATCGCATTCACGCCGAGCTCCGGCATCGAGCCGTGCGCCGAGACGCCCTTGAAGCGCGCGTGGAACTTGATCGAGCCCTTGTGCCCGACCAGCGGGTAGTTGGAGGTCGGCTCGCCGACCACCATCGCGCCGGCCTTGCCCAGGAGCCGGGTCTTCGCGAGCTGCGCCGAGCCCACGCAGCCGCCTTCCTCCGCCGCGGTAAGCACGACGACGATGCCCGGAGTGCCGGCGAGTTTTCCCGAGAAAGCCCTCGCCGCCAGGAGAATCGCGGCCACGCCGGCCTTCATGTCGGAGGCGCCGCGGCCGTAGAGCTTGTCGCCGTGGGTCTCGCCGGCGAACGGGTCCTTGCTCCACTTGCGCGCGCCGAGCGGCACCACGTCGAGGTGGCCGGTGAGGCACAGGGGCTTCTTGCCGTCGGAGCCGCCGGCGCGGGCAACAACGCTCGTCCTACCTTCCTGATATTCAAAATATTCAACGGAAAAACCGAAATCCTGGAGCAGCGCGCCGGCCATGTGGGCGCAGTCGCGCTCGCGCCCCGGCGGGTTGACGGTGTCGAAGCGCAGCAGCGATTGGGTGAGAGAAACGGCGTCCCGGTCGGCCATTCAGGAATGATACTGTTGCGGCTCGACAACGGGAGGAATCATGGCCGAGCCCCAGCTGGTCGACCCGCATGACCCGGTGATGACCGGGGAAAACTCGTTCATCCGGCTTTCGGACGACGGCGGCAACACCATCAACGACCGCACCAGCCACTGGCGCGTGCTGTGGTCGCCCGCCGGCCAGGGCCATGCGCTGTTCATCGAGAGCCCGCTCACCGGAAAAGGCCCGCGCGTCTACTCCGACAACCCCGCGGTGGCGCGCTTCCTGCAGCGCACGATCGAGGTGCTGCTGTACAAGGAGTTCGCGGCCGAGACGCTGCCGATCGTCGAGGCGAAGTTCGAGCGCACCGGCAACTCGCTCAGCGCGGTCGAGGAGCGCGTCGTGTCGCGCAAGGAGGAGATCGTCCTCTCCTGGTGGGACTTCATGCCGCCGTTCGTGCTCACCATGCCGCCGGGCGCCATGAACCGCCCGCTCGGCGTCTACAGCACCTTCCTGCCGGCGCGCAGCGCCCAGCTCATGGTCAACGGCCAGGCCGCGGCGGCGACCGTGTTCGCGCAGGAGCGCGGCGGCCGGCAGTCGTCGAGCTGCGTGCTCGCCTGGTCGGAGACCTGGGTCAAGCCGCGGGGCTGAGCCTGGCCTGGGTCTACGTCTCGAGCGCCGAGGACGGCGACATCGGCCTGTACCGGCTGATGCCCGACGGCGCGCTCGAGCCGGGCGCGCGCTTCAAGGCCGAGAAGGGCGTGATGCCGATGAGCGTCAGCCCGGACAAGCGCTTCCTGGTCGCGGCGACGCGCGCCAAGCCCTGCTCCGCCTACACCTACCGCATCGACCGCGCGAGCGGCGCGCTCGAGCCGGCCGGCAGCGGGCCGCTCGCCGAGAGCTTCCCCTACATCAGCTTCGACCGCAGCGGGCGCTGGCTGCTGTCGGCGTCGTACAGCGCGCACCTGGTGAGCGTGAACCCGGTCGGCGCCGACGGCCGCATCGGCGAGCCGCAACAGGTGATTCCCACGGCGCGCAACGCGCACGCGATCATCGTCGACGCGACGAACCGCTACGCCTTCGTGCCGCACCTCGGCACCGACCAGGTGTTCCAGTTCCGGTTCGACGCGAAGCGCGGCCGGCTGGAGGCGAACACGCCGCCGGTGCTGCAGCTCAAGCAGGGCAGCGGGCCGCGCCACCTGGTCACTTCGCCCGACAACAAGTTCGTCTTCCTGCTGAACGAGCTGACCGCGACCGTGAGTACTCTCGCCTTGGATGCCCGTACCGGAACTTTGAAAGAGATCGATTCAAAATCGGCATTGCCGCCAGATTCCAAGCTCGTCCCCGGCCTGCCGCGGCCGACCGAGGGGCGCGACACCTCGAACGACATCTGGGCGTCCGACCTGCACGTCACGCCCAACGGCAAGTTCCTCTACGCCGCCGAGCGCAGCTCGAGCACGATCGGCGCGTTCAAGGTCGACGGCGGCAAGCTCGCCTACACCGGCAGTACGCCCACCGAGAAGCAGCCGCGCGGCTTCCGCATCGACCCGGCCGGGCGCTTCATGGTGGTCTCGGGCGAGAAGTCGGAGACGATCTCGGCCTACGCGATCAACCCGGGCGGCGGCGCGCTGCGGCTGATCGGGAAAGTCCCGACCGGCCGCGGCTCGAACTGGGTCGAGATCGTTTCCTTCGACTGAAGGCCTACTTCTTGGCGGCCTGCGCCGCCGGCTTGGCCTCCGGCCAGTAGTAGTTGGCCGCGAACGAGTACGGCGGGAACATGTAGCGCTTCGCCGGCACCACCTTCGCCGCGTACTCGCGCTGCGATTCGTACACCTTCTTGAAGGTCGGGTGCTTGGCCGAGTGCTCCTTGGCCACCTCGTCCCAGGCCTTGAGCGTGGCGATCAGGATGTCGGGCGGGGTGCGCCGGATCTGCACGCCGTGCTTCTTGATCATCTCCTCGATGGCGTCGGCGTTCTGCTTCTGCCAGCGGGTGATCCAGGTGATGAAGGTGTCCTTGATCCCCGCGTTCACCGCCTCCTGCTGCTGCGGGCTGAGCGACTTCCACACGTCGAGGTTCAGGCCGAACTCGCCGATCGAGTTGTTCTCGTGCATGCCCGGGGTGTAGTGGTACTTGAACACGCCCGGCAGGCCGAGGCGCAGGTCCTCGACGCCGCCGACCCACTCGGCGCAGTCGATCACGCCGCGCTGCGCCGCGGGCACGATCTCGCCGCCGGCCATGTTGACCACGCTCTGGCCGAGCTTGGCGTACACCTCGGCGTTCAGCCCGGTCTGCCGGCACTTCATGCCCTTGAAGTCGGCGACGCTCTTCAGCGGCTTCTTGAACCAGCCGAGCGCCTGCGGGCTCGACGGATGCGCCGGCCACACCGTGACGTTCAGCTTGAGGTCGTTCTGGTAGAAGTCGCGCCACATCTCGAGCCCGCCGCCGACGTACAGCCAGCCGAGGTAATCCATGTGGTCCATGCCGAAGGGGCCTCCCGGAGGCCCGGCGAACAGCGCGGCGGTCGGGCTCTTGCCGACCCAGTAGTAGGCGATGGCGTGGAAGCCGTCGATCACCTTCTTGTTGGTGGCGTCGAGCACCTCGAAGGCCGGCACGATCTGCCCGGCGGCGAGCACCTCGATCTTGAACGAGCCCGCGGTCAGCTTGTCGACGCGCTCGGCGAGCAGCCGCAGGTGATCCTGCAGCGTCAGGCTGGCCGGCCAGGTCGACTGCACCTTGGCCACCTTCTGCGCGTGAGCGTTGAATGCGAGGCCGCATGCGGCAACCGCGGCGGCGATGTACAGGCTCTTTCCCATGTGAACCTCCCTTTGCCGGCATTCTAGGCGCTAGAGTCCGTCCATGGCCGTCCTGCGCATCGCCAAGATGGGCAACCCGGTGCTGCTGCAGAAGGCGGCGCCGGTGGACGACCCCGCCGCGCCCGAAATCCGGCGCCTGGCCGCCGACATGCAGGAAACCCTCGAGGACATCGGCGCGAGCGGCCTCGCCGCGCCGCAGGTGTTCGTGCCGAAGCGGGTGGTCGTCTACCGCATCATCGCCGCGCGCATCCCCGAAGGCTCGGGCCTCGAGCCGCGCCCCTGGACCGTGATGCTCAACCCGGTGATCACGCCCAAGGCCGAAGCGAAGACGCCGGTATGGGAGCGCTGCCTGTCGATCCCCGGCCTGCACGGCAAAGTGCCCCGGTTCATGCATATCGGAATTTCCTTTGTCGATTTGCAGGGTAAAACCCACAGCCACGACGCGCACAGTTCGTGGGCCGCGCTCCTCCAGCACGAGTGCGACCACCTCGACGGCATCGTCTATCCGATGCGCATGAGCGATCTCTCGCTCCTCGCCTACAACGAAGAGCCCGGCCCTCTCGCCCGCGAAGTCGCCGCGAATCCGAAAGGCATCGACCCGCTGTTCATCGACCTGGTGGAGCGCTGGCCCGGCCGGCAGCGCTGGTTCAGCTAAGCCAAATAACGACAAAATTTGTCAGGTCCCCTGACAGGCTGCGTCCACGGCATGCCGCCAGCCTGTGCTCTTTGTCTCGTTTCCCCCCCCGCAGTAGACTTAGCAGACGCGCCTAGGGGTTGGCACGCAGCTTGCAACAAAGCAGGCAGAAGCAAAACAAAGGGGTAGCTCCGAGGTCATGGGGAACCGCAGGGGCAGCACGCAGGGCTTCACGCTCATCGAGCTGATGATGGTGGTCGCCATACTCGGCGTCCTGGCGGCGGTCGCCATGCCCACCTTCCGCGACTACGCCACGCGCGCCAAGGTGACCGAAGGAATGGTCCTGCTCTCCAACTGCCGCAACCAGATCCAGGAAGCCTATACCTCCGGCGGCAATCTTCCCGGCCTGGGCAACTGGGGATGCGAATCCACCAACCCGTCGCGCTTCGTGGCGGGCATCGAGGTCAGCGATGTCGGCGTAGTCCGGCTCACGCTCGGCAACCAGGTCGGCGACCTGCGCCTCGCGCAGCACTACATCACCCTTGCGCCGCTCAACAGCGCCGGCAGCGTGATGAGCGACAACGACCTCGGCTCCCCCGTGAGGCGCTGGCGCTGCGGCGCCACGTCGGACGGCACCGACCTCAAGCAGCAATTCCTGCCCAACAGCTGCCGCGGCAGCTGAGTCAGTCGTCCCCGCGGGACCGACGAAAGGACTGCGATGACCACCCTGACCGGAGGCTGCCTGTGCGGCGCCCTTCGCTACACCGTAAGCGCGTCGATCAGCGAGCTGCGCGCCTGCCATTGCAACGATTGCCAGAAGTCTTCGGGCGCCGGCGGCAGCGTCAACGCCATGCTGCCGAGCGCGGTGTTCAAGCTGACCGAGGGCAAGCCCAGGCGCTACACGGTCACCGCCGACAGCGGCCGCACGCTGCACCGCTACTTCTGCGGCGACTGCGGCTCGCCGCTCTACAGCCAGCGCGAGCTCACGCCGGAGAACCTGTCGCTGCGCATCGGCACGCTCGATCCCGAGCATGCCGGCGGCATGAAAATCGCGGCCAACATCTGGACGAAGAGCGCGCGCTCCTGGGCGCACATCGATCCCGCAGCGCAGCAGTTTCCGGGACAGCCCGACGCCCCGGCGGGGAAGAAGTAAACTGCGGGGCGTGAGAGTCCTCCTGCTCATCGGATTGGCCGCGCTCGCCGGTTGCGCGAGCGGCCCGAGCGCGCCGGTCGCCTCGGCCGGCTCGACGCGGCCGACGCTCGACCAGGCGGGCGAAGCCGCGGGCCACGCGCAGAAAATGCTCGGCAAGCCCTACAAGTACGGCGGCTCGAGCCCCACGGGCTTCGATTGCAGCGGGCTGGTGCTGTACAGCTTCCGTCAGGCGGGCGTCCGGCTGCCGCACAACACCGAGCAGCAGCGCAAGACCGCGCGCCCGATCCAGGTCGCCGAGCTGCGCCCTGGCGACCTGCTGTTCTTCAACCAGGAAGGCAAGAAGTACGGGCACGTCGCCATCTACATCGGCAGCGGCAAGTTCGTGCACGCGCCCTCGTCCGGCAAGTCGGTGCGCGCCGACAACCTGAGCAACCCGTACTGGAAGAAGCACCTGTCCGAGGCACGGCGCCTCGCCGCCTAGAATTCGGGGTCAGGGTCGCAATTGGTTTTCGCGTACGCAAAAACGAATTGCGACCCTGACCCCGAATTCAGTCGGAGCGACCGAAGGCCGCGGATCTTCCGGCGAGCCTTCCTGAAACGAACGCCCATCCTATGTGGTGGCCGTGTCCTTCCAGAAGGACGCCGCCCTGGCCGCTGGACCCGGCGGCGAAGAGGCCCGGGATGGGCTGGTCGTCCCCATCCAGGACCGCGAGCCGGGTGTTGACCGCAAGGCCTCCATCGGTCACCACGGTCATGCTCTTCAGGGGACCCAGGGCATAGCACTTCCCGCTTCCCAGCCGGCGCCGCTTCGCCCTGCCGAACGCGTCCGTGCCCCCGGCATCGATCGCGGCGTTGTACGCGTCGATCGTTTGCTGGAGCCGGTTGTCGTCCCCAAGCTTCACGGCGGCGGCGAGCCGCGACCACGTCGGCGCCTCGTGGTAGATGTCGGTGCGGTGGCGGCGGTAGTGCCGGAGATAGGCGTACGCGATGCCCGGCGCCGTCGAGACGAAATGGGGCCAGTCCTCGAGCATCGCGGCGGCTTCGCCGTCGAAGACGACGAACGCCTCGCCCGCCTCCTGGTGCGGAATGCTGGCCGCGATCTTCGACGTCTCGTCGGTGAAACGCTCGCCGCGCCGGTTGACGAGAATCCCGCCGGCGGCGAACAGGTTGGCCGACACGCCGAGCGCCGTGGTCAGGAACTTCATCATCATGCGGCCGACGATTTCCTTCGGCAGGAACTCCAGCCCCAGCTTGGCGAGTTTCGAAGTGAGCCGCCAGCCCGGCAGCGTTTCCGCCAGCATCCGGCGCGGCGGCGGCACGAACCGGGCGCCCGAGCCGGTGTAGCGCTCGCCGTGCACGATCCGGCTGCCGGCGCTGATCCCCAGCCGCTGACCGTCCCCGGTGCTCAGGGGATTGACGGGCGTGGTGGCCGCCAGGTCCTTGCCGATGTATTCCGCCTTCAGCTCGCTGCTCGCGCTGTAATCGCCCGCGGCGATGATCACGCCGTTTGCGGCATCGACCTGTATCGCGCCCGATGGCGTGCCGGCGAGGATGCCGGATATCCGGCCGTCGGTGCGCAGCAGCTCGGTCACGCGGGCGCCGGTCTCCAGGCGCACGCCGGCGCGCCTGGCCAGCTTCGCAAGGCGGTAAATATAGGCGCGCGAGTTCGGCAGCACGTTGTGCATGCGCGGATAGCGGTGCGGCTTTTCCTCGTGCGGGCCGAAGAATTCGATTCCCGCATCCATCAGCCAGCGGAACGTGTCCGTGATGTTCTCGACGTAGAGCCGGCGCAGCTCTAGGTTGTCGACTGCGCCCGGGCGCCTCGCCTGCGCGACCAGCGCCATGTCCTCGAAATGCTCCTGCGGCGAATCCTTGATCCCGGCCCGGATCTGGTGCGGCGTGCAGTTCGCGGAGATGGAGCCGACCGACCAGGTGCTCGTGGTGCCGCCGAGCTGCGCTCCCTTCTCCAAAAGGATGACGCTGCGCCCGAGGCGGGCGGCCTCGATGGCCGCAGCGAGCCCCGAGCCGCCGCCGCCGATGACAACGACGTCAGCCTTCATGGAAGCGCAAAGTCCAGGGTGCGGTTCAGGATGAGGAACGAGAGGAACGTCGCCACGCCGATCGCGAGCGACGTGCGCAGCCTCAGCCCGGATTCGAGCCACAGGAAGAGCGTGGCGAAGGCGGGGCCCGCCGCCAGGAGGCCGACCTGCCAGACGGCGAGCAGGAGAAGCAGCATGGCGCCGACGTACTTGAAGCTCGCCGCCGCCGTGCTGCGGGAGAGCTCGATCTCGGCCTCGCCTTCGACGGTCTGCGCCCGCGCGAGCGTCCGGCCCGGCGACCAGCGGGCGAGGCGCACGATCTCGCGCACGACGATGAGCGTCAGGAGAATGAACCCGGCTCCGCCCGCGAGGAGCGGCACATACCCGGCGAGCGGATCGAACGAGCGCGCCGCGGCCAGGTAAGCAGCGGTGAGGAGCAGCAACACGGCCGATACGCCGAGGCGCAGCGTGATTTCAGCGCGCGTCATGAGCGCAGCGCCGCCCGCGCCAGGCGGACGGCGGCGGGGCCGAACAGCGCCAGCAGGATGATCAGCCCGAGGATCTGCACCGACAGGAAATCGAGCCACTTGAAGTCATAGACGCTGATCGAAAGGTGCAGGTAGCGCTCGAGCCCGGGCGCGAGCACGAAGCCGATCAGGAACGGGGAGCGCGGCCAGCCGAGCAGGCGCAGCACGTAGCCGACGACCCCGATCGCCAGCATCGCGATGATGTCGCCGAGGTCCTGCGAGGCCTGGTACACCGCACCGAAGAAGAAGACGATCAGCACCGGCGCGAGCAGCTCGCCGCGCACCCGGGTGATGCGCGAGATCGGGTCCGAAAGCGCGAAGCACGCGATGCAGGCAATGGCGTTGGCGATCACCAGCGCCCAGATCACGGTGAAAGTCAGGTCGAGGTGCTTGGTGAGCATGTCCGGACCGGGGTTGATGCCGAGGATCATGAGGCCGCCGAGCAGCACCGCCGTCGTCGCGCCGGCGGGAATGCCGAGCACCAGCGTCGGAATGAGGGAGCCGCCCTCCTTCGCGTTGTTCGCGCTCTCGGAGGCGATGACGCCCCGGATGTCGCCGCGGCCGAAACCCGAGCTGTCCTTCACCGTCTGCTTCGCCACCGCATAGGCGATCCAGTCGGTCGCCGCCGACCCGAGGCCCGGCAGGGCGCCGCCCAGCGTGCCGACGAGCGAGCTGCGCCAGACCAGGAACTTGTGGCGCATCGTCTCCATGAAGCCCTTCCAGAGGCTGCCTTTCACCTGCTCGATGCGGGAGATGGGCGTGCGCTTGATGAGGAGCTCGAGCGCTTCCGGGATCGCGAAGAGGCCGATCGCCACCGTGGAAAGCGTCAGCCCGTCGTAGAGGTAGACCAGCCCGAACGTGTAGCGGTACTCCGGGACGGCGGGCGCCCCGCCGATGGTGGCCAGCATCACGCCCAGCGCCGCCGCGGACAGGCCCATCAGCACGTTCCCCCGGACGAGGATGCCGACGGCGGTAATGCCAAGGAGCGTCAGCATGAAAAGCTCGGGCGATCTCAGCGTCTGGATGAACGGCCGCGCCAGCGCCACCACCACGAAAAGCGACGCCGCGCCGAACAGGCCGCCGAGCAGCGACGCCGAGAAGCTCGCGCCGAGCGCGCGCGCCGCCTCGCCCTTGCGCGCGAGCGCATAGCCGTCCAGCACCGTCGCCTGCGAGCCCGCCGATCCGGGGACGCCGATGAGCACGCAGGTGAACGAGTCGCTGGTCGCGCCGACCGCGAGGAAGCCGACCAGCATTCCCAGGCCGACGTACGGGTCCATGCCGAAAAGGAACGGGAGGTAGAGCGACATGCCGACGACGCCGCCGAGCCCCGGCAGGATGCCGATGACCAGCCCCCCGGCGATGCCGAGGAGCATGTAGAGCCAGAGCTGGACGCTGCCGAGATGGCCGAGCGCGGACAGCGCGGCTTCAGCCACTCAGTCGAACTTGTACTTGAACTTGTCGGCGAGGAACTTCTGCACGACCTTCACCAGCGCGGGATCGGCGCTGGTCATCTGCCGATGCGCGGCGACCAGGGCCGCGCCGCTGAGGCTCGGGTACTCGACGCCGAAGATCGCGCCCAGGTCGGCCTGGAACTTCGGGTCCGCGACCATCTTCGCGATGCCCCGGTCCATGGCCTTGCGCGCCTCTTCGGGCGCGTCGAGGTGCATGCCGAAGTTCACGCCGCCGGCCACGTTCACCCGGTTCAGGAGCATCGTCGCGTCCCAGAATTCGCCGGACGGCTTGGCGCCGGTGAGCGCGATGAAAGCGCCCTCGAGGTTCGGCAGCTGCGGCCGCTTCGGGTCGGCGACGTACCTGCCCGCCTCGTCGTAGAAGCCGTGGGTATAGATGAGATCCAGGTCTCCCGCCGCCAGCGGCGCCTGGAAGCGCTGGTCGAAGGAGCCGTGCGAGTTGCGGCCGAAATTGATCTCGCCCGCGAGGAACGCGGCGGTGACGTCGTTGCCGCTCTTATAGCCTTGCACGACGCGGATGCTGTCAAGGATTCCCGCCATGTGCAGCATCATGTAAGTCGGGAGCTCCGGCCCGGTGGGCGCCACCACCCCGGACACCAGCGGCTTCGCCGGCTTCTTCAGGTCCTTCACGCTGCGCACGCCGGTGCTCTTCGGGAAGAACGCGATGCTCGGATTCGGCGCCGCCCACAACGGATGGATGCGTTTGAAGTCGTACTTCACCGCGGAGCGCCCCAGCATCCAGTCGAGCACGGTGGCGGTTCCGGTCATCAGGAAATGCAGCCCGTCGTGCTTGCGGTTCACCTCGAACTGGTTCGCGCCGAGGATGCCGCCGCCGCCGGTCAGGTTCACCACCCGCACGTTCGGATTGCCCTCGACGTGCTGCGTGAGGTACCTGGCAAAGACGCGCGTCGCGATGTCCATCTGGCCGCCGGCGCCGAGCGGCACGATGATCTCGACCGTCTTTCCGGCGTAGAAGTCCGCGGCGTGCGCGGCCCGCGGCGCCGCCGAGAACAGCGCGGTCGCGGCCAATGCGATGGCAGAGAATTTCAAACGAGGCTCGCTTCGCGCGCGGCCTGCATGAGCGCGAGCTTCGGCAGGTCCATCACGAAAAGCTGCAGCGCCGCGCTCGCCGCGATTCGCACGCCCGACTCGCCCTCGTCCAGCATGATGCCGTCGCGCGCGGAAACGGCCTGCCCGTTGACGCTGCCCGTTCCCGAGCAGACGAAGAAAAGCGTCCTCTGCCGCGCGCGCGGGATGTCGCAGGACGCGCCCTGCTCGAGGCGCAGGAAGCTGATGCGCGTCTCGGCCTCGGTGAAGCTGCCCAGCTCCTTGCGCTGCACGCCGCGCGCGACGTCCACCCAGGCGCAGGCTTCGGGGTTCATGTTGACCGGGTCGGCAATGCGCGGAGCGGGCATCACCAGCGGCATGCCGGTGGCCTGCTCGACGGTTGCCGCATGCCCGTCCTTGTTGTGGCGCTGGCCGCGCTCGT
>CAZNVH010000094.1:0-14808 GCA_964576525.1 uncultured Enterobacteriaceae bacterium
CGGCGACGGCGCGCCGGTGAACTCTCTGGTCAACTCGGGCTCCGACGACATCGTGTGGCTGGCGAGCGGCGACCCGGGCCGGCGCCTGCTGATGAACAGCTCCGCGGGCCTCGGCTTCCTGTGCAAGCTCGGCGACCTTGCCTCGAAGACGCGCCAGGGCAAGGACTTCATGAACGTCGGCGAGGGCGCCGTAGCACGGCCGCCAGCAGTGGTTTCAGATGAGAAATTGATTGCGGCGCTTTCTTCCGACGCGCGGCTTCTTGTTTTCCCGATCGGGGAAGTGCCCGAACGGCCCAACGGCGGCGTCGGCGTGCAGCTCATTGCGCTGCCCGAGAAGACCACGCTCGCCTCGGTCGCGCCGACCGACGGCAAGTCCCTGGCGGTGTCGGGCTTCAAGAGAACCAGAAAGAGTCTGGTTCTTGATCAAAAACAGTTGGCGGACCACATCGGCAAGCGCGCCCAGCGCGGCAGGGTCTGCGACGTCGGATTCCGGCCCGACAGGCTGGGTGGATAGCGTGATGCGCCCGGCCTGGATTCCGGCCGGGATCCTTGCCGCCACCGCGCTGGCCGCGTGGCTGGTGCCGCTGCCCGACTCTCTCGCCGGGCTGCGCACGTTCGGGCCCTACGCGCTGTTCGTCGCCGGGCTCGCGCTCGCCTTGCGCTTCAACCGCGGCCGCGCCTTCGTCGTCGTCGCCTCGCTCCTCGGCGCTTTCGCCGCGCAGCAGGCCTGGCCGGCGCCCGCAGTGCAGATGGCGCTCACGCTGCTGCTGCCGCTGAACGTGTTCATCGCGATGCTGCGGCCGGAGCGCGGGGTGCGCTACCGCGCTTCCTATGCCTGGCTCGCGCTGCTGGCGGCGGAGGCCGTGCTGCTCGCCTGGCTGTTCAAGGCTCCGGGGATTCCGCTCGACAACTTCCTGCTGCGCGCCGACCCGACGCCGCTCCTCGGCCGCATCGCGTTCGCCGCGGCTTTCGCCGCCGCGGTGTGGCGCGCCTGGCCCGAGGCGGCGCCGCTGCAGGTCGGCGCCGCCGGCGCGCTCGCCGCCTGGTTCATCGCCGTCACCTGGGTCGGGTCGCCGGGCGCCTACAGCGCGTTCATGGCAGCCGCGGGCGCGATCCTGGTGGTGTCGCTGCTCGAAGAGTCGCACCGCCTCGCCTTTCGCGACACGCTCACCGGGCTGCCCGCGCGCCGCGCGCTGGACGAGCGCATGCGCGGCCTGGGCGAGCTCTACACCATCGCGATGGTCGACGTCGACCATTTCAAGAAATTCAACGACACCCACGGCCACGACATCGGCGACCAGGTGCTGAAGCTGGTCGGCGCGCGCCTCGGGGAGGTCGGCGGCGGCGGGCTCGCCTACCGCTACGGCGGCGAGGAGTTCGCGCTGCTCTTCCCCGGCAGCGACGTCGCGGAAGCGTTTCCGCACCTCGAGGCGCTGCGCGCCTCGGTCGAGAGCTACCGCATGGCGGTGCGCGCAGCGGGCCGGCCGAAATCGGGCGAGGAAGGCGCCAAGCGCCGCGCCGCAGGGGAGAAGGTCGTCGACACCACGGGCGGCGTGGAGAAGAGCCTCTCGGTGACGGTGTCGATCGGCGCCTGCAGTCCCGGCGGCGCGCGGCGCACGCCGGCGCAGGTGATCAAGGCGGCCGACGAGGCGCTGTACCGTGCGAAGCAGGGAGGCCGGAACAGGGTGAGTACTTGAATTCGGGGTCAGGGTCGCAACTCGTTTCCGCGTACGCGAGAACGAGTTGCGACCCTGACCCCGAATTCACGCAGGATAATCGGCTGTGATTTTCATTCCCGAGAATGAAATCGAGATCACCGCGGTGCGCGCCCAGGGTGCCGGCGGGCAGAACGTCAACAAGGTGTCGAACGCGGTGCACCTACGCTTCGACGTGCGCGCGTCATCCCTGCCGGAGCACGTGAAGGAGCGGCTGCTGAACCTCGGCGACCAGCGCGTGACGCGCGCCGGGGAGGTGGTGATCAAGGCGCAGAACCACAGGAGCCTCGAGCGCAATCGCGAAGAGGCGCTCGCGCGGCTGCATGCGCTGGTGGCCGCGGCAGCCCACGTTCCGAAGCGACGCAGGCCGACTCGCCCTACGTTTTCTTCCAGGAAAAAAAGACTGGAAAGCAAGAAGCGCCACTCGCGGACCAAGACGCTGCGCGGCCGGGTTCTCGATTGAAGGACATCCTCGCCGGGGTGATCGCCGCGGTCGAGGCCGAGGGCGAGGCGC
The DNA here is from genome assembly GCA_964576525.1 of uncultured Enterobacteriaceae bacterium. Classification (GTDB taxonomy): domain Bacteria; phylum Pseudomonadota; class Gammaproteobacteria; order Burkholderiales; family SG8-39; genus SCGC-AG-212-J23. Next base: position 2,230 of record CAZNVH010000094.1, read on the forward strand.
TCGCCGCCGAGTTCCTGCGCGCCGAAGGCCCGCGCGGGCGTGGCGGCGTAGCGACTATCGACACGGAGATGGAGGTTCGCCTGCAGCAAAAGCTGCAGGCGCTCATTCCCTGTCCCTTCATCGGGGAGGAGACCGGGCTGTCGTCGGCCGAAGCGCACGAGTTCCTCTGGCTGGTCGACCCGCACGACGGCACTTCCGAATTCACCGGCGGCCGGCGCGGCTCCGCGATTTCCGTTGCCTTGCTCAAAGGCAAAATCCCCGTCCTCGGCGTCGTGCACAGCCCGCTCTCGCCCGACCGCGGCCGCGACACCATCGCCTGGGCCGAGGGCGCCGGCCCGCTCCTGAGGAACGGCAAGGCGCTCGACGTCGACCTGTCGCAGCGGATGCTCGCCGCGGGCGAATTCGTGTTCGCCACCGCCTCGGCGGCGCTGCGCCCCGGGACCTTCTCACGCGCCTGCGCCCCGGCGCGCTACATCGCGATGCCGAGCATCGCCTACCGCCTGGCGCGCGTCGCCGCGGGCGACGGCATCGTGGCGATCTCGGTCCACGGCATCAGCGAGTACGACATCGCCGCCGGCATGGCGCTGATGCGCGGCGCGGGCGGCGTGGCGCTCGACGCCGAGGGGCGGGAAATCCGCCTCGAGGGCAGCCTGGAGCGGCGCCTGTCGGGCTGCTTCGCCGGGGCGCCGGTGGCGGCGGCCGAGCTGGCGCGCTTCGACTGGAAGAGCCTCGAGCGCGAGCCGCCGCTCAAGGCGCGCGTGACGCTCGGCTTCCCGCGCCGCGCCGCCGCGGCGCGGCTGCCGCGCGCGCAGGGCTGCCTGCTCGGCCAGGTGATCGGTGACAGCCTGGGCTCGCTGGTCGAGTTCAAGCCGGCGGCCGAGATCGCGCGCCTGTTCCCGCAGGGGCTGCGCAACCTCGCCGACGGCGGCGTGTACCACACCATCGCCGGCCAGCCGACCGACGACAGCGAGATGGCGCTGGCGCTGGCGCGCTGCCTGGTTGCCCACAAAGGATTCGTTCCGGAAAAAGTCCTCGACACATACCGCGAGTGGCTCACCTCGCGCCCGGTGGACATCGGCCAGACCACCGAGCGCGGGCTGCTCGGCCAGCACACCACCGAGAGCGAGTCGAACGGCTCGCTGATGCGCGTCTCGCCGCTCGGCGTGTGGGCGGCGGGCGACCCGGCGCGCGCCGCCGCCACCGCGCGCGACGATTCGCGGCTCACACACACCAACCCGGCCTGCATCGACGCCTGCGCCGCCTACGCCGCGGCGATCGCCGCCGGGATCGGGGGCGGCAGCCCCAAGGCGATGCGCCAGGCGGCGCTCGAGAATTGCTCCGGGCGCGTGCGCGAGGCGATCGAGGGCGGCGCGCCGCCGGCCGACTACTTCACCCGCATGGGCTGGGTGCTGGTGTCGCTCCAGAATGCTTTTTTCCATCTGGGAAAATCCGCTTTCGAGGAAGCCCTGATCGCCACGGTCGCCGCGGGCGGCGACACCGACACCAACGCCGCGGTCTGCGGCGCGCTGCTCGGCGCGGCGCACGGCCGCGAGGCGATCCCGTCGCGCTGGATCCTGCCGGTGCTCGGCTGCCGCGCGCTGGTCGACGGCGGCGCGCCGCGGCCGCGCGCGCCGGTGTATTGGCCCGACGACGTCCTGGAGCTGGCCGAGGCGCTCCTCTTGGTATGAAAAAAATCCTTCTCCTGGCCTTCTTCTGGGCCATGCCGGCGGAAGCAGCCGAGCGCGTGCTCGATTTCCATAGCGACCTGCGCGTCGCGCTCAACGGCGACCTGAGCGTCACCGAGCGCATTACGGTCGAAGTGTCGGGGGGCGGGGTGATCCACGGCGGCATCCGGCGCGACCTCGCGGCCACGGGCGTCGCAGTGCGCAGCGTGATACGCAACGGGGCGCCCGAGCCTTACGCGCTGGAGCGCCTGGCGGGCGGCCTGCGGCTGCGCACCGGGCGGACCGACGCGCCGCTGCCCGACGGGCGCCATGTCTTCGAGATCGCGTACACCGCCGCGCGCCAGGTGCGCTTCGACGGCGCCCGCGACGAACTGCATTGGGACGTGACCGGGAATTCCTGGCCGCTCGCGCTCGAGCGCGTCTCGGCCGAGCTGCAGCTTCCCGGGCGGGTGCCGGCGCGCGACATCCGGCCCGCGGCCAACACCGGCATCCGGGATGCGCGCGGCAACGACTACGTCAGCCTGGTGCGCGACGGCGCGGCGGCGTTCCGCGCTACCCGCGCGCTGCGCCCGGGCGAGGGCATGGCGATCGTCGTGACCTTCCCCAAGGGCGTGGTCGCGGCGCCTTCGTGCTGGTGGTGCTGAGGAATTCGGGGTCAGGGTCGCAACTCGTTTCCGCGTACGCGAGAACGAGTTGCGACCCTGACCCCGAATTCAGTAGCGCTTAGGCCAAAAGGTCAGCCAGAAGCCTAGGGTGTTCAGCTCGTTGACGCCGCTGATCTTCGGGAAGTAGACCATGTTGAAGCTCACCGCGCGCCAGTCGTAGACCAGCAGCGGGATCGGCGCGATGAACGGGTCGCCCTGGTTGTAGGTGTCGCTGTAGAAGAAGCTGAGCGCGCCGCCGACGCGCAGGTTGTCGGTGAGCTTCCACAGGACGCCGCCGCCCGCGTACACCGCGGTGTTGCGTGCCGAGTCGCGGTAGACGCCGCCGTCGCCAAACCAATCAAAATCCTGCCCCCCCGGAAAGCGATAGCGCAGCCCGATTCCGGGATTTATCTCGTTGTCGTGGCCGAGCTCCTTCGCCTTGTCTCGCTCGAAGTGGTACGACAGCCCGAAGATGTTCAGGCCCGCCTCGCCGCCCTGCGCGCAGGCGCAGCCGGCAAACAGCAGGAGGATCAGCGCGACGGCGATCATGGCGGGGATTCTCGCGCATAATTATTTCTCCGGGAGGGCCAAATGACCCACGACAAGACGAAGTGGCCGATCATCTACGTGCGCGGCTACGCGATGACCGAGGGCGAGATCGACGACACCACCGCCGACCCGTTCTGCGGCTTCAACCTCGGCTCGACGGTGTACCGCGCCACCCCGGACAAGGCGGCGCCGCCGCGCAAGTTCATCTTCGAGTCGCCGGTGGTGCGCCTGGGCGCCGACTTCGGCTATTCCAGCGTGTTCGACGCCGGCGCGGACCTGTTCGACGCCGACTGGACCAAGACCTCGATCCCGCCGCACTCGATCGTGATCTACCGCTACTACGACGAGGCTTCGCGGCTCCTCGGCACCGGCAAGACCCCGGAGATCGAGAAGTTCGCCGCCGACCTCGGCACGCTGATCCTGCGGGTGCGCGAGCTGGTATGCGCCGACCCGGTGGCCAAGGTGAAGAAGAGCGAGTTCCGCTGCTACCTGGTGGCGCACTCGATGGGCGGCCTGGTGTGCCGCGCCTTCCTGCAGAACCCGAAGCTGGGCGCGCTTGAAGCGAAGAAGTGCGTCGACAAGGTGTTCACCTACGGCACGCCGCACAACGGCATCGACATGGCGGGCATCAACATCCCGAGCTGGCTCACCGCCAACGACATGGACAACTTCAACCGCAAGCGCATGGCCGAGTACCTCGGCCTGAAGAAGCCGAAGGACGAGCGCGTCGACTGGCTGCCGGAGGAGGCGTTCTCCTCCGGGCGCTTCTTCTGCATGATCGGCACCAACCGCTCCGACTACGAGCCGGGCTTCGGCCTGTCGCGCGCCTTCGCCGGCCACGGCAGCGACGGCCTGGTGCGCATCGCCAACGCCTCGGTCTGGGGCATCGCCGCCGACGGCAAGGTGTCGGAGCCCTGCGCCACCGCCTACTGCTACCGCGCGCATTCCGGCACCTTCGGCCTGGTCAACAGCGAGGAGGCCTACCAGAACCTGACGCGCTTCCTGTTCGGCGACGTGCGCGTCGACCTGTGGATGGACGTGGGAGAGATACGCCTGCCCGAAGGTGTACAAAAAAAACTAGATAAACAAAAAAAAGTGCAGGCCCTGTACCAATTCGAGGTGCTCGCCTCACCGCGCGGCAAGCGCTGGTACCTGACGCGGCGCGTCGCCGAGGAGGACTCGGTCGCCTGCCGCACGCTGGACGAGCTGCGCTCGGGCGCCAAGCGCAAGGTCTACCTCTCGAGCCTGTTCCTGTCGCGCAAGGCGCGCGTCAACCCCAACCGCGAGTCGCTCGCTTACGCCGTCACCGTCGGCGTGCGCGTGCCCGACTACGAGGTCGACGGCCTGTTCTGGAACAAGGAGCACTACGAGGGCGGCTACCTGTTCCGCGACACCGCGATCGTCGAGATCTTCCCGCCGAAGACCGCCAAGGGCGCCTGGAAGGTGGAGCACGCCTGGCAGAGCACGCTCGGCTCGCAGAAGCAGGTGCCGATCGAGCCCAAGGCGCTCGCGGGCGGCATCGAGATCGACATCCCGATCGACGCCCCCGGCGCGCCGGGAATCAGCGGCAAGCTGCGCCTGGTCGCAAGGTCGTGGAACACATGAAGATCGGCCAGTTCTGGGACGACGCGATCGTCCCCACGCTCGTCGAGTACATCAAGGTCCCCGCCAAGTCGCCGCACTTCGACAAGGCCTGGCAGAAGAACGGCCACATCGAGACCGTGGTGCAGCTCGCCGCCGACTGGTGCCGCAAGCACGCGGTGAAGGGCATGAAGCTCGAGGTCGTCTGTCTCGAGGGGCGTACCCCCGTTCTTTTTATAGAGATCGAAGGCAAAGGTCCGACAGTCCTCATGTACGGGCATCTCGACAAGCAACCCGAGATGGTCGGCTGGAAGGAAGGCTACGGCCCGTGGCAGCCGCGCATCGAGGACGGCAAGCTCTACGGCCGCGGCGGCGCGGACGATGGCTACGCAGTCTTTTCCTCGATAGCAGCGATCAAGAGCCTGCAGGACGAGAAGCGGCCCCATGGTCGCATCTGCATCCTCATCGAATGCTGCGAGGAGAGCGGCAGCTACGACCTGCCGTTCTACCTGGAAAAACTGGCTGAACGCATACAAACCCCAAGCCTGGTGATCGGCCTCGACTCCGGTTGCGGCAACTACGAGCAACTCTGGGGCACGACCTCGCTGCGCGGTCTGGTGAACGGCGTGCTCACCGTCGAGGTGCTCACGGAGGGCGTGCACTCGGGCGACGCGAGCGGCGTGGTGGCCTCGAGCTTCCGTGTGGCGCGCAGCCTTTTGGAGCGGATCGACGCGGCCGACACCGGCCTGGTCAAGCACGCGGCGTTCCACGCGCAGATCCCGCCCGAGCGCGCGGCGCAGGCGAAGCTCGCCGCCGGGGTTCTGGGCGAGGAGATCTGGCGCAAGTTTCCCTTCGTGCCGAACATGCGGCCGATGCAGGCGGACCTCGCCGACCTGGTGCTGAACCGCAGCTGGCGGCCGTTCCTCGCGGTTACCGGCGCCGAAGGCCTGCCGCCGCCGGGGAGCGCCGGCAACGTGCTGCGGCCGCAGACCTCGCTGGTGCTGTCGCTGCGCCTGCCGCCGACGGTCAACGCCGAGGCCGCCGCGCAGCAGCTCAAGGCGATCCTCGAGGCCGACCCGCCCTACGGCGCGCGCGTGCGCTTCGAGTCGAACCACGCCGGCACCGGCTGGCACGCCCCGCGGACGGTGCCGTGGCTCGAAAAGATCCTGGATGAATCTTCAAAGACCCACTTCGGCAAGCCGGCCATGTGGATGGGCGAGGGCGGCACCATCCCGTTCATGGCGATGCTCGGGGTCAAGTACCCGCAGGCGCAGTTCCTGATCACCGGCGTGCTCGGGCCGCACTCCAACGCCCACGGCCCGAACGAGTTCCTGCACCTCGGCTACGCCAAGCGCCTGACGGCGTGCGTGGCGGATGTGCTGGCCGCGCAGGCGGAGTAATTCGGGGTCAGGGTCGTAACTCGTTTCAGCGTACGCGGGAAACGAGTTACGACCCTGACCCCGAATTACCTCGAGCCAGCCCCGCATTTCTTCAGGTCCTCGTCGCTCATCACCGGCTTGATCACGCAGTCGGTCGGCTGCTGGGTGCGCGTGGTGCCGGCCGGCGTCGGCTCGGGCGGGGAGGCGGGAATAGCAGGTAAGGGCTTCCTTGCGACCTGCCCTGCCGCCGCCGGCGCCGCCATCGGCGCGCCGCCGGGCTTGTCGCCCCATTCCCACTTGTCGACCTTCCACTCGCCCTTTTCCTTCATGAAGTTCACCGTGCCGTGCATCTGCGAGGCCGAACCCATGAACGAGCCGGTGCCGATGGCGCGCAGCTGCGCGGTCATGCCGTCGGCGCTGATGTTGGTGCCGGTGACGGTGAAGTTGCGCGGCATCATCATCGCCATCAGCTTCACCGTCTCGGCGGCGCCCGGCATCGCCGCGAGCTCCGCGCGGCGCTGCTCGGTGGCGTAGCGCAGCATCTCGTTCAGGTTGCTGCCGAGCGTGGCGGTGTGGAGCTTGCGGTACACCGCGTCGGGCGGTTCCTGGGCGGGCGCGGCGCTGCTGAGGAGGGCGAGGACTGCTGCGGCGGCGAGGCGATGGACTTGTCCCATCGTCCGATTCTACGGAATTCGGGGTCAGGGTCGTAATTATGGTTGCGCGTACGCGGCAACATAATTACGACCCTGACCCCGAATTCCCTGACCCCGAATTCCTACTCGATTGTGAACTCCACGACCTCCTGGGACTTTGCCCGCGGCTGCCCGAGCGTGATCCAGCCCTTCCTGCTGAGCATTAGCTCCTCGCGGTCGAGCCCGACCTCGGGGCTGCCATCGATGGTGACGTAGGTGCCGTTGGTGCTGACGTCCACCACCACGAATTTGTCGCGCCGGCGCTCGACGGTGCAGTGGTGGCGCGAGGCCTGCTCGTCCTGCACCACCAGGCCGCAGTCCTCGCCGCGGCCGATGGTGACCGCCTCCTTCTCGCGCCGCCGCGTGACGGTCTTGCCGCGGTAGCTGAGGTGCAGCACCGGATTCGCCGCCGGCTTCTCGCCCTCGGGGCGGTTGCGCACCACGGCGGTGATGTCGTCGGGGCGCCACACCAGCTCGCACAGCCCGACCTCCTCGGTGCGCCCCTTGAGCTGGCTCTTGTCGAGGGTGCGCATCCAGGCGCGGTACAGCGGCGAGAGCAGCTTGCCGGTCCACTCGGTGGTGATGATCTGCCCGGCCCCGGCGAGCTCGGTAAGGCGCGCGGCGAGGTTCACCGTGTCGCCGAACAGCTCGTCGCCCTTCTGGATCACCGGGCCGAAGTGGAAGCCGATGCCCGCGGCGAGCTTGATCTCGGCGGTCCGCGGCAGCTTCTCGATCGCGATGTGCATCGCCGAGGCGGCGTCGGCCGCCGCGTCCGGGGTCGCCGCCAGCACCATGATGCGCGCCTCGTTCGCCTGCAGCATGCGCGCGCCCGCGGACTCGGCCGCCTTCCCCAGCCTCATGTGGCAGCGCTCGATCGCCTCGTGCCCGCCCTTGTCGCCGAACTTGGCGTACAGCCCCGGGCCGCCGATGATCGAGGCGAACAGGACCGTGGTCTCGCGGCTTTGCTCCATGCGGGAAAAGCTATCCGAAGCCGCGCGCGGCGGCAATCAGGGATTTCCTCATTCGGTCAATCCCAGCTCCCGGAAGCGCAGATAAAGCTCGCGGCAGGCCCAGGCGTCGGTCGCCGCGTACGCCACCTGCTGCGCCGACAGCTGCGGCCGCGACCAATTCGAGGTTTTCGTGCCTTTCGGGATGCGGAAGCCGAGGAACAGGCCTGCCAGATTGCGCACGCCGCTCTGCTTGAGCCCGTGGCGCTTCACCACGGTGCCGAGGTCCACGACCGACTTTTCCTGGAACTCGACGATCTTCTTCAGCGCCTTCAGGTCGTCCCCCGGCCCCACGCCGGCCTTCACGATGCGCTCCTCCGCAAGCCAGCGCCCGACCGCCGCCGCCACCTCCCGGTGCTGCACCTGGAAGAGATACACCGCGCGCGCGGTGGCCGCCTGCGCCAGGCTCGGCGGATAGCTCTCGCCCACCCGGAACGAGGGCCGCGACTCGGTATCGAAGCCCACCACCGTCTCCTGCAGGATGTCCGCCATCGCCGACGCCAGGTCCTCGGGCGACGCCACCACGCGCACCTCGCCCTCCCAGCGCCGGATCGGCAGCGCGTTGATCTCCTCGCGCGACACGTTGCGGTTCAGCTCGAAGGGGATGGACACGGGACCCGCATAATAGGCCTTGGGGGTTTGCCTTTGAAGAAGAAACCCGGCCGCAGGCACCGTCACAACGTCTACGTCATCGAGCTCGACCCGCGCATCCTGAACAGCCGCCGCTTCCGCGAAGCCAACCCCGAGCGCGACATCCTCAAGCCCTGCGTCTACGTCGGCTACACCAGCCGCACCCCCGAGCGGCGCTTCGCCCAGCACAAGGCCGGCGTCCACGCCAACACCTTCGTGCAACGCTTCGGCGTGCGCCTTCTTCCCAAGCTCTACGCCTACGCCAACCCCATGCCCTACAACGCCGCCCGCGACATGGAAATCGAGCTCGCGATCGCCCTGCGCGAGCAGGGCTACGGGGTGTGGCAGGGTTGAATTTTTTCAACTAAAGGAAGAAAAATGGTCCACGTCATCGCCGTCATCACCGCCAAGCCCGGCAAACGCGAGGAAATCCTCAAGCACGCCCGCGCCAACCTCGCAGCAGTGCGCGCGGAGAAGGGCTGCATCGAGTACGGCCAGGTCATCGATGCCGGGAACGCTCTGCCGTTCCAGACCAAGCTGGGGCCCGACAGCTTCATGGTCGTCGAGAAGTGGGACAGCATGGACGCGCTCAAGGCCCACGCCGCCGCGCCGCATATGGCCGCCTACGGCGCGAAGACGAGGGACCTCATCGCGAGCCGCGCTGTCCACATCCTCTCGCCGGCCTGAAATCGGGGTCAGAGCCCGATTACGGTTTCTCGCGGAGGGGCAGCTCCTGGTATTTCACCTGCCCGAGCGCGTCGACGGCCGCGGCGATCTCTCCAAGCATGCGTTGAAGGCGCGGCCAGCTGGTCGTGGGCAGGACGAGGATTGCGATCTTGAGGGCCGGGAGGTTCTGCTGATTGCGTAAGCTGCGATCGGTCGTGATCAGCGCATCGAATTGCCGATCGGCCCGGCCCAGCAATTCGCCGTTGCGCAGTGCCGCCCACCCAAGCTCGAACGCCGTTCGCACTTCATGGCCGCGCAGGTGTTCCCTTAGCGGGGCGGGAACCCCCTGGTCAAACAGTATCCGCACGCTGCGGAGCGCTCAGGCGGCCTGCGCGCTGCGTGCGGCGTGCTCGAGCACCGCGTCTACCTGGGTGCGCACAACGCCGGGAAACCACGTCATGAACTGCTCGACCGTGGCCCCGCCTTCGAGGTTCTCGAACAACGCGCTCACCGGCACCCGCGTGCCGCGAAACACCCAGGCGCCGCTGAGCTTCGCGGCGTCGCGTTCCACCTCCGGGCAAGTCGACCAGTCGAGCATCGCCTGATTCTACCCCCGCCGTAGTCAGGCGCCCGTGGTGCGCCCCGGGCCTGGGTCTGTGCCGACCAGGTAGTCAAGGATCTCGCCCTGCATGCGCTCGATCTCCAGCCGGTAGCCGGAGCTAAGCTGGGGCCATTCCTCGCGCCGCGCGGTCTTGCGCAGTTCCTCGAGCATGCGCTCGAACATCGCCACGCGCTCCCGTGTCACGCCCAGTTCTTGGTCGCTGCGGATCATCCAACCTCCAATATGCCACGAGGCTGCGCGAGCTTCGATGACATCGCGCTCTCGAGAGGCCGCGACTACTCAGGTATTCGTCAGACGGGTCTAACGTGCCTTCTTTATCGCCTCCCAAACCCGAGGCGCGCTCGCCGGCATGTCGAAGTGCGTGATGCCGAGCTCCGATAGCGCGTCGACCACCGCGTTCATCACCGAGGTCATCGCCCCGGCGCAGCCGGCCTCGCCGCAGCCCTTGGCGCCGAGCGGATTCGTGGTCGCCGGCACCGGGTGGCTTTGCCAGTCGAACGGCGCCGCGAAGTCCTCGGCGCGCGGCAGCGCGTAGTCCATGAACGAGCCGGTGAGGAGCTGGCCGGTCTCGTCGTAGCGCACGCTCTCCATGAAGCACTGGCCCAGGCCCTGCAGCACGCCGCCGTGGATCTGGCCCTCGACCATCAGCGGGTTGAGGATCGTGCCGAAGTCGTTCACCGAGCTGTAGCGCACCACCTCGGTCACGCCGGTCTCCGGGTCGATCTCGACCTCGCACACGTGGCAGCCGTTGGGGAAGGCCGACGGAATCACTTCCGTCACATGGGAAACATCGAGCGCCTTGGGTTTTTTCTCCGCCAGCTCCAGCAGCGAGATCTTCCGGTCCGTCCCCGCCACGACGAAATTTCCATTCACAAACTCAATATCCGCCTCGGCGGCCTCCAGGTCCTCCGCCGCCAGCGCCTTGCCTTTCCTGATGACGAGGTCCGCCGCCTGCACCGCCGCCGCGCCGCTCATCATCGCGGTGCGCGAGCCGCCGGTGCCGGCGCCGAACACCAGCCGGTCCGAATCGCCCTGCAGCAGGCGGATGCTTTCGAACGGCACGCCGAGCCTGGAGGAGAGCACCTGCGCCATCGGCGAGGCGTGGCCCTGGCCGTAGTCGAGCGAACCCGTGATGAAAGTGATGTGCGGGTCACCTGTCCCTCCTGCGCCGAATTCGATCCCGCCCATCTCCTTGTTCGGCGGCGCGGTCACTTCCATGTAGCTCCCCACGCCGAGCCCGCGCAGCTTGCCGCGCTTCCTCGATTCTTCCTTCCGCTTCGGGAAGCCCTTCACGTCCGCCCCCTCGAGCGCCTTTTCGAACACGGTGCCGAAGTCGCCGCTGTCCACCACCATGTCCGCGCGGTTCTTGTACGGAATCTCGGACGGCTTCACATGATTGCGCCGCCTGAGCTCGAAGCGGTCGATCCCCACCTGGCGCGCCGCCTCGTCGATCAGGCGCTCGATGTACATGTTCGCCTCCGGCCGCCCCGCGCCGCGGTACGCCGACACCGGCGAGGTGTTGGTGAAGCACACCTTGGTCGACACCTCGAAAAGCGGGATGCGGTAGACCCCGCAGGCGTTCCTCACCAGGTTCATCGATGGCGGCTGCGGCGCCACCGTACTCAGGTACGCGCCGACGTTGCCGTAGCCGGTCATGCGCAGCGCGAGGAACTTCCCGTCCCGGTCGAGCGCGAGCTCCCCGGTGATCTCGTGGTCGCGCCCGTGATGGTCGGACAGGAACGACCCCGAGCGCTCGTCCGTCCACTTCACCGGCCGCCCGAGCGCGCGCGCCGCATGCGCCAGGCAGACGTACTCCGGATAGATCGGCGCCTTCATCCCGAACGACCCGCCCACGTTGTAGCTGAGGATGCGCACCTTGTCCGGCGTCACACCCAGGATCTCGACCAGCTGGCCCTTCTGCCCCCACACGCCTTGCCCAGGCACCGTGAGCGTCCATTTCCCCGCTGCAGCGTCGTACGAGCAAAGGCCTGCCCTGGGCTCCATCGCCGCCACGACGACCCGAGTGTTCCTCAGGGATAGCTTGGTTTTATGGAATGCAGTTTCAAATGCGTGCGCCACTTTCTGTGGGTCGCCCCATGGAAAGTCGAGGCAGACGTTCTGCGGCACGTCGTCGTAGAGCTGTGGCGCCCCCGGCTTCGCCGCTTCGCTCGCCACCGTCACGGCCGGCAGCGGCTCGATGTCGAGTTCCACCGCCTCCGCCGCGTCCTTCGCCTGCACCGCGGTCTCGGCCACCACGCACGCCACCGGGTCGCCCACGAAGCGCACCTTGCCGGAGGCGAGCGACTTGCGGATGGGCTTGTGCATTGGCGAGCCGTCGCGCTGCTTGAAGTCCAGCGCGCATTTGTGCGGCCCGTACGCCGTCAGGTCCGCGGCGGTATAGACCGCGAGCACGCCGGGCATGCCTTTCGCCTTTTCCACGTCGATCTTCTTCAGCAGGCCGTGGGCGTACGGGCTGCGGACCATGCAGGCGTACGCCTGCCGCGGCTCGCTCAGGTCATCCGTGTAGCGGCCCTCGCCGCGGAGGAGGGTGGGGTCTTCGGTACGGCGGACGGGGTCGCCAATCATCCCTGCATGATAAATCGGGGTCAGAGCCCGAATTCCGGTAGTTTTGAAGACAGGGACCGCCTCGCCGACATCCGCTATATGCGCACGCGCTTCAACGCGCCGATCGAGTATGACCGTGAGCAGAATGGCTACCGCTTTGGCGTGCTCCTCCTGTACGCCCACTCGATCAGCTTCGCATCCCGCGCCGCTCGTGCAAAGCACCCTCGCGCCGCAGCGATATAATGCCCGCATGGCCAAGATCGACGCCTCCAGAATCTCCTCCGATGCGCTTGCCGATTTGCGCGCGGGGCGGAGCGTGCGGCTCGTGAAAAGCGGGCGCACGATCGCGACGCTGCGCGCGCAGCGCGCACGGACGCAGGCCGACGTCACGCGTGAACTGGCTGTCCTGCGCGACGCCGACCGCGGCGACGACTGGGCCGACTACGCCGCTTGGCCGCAGCGCTGAAGCGCGGCGACCTGTACTTCGTCAAGCCGCCGGGATTCGTCGGCAAGGTCCGGCCCGCCGTGATCGTCCAGGCGGACAAATACAACGCCGATC
>CAZNVH010000095.1:0-1873 GCA_964576525.1 uncultured Enterobacteriaceae bacterium
GATGTCCGAGGTCATTCTCGCGATGAGCGCCTGCCGTACGTCGATCACCGAGGTCTATCAGACCGGCGGCACGCCGCCGGCCGCCAATAGTTGGGGCTGCGAGGCCATGTCGTCCAAGTACGTGGCAAGCCTGAAGACCGACACCGATGGCATCGTGCTGGCGACCGTGACCAACATCAGCGCAGACGTCAACAACAAGGCCGTGACGCTCTCGCCGATGATCGGCACCAACATCGCGAAGACCGCGAACGACATGGGCAAGGGCCTGAGCGGCTGGCGCTGCGGTTCGCCCACCGACGGCACCACGCTCAACTCGAAATACCTGCCGGGCTCCTGCCGCGGCTCGTAACCGAGCAAAGTTCGACAAAAAGGTACCCTTCGGGGTACCTTTTTTTTAGTCTGCAGCGGGAGGATTGCCATGGCGCGGCCGGCAGTGAAATCCAGGGGCACCGGCAGCGACTCGAGGTCGCCGCTGGAGGCGCGTTTCGAGGCGCAGAAGCTCGCGTTCGGGCCGCTGCTGTTCCAGGCGGCGCGGCTGCTGCGCGACCTCGGCATCCTGCGCGCGCTGCGCCGGGCGCGCTCCGGCCTGCCGCTCGAGGAGATCACCGCAAGAGTGCAGACCTCGCGCTACGGCGTGCTGGTGCTGCTGGAAGCCGGGCTCGCCGCGGGCGTGGTGCGCCGCGAGGGCCGGCGCTACTTCCTCACCAAGACCGGCGCCTGCGTGCTGAGCGACGAGCTCACCCGCGTGAACATGGACATGGTGCAGAACTGCTGCTACCAGGCGAGCTACTACCTGGAGGACTCCATCCGCGAGCAGAAGCCCGTCGGCCTGCAGAAGGTGTTCGGCGACTGGGACACGATCTACCCGGCCCTTTCGGAGCTGCCGGCCGCAGCGCGCGACAGCTGGTTCAAATGGGACCACTACTATTCCGACACCGCCTTCCCGGAAGCGCTGCCGCTGGTGTTCGAGCGCCGCCCGCGCAAGCTGCTCGACGTCGGCGGCAACACCGGGAAGTGGGCCCTCCTGTGCGCCGGCCATTCGAAGGACGTGGCGGTCACCATCCTCGACCTTCCCGGCCAACTCGACGCCGCCCGGCGCAACGTCGAAGAGCCGAGCTTGCAAGGCCGCATCAGCGGCCGCGCGATCGACCTGCTCGATCATTCGCAACCGTTCCCACGCGGCTTCGACGCGATCTGGATGAGCCAGTTTCTGGTGTGCTTCTCGGAGGAGGACGTGCTCAAGCTGCTCGAGCGCGCGGCGGCCGCAATGGCGCCGGAGAGCCGCCTGTACATCCTCGACACGTTCTGGGACCGGCAGGAGCACGAGGCATCGGCCTACTCGCTGCAGGCGAGCTCGCTCTACTTCACCTTCCTCGCCAACGGCGTCAGCCGGATGTACAAGGCCGCCGACATCATCGCCATGCTGCCGGTCGCCGGACTCGAGCTCGAGCGAGAAAGTGACATCCTTGGCATTTGCTCGACCTTGCTGGTGTGCAAGCGTAAATAATTACGCGCGAAGCGACGCAAAGCGGCACATGAGTGACGCGAATAGGCACATCGCAAAACACGAAAAGACACTTGGCTCCAGCGCAAAGCGCCTATAGTGGATTCATCCGGGGCCGTAGCTCATCACGTGATTCCTGGTCGGCCAAAAGCCGGTTCCACTAACCATCAGGAGGTTCACATGAAACATCTGCAACAAGGCTTCACGCTGATCGAACTGATGATCGTAGTCGCGATCATCGGCATTCTGGCGGCCGTCGCGCTGCCCGCGTACCAGGACTACACCATCCGCGCGAAGATGTCCGAGGTCATTCTCGCGATGAGCGCCTGCCGTACGTCGATCACCGAGGTCTATCAGACCGGCGGCACG
>CAZNVH010000096.1:0-26781 GCA_964576525.1 uncultured Enterobacteriaceae bacterium
GTCTGAAGAGAAGAGTCCCATGAGAAGGCAACTACGCAACGTCGCGATCATCGCGCACGTCGATCACGGCAAGACCACCCTGGTCGACAAGCTGCTGCAGCAGTCGGGGACCTTCGCCGCCCACCAGCACGTGCAGGAGCGGGTGATGGACTCGAACGACCTGGAGCGCGAGCGCGGCATCACCATCCTCGCCAAGAACTGCGCCATCCGCTACCGCGGCACCCACATCAACATCGTCGACACGCCGGGACACGCCGACTTCGGCGGCGAGGTCGAGCGCGTGCTGTCGATGGTCGACGGCGTGCTGCTGCTGGTGGACGCGGTCGAGGGGCCGATGCCGCAGACGCGCTTCGTGACGCGCAAGGCGCTGGCGCTCGGGCTCAAGCCGATCGTGGTGGTGAACAAGGTCGACCGCCCCGGCGCGCGGTCCGACTGGGTGGTGAACCAGACCTTCGACCTGTTCGACAAGCTCGGCGCCACCGAGGAGCAGCTCGATTTTCCCGTGATCTACGCCTCGGCGCTGCTCGGGTACGCCAACAACGCCCTCGACGGCCAGGGCAAGGACATGGCGCCGCTGTTCGAGGCGATCCTCGAGCACGTGCCGGTGCGCGACGAGGATCCGGACGCGCCGCTGCAGCTGCAGATCTGCTCGCTCGACTACTCGAGCTACGTCGGCAAGATCGGCATCGGTCGCATCCGCCGCGGGCGCATCCGCACCGCGCAGGAGGTCCTGCTCCTGCCGGAGAACATCAAGGCCAAGGTCAACCAGATCCTCATGTTCGAGGGTCTGGAACGAAAGCCGGTCGACGAGGCCGAGGCGGGCGACATCGTGCTGATCAACGGCATCGACGAGGTCGGCATCGGCGCCACGCTGTGCGACTTGGAGCACCCCGATCCGCTGCCGCCGCTCAAGGTGGACGAGCCGACGCTCACCATGAACTTCCTGGTCAACGCCTCGCCGCTCGCCGGGCGCGAGGGCAAGTACGTCACCAGCCGCCAGATCCGCGAGCGCCTGGAGCGCGAGACCAAGAGCAACGTCGCCATGCGCGTCGAGTACCCCGAGGACACCGACACCTTCATCGTGCACGGCCGCGGCGAGCTGCACCTGACCATCCTGCTCGAGAACATGCGGCGCGAAGGCTACGAGATCGCGGTGTCGCGGCCGCGCGTGATCTACAAGGACATCGGCGGCCAGCGCTGCGAGCCCTACGAGGTGCTGACGGTGGACGTCGAGGACACCAACCAGGGCGCGGTGATGGAGGAGCTCGGCCGCCGCCGCGGCGAGCTGGTCGAGATGCAGCCCGACGGCAAGGGCCGCGTGCGCCTCGACTACCGCATTACCGCGCGCGGCCTGATCGGCTTCCAGGGCGAGTTCATGACGCTCACGCGCGGCACCGGCGTCATGAGCCACGTGTTCGACGACTACGGCCCGGTGAAAGCCGAGCTCGAAGAGCACCGCAACGGCGTGCTGGTGTCGCAGGACGACGGCGTCGCCGTGGCCTATGCGCTGTGGAAGCTGCAGGAGCGCGGCCGCATGTTCGTCAGCCCCGGCGAGCCGGTGTACGAGGGCATGATCGTCGGCATCCACAGCCGCGACAACGACCTGGTGGTCAACCCGATCCGCACCAAGCAGCTCACCAACATCCGCGCCTCGGGCAAGGACGAGGCGATCCTGCTCACCCCGCCGATCGCGCTCACGCTCGAGTACGCGGTGGAGTTCATCGGCGACGACGAGCTCGCCGAGATCACGCCGAAGTCGATCCGCCTGCGCAAGCGCTTCCTCGAGGAGCACGATCGGCGCCGCGCCGAGCGCGCCGCCGCCTAGCTAGGGCTCTTCCCCGCGCGCCAGCGCAGCAGCAGGGGCACCACCAGCAGCAACGCCGTGATCGCGAGCAGGGTCGCCGAAATCGGCTGCGTGAAGAACACCGAGGGATCGCCCTGGCTGATCGATAGCGCGCGGCGGAACTGGGTCTCGGCGAGCGGGCCGAGGATCAGGCCGATCACCGCCGGGCCGACCGGGATGTCCCAGCGGCGCATGGCGAAGCCGAGCAGGCCGAAGACATACAGCGTGGCGAGGTCGATCCAGGACTGGTGCAGGCTGTAGGCGCCAAGCGTGGCGAACACCAGGATGCCGGCGTACAGCAGGTCCCTGGGAATCTGCAGCACCTTCACCCAGATGCCGATCAGCGGCAGATTGAGCACCAGCAGGATGACGTTGCCGACGTACAGGCTGGCGATCAGGCCCCACACCAGCTCGGTTTGCGTCTGGAACAACAGCGGCCCCGGCTGCAGGCCGTAGTTCTGGAACGCGCTGAGCAGGATGGCGGCCGTCGCGGAGGTCGGAATTCCCAGCGTCAGCAAGGGGACCAGAACGCCGGTCGCCGCGGCGTTGTTCGCCGCCTCGGGCCCGGCCACGCCCTCGATCGCGCCGTGGCCAAATTCCTCCGGGTGCTTGGTCAGCTTCTTTTCGGTGGCGTAGGAAAGAAAAGTCGGGATCTCGGCGCCGCCGGCCGGGATGGTGCCGAAGGGAAAGCCGATGGCGGTGGCGCGCAGCCACGCCGGCCAGGAGCGCTTCCAGTCCGCCGCCGACATCAGCAGCGATCCCGAGAGCTTCTCAAGGGTTCCGCTCAGGCGGCTCTGGTAAGCGGCGACGTACAGCGCCTCGCCGACCGCGAACAGGCCGACCGCCAGCACCACCACGTCGACGCCGTCGAGCAGCTCCGGCACGCCGAAGGCGAAGCGCGCCTGCCCGGTCTGGCTGTCGATGCCGATCAGCCCGAGGAACAGCCCCAGAAACAGGCTGGTCAGCCCGCGCACCGTAGAGGCGCCAAGCACCGCCGCGACGGTGATGAACGCGAACACCATCAGCGCGAAGTACTCCGCCGGCCCGAATTTGAGCGCGAGAACCACCACCAGCGGCGCGAGCAGCGTGAGAAGCACCGTGGCGATGGTGCCGGCGACGAACGAGCCGATGGCGCTGGTCGCGAGCGCCGGCCCGGCGCGCCCCGCCTTGGCCATCTTGTTGCCTTCCAGCGCGGTGGCGATCGACGCGGACTCGCCGGGCGTGTTGAGCAGGATGGTGGTGGTCGAGCCGCCGAACATCGCGCCGTAGTAGATGCCGGCGAACATGATCAGCGCGCCGGTGGGATCGAGCTTGACCGTGAGCGGCAGCAGCATCGCCACCGTGAGCGCCGGGCCGACGCCCGGCAGCACGCCGACGAAGGTGCCGAGCGTCACGCCGATCAAGCCCCACATCAGGTTCATCGGCTGCAGCGCCACGCCGAAACCCGCCAGCAGCGCGTTGAACGCTTCCATTAGAAGAGCGGGGCCAGCCAGCCCGCCGGCAGGCTGACGTTGAGGAGCTTCACAAAGAACAGGTAGATGCCAAGCGTCAGGACGAGCGCGATTGCGATGTCACGCGCAATGCGGCGGCTGCCGAAACCGCGCGCCACGCAGGCGAACAGCAGCGTGCCGGCGACGACGAAGCCGGCCCAGCCGATGAGCGCCATGTGGGCGAACAGGCCCGCGCTGATCCAGGCGAACGGCCGCGGCTCGAAAACCTCGGACTGCTCGGCGCGGTTGCGCCAGCCGCCGGTGAAGGCCTCGACCGAAAGCCACAGGCCGAGGGCGACGATGCCGGCGGCGACCACCGCCGGGATGAAGTTCGGGCCGATGCCCGCGTAGCCCCCCTCCGAGGGCAGGGTCGCCGTGACCGCGGCCACGCCGGCGCCGAGCGCGATCACGCCGAGCGAGAGCGCGACCTCGGCGGGCGAGCGCACTACGCTACTTCTTCAGGCCCAGCGACTCAATGATGCCTGCGACGCGCTTGGTGTCCTCGTCGAGGAAGCGCTTGTAGTCCTCGCCGCCGAGGAACACCGGCGTCCAGCCGAGCTTGTCGAGGGTCGCCTTCCACGACGGCGTCTCGGTCGCGCTATGCACCAGCTTCACCAGCGCGTCGCGCTGCTGCGGCGTCAGCGCCGGCCCGCCGAAGATGCCGCGCCAGTTGCCGAGCTCGACGTTGATGCCCTGCTCCTTGAGCGAGGCGATACCCTCGATCTTGCCCGGGGCGGACTGCGCGAGCGCGCGCATTTTGCCGGCCTTGATCTGCTCGGCGAACTCGCCGATGCCGGAGACGCCCGCCGTGACGTGGCCGCCGAGGATCGCCGCGATCGCTTCGCCGCCGCCCTTGAACGCCACGTAATTGATCTTCGCCGGGTCGACGCCGACCTCCCTGGCGATCAGGCCGACCAGGATGTGGTCGGTGCCGCCGGCCGAGCCGCCGCCCCAGGACACTTTGCCCGGGTTGTCGCGGAGCGCCTTCACCAGGTCGGCCATGGTCTTGTGCGGCGAGGCGGCGGGGACCACGATCACTTCCCATTCGCTCGTCAGGCGCGCGATCGGCGTCACTTGGCCGAGGTTCACCGGCGACTTGTTGAGGATGATGCCGCCGACCATCACCATGCCGCCGATCATCACCGCATTCGGGTCGCCCTTCGCCGAGTTGACGAACTGCGCCAGGCCGATGGTGCCGGCGGCGCCGCCCTTGTTGTCGAACTGCACGCTGGACACCAGCTTGGCGCTGTGCATCGCCGCCGCGAGGTTGCGGCCGGTCTGGTCCCAGCCGCCGCCCGGGTTGGCGGGGATCATCATCTTCAGGGCGGGCTGCGCCAAGACCGCGCTGGACGACAATAGCGCGGCAAGGAAAAGTCCGATTCTCATTGGGGGTATCTCCTCAGTGTTTCGCGATTCTAGACGCTATTTCAGCGATAATCCGCCCCCTGCAATCATGATCAAGATCGAAAACCTGGTGAAGTCCTTCGGCGCCAAGCGCGCGGTGGACGATGTTTCGTTCGCCGTCGAGCGCGGCGAGGTGCTCGGCTTCCTCGGCCCCAACGGCGCCGGCAAGTCGACCACCATGCGCATGGTCACCGGCTTCATGCCGCCGACCTCGGGCCGCGTGAGCATCGGCGGGCACGACGTGGCCGAGTCGCCGCTCGAGGCGAAGCGCCTGATCGGCTACCTGCCGGAGAACGCCGCGGCCTACCCCGACATGACGGTGCGCGGCTTCCTCGAGTTCGTCGCCGAGCTGCGCGGACTGCGCGGGGACGCGCGCCGCAAGGCCGTCGGCCGCGTGGTCGAGCTGTGCTTCCTCGACTCGGTGCTGCGCCAGTCGATCGACACGCTGTCCAAGGGCTACAAGCACCGCACCTGCCTGGCGCAGGCGCTGATCCACGACCCCGAAGTGCTGATCATGGACGAGCCGACCGACGGCCTCGACCCGAACCAGAAGCACGAGGTGCGCAATCTGATCCGCGAGCTGGGCCGGAGCAAGGCGATCGTGTTCTCGACCCATATCCTCGAGGAAGTCGACGCTGCCTGCACGCGCGCCATCATCATCGACCGCGGCCGCATCGTCGCCAACGGCACCCCGGGGGAGCTGCGCGCCATGTCGCAGCTCGCCGGCGCGGTGACGCTCCAGGCGCAGGGCGCTTCGGCGGAGAAACTGTCCGCGCTGGGACGCGTCGAGCGGCTGAACGGCGCGTTCCGCATCTACCCGAACGAGAAATCGCAATCCAGCGCCCTGGCGCAGACTGTCATCGACCTGGTCAACCGCGAGGGCTGGAAGGTCGAGGACCTGCATGTCGAGCGCGGCGAGCTCGACGAGGTGTTCCGCCGCATCACGCTGCCCGACACGGTGAAGAAATGAGGGTCATCGTCACCATCGCCAAGCGCGAGCTCGCCGCCTACTTCAGCTCACCGGTGGCCTACGTGTTCCTGGTCATCTTCCTGCTGCTCACCGGGTTCTTCACCTTTACCGCCGGCAACTTCTTCGAGCGCGGCGAGGCGAGCCTGGCCGCGTTTTTCGGCTGGCACCCGTGGCTGTACCTGGTGCTGGTGCCGGCGATCGGCATGCGCGTCTGGGCCGAGGAACGCCGCTCGGGCACCCTCGAGCTGCTGCTCACCATGCCGGTCGCCACCTGGCAGGCGATCGTCGCCAAGTTCATCGCCTCCTGGCTGTTCCTGGCGCTGGCGCTGGTGCTGACCTTCCCGGCGGTGATCACGGTCAACGTGCTCGGCGACCCGGACAACGGCGTGCTGTTCGCCGGCTACCTCGGCAGCCTGTTCCTCGCCGGGGCCTACCTTGCGGTGAGCTGCATGACTTCGGCGATGACGCGCAACCAGGTGGTGGCGTTCATCCTGTCGGTGGTGCTGTGCCTGTTCCTGGTGCTGGCCGGCTTCAACCCGGTGACCGACCTGCTGGCGCGCTGGGCCAGCCCGGCGCTGGTCGACACCGTGGCGGCGTTCTCGGTGGTGACGCACTTCGACGGCTTCCAGCGCGGCGTGATCGACAGCCGCGACCTGCTGTTCTTCCTGTCGGTGATCGGCTTCGCCCTGTTCGCCACCGGCGTCATCATCCGCGGCCACCGTTCGGGCTGAACCGGGAGCCATGAAGAAATACGAGCACCTCGTCTATTCGGCGGTCGGCCTGGCGGCGCTGTTCCTGCTGCTGGTGGCGCTCAACTTCCTCGTGTCGCGGGTGCCGGCGCGCGTCGACCTCACCGAGGGCAACCTGTACACGCTGTCCGACGGCACGCGCAAGATCCTGCGCGGGCTCGCCGCGCCGGTGAAGGTCAAGCTGTACGTGTCGCAGGGCGAGGCGGTGCCGGTGCCGCTGCGCGGCTTCGCGCAGCGCGTCGAGGACCTGGTGCGCGAGTTCAAGAGCGTCGCCGGCACGAACCTGATCGTCGAGCGCTACAACCCGCGGCCCGACTCCGACGAAGAGGACGCCGCGCAGCTCGACGGCATCGAGCCGCAGCAGCTGTTTTCGGGGGAGCAGTTCTACCTCGGCGTGGCCGTCTCCCAGCTCGACCGCAAGCAGGCGATCGCGGGGATCACACCGCAACGCGAGCGGCTGCTGGAGTACGACCTGGTGCGCGCGATCGCGCGCGTCGGCTCGGCCGAGCGGCCGAAGGTCGGCCTGATGGCCGGGCTGCCGGTGCTGGGCGAGCGCTTCAACCCGTTCACGCGCCAGTCCTCCGAGCCCTGGGTACTGGCGAACGAGCTCAAGCGCGACTTCGAGGTGAAGGAAGTGCCGCTCACCGCGAAGGAGATCGACAAGGACCTGAGCGTGCTGCTCGTCATCCACCCGCGCGACGCGCAGCCGCAGACCGAGTACGCGCTCGACCAGTTCGTGCTGCGCGGCGGCAAGCTCATCGTGTTCGTCGACCCCTACGCCTACTTCGACCAGCAGCAGCCGATGATGCCCGGCATGCCGCCGCAACCGTCGAGCTCCAGCCTGCCGACTCTGTTCAAGGCCTGGGGCCTGGAGATGGATCCAGGCAAGGTGATCTCCGATGTGGTGTTCGGCTCGGGCGGCGGCGCGCGCTACACGCCCACGGTGCTGTCGCTCAACCGCACCGCGTTCAGCCGCGACGACATCGTCACCAGCCAGATCGAGACCCTGCTCTACGCTTTTGGCGGCGCATTCGAAGTCAAGAACAATGAATTGAAGGTCGTGGAACTGGTCAAGAGTTCCCCCAACTCGATGCTGGTGGACAACCTGAATGCCACCAAGTCCGGCGACGAGGCGACGCGCAACTTCAAGCCCTCGGGCAAGTCGCTGCCGCTGGCGCTGCGCCTGACCGGCAAGTTCAAGACCGCTTTCCCCGACGGGCTGAAGAGCCAGGACAAGCCAGTGGCCGGCACGCCCGCGCTGCGCGAGTCGGGCGAGAACTCGGTGATCGTGGTGGCCGACGTCGACCTGCTGGCCGACGGCGCCGCGGTCGACATCCAGGACGTGTTCGGCCGCAAGATCGTGGTGCCGTCGAACGGCAACCTGGCGTTCGCGCTCGGCATGGTGGAGCAGTTCGCCGCCGGCAATGATCTGGTCTCGCTGCGCAGCCGCGCCGCGGCGTTCCGGCCGCTCAGCGTGGTGCGCGAGCTCGAAGCCGAGGCGCAGAAGCAGTACTTTGGCAGGATCCAGGCGCTCGAGGAGGAGAAGCAAAAGACCCAGGCGCGGCTGCAGGAGCTGCAGAAGGCGCAAGGCGGCGCCGCCAAGTCGGCGCAGCTGCTCAGCCCGGAGCAGCAGGCCGAGCTCGAGCGCTTCAAGAAGACCTACATCGAGGCCAACCTGGCGCTGAAGGAGCTGCGCAAGAACCTGCGCCAGGACGCCGAGGCGCTGGTGTTCTGGACCAAGCTGGCGAACATCGCGCTGATGCCGCTGCTGGTGGCGCTCGCCGGCCTGCTGGCGGCCTTCCTCAGAAAAAGACTGGTGTGAACGCCCGCAGCGCCGCGATCCTGGTGGTGCTGCTGGTCGTGCTCGGCGGCGGCGCGCTGCTCTACCAGCACGAAGATCGCGCACGCCGGCCGGACAACGTGGCGACGCTCGGCCGGCCGCTGCTCAAGGAGCTGAAAGCCGCCGACATCGCCGCGATCAAGATTGTTGAACCGAGCGTCTCGCCCAACGCCACCCTCACCCTGCAACGCAAGGGCGAGCGCTGGGTGATCGCCGAGCGCGCCGACTTCCCGGCCGATTTCGACAAGGTGCGCGAGTTCGTGCTCAAACTGATCGGCCTCAAGATCGGCCAGAGCGAGCCGCTGGCCGACAAGGACCGCGCGCGCCTCAACCTCGACGCCTCGGGCACGCGGGTCGAGCTCAACGGCGCCGACGGCAAGCCGCTCGGCGCGCTGACCGTCGGCCGCAAGTACTTCAAGCGCGAAGTCGAGAACCCCGACAAGGCGCTCGCCGACGGGCGCTTCGTCAGTCTGCCCGGCGAAGCCGCGACCGCCTACCTGGTCGGCGACCCACTGGCGCAGGCGAGCGCGCGCAGCTCTGACTGGATCGAGCGCAGCTCCTTCAAGGTGGAGAAGGTCAAGGCGCTGGAGCTGCGTTACCCCGACGGCAGCGGCTGGCGCATCGAGCGCGCCGGCGACAACGCCGACTGGAAGCTCGCGGGCGCCAAGCCGGGCGAGAAAATCGACGTTTCAAGGGCGAACGCCGCTTCCTACTCGCTGTCGCTGCTCGAGCTCGCCGACGTCGCGCCGAAGGCTGCGGCCACGGACGCGGCAATGAGCGGCCTCGACAAGCCGGTGCGGATCGACGCCACCACCCTCGCCGGCCCCTCGTACGCGATCAAGGTCGGCCGGCTCGCGGGCGACAACTACTACGTGAGCTTCAGCGCCTCCGGCGCCGTGAAGCCCGAGGAGAAAGCGCTCTCCGAGCACGTGCTGCTGATCCCGAAGTCCAAGCTCGAGGACACGCTCAAGAAGCGCGCCGAGCTGCTCGAGAAGAAGGCTGCGAAAAAGTAGGCTGGCCTGGAGGCCGGCAAAAGTAGGCCGGCCGGGAGCCGGCTAGAGCACGCCGCCCGCTCCGCCGTCGCGCCGCGGCTGCTGCGGCGCCGGCTTGCGGATGACGGAGTAGTTGACCTGCAGCGGCGAATCCGGCCGGATCTCGATGCGGCGCGTCTTCTCGACGTTCTGGAAGCGCACCCGCAACTCGTGCGTGCCGGCGACCAAGCTGGCGAGATTCTGCCCCTGGTTGACCCGGCTGCCGTTCAGATAGACCTCGAGCGCCGGACCGGACGAGCGCTGCCCGTCCTTCAGCCAGAACGAATCCACCCGCAGGGCGCCCCGCAGGATCAGCCTTTCCTGCACGGTGCGCGTGGGCGCGACCTCGACCGTGAACGAGTGGCGGTAAGACGTGCTCGGCAGGTAAAGCTCGATATGGTGCCGGCCCTCGGTCAGCTCGAGCCTGGCACTGGTGATCTCCGGCCGCTTGATGCCGTTGACGAAGATCTCGGCGCCAGTGGGTTCCGTCACGATGTCCACGAACCCGGTCTTCGGCTCGCGGCGCCGCACGCCGGCCACGCGCAGGAAGGTCATCTCCTTGATGCCGGCCTGATCCGGGAGCGGCAGCAGGAAGGGCTGGTGCACGTCGCCCAGCGGCCTGCCCTGCACCTTGATTTCCTTGAACAGCCGGGTGATGTCGGAGTAGATGCCTTCGACCAGGAGCTCCCTGCGGTCGTCGGTATACACATCGTTCTGTGCTGCGCTGATGCTCTGGAAGATCGCGTAGCTCAGCGCGCCGTGGCGCAGCGAATCGTATTCCGCCGACGGCTGGTCCTCGCGGCTCGAGGCCAGGTAAGCGATTTTCTTCGCGCCGATCGTGGTGGTCTGCGCGCTGACCACCAGGTTGCGCTGGACCGTGCCGACGCCGCTCGCGCCGGCGAACGACTTGACGCTGTAGCCCATGTTCGCGAAAAAGCGGTCGCCGAATACCTTGTTGCCGCTGTAGCAGGAGTCGAGGATCACCACGATGGAGCGCGCGTTGATCTCGGTGAGCTGGCGTGCGAGCCAGCTGCGGTCGATGAACGTCTCGTTGCGGAACTCGCTGCCCCCGCCGCTGAAAAACGCATGGGCCTCCGTCATGGCGTCGTAGGGCGCGAGAAAGGCGTCGGTCTTTTGCGCTTCAAAATCCCGCGGCAGGCCGTGGCCGGCGAACATCAGGATGAAGTGGTCGATCGGCTGGCGCTGACTCTCCTTGATGATGCGGTCGAATTCGCGCCTGATCCTGTCCTTGGTGGCGTCGCGGTTGAGCAGCACGGTGACGTCGCTGCGGTTGTAGCCGCCGAAGTCGGTCATGATCTGCGACAGCTTCTTCACGTCGGCGTCGGCGTAGCGCAGGCTGCTGATGTTCTCGTACTGGCTGATGCCGATGAGCAGCGCGCGGTTCTTGGCGTTTTGCGCCGCGGCGGACGACAGGACGAGCAGGGAGAGGACTGCGAAGAAGAAGCGAAGTGCAGACATCATTTACATCCCCCGATGCGCTGGCCTCGAGTACCCAAGCCGTGTTGCTTGCAGTCTAGCGCAGGGCGGGAGCGCTGCATCGCCACAATTCCCTGGCGATGCAGCGCAATTTCTTGCATCAGAAGCGCAACACGTAGCCCAGCGAGGCGAAGAAGCCGGTGCGACTGACAGAGCCGATCGCTTCGCCGCCGTCCAGGTGCATGAAGCGGCCGCCGACCTGCGCGTTCAGTCCCTGGAAGATGTTCCAGTAGAACGTGCCGGTGAAGTCGCCGCCGGTGCCACTATCCTCCACGGTCGTGAAGCCGTTGCCGGTCCGCTTCGCGTCGTAGAACTTGATCCGGCCGTCGACCCGCAGACCGAAGCTTTCGTTGAACGGAATCACCGCGCCCAGGCCGAGCAGCGGCGCCGTGTATTCGACCTTCTTGGTCCGCGCCGGCGTGCCGGTCGCGGTCCAAATGAATCCCGGCGTCGTCAGGGTTTCCGTTTCCTCGTAGTCGGTCCAGGAATAGCCGGCGAGGGCGTACGGGTTGAAATGCGCGC
The DNA here is from genome assembly GCA_964576525.1 of uncultured Enterobacteriaceae bacterium. Lineage (GTDB taxonomy): Bacteria > Pseudomonadota > Gammaproteobacteria > Burkholderiales > SG8-39 > SCGC-AG-212-J23. The sequence continues at coordinate 11,347 of CAZNVH010000096.1, forward strand.
TCTTGTAGAACATCCAGCGCAGCATGATCTCGCGGTCTTCCTGTTCCACCGTGGAGGTGGACCGGAGCGTCTGCGCTGGCCCGAGTGCGCCCGGCGCGTAAGTCAGGTCGAGGGTGCCGTCGCCGCTGCGTCCGGTGAAGAACAGCGTGAAGTCGCCGTAGCCGACGTAGAAGTTGTACCCGGGCTGGCTGTAGTCGATGGTGCCATCGGCGATCTTGGTGCCGGCGTTGTTGGTGATGATGTAGTCGCCGCTCACCTGCCAGTACTCGAGGCCGAGGCCGATCAGCCACTTGTCGCGCGCTGCGACCGTCGGGTCCGTGAGGACCAGCGTTTCCTCGATCACCCGCTGCGCCGACGCGGCGCCCGGGTAAGCCGCGCCGACGGCCAGCGCGGCCGACGCGAATGCGAATGCCAGTTGCTTCTTCATTTGCCCCCCTAGGCAATTCTTGTCTTGTTGCAGGTTTTGCAATTTCCCCTTGACGCACGCGTATTCTTAGGTCGGCGGGGCGGCGGCGTCAAGAACGCGCCCGGGTGATTAGTGCGTGTTTTGAAGGTAAAAACCACACAATCTTGCACTCCCTTGCAGTCGCCTTGCATTCGAGGCCTCCGGGGACCCGCCTGGGGCTAGACTCCCCGCGTGGCCCTCCAGCCCCACGTCCCGGAGATCGCCGGGGTCATCCAGCTGGCGATCGCGCCGGTGTTCATGCTCACCGCGGTGGGCACGATCATCGCCGCGCTCAATAGCCGGCTCGGCCGGGCGGTCGACCGGCGCCGCCACCTGGAGAGGCAACTGGGGCGGATGAGCGCCGAGGAGGCCCCCGCCGCCCGCGAGGAGCTGGCGGTCATCGCGCGGCGCATCCATTTCGTGTACCTGGCGATCCTGGCGGCGGTGGTCTCGGCCCTGTTCGTGTGCCTGCTGATCGCCGGCGCCTTCGTCGGCGCCTTCGTCCGCACCGACCTGTCGGTGGCCATCAGCGCCCTGTTCGTGGCCGCGGTGCTGGCGCTGGTGGTCTGCCTGCTGCTGTTCCTGCGCGAGATTTTCCTGGCGGTATCGACCCCGCGGCACGTGCCGCGGTAAGATGGTTTTCGAGGAAGGAGGCAGGCCCGTGCCGCATTCCATCAAACGCATCAGGACGATGGCGCTGGTTGGGCAGTCCGGGGTCGGCAAGACCACCCTGGCCGAGGCGCTGCTCGTAGCCGCCGGGGCGGTGCCGGCGGGGGGCAGCGTCGAGCGCGGCACCACCGTCTGCGACTACACCCCGCTCGAAAAGCAGCTGCAGCATTCCCTCAAACTTGCGGTCGCAAGTTTCGATTCACAAGAAACCCGGATTCATCTGCTCGACACGCCGGGCTATCCCGACTTCCTCGGGCACGCCCTGCCGGCCCTGGCCGCGGTCGAAACCGCGGCGATCGTGATCAACGCGCAGAACGGCATCGAAATGATGACCGGCCGCTTCATGCAGTGGGCGGCGAAGCGCGGCCTCGACCGGCTGGTGATCGTCAACAAGATCGACGCCGACAACGTCGATCTCGAGGACTTGCTCGAGCGCATCCAGCAGGCCTTCGGCAAGGAATGCCTGCCGCTCAACCTGCCCGCGGCCAACCGCACGAAAGTCTCCGACTGCTTCTTCGCGCCCTCGGGCGAAGCCGACTTCTCCTCGGTGGAGCAAGCGCACCGCAAGCTGGTCGACCAGGTGGTCGAGGTCGACGAGAAGCTGATGGAGCGCTACCTGGAAAAGGGCGAGGTCACGCCCGAGGAGCTGCACGAGCCGCTCGAGCGCGCGCTGCGCGAAGGGCACCTGATCCCGGTGGTGTTCACTTCGGCGAAAACCGGCGCAGGCATCGCCGAGCTCCTCGACGTCATCGTCAACCTGCTGCCCAACCCGACGGAGGGCAACCCGCCCGCCTACGTGGTCAGCAAGGCCGGCGGGACGCAGAGCGAAATGAGCACGGTGCCCGACCCGGGCAGGCACGTGCTGGCGCACGTGTTCAAGATCGAGATCGACCCGTACATCGGGCGCCTGGCGGTGTTCCGCGTGCACCAGGGGCGCATGACCTCGGGAATGCAGCTCTACGTCGGCGAAGGGCGCAAGCCGATCAAGCCCGGCCACCTCTACCTGCTGCGCGGCAAGACCCAGGTCGAAGTGCACGAAGCGATCCCGGGCGACATCTGCGCCATCGCCAAGGTCGACGAGATCCAGTTCGACCACATCCTGCACGACTCGACCGAGGATGCGCACGTGCACGCCAAGCCGGTCGAGCTGCCGACCTCGGTGTTCGGCCTCGCGGTGCAGCCGAAGAAGCGCGGCGACGAGCAGAAGGTGTCCGACGTGCTGCACAAGATCATCGCCGAGGACCCCTGCTTCCGCATGGAGCACAACGCGCAGACCAACGAGATGGTGATGCGCGGCCTGGGCGAGATGCACCTGCGCACCATCCTGGAAAAGATGTCCTCGCAGTACAAGCTGGAGCTCGACACGCGCCCGCCGTCGATCCCGTACCGCGAGACCATCGCGGCCAAGGCCGAGGGCCACAGCCGGCACAAGAAGCAGACCGGCGGCGCCGGCCAGTTCGGCGAGGTGTACCTCAAGGTCGAGCCGCTGCCGCGCGGCAAGGGGTTCGAGTTCGTCGACAGCGTGAGGGGCGGCGCCATCCCCAACCAGTTCATCCCGGCGGTGGAGAAAGGCGTGCGCGGCGTGCTCGACACCGGCTTCCTCGCCGGCTTTCCGCTGCAGGACGTCAGAGTGACCGTGTACGACGGCAAGCACCACCCGGTCGACTCCAAGGAAGTGGCGTTCGTCTCCGCCGGGCGCAAGGCGTTCCTCGACGCGCTCGCCAAGGCGCGCCCGATCGTGCTCGAGCCGATCGTCAACGTGGAGATCACCGCGCCCGACAGCAAGATGGGCGACGTCGCGGGCGAGCTGTCGGGGCACCGCGGCCAGATCAAGGGCTCGGACACGCCGCGGCCCGGGCTGGTGCAGATCTCGGCGCAGGCGCCGCTCTCGGAGCTCGAGCATTTCCCGGCGCGGCTGAAATCCCTCACCGCCGGCCACGGCTCCTACAGCCTGGAGTTCAGCCACTACGAGCCGGCGCCGCCGCACCTGCAGCAGAAGCTCGTCGCCGCGCACCGGCCCGCCGCCGCGGAAGACTAAGCCTGCATTTCATCCGGCAGGGGCGCGGCGCGCCGCCGCTCGTCTTCGTGCACGGCTTCGGCTGCAGCCACGAAGACTGGAAGTTTCAATTCAATGAACTGAAAAAAGCCAATGAAGTAGTGGCTTGCGACCTGCGCGGGCATGGCGCGACGCCGGGCCGGCCGCACGAATGCTCGATCGAGCACTACGGCGGCGACGTCGCCGCACTGGTCAACAACCTCGAGTTGCGCTCGGCCGTTCTCGTAGGCCACAGCATGGGTTGCCGCGTGGTGCTCGAAGCCGCGCGACTGGTTCCCAAGCGCGTCGCCGGCGTGGTGCTGATCGACGGCAGCCGCCTCGCCAACAGCGACCCCGATGGGGCCGAACGCGCCGCGCGCACTGCGATCGAAAGCGCCGGCTACCCGGCGTTTGCGGAGAGCCTGTTCCGCCAGATGTTCTTCAAGCCGTCGGCGCAAGCCGATGCGATGGTGGCGCGCGGCGTGCGCACCACCGCGCAACTCGGGGCGGAGCTCTGGCCGCGCATGGCGCGCTGGGACGCCGGCAGCATGGATGCCGCGTTCGCGGCGCTGCACGCGCCGCTCATGGCGATCCAGAGCACGACGCGCAACGCCGAGCTGCGCCGCGCGCCGCTGAAGGCGGGCGACACCAGCCCCTGGCTCGAGTTTCTGAAATCGAAAGGCGCCGAGGTCGAGATCGTCCCCGGTGTCGGGCACTTCACGCAGCTCGAAGCACCCGAGCGGGTGAACGCGCTTATTGCGCGGTTCGCAGCAGCGCGTCGATGAAGCGGTGAACCTTGAGCGCCTCGGCGCCGCTGACGCGCGGCTGCCGGTTGTGCTCGATCGCATCCAGAAAATCGGCGAGCACGCTACGGTGCCAGTCGTGCGGAAAGGCCATGGGGTCAGCGCCCGTTCCGCCGCCGCCCGATTCGGTCTTGAATTCAAAGGGGGGGTGATCGTGCAGGTTGAGCCTTAGCGACGTTCCTTCGAGAAGCGCAGTCCCTCGTGTCCCGATGAGCTCGATTCTCTCGGCAAAGCCCGGATACGCCGCGGTCGTCGCGTGCACCACGCCGAGCGCCCCGCTCTTGAAGCGCACCGCGGCCGCGGCCAGGTCTTCGGTCTCCATCCGGTGCACCGGCGTCGTCGTCGAGAAGCCTTTCACTTCGGCGGCTTCGCCGGTGAACGACAGGAACAGGTCCAGGGTATGGATTCCCTGCGTCAGCAGCACGCCGCCGCCGTCGCGCGCGCGCGTGCCGCGCCCCGGCTGGTCGTAGTAGCTCTGCGGCCGCCAGTTCGGGATCGCCGCCGAGGCCGACACGAGCTGCCCGAGGTCTTTCAGGCGTTCCCTGAGTTTCTCCGCGGCCGGGCGGAAGCGATGCTGGAGGACCACACCAAGTTTTATCGATGAGGTTTTTTTAACGAGTTCTTCGGCTCGGGCGGTCGAGATCTCCAATGGCTTTTCCAAAAGCACATGCTTGCCGGCGGCGGCGCAGCGCGACGCGACGTCGAGGTGCGTGTTCGGCGGCGTCAGGACCAGCACGGCGTCGACCGAGCGGTCGTCGAGGATCGTTTCCAGCCGATTGCACTGCGGGAAGGGGAAGCTGGCGGCGAACTTCGCGCGCCGCTCGGGCGACGGGCTGTAGGCGTAAGCGACCTGGACGCGGTCTTTCAGGTCGACGAGGCTCTTGCCGTGGGGCGTGACGGCCATGCCGAGCCCCACGATCGCCACCCGCTTCATTTGAAGCCGTACAGCTCCGCCGGGTTGTCGACCAGGATTCTGCGCCGCGCCGCCTCGTCCGGCGCCCAGTCGAGGAGCAGGTCGAGCAGGTCCTCGTCCGACGGACGCTTGTCTTTCGGCACCGACGGGTGGGGCCAGTTCGACGCCCACAGCATGCGCTCGGGCGCCTTCTTCACCAGCGCCCTGGCCAGCTTGCCGACGTCCTCGTATTTCGGCGCGCCGGTCTTCGAGGTCTCGTACGGCGCCGAGAGCTTGACCCAGCAGCGGCCCGTTTCAACTAGATTCAATAGCGAGCGGAACGGGGCCGAATCCGGCTGCACGGGTTCCAGGAACTTGCCCGTGTGGTCGATGACGAATTTTCCCGGGAGGCGCTTGATCTGCGCCTCGAACTTCGGCAGCTCGCGGCCGTCGAGCTGGAGGTTGGCGTGCCAGCCGAACGGGTGCACCTGCGCCACCACCGCGTCCATGACGTCGAAGCCGAGCATGCCGCCGTGCAGCGTCATGATGCGCACCGCGCAGATGCCGGCCTGCGTGAGCCGCTCGAGCTCCGCCTGCGGCGTTCCAGGCTTCACCACCGCGACGCCTTTGGCGTTCTTGCCGAGGGTCTGCATCGCGTTCAGCGTCACCGTGTTGTCGTCACGGTAGGCGTTCGGCTGCACCACGACGACGCGCTGCAGGCCAAGGCGGCGCTGCAGCTCCTGGTACATCGGCACCGTGAACACGCCGGGGTTGGGCGTGCCGGGCGCGGCGCTCGCGGCGCCGTCGTAGAAATGCATGTGCGTGTCGATCGCGCCCGCCGGCGTCTTCAGCTTCATTTTCTTTTCTTTTTCTTGGGGGCCGCCGGATTGGGCACATCCTCGGCAGTGCAGAAAATCCCTCCCTGGTGCGTCTCCGCGATCAGGTCGCTGCCCGGCTTGTCCTTCGCCAGAACTTCCTTTGCAAAAGACTCCGCATCGTCCTCGGGGCGATAGCCCAGGCGCACCGCGTTCGAGTTGTCGTACCAGGCGCGCTGGTTGCCGGAGATGCCGTAGACGATCTCGAACTTGATGCCCGGATGCTCGATGCCGATCGCGACGAGCTGGGCGATGTCGCGCGGGCTGATCCAGATCGACAGGCGGCGCTTGTCCAGCGGGAAGGGATGGACGTTGCCGATGCGCACCATCAGGAACCCCATGCCGTACTTGTCGGCGTACAGGCTGCCGAGCGCCTCGCCGAACACCTTCGAGACGCCGTAGCGGCCGTCGGGCTTCGGATAAACGCGGTGATCGATGGTCTGGTCGCGGCGGTAGAAGCCGGTAGCGTGGTTGCTGGTCGGGAACACGATGCGCTTGACGCCGTTGCGCCGCGCCGCCTCGAACACGTTGTAGCAGCCGATGATGTTGGCCTGCAGGATTCCTTCCCACGGGCCTTCAACCGAGTAGCCGCCGAGGTGGATGATGGCGTCGACACCCTTGGTGATCCTCAGAGCGTGGGACATCTTCGAGATATCGGCCTGGATGAACGTTTCCGATTTATTTTTTTTCAAAGAGCGAAAATCGGAAAGGCGCAGCTTGTACTTCCCCGCAAGCTCGCGCCGCAAGTGGGTGCCGACGTCTCCGGTTGCTCCGGTAATCAGAACGGTCTTCACAAGACTCTCCCGATAAGGTCGTTGAACTGCGCGGCGCGCTCGAAATACACCGAGTGCCCGGCGGCTGGAACACGCACCGCGCTGCCTTGCGGCGCGAGCCGCGCGAGCGCCGGCCCCGCCGCCGGCGGAAAGACCCAGTCCTCGTCCCCGGTGACGAAGTGCACCGGCATCGGCAGCCCGGCGAGCAGGCTCGGCGCTCGGCTGCGCTGTTGTCGAATTTTTTCTCTGACTTCTTCCCGGAACGACGCCGGGGCCAGATCCGAGATCTGCCCGTAGAGCATGGCGAACGCGGGCTGCTCGCGCGCCATGCGCTCGCCAGCCGCGGGGTGGATGGCGCGCGATTGCAGGTTCGCGAGCTCAGCGGGCGCGCGGCGCGACCACTCGTCCACTTCCGGATTCTTGAGTTGAGAAAAATCGACAGCCCCGGAGGTCGAAGCCATCACCAGCGCGCGCACGCGCTTCGGCTCGCGCAGCGCGTAGTCGAGGCAGGTCCAGCCGCCCATCGACTGGCCGACGAGAGCGACATCGTTGAGCTTCAGTTCTTCAATAAGGGCGGCGAGATCGTCCGCATACGCGTCGGGCGCGGTCTTGCCCGAAACAGGGCTGGAGGGCGGAAAGCCGCGATGCGCGAAGACGACGCAGGTGCGGCTCGGCGCGAAATGCGCCACCTGCTGCCACCACGAAAGGTGGTTGCCGCCGAGCCCGTGCGCGAACACCACCGCCGGGCCCTTGCCGAAGACTTCGTAGTAGATCTCCGCGCCGTCGCGCCGCAACCTCATTTGCGGAGCAGGGCCTTTCGCGTCCAGTGCTGCGCGTTCACCGCGCCGGGTGGCGCTTTTCCCAGAACGATCTGTGCCGCCTGCGCGGCGGTTTCCATCGACTGGTGCTCGATCGCCGGCAGCGTCAGGCCGGCGGTATGCGGCGTGGCGATCACGTCGTCGCGCGCCGCGAGGCGCGGCGTCGGCATCTGGTCGGGCGCCCGGCCGACGTCCAGGGCGCAGCCGGCCAGGTGCCCGGCGTCGAGCGCCGCCTCGAGCGCCGCCTCGTCCACCAGGTTGCCGCGCGAGACGTTGATCAGGCAGGCGCCCTGCTTCATCTTCGCCAGCGCCTCCCGGCCGATGAGGTTCTCGGTCTCGGCGCTCGCCACCGCCAGCGGCACGACGTAGTCGCTCTCGCGCAGCAGCTTGTCGAGCGGCACCTGCTCGACCTGCTGGTAGGGATCGTTCACCAGTACGCGCATGCCGAGCGCCTTGCACAGCCGGACCACTTCCTTGCCGATCGCCCCGTAACCAATGACGCCGATCGTGCTGCCCTTGAGTTCGCGGCCCATGTGCGCTTTTGGAATCTTCTTTTCACGATACTCGATCCTGGAACGGGATACCCCGCGGGAGAGATCAACCAGGAAGCCGAGCACCAGCTCGGCTACCGAGGTGATGAAGCCGGCGCTCGACTGCGTCACCAGCACCCCCGCCTGGCTTGCGGCGGCGACATCGACGTTGCGGATGTCGATGGCGCAGCGCAGGAAGGCGACCAGCTTCGGCAGGCGCTCGAACACCGCGGCCGGGCCGGGGGACTGGCGGTAGGAAACGATCAGATCGCAGTCGGCCGCCGCCGCGATCAGCTCTTCGCCTTCCAGAGAAATGCCTTTTTTATTTAAAACAACAACACCAGTCTTTTTCAATTCTGTTAGCGCCCGCTCGCCGTAATAGTTCGCCATCGCCTCCGGCGAATGGGTCAGCAGGATCTTCAAGCGGCTTTCTGCTGCTCCGCGGCGAACTTGCGGTAGCGCTCGAGCGAGCGGGTCAGGTGGCGGCGCATCGCTTCGCGCGCCGCCTTCGGGTCGCCGCTCCCGATCGCCTCGCAGATACTGCGGTGCTCCTCCTGGATCAGCGCGAGGTAGGCGCGCTCGCCGCCCATGCGCTCCGGCAGGCCGCTCACCGTGCGCCGCGGGATCAGGTGGCGCCCGATGAACTGCAGGAAGCGCGGGAACTCGGCATTGCCGGTCGCCTCGGCGATGGCGCGGTGGAAGGCGAGGTCCTCGTCGACCGCCGAGCGGCCGCCCTCGGCGGCGCGCTCGATGTCCTCGAGCGCGGCGGCGATCGCCTTGACCTGGCTGCGCGAGGCGCGCTCGGCGGCCAGGCCGGCCGACTCGATCTCCACGCCCAGGCGCAGCTCCATCACGCCGAGGATGTCGCCGAGCGTCTCCAGGCGCTCGGGCTCGATGCGGAACGGCGCGCGCTGCGGCTCGGCCGAGACAAAGGCGCCGACGCCCTGGCGCGTGATCACCAGGCCCTCGGCGCGCAGCGCCGCCACCGCCTCGCGCACCACCGTGCGGCTGACGCGCGCGGCGCGCGTCAGCGCGGCTTCGGTCGGCAGCCGCGCCCCGGGGGCGAAGCGCCCGCTCTTGATCTGCTCGGCGAGCTGCTCGAACAGGCGCCGCGTCAGCTTCCTTTCGGCGGGGACGGGGCGGATGCGCATCTTGACGGGGCCCGCGGCAGTTGTATGATGACTGACGAATCTTACCAGAGGAGGATTCATGTTCCGCCGTCATTTCATCGGCGCGGCCGCCGTGGCCGCGTGCTTCGTTGCAGTGCCGTTGCAGGCGCAGCAGAAACAGGTTCTCAAGGCCACCGATGTGCACCCGCTCGGCTATCCGACCGTCGAGGCCATCGTGCGCATGGGCGCGAAGCTCGAAAAAGCCACCAGCGGACGCTATTCGATCCAGATGTACCCGTCGATGCAGCTCGGCGGCGAGAAGGAGATGATCGAGCAGGCGCAGGTCGGCGCGCTGCAGATCGCGCGCATCTCGGTCGGCCCGATGGGCCCGATCGTCGACGAGCTCAACGTCTTCAACATGCCGTTCGTGTTCCGCGACGAAGCACAGATGCGCAAGGTGATCGACGGCCCGATCGGCGTCGAGATGCTCGACAAGCTCACCAAGAGCTCGGCGCGCCTGGTGGCGCTCGGCTGGATGGACGCCGGCACGCGCAACGTCTACGCGGACAAGCCGGTGACCAAGCCCGCCGACCTCAAGGGCATGAAGATCCGCATGATGGGCAACCCGATCTTCGTCGAGACGATGAACGCGATGGGCGGCAATGGCATCGCCATGGGCTTCAACGAGCTGCACGCGGCGCTGCAGAGCGGGGTCGTGGACGGCGCGGAGAACAACCCACCCACGCTGCTCGCGCAGAACCACTACCAGACGCCCCGCGGCAAGGTCTACAGCCTGACCGGCCACCTGATCATCCCCGAGATCTTCGTCTACTCGAAGGTGAGCTGGGACAAGCTGTCCAAGGCCGACCAGGACCTGATCCGCAAGCTGTCGCGCGAGGCGCAGATGGAGCAGCGCAAGCTGTGGGACGCGTATGTTGGCGAGGCCACTGCCAAGCTGAAGGCGGCCGGGATCAAGTTCGTGCCGGCGGACAAGGAAGCCTTCTTCAAGGCGACGCAGCCGGTACGCGACAAGTACGGCTCCAAGTACGCTACGCTGATCCAGCGTATCCGGGACACGAAGTAGCCTTCGACCGGGAAAACGGGCCGCCCAGGTGAAAACTGCGGCGGCTCTTTTTTTGCCATGAGAACCCTTTACCGCCGGGCGATGCAGCGCCTGTACCTCGCCTGCATCGTGCTGTCGGGCCTGGCGCTGGTGGCGATCACCCTGATCATTCCTTCCGGGGTGTTCATGCGCTACGTCATGAACGACCCGCTGCAATGGCCCGAGCCCGCCTCGGTGATCATGATGGTGTTCTTTTCGTTCGTCGGCGGCGCCGCCGTCTACCGCGCCAATGCGCAGATCGCGGTCGAGGCGCTGATGCGCGCGGTCGGGCCGCGCAGTCGCGCGGCGATGCAGTGGAGCGTGCACGCGTGCATGCTGCTCATCGCCGCGTTCATGGTCGGCTACGGCGTCCACTTGTGCGTGATCACCTGGACCAACAGCATGGCCGAGTTCCCATGGCTCTCGGTGGGCATCGTCTACATGCCGATCCCGCTCGGCGGCCTGCTAACGCTGCTCTTCATCGTCGAGAAGATCTGGCTGGGCGATCCGCCAAAGGACGACGTCATGTATAGCGACCAGGTCGTGGAGCTGGAGTAATGGACGCCCTGGTCCTCCTCGGTTCGTTCGCGCTGCTGTGCGCCCTGGGCGTGCCGGTTGCCTACGCGCTCGGCCTCGCGGCCCTGATCGCGGCCTTCTACGTCGACATCCCGCTCGAGGCGGTGATGCTGAAGATCTCCGACGGCACCGACGATTTCGTGCTGCTGGCGATTCCGTTCTTCGTGCTCGCGGGCGGCATCATGGCCGAGGGCGGCATGGCGACGCGCCTCGTCAACCTCGCCAAGGTGTTCGTCGGCTTCATCCGCGGCGGCATGGCGGTGGTCAACGTGCTCGCCAGCACATTGTTCGGCTGCATCTCGGGCTCCTCGGTCGCCGACACCTCGGCGATCGGCTCGGTCATGATTCCGCAGATGGTGAAGCAGGGCTACACGCGCGTGTTCGCCACCAACGTCACCATCTGCGGCTCGGTGCAGGCGCTGCTGATTCCGCCCTCGCACAACGCCGTGATCTACTCGGTCGCGGCGGGGGGCACCATTTCGGTCGCGCATCTCTTCCTCGCCGGCGTGTTTCCCGGGCTCCTGTTCGGCCTGTGCCTCATCGGGCTGGTGCTGTGGACGGCGCACCGGCGCAAGATGCCCAAGTCCGAGCCGGTCCCGCTCAAGGACATCCCGCGCATCGTGCTCGAGGCGCTGTGGGGCCTGGTGACCGTGGTGATCATCATCGGCGGCATCCTGTCGGGCGTGTTCACGCCCACCGAGTCCGCCGCGGTCGCGTGCGTGTACGCCTTCCTCGTCACCTTCTTCGTCTACCGCGACTACAAGTGGCGCGACCTGCCGCACCTCGTGCATCGCGTGGTGAAGACGGTGGCGATGGTGATGCTGATCATCGGCTTCTCGGTCGGCTTCGGCTACATGATGGCCATCATGCAGATCCCGGCGAAGGTGACCGCGTTCTTCCTCGGCATCTCGGAGAACAAGTACGTGTTCCTGATGCTGGTGAACATCCTGCTGCTGCTGCTCGGCACCTTCATGGACCTGGCGCCGATGCTGCTCATCTGCACGCCGATCTTCCTGCCGGTGATCCTCAAGCTCGGCATCGACCCGGTGCACTTCGGCATGATCATGATCCTCAACCTGGGCATCGGCCTGATCACGCCTCCCGTGGGTCCCACGCTTTTCGTCGGCTGCGCCATAGGAAAGGTCACCATCGAGCAGGTGTCGAAGGAGCTGTGGCCGTTCTACGGCGCGATGTGCGTCGCGCTGCTGCTGGTGACCTACATCCCCGCCATTTCCCTCTGGCTTCCCGGCCTGATGAAGTGACGCAGAACCCGGTCAAGCAAAAGCTTGCCGCGGGTGCAACCGCGCTCGGCTCGATGGTGTTCGAGTTCTTCACCCCCGGCATCGCGCGCATCTGCGCCAACGCCGGCGCCGAGTTCGTCCTGTACTGCATGGAGCACACCGGCGCGGGCTACGAAACGCTCAAGCCGCAATTCGCGCTGTGCCGGGCGCTCGGCGTCGTGCCGCTGGTGCGAATTCCCGCGACCGAATACCACTTCGCCGCGCGCGCGCTCGACGCCGGCGCGCTCGGCATCATGGTGCCGCTGGTCGACACGCGCGAGCAGGCCGAGCGCATCGTGTCCTTCACGCGCTATCCGCCGCAGGGGCGGCGCGGCGCGGCGTTCGGATTCGCGCACGACGACTACCAGGGCGGCGACGTGGTTGAAAAAATGCGCGCCATCCACGAGCGTACTTTGGTGATCTGCATGATCGAGACGCGCGCCGGTCTCGAGAATGTCGACGCCATCGCCGCGGTCGACGGCGTGGACGTGATCTGGCTCGGGCATTTCGACCTCACCAATTTCCTCGGCATTCCCGGACAGTTCTCGCACCCTGCCTACCGCGAAGCGGTGAAGCGCATCGCGGCGGCGGCGAAGAAGCACGGCAAGGCCGCCGGCTACATGGCCGCGGACCAGGCGCTCGGCCACGAATACCTCGGCCACGGCTACCGCATGCTCGCCACCGGCACCGACCAGGGCTTGCTGCAGAAGGCCATAGGGCAACTGATTTCCACATGGAAAAAGCCTTCCGCGTCGGCATAACCAGCGACATCCTCGATTCCCGGGGCGAGCCGGCGTTCGGGCGCGAACCCTTGAAAGCACTTGAAGCTTGTGAGTGGGAGTGGCTGCCGCGCGGGCTGCGCGAGATCACCGCCGACCATGCCGCCGCCTTCGACGCCCTGTACGTGAACTCGCCGCGTGTGCCCGCGGCTGCGGTGGCGCGCCCCGATCTGCGCCTGCGCCTGATCTCGCGCCATGGCGTCGGCTACGACAGCGTCGACCTGCAGGCGATGACGCAGGCGGGCGTGCTGGTCGCCAATACGCCGAACGCGGTGCCGCGGCCGGTAGCGACCATCGCGCTCACCTTCATCCTCGCGCTCGCGCATCGGCTGCTCGCCAAGGACCGCATCACGCGCGAGGGCCGCTGGCCCGAGCGCCTGGACCACATGGGCACCGGCCTGACCGGCCGCACGCTCGGGGTGATCGGCGCGGGGCGCATCGGCAAGGAGCTCCTGCGCCTGGCGAAGCCGTTCGACCTGAAGCTGCTAGCGGCCGACCCGTACGCCGAGCGGCTCGAGCTCGAGTACATCGGCGCGCGCCGCGTGCCGCTGGAGGAGCTGATGCGCGAGTCCGACTTCGTCGTCGTCACCTGCCTGCTCAACGACGAGACGCACCACCTGGTGGGCGGGCGCGAGCTCGCGCTCATGAAGGGAAGCGCCTTTCTGGTCAACGTGGCGCGCGGTCCGGTAGTGGACGAAAAGGCGCTCTACCAGGCGCTGGCGGCGCGGCGCATCGCCGGCGCCGGGCTCGACGTGTTCGAGGAGGAGCCGACGCCTCCCGACAACCCGATCCTCAAGCTCGACAACGTCATCGTCAGCCCGCATGCGCTGTGCTGGACCGACGAGCTGTTCGCCAACATCGCGCGCACGGCGATCGGCGCGGTGCTCGCGGTGCACGCCGGCCGCCGTCCCGAGTTCGTCGTCAACCCTGCGGCGCTCGCTCACCCGCGCGCCAAAGCGTGGCTGATGGAGTAAAGTGGCAGTGCCTAACCCTTAAGGAGGAGGAGAAAATGGCCCGTATCAATCGTCGTAGGTTCCTGAAGGCTTCCGGCGCGGCCGCTGTGGGCGCCAAAATGGGGATCGCCGGGATCCTCGCCTCGCATCAGGCCCCGGTATTCGCGCAGGCCAACACGATTCACATTCTGCGCTGGAACGATTTCGTTCCGGCCGCGGACAAGGTGCTGCGCGAGGTGTTCGCGCCCGAAGTGCAGAAGGCGCTCGGCCTCAAGTTGAATGTGGAAACGGTGAACGCCAACGACATCCCGGCGCGGGCCACCGCGGCGATCCAGTCGGGCAGCGGGCCCGACATCATCATGCTGCTCAACAACAACCCGCAACTCTATGCCGCCGGGTCGGTGGACGTAAGCGCCCTCGCCGAAGAAGTCGGCAAGGCGCAGGGCGGCATGTACGCCCTGCCGAGGGCGATGTGCACGGTTGGCGGCAAGTGGGTGGCGATGCCCTGGGCGACGGTGCCGGCGCTGCTCGCGTACCGCAAGTCCTGGTTCGACGAAATCGGCGTCAAGGAATTCCCCAAGACCTGGGCTGCGTACCACGCGGCCGGCAAGAAGCTGAAGGCGGCGAAACGACCGATCGGCCAGACGCTCGGGCACACCTTTGGCGATGCGCCGACCTTCGCCTATCCGCTGATGTGGTCCTACGGCGGCCAGGAAGTCGATGCCAAGGGCAAAGTGGCACTCAACTCCAAGGAAACCGTGGAGTCGGTGCGCTTCATGACCCAGTTCTGGAAAGACGCGCACGACGAGGGCGGCCTGGCGTGGGACGACAGCAACAACAACCGCGCGTTCCTCTCCGGCGACATCTGTTCGACGCTGAACGGCGCTTCGATCTACGTCGCGGCGTTGAACGGCGCCGACAAGTTCAAGACCGAAAAGGGCGCGCCGCTGCATACCGACATCCGGCACGCAGCGATGCCCGCCGGGCCCAAGGGCCAGTTCCCCTATCACACGGCGTTCACCCACATGGTGATGAAGTACTCGAAGAACGCCAAGGGGGCGATGGAGTTCCTGCGCTGGGCGCACACGCCGGCCAACTACGAGAAGTGGATCGTGGTGCAGAAGGGTTTCGCGATCGCGCCCACCACCCAGTGGGAGAACCACAAGATGTGGGAAGCCGATCCGGTGATGCTGCCGTTCAAGACCGCGTCGCAAAAGGGCCGCCACATGGGCTTCGCCAGCACGCCGGACAAGAAGGCCGCCGAGGCATGGAACAAGTACATCATCGTCGACATGTACGCGCAGGCGGCGAACGGCAAGATGAAGCCCGAGGAGTCGGTGAAGTGGGCCGCGGGCGAGCTCGCCAAGATCTATACCTGATCGTCCGGTCTTGAAGGACCCCGTAGCAGTGGGCGCGGGGAGCGCCGCAAGTGCGGCGCTCCCCGGCGAGCGCGTCCGGGTTTCGCGCCTGACGCGGATGCTCGAGAGCGAGAAGCTGCTCGCGGCCGCGCTGCTCGTGCCGGGCGTGGCCATTCTGCTGATCTTCATCGCCTACCCGTTCGTGATGGCGCTGTGGTACTCGCTCACCAGCATCCGGGTGGGCGAGCCGGGTCATTTCGTGGGCCTGGCAAACTTCGCCAAGGCCTGGAGCGACACCATCTTCCAGACCGCGTTCAAGAACACCGTGTTCTACACGTTCTGGGCCACCGTATTCAAGTTCGCCCTCGGCATGTGGCTCGCGCTGCTGCTCAACCGGCACTTCCGCTTCAAGCGGCTGATCCGCGCTTCGATGCTGCT
>CAZNVH010000097.1:0-11128 GCA_964576525.1 uncultured Enterobacteriaceae bacterium
TTTCTGCGACAGCAGGTTCATCTCCGGCGCGGGCCTTTCGGCGATGTTTTCGCCGTTCAGCAGCTTGTCGATGGAGATCGCCGCGTCGTGGCCGTGCGCCACCGCCCAGATGATGTTCTTCGGCCCGAAGGCCGAGTCGCCGCCGAAGAACACGTTCGGCACGCTCGCCTGCATGGTGACCTTGTCGACCACCGGCATGCCCGACTTGTCGAATTCGATGCCGCTCTCGCGCTCGATCCAGGGGAAGGAGTTCTCCTGCCCCACCGCCACCAGCACGTCGTCGCATTCGAAGAACTGGTCGGGCTCTCCAGTCTTGACCAGGGATCTCTTGCCCTTGTCGTCGTAGACCGCTTTCACTTTCTCGAATGTCATTCCGGAAAGGCGGTCATTCGAAACTACAAAAGTCTTGGGCACCAGGAAATTCAGGATGGGAATGCCCTCGTGCTGCGCGTCTTCCTTCTCCCAGGGGCTCGCCTTCATCTCGTCGAAGCCCGAGCGCACGATGACTTTTACATCGTCGCCGCCGAGGCGGCGCGAGGTGCGGCAGCAGTCCATGGCGGTGTTGCCGCCGCCCAGCACGATGACGCGCTTGCCGATCTTGGTCGTATGGCCGAAAGACACCGAGGAGAGCCAGTCGATGCCGATGTGGATGTTCTTCGCGCCTTCCTGGCGCCCCGGGATGTCGAGGTTGCGGCCGCGCGGCGCGCCGGTGCCGACGAACACCGCGTCCCAGCCCTCGGCCAGGATTTCCTTCATCGAGCCGATTTTTCGCTGCTTGAAGGTGACGCCGAGGTCGAGGATGTAGTTCACTTCCTCGTCGATCACCTCGAGCGGCAGGCGGAAGCGCGGGATCTGCGACCAGATCATGCCGCCGGCGCGCGGATCCTGGTCGACCACGGTCACGTCGTAGCCGAGCGGCGCGAGGTCGCGCGCCACGGTGAGCGAGGCCGGGCCGGCGCCGAGGCAGACGATCTTCTTGCCGTTGGACTTGATTTTCTTGCCCGCGGCGATTTTTTTCCTGATCTCGTCGTTGTCCTTGTAGTCGGCCGCCACGCGCTTCAGGCGGCAGATCGCCACCGGCTCGGGCTTGGCGGCGTTCTCTTCCTCGACGCGGCCGCGGCGGCAGGCGGGCTCGCAGGGACGATCGCAGGTGCGCCCGAGGATTCCCGGGAACACGTTCGACTTCCAGTTGACCATGTAGGCATCGCCGTACCTGCCTGCGGCGATCATCCGGATGTATTCGGGGACTGGGGTGTGGGCCGGGCAGGCCCACTGGCAATCGACAACTTTATGGAAGTAGTCGGGGTGCTTGATGTCTGTCGGCTGCAACTCGGCTCCTGGAAAGGCAGGTGGCTTGTTTTTGTGACCGGGAGTTTACTCCCCGCCTTCCCACAAATAAAGCCTTAATTTTCAACCTCTAAGAGCCTCCGTGGTGCCCCCGGGCGCAGCCGCCTCGGAGAACACCATGACGTAGTGGGTGACGGCCCCGCCGTCGGACTCGCGCACCGCGCGCACGCTGCGCCATTCGCGGTACACCGCGCCGTTCTGGCGGCGTGCCCAGGTGGTTCCCGACCAGTAGCCCACGCGGGTCACCGTGGCGAACAGCTCGTCGTAGAACTCCGGCGGCTGCAGCGCGTTGCGGATCGCCTTTTCCGATTGCCCGAGCACGTCGTCGCGGGCAAAGCCGGTGATCTCGCAGAAAGCGCGGTTCACCGTGACGACGGTGCCGTCGGCGGAGGTGATCACGATCGCCTCGGTCATGCCTTCGAGCGCGTGCGCCGTGACGAGCAAGCGCTCCTCGCTCTCACGCAGATCGGTGACGTCGCGCGACACCAGCAGCAGCCGCGGCGCCGGCCTGCCCGTGCCGATCACCTGCAGGTGCGCCTTGTACTGGCGGAAGCGGCCATAGCGGTCGACCAGGCGCAGCGGCAGCTCGCGCGACTTCCCGGTCACCGTGGTGCGCAGCAGCGCGGTGCGCGCGAGCGCGGCGTCGTCGGGATGCACCTTGGCCAGAGCGTCGGCTCCGATGCGCAGGTCCTCGGGCTCGAGCACGCGCTGGTACGAAGGACTGTTGTAGAGCCAGGCGCCGGTGTGGTCGAGCATCGCGATCAGGTCGCCGGCGTTCTCGGCGATCAGGCGGTAGCGCTCCTCGCTCGCGCGCAGCGCCTCGCGCCCGGCGGCGAGCCGGCTGTTCTGCCGGTACACCACCCAGCCGACCGCCCAGCTGTAGGCGAGCGAGCCGACGAAGCACAGGACCGTGACCGCGTCGCTGGTGCCGGGCGAGAAGCGCAGCCCGCCGCCGGCGACCCACAGCGTGGCGCCGGCGCCGAAGCAGCCCAGCGCCCACAGCGCGCCCACCAGCCCGCCCACCACCATGGCGTTGAGCGAGACGCTGAACAGCGCCGCGTAGGCGATCCAGGCGGGAAAATGCAGCGCCGCGATCCAGGCGCCGAGCAGCCCGGCGTCGATATAGAGGTTGGTTTCCTCGGCGCGCTTCGGGTCGCGCGCGTGGCGCGCGCGCAGCCAGGCGAGGTGCGGGTAGACGAGGAACTGCAGCGTGAGCAGCAGCGCGAAGGTGCCGGACTGGCCCTGCTCCCAGCCGTGCAGCGCGAGGACGATGAAGCAATAGAAAAACGACCCGGTGCGGATGCGATAGTTGATCCGCACCCGCCGGTGCGTGTCCCCCGAGACACCCGCCGACTGCATGGCAGTCAGCGTAACCCGGTATTTCCCCCGCGCTGCAAGATTCTGTCAGGGCGCCGTCAGGAGCTCCTGGCGCCGGCGTCCTGGGTGCGCTGCACGCCGACCTCGTAGAACACCATCACGTAGTGGGTCGTTGCCCCGCCGGCGTCGCGCACCGCGCGGATGCTGCGCCACTCGCGGTAGACCGAGCCGTTCTTGCGCCGGCTCCAGGTGGTGCCCGACCAGTAGCCGGCGCGCAGCACCTGGGCGAACAGCTCGTCGTAGAACTCCGGCGGCTGCAGCGCGTTGCGGATCGCCTTCTCCGACTGGCCGAGCACGTCGTCGCGCGAATAGCCAGTGATTTCGCAGAAAGCGCGGTTCACCGTGACGATGGTGCCGTCGGCCGCGGTGATCACGATCGCCTCGGTCATGCCCTCGAGCGCCTGCGCCGCGAGCAGCAGCCGCTCCTCGCTTTCGTGCAGGTCGGTGACATCCTGCGATACCAGCAGGATCCTGTTCTCGAGCGGCTGGATGCGGGTCTTGTGCTGGCGGATGCGCCCGTCCCGATCCACCAGCCTCAGGGTCACGTCGTTCTGCACGCCGCGCAAGACTGCGGCCTTGACCCGCTCGGCGTCGTCCGGGTGGAGGCGAAGCCAGGCGCTCGCGCCGGGCGCGAGCTCGGCGGGCTCGAGGATGCGCCCGTAGGACGGGCTGGCGTAGAGCCAGCGCCCCTCGGTGTCGAGCAGCGCGATCAGGTCGCCGGCGTTCTCGGCGATCAGCCGGTAGCGCTCCTCGCTGCGCCCCAGCGCGTTGCGCGCCGCGGCGAGGCGCCGGTTCTGGCCGTAGACCACGTAGCCGACCGCGGTGGCGTAGGCGAGCGCGCCGGCGACGCACATCGCGGTCACCAGGTCGCCGGTCGCCGGCTCGTAGTGCAGGCCGCGCACCGCCGCCCAGAGCGCGGCGCCCGCCGCGCTGCAGGCCGCCGACCACACCAGGCCGCGCGAGCCGCGGTTGACCGCGGCGGTGAGCAGCGTGGCGCCGATCATCGCGTAGGTGATCCAGGTGGGGAAGCCGAGCTCGGCGGCCCACACGCCGACCAGCGCGGCGTCGAGGAACAGGTTGTCCAGCTCGGCGCGCGTTGGGTGCGGCGAGAGCATCGCGCGCCAGTAAAGGAGAATCGGGTAGACGGCGAACTGCAGCGCCACCAGCGCCCAGAACACCGGGCCGGCGCCGCGCTCCCAAAGATGGGCGACGATGACCGCGAAGCACCAGGAAAACGCGACGGTGCGCACGCGGTAGTTCGTGCGCACCAGCCTCGGAGTATTCATTCGTCCCCTTATAATCCTCCGGTCACATGACGATGTCGCAACTCGACGCGCTGCGGAAGCACTCCCTGGTGGTGGCCGACACCGGGGACATCGAGGCGGTAGCGCGCTGGAAGCCGCAGGATGCAACCACCAATCCCTCGCTGCTGCTCGCCTCGGCCGAGGATCCCAGATTTCGCCACCTCGTGAGCCCGGACATGGACCGGGTTTTTGTCAATTTTGGTTGCGAGATCCTCAAGCACGTGCCCGGGCGGGTTTCCACCGAGGTGGACGCGCGCCTTTCGTTCGATACCGGCAAGTCCATCGACAAAGCGCGCCGATTTATCTCTCTGTACGAGCAGTCCGGTATTCGGCGCGAGCGCGTTCTGATCAAGCTCGCCGCCACCTGGGAAGGGATCCGCGCCGCGGAGAAGCTCGAGCGCGAGAGCATCCGCTGCAACATGACGCTGCTCTTCTCGTTCGCGCAGGCCGCCGCCTGCGCCGACGCCGGTGTCACGCTGATCTCGCCCTTCGTCGGCCGCATCTACGACTGGCACAAGCAGGCGAGGAAGGTCGACGACATCCCGCTCGCCGAAGACCCCGGCGTCGCCTCGGTGGCGCGCATCTACAACTACTACAAGATGCACGGCTACGCGACGCAGGTGATGGGCGCGAGCTTCCGCAAGACCGGGCAGATCCTCGAGCTCGCCGGCTGCGACCTGCTGACCATCGCTCCCGATCTGTTGAAAAAACTTTCGGAGACTGAAGGCGACGTGGTGCGCAAGCTGTCCCCGGAGGGCGCCACGGTGCACTCCATCCATAAGACCCCGCTCAACGAGAGCGCGTTCCGCTGGCAGCACAACGAGGACGCGATGGCGACCGACAAGCTCGCCGAGGGCATCCGGCGCTTCGACGCCGACGCACGCAAGCTCGAGAAGCTGCTCAGCTCCCTGGCGGCGACGAGCGCCGCCAACGCCAAATAAGCCAGCAGATCCCGTAGAGCACCGCCGGCACGGCTACGCCCAGGATCACGGGCTGAATGGCTTTTTCGGTTTCTTCTGAAAATCCCAAAATGGTTGCGACCTGGATCCCCGCGATCACGACCCAGATCACCGCGAACAGCAGCCACAGCTTCTGCCAGAGGCGCACCTGGCGAGCGCTCATCGCACCGTCAGGCGGCGGGTCTTCTCCAGCTCCTCGGCGGCGCGCTTCGCGGACGCCGCGGCGCGCTCGGACGCCTCGCGCCCCTCGGCGTCCGGGAGCAGCAGCGCCGCGCTGACCTGCGGCTCGAGGCGCTTGCGCGTCTCGGGCAGCGTGGCGAGCACGGTGCCGAGCGCCTTGAGCGCGATGTCGAGCTCGAAGTGGTCGCGCTCGACGCGCTTCCTCAGGTCCGAGGCGATGCGGATCCAGTAGGCGTCGCGCACCGAAGCCGCCGCCATGTGCATCGAGAGGGCGCGGCGGCTGAGCGCCGCCTCGCGGCCCCAGCGCTCGGCGTCGCTGCGCCGGCGCGCGACCTCGAGCGCGCTGTGGATGTACTGGTCCGCGGCGGCGGCGAGCGCCGGGTCGCGCGGCGCCTTGGCGGCCTTCAGGTTGCCGTCGAGCTTCGCCACCAGCTCGGGCGGCGGCGGCGCGGTCAGCGCCTTGCGCAGCTGCGCGGTGCTGTCGCCGAGCAGCGACAGGATCGCCTGCTGCTGCTCGCGCTTCTCTTTCGCCGCGTAGAACGCATAGCCGGCGCCGCCCGCGACAACGAGCGCCACCGCACCGATGAGCAGCTTCTTTCTTGCGATCATGGCGCCGAGCATACAATGTCAGCGATGAAGAGCCTTTCAGCCCTCGCCCTGGCCGCGGTCCTCGCCGCGGCGCCCGCATGGGCCGAGGAGAGCGCCGTCAATCGCGCCGCCAAGTCCGTCGAGAAGGCCGTCGAGCGCCCGGTCAAGTTCGTCGAGAAGACCGCCAAGCGCTCGGCCAAGTTCGTGGAGAAGACCGCCACCCGCGCAGGCAAGTCGATGGAAAGCGCCGCCCAGAAGACCGACAACTGGATCCGCCGCCAGACCGAGTAGCCGCTAGGCCTTCAGGTTTTTCAGGTTCATCGCCACCATCTCGAGCTGCAGGGTGATGGCGCGCTGCTCGGGTCTGTCCTGCTGCTCAGGCCGGTCCTGGAGCCAGGTGAGGCTGGACACCACGGTGGCGGCAAGCTGACCCGCGCTCTTCGCTTCGACTCCGGCCAGCAGCGCCGCCAGCGGGTCCAGGCCCGCGGCCTTCGCCGCTTCGCGCACTTGCGCGAGACGCTGCTCGATGCCGGCCCGGTCCAGGTTCGTCGGCCAGCGCAGCGTCTCGTTTTCACTTACCACTCGGGGCGTTTCAGCACACGGCCGATGACGTCGGCGAGGATGCGCTTGGTGTAGGGCTTGGTGACGTAGCCGTCGGCGCCGAGCACCAGCCCGCGGCCGATGTCGCCCGCTTCGTTCTTCGCGGTCAGCATCACGATCGGCAGCGAGCCGAGCGCCTGGTGGCGGCGCATCTTGGAGAGCACCTCGAAGCCGTCGCCGTCGGGCAGCATGGCGTCGATCAGCAGCAGGTCGGGCGCGCCCTCGTCGACCAGCGCCTGCAGGAAGCCGTTCACCGAGCCCGCCACGCGCACCTTGTAGCCGGCCATCGACACGCGCAGGTCGGCGAGCGCGAGCTGGTCGGGGTCGTCCTCGACGATCAGGATCACGGTTTCCTCGGGCGCCTTGGTGAGCGCCGGCCGGTTCTTCAGCCGGTCGGCGGCCAGGTAGGCGCCGGTGCGCGCGAGGGAAGCGCCCGCCATGCGCGCGGCTTCCCTGAGTTCCGCCTTGTCGATCGCCACGGTCTTGTCCGAGCGGCGCGCGGCGAATCCCGCCTTGCCGGCCGCGCCCTCCGGCACGGTCTCGATCAGCCCGAGCTCCTCCAGCTCGGAGAGCCATTCCTCGAGCATCTCTCCCGGGTAGAGCTTCGCCAGGCTTTCGGCGATTCCGCCTTCGCCCTGCACGTCTATCATCCACAGCATGCGCCGGTAGTCGGCGGGCACGGCGTTGTCCTGGCTTTCCCAGGCTTCGCGCCCGGCGTCGGTCAAGCGGTAAATTCGCGCGCCCATCCGGACGTAGCCTACTCCATCACCGCTAGAATCCGGCAACAGCCCCTCGAGGAGCAACGATGTCCCAAGCCCGGTTTCTCGCCGCCGCCAGTCTGTGCCTGCTGTGGATTTCCGCTGTGGCCGCGCAGGGTTACCCGAGCAAGCCGATCCGCCTGATGATCGGCTATGCGCCCGGCGGCGCCGCGGAAGCCGGCGCGCGCCCGCTGCAACGGGCGCTCGAGCCGCTGCTCGGCCAGCCGCTGATCTTCGAGTACCGCCCGGGCAACGCGGGCGGCGTCGCGATGGAAGCCATCGCGCGGGCGCCGAACGACGGCTACACGCTCTACTACTTCGACAGCGGGCCGCTCACCGTCGCGCCGCATCTTTCCAAGGTCGGCTACAACAATCTCGCCTCGTTCACCCAGCTCGGCCACGTCTGCGGCAGCGGCAGCATGCTGGTGGTGCATCCCTCGACGCCGTTCAGGACGGTGGCGGAGGTCATCGCCGCCTCCAAGCGCGAGCCGAACAAATGGAGCTACGGCACTTCCGGCGTCGGCGGCCCGCACCACCTTTCGGGCGAATACTTCAAGAGCGTCACCGGCGCCAACCTGCTGCACGTCCCCTACAAGGGCGGCGGCCCGGCGATGACCGACCTGATGGGCGGCCAGATCCCGATGCTGTTCTCCTCGCTCGGCCCCGCGGTCGGCGCGGTGAAGAGCGGCAAGATCCGCCCGCTCGCCGTGACCTCGCTGCAGCGCGCCGCCGCCTTCCCCGACGTGCCGACGATGGACGAAGTCGGCCTGAAGGGCTTCGACTCCACCGCCTGGTACGGCGTCCTCGGGCCCGCGGGCCTGCCGCAGGAAGTCGTCGCGCGCTGGACGCAGGTGCTGGCAAAAGCCGGCGCGGACAAGGCGCTGCTCGCGCAGATCAACGCCACCGGCTGCGACACCGAGATCATGTCGCCGGAGAAAACCATCGAGCGCATCAAGACCGACTACGAGAAGTGGGGCCGGGTAGTGAAGGAAGCCAGCATCAAGGCCGACTAGCGATGATGGCATTCGCACCCCAGAGACGCGCCATCATCGGCCGGCATGCCAAGCCGGACAACCGCAAGGGATTTGCCCAGGTTGTCACGACCTTGGTGCCCTATGCGGCCCTTTGGTGGGCCGCCGCGTGGAGCGCCGGCGTTTCATACTGGCTGACCGCCGCTGTGACCTTGCTGATGAGTTTTTTGCTGCTGCGCGTTTTTGTGCTGATGCACGACTGCGGTCACAACAGTTTATTTCGCACGACCGGGCTCAACAAGGCATTCGGTTTTGTTTTTGGCGTCCTGTCGGGAATGCCGCAGTATGTCTGGTCAAAGCATCATGCCTATCACCATGCGACCAACGGCAACTGGGCAAAATACCGCGGGCCTTTGGCTACCGCTTCGGTCGATGAGTTTGAGGCGCTGACCGGCAAGCAACAGCTCAACTATGAGCGCGTGCGCAACATCTGGTTAGCGCCCATTGCCGGCTTCCTCTATGTGCTTTTCAACCCTCGTTTTACCTGGTTCAAGGGCAGTGCCAGCCTTGTTTGCCATGTCGTCAAAAAGAAAATCGCCCGGCCCGGGATATCTTTCAGGGCGCACGCCGCGGATTTCAAAACAGCTTACTGGACGTCCGCGAAAGAGTACTGGCACATGTTCTGGAACAACGTCGTCTTGCTCAGCGCATGGGTATTGATGTCGCTGGCTATCGGGCCGGCGCTGTTTTTTACCGTATACGTGATCAGCGTGTCGCTGGCCGGAGGCGGCGGGATCGTGGTCTTCACGGCCCAGCACAATTTCGAGCATTCCTATGCGAGCGGCGATGAAGGCTGGGATGAGGATACCGCTGCGATACAGGGCACCAGCATCCTGGACCTGCCGCGCTGGTTGAACTGGTTTACCGCCGATATCGCGTACCACCATGTTCACCACATATCCGCCACGATCCCGAACTACTGCCTGGTTGATTGCCATAGCGAATACGCCCACCTGTTTGCGGACGTTACCCGCATCAAGCTGTCCGGCATTCCCGCGGCCTTCAAATACATCCTGTGGGACACCCGCGCGCGCCGGATCATTTCGATAGCGGAATATCGGCAGAAGGGCACGCCTGCCCTTGCTGCAGGAAAGACGTGATCAGCGCACGCGCAGGACCAGCTTGCCGCGCAGTTAGGGATACACCAGCGGCAAGTATTGGACGACCAACCACGCCGCCAGAAAGCCTATCGCAATACTGATTCGCTTGTGGTGCTGCTGGAACACGCGTTTCAGTTCTCCCGGCTCCAGGGACGCTGTCAATCGCGACAATCCTTGCTGCGAGAGGAAGAGTAGGAGAACGGCCACGGTTGGGAGAAGGAAGTTCAAGGCGTTGAGCAACCAATCTTGAAACATCGCTGTCTCCCCCGGGTTCTTCTGCGCCAGAGCTTACACCTTCTGGGACTTGGAGCCCGGCGCAGGGTTCTCCGCTGGGAGCATAGGGTAGCAGCCTAGGCATCGCCCCAACCGACCGGGAGCGTCCATAGCTCGCCGTTGCACGCTACCTCCGGGCTGCTTAGGATTCGTAGCATCGGGGAGCATAAGGGGGGGACGATGACGCTTCTGAAATCCTGCGGACGCTCCACGGGCGTCGCACTTCTTGTTTGCGCACTGCTCGCCGGATTCGCGACGGCGGGTCTCGCCCAGTCCGCCGCTCGTTTCCAGGAACGCGTGATGCAGGGCCACACCAACGCGGTCTATTCCGTCGTGTTCACGTCCGACGGCAAACAGGCGCTCTCCGGTTCGCTCGACAGCACGCTCAAGTTGTGGGATCTCGCGACGGGCAAGGAAGTGCGCACCTTGACCGGGCACACCGGGCGCGTCAACTCCGTGGCGGTTTCCCGGGACGGACGCTTCGCGCTCTCGGGATCCAGCGACCGTAGCGTGCGGCTGTGGGATCTGGCGACGGGCTCGGAATTGAAATCGTTCAAGCACGGCGACGATGTCGGCTACGTCGCGTTCTTTCCGAACGGAAAGACGGCGCTTGCGGCGAGCCGGGACGAATACATCAAGCAATGGGACCTGGCCTCGGGCAGCGCGATCTCGATTCGCGGCCACCATTTGCCGGTGGTGCTCGCGCCCAATGCCCTGACCGCGCTCGCGACGCTCGGCCACGAAATCTCGATCTGGGTCCTGGCCAAGAATTCGATCCTGCGCACGTTCGGCCCGTACCGGCCGACCGCGCTCGCGTACTCGCCCTCGGGCGTCATCGCGGCTTCCGCGGGAGATGAAAGCAACCTGACTCTATGGGACCTGCAGACCGGGAAGGAGATCCGCACTCTGAAAGGTCACACGGACAGAGTGATCGCGATCGCGTTCTCTCCCGACCGGCGCACGCTGCTTTCCGGTTCCCGTGACAAGACGGTCAAACTGTGGGACATCGAGACCGGCGCGGTGCGGCGCACCTTCACCGGCCACGAGCGGCTGGTGAACGCTGTCGCCGTATCGCCGGACGGCCATTACGGGCTTTCCGCATCCGGAGACGGGCTCTCCACAACCAAAGACAACTCTTTGCGGCTGTGGCTGCTCGACTGAGCTGATGTGCGGATTGTGTCGCAGCGCGCCGAGCGCGTTGCTTGTATCCTTCGCTTCGAAGTCGAAGCACGCAGTTCTGGCGCTGCGCGCCTACCGAACCTGAAGGGAGAGCCATGAACAAGAACATATCCGTCATCCTCCTCCTCCTCGTGCTCGCGGCCGGCTGCATTAGCAAACCGCAGGATGGAGCCGACGCGCCGCCGATGGATCCGACGCGCAAGGTGAGCGAGCAGGACTGCAGCAGACCCATCGATACCGCCGGCGGCAACCTGATGTGCCGTGAGGTCACTGTGGCCGAGCGCCGCGCCAAGATCGCGGAAGAAGAGCAGCAGGCCAGGGCCCGGAGGGAAGCCGAGGAGCGCGCCGCGCGCGCGCGCCTCGAGCGTGAGCGCGCCGAGCAGCTTGCCCGGGAAGAGGCCGCCCGGAAGCAGCGGGCTGCCGAGGAGGAGC
>CAZNVH010000098.1:0-6607 GCA_964576525.1 uncultured Enterobacteriaceae bacterium
GCTTCAACGCCGGCAGCGCGCTCGCCGCGGACGGCTCCGCCGGGATGGCGATGCTGGTCACGCACATCGGCGCGGCGACCGGCGCCTTCGCCTGGATGCTGTGCGAGTGGCTGCGCTACGGCAAGCCCTCGGCCCTCGGCATCGTCACCGGCATGGTGGCGGGCCTGGGCACGATCACGCCCGCTTCGGGCTTCGTCGGCCCGATCGGCGCCCTGATCATCGGCGGCGCGGCGGGCGTCGCCTGCTTCTTCGCCACAAACATCATGAAGCGCGCGCTCAACATCGACGATTCGCTCGACGTGTTCCCGGTGCACGGCGTCGGCGGCCTGCTCGGCACGTTCCTCACGGGCATTCTCGTCTCAGCGAGCTTCGGCGGCATCGGCTACCCCGACAAGGTGACGATGGGCGACCAGGTCCTGACCCAGCTCGCCGGCATTGCGGCGACCGTGGTGTGGTCCGGCGTGCTCACCTGGGTGCTGCTCAAGCTCACCGACGCGGTCGTCGGCATGCGCGTTGCGGCCGACGAAGAGACCGAGGGCCTCGACACGGTGCTGCACAACGAGAAGGGCTACACCTTCTAGCGCTAGAATTGCGGCGCATGGAGCGCCGCGATTTCATCAAGTTTTGCGCCGCGTCCGCGGCGGGCGCCGGCGCTCCGGCGCTCGCCGCCGATGCCCGCGCCCGGTTCTACGGCAAGGCAAAGCTGGTCGACGAACAGGGCATGCCCTTGCGCGCCAAGTCGATTCCCGTCAACCGGAATTTCATCTTTCACTACCCGTTCGCGGCGACGCCCTGCTTTCTTCTTAATTTGGGAAAAGCAGTGAAGCCGGCGCAGCTGAAGACGGTTGCGGGCGAGCCCTACGAATGGAAAGGCGGCGTCGGTCCGGCGCGCTCGGTGGTGGCTTACTCCGCCATCTGCGCGCACCGGCTGTCCTACCCGACCAAGGACATCAGCTTCATCAGCTTCCGCACCGAGAAGAGCGCGCGCAACCGCATTGCCAACGTGATTCACTGCTGCTCGGAGCACAGCCAGTACGACCCCGCCGAGGGCGCGCGCGTCCTTGCCGGCCCGGCGCCGCAGCCCCTCGCCGCGATCCTGCTCGAGCATGATTCGCGCACGGATGAGCTGCATGCCACCGGCACGCTTGGCGGCGAGATGTTCGGCGAGTTCTTCGACAAGTACGCCTTCCGGCTGGCGCTGGAGCACAGCGCGCCGCGTGCCGCCGTCGCCGATGCCTGCGTCGTGCAGGAGCTCGAGAACTACTGCCGGCAACAGGTGAAGTGCTAGCCTGGCTCCAGGCTGACGATCCTTTCCCGCCGATCGAGCGGGCGCTGAAGGACCCGAACGGGCTGCTCGCCGCGGGCGGCACGCTGTCGGCCGAGCGGCTGCTGCAGGCCTACCGTCGCGGCGTGTTCCCCTGGTACTCGGGCGGCGAGCCGGTGCTGTGGTGGTCGCCCGACCCCCGCATGGTGCTCTACTGCGACCAGCTGAAGGTGTCGCGCTCGCTCGCCAAGAACGTGCGCAACAAGGGCTTCGAAGTGCGGGTGGACAGCGCTTTCACGCAGGTGCTCGAGGGTTGCGCCGACCGCCCCGAAGGCACCTGGCTGGGAAGCGACATGCGCAAGGCCTACCTGCGCCTGCACCGCGCCGGCCACGCGCATTGCTTCGAGACCTGGCGCGGCGGCGAGCTGGTCGGCGGGCTCTACGGGGTCGCGCTCGGCCGCATGTTCTACGGCGAGTCGATGTTCTCGCGCGCCACCGACGCCTCGAAGGTCGCCCTGGTGGCCCTGGTCGGGGAGCTGCGCGCGCGCGGCTTCCCGCTGGTCGACTGCCAGATGCGCACGCCGCTGCTGGCCTCGCTCGGCGCCCGGGAGATCCCGCGGCGGGCCTTTTTGCGCGCGCTCGCCACGTTGGTAAACTACGCGGAGCCTCCTGGAACCTGGAGTATGAGGACGCAAGAATCCGCGTGAAAATCGGTGTCGCGACTTAACGACCTGCCGCATGCCGTCCTGCAGTTCTACGTGACGGCGCCGTATCCCTGCAGCTATCTGCCGGACCGCATGGCGCGCTCGCAGGTGGCGACGCCGAGCCATCTGATCAACACCGAGCTGTACGGCGACCTGGTCAAGGCCGGCTTCCGCCGCAGCGGCATCTTCACCTATCGCCCGCATTGCGACGCCTGCCGCGCCTGCGTCCCGGTGCGTCTGCCGACGGCGCGGTTCTCGGCCAAGCGCTCGCAGCGCCGCGCCTGGAAGCAGCACGCGTCGCTCACTGCCCACCCGCAGCCGCTCAAGTTCCGCCTCGAGCACTACGCCCTGTACCTGCGCTACCAGTCGCGGCGCCACTCCGGCGGCGGCATGGACAACGACAGCCGCGACCAGTACTCGCACTTCCTGCTGCAGAGCCGCGTCGACACGCGGCTGGTGGAATTTCGCGAAGCCGGCCAGCTGGTGATGGTGTCGATCGTCGACTTCCTGCCCGACGGGCTGTCGTCGGTCTACACCTTCTACGAGCCCGAGCGCCGCAACGCCAGCTTCGGCACCTACAACGTGCTGTGGCAGATCGAGCAGTGCCGCGCGCTGGGCCTGCCCTACCTGTACCTCGGCTACTGGATCCGCGAGAGCCCGAAGATGGCCTACAAGTCGAAGTTCGAGCCGATCGAGGGCTTCGTCGGCGGCACCTGGCGCGCGCTCGGCAAGCGCCAGAGCGAAGAGCACCGGGCGTGAACTGGTATGGGATCGCCCGACCCCTTCTTTTTTCGCTAGACCCCGAGACCGCTCACCACCTCGGCCTGCACCTGGCCGGCTTCACTTTTTCGAAGACTTTTCATTCTCCGGTCCGGGCCATGGGCCTGGACTTCCCCAACCCGGTCGGCCTGGCGGCGGGCCTCGACAAGGACGCCGCGCACATCGACGCGCTCGCGCGCCTCGGTTTCGGTTTCATCGAGGTCGGCACCGTGACGCCGCGGCCGCAACCCGGAAACGCGCGCCCTCGGTTGTTCAGGCTGGTAGAAAAAGAAGCCTTGATCAACCGCATGGGCTTCAACAACGTTGGCCTGGATGCCTTCGTCGCCAACGTGCGCCGCTCGCGCTGGAAAGGCATCCTCGGCATCAACATCGGCAAGAACGCCGACACGCCAGCCGAACGCGCCGAAGACGACTACGCCGTCGGCCTGGAAAGGGTCTACGACGCGGCCCACTACGTCACCATCAACGTCTCCTCGCCGAATACCGCGAACCTCCGCAAGCTCCAGGAACGCGATGCGCTCGACTCCCTGCTCGCCCGCCTCGCCAGGGTGCGGCGGCGGCTCGAGCCACTCTGCCGCAAGCGAGTCCCCCTCCTGCTCAAGGTCTCGCCGGACCTCGACGCCGCACAGCTCGAAAGCATCGCCGCCGCGGTCACGCGCCACGGCATCGACGGCGTCATCGCCACCAACACCTCGGTTTCGCGTGAAGGCGTTGAAGGGCTGCGCTACGCCTCTGAAGCGGGCGGCCTTTCCGGCGCCCCGATCGCCGACCGATCCACCGCGATCCTGAAGGCGTTTGCCGCGCGCCTACCGCAAGCGACGCTGATCGGCGCGGGCGGCATCCTTTCGGGAAGGGATGCCGCCGGGAAGTTCGCCGCCGGGGCGTCGCTCGTGCAGCTCTACACCGGCCTGGTCTACCGCGGCCCGCAGCTCGTCGCGGAATGCGTATCGGCGTTCCGCGCCGGATGAAGCGCGACGCGGTCGCGCTAATCGACGAGAGCCGCTGCATCGGCTGCACGCTGTGCATCGATGCCTGCCCGGTGGACGCGATCGTCGGCGCAGCGCAGCTCATGCACACCGTGGTCGAGCCCTGGTGCATCGGCTGCGCCCTGTGCCTGCCGCCCTGCCCGGTCGACTGCATCGCCATGGTGCCGGCGGGCGGCGAATGGAGCGAGGCGCTCAAGCGCGCGGCCGGGCGGCGGGGACGCCTGCGCAAGAGCCGCCTTTCCCGGGGGACCATTTCTTCAAACCCGAACCGAAGCGCGGTCCTGGCCGCGGCCCTGGCGCGGAAGAAGCGCCCGTGAACCCGCAGAAGCGCGCCGAGATCTACCGCCGCCTGCGGGCTGCCAATCCGAACCCGACCACCGAGCTGGTCTACCGCACGCCTTTCGAGCTCCTGATCGCGGTGGTGCTCTCCGCGCAGGCCACCGACAAGTCGGTAAACCTCGCAACACAGAAACTTTTCCCGGCCACGCCGGAGAAGATCGCGCGGCTGGAGGTTGCCGGGGTGGAGCCCTATATCAAGAGCATCGGCCTGTACCGCACCAAGGCGAAGAACGTGGTCGCGCTGTCGAAAATCCTGCTGGCGGAGCATTGCGGGGCGGTGCCGCAGAACCGCGAGGCGCTCGAGCGGCTGCCCGGGGTCGGCCGCAAGACCGCGAACGTGGTGCTCAACACCGCTTTCGGCCAGGCCACGGTCGCGGTCGACACGCACATTTTCCGTGTCGCCAACCGGACCGGTCTGGCGAAAGGAAAAGATGTTTTTTCTGTAGAGCAAAAACTTCTGAAGTTCACCCCGCCCGAGTACCTGAAGAACGCGCACCACTGGCTGATCCTGCACGGCCGCTATACCTGCCTCGCGCGCAAGCCGCGCTGTCCCGGGTGCCTGATCCGCGACCTGTGCGAGTTCCGGGGGAAGACCAAGAATGTTTGACCCGAGCCGCGAGCAGGTGCGCGACCTGTTCTACGGCGCCTGGCGCAAGTACCGCGCCGGCGAGCCGCTGGCGGGCATCGAGGCGCTCGCGCTGCAAGTCGTCCTGCTGCATCCCGAGTACCACGGCCTGCTCGAGCGCCCGGACGTAAGCCGCGACCGCGACTATGCCGACGAGCTGAATCCTTTCCTGCACCTCAGCCTGCATGTCGCGCTCGAAGAGCAGCTCTCGATCGACCAGCCGCCGGGAATCGTCGGGCGTTTTCAGATGTTGATTACCAGGTATGGGGAAAGGCACGAAGCGCTGCACCGCGCGCTCGAATGCCTGGGAGAAACGATGTGGCACGCGCAGCGCAACGGCGCCGCGCCGGATGCCGCGGCCTATCTGGATTGCCTTGGGAAAACCCCGGTCTAGCGCTGGTCGTGCAGGTTGGACTTCTGGCTGGCGAACCACGCCGACAGGTCTTCGATGTCCTTCTTGGACAGCTGCCCGGCGAAGCCTTTCATGATCGCGTTGTTGCGCCGGCCGATCTTGTAGTCCGTGAGGGCACGCACCAGGTAGTCGTAGTGCTGGCCGGCGAGGATCGGCTGGCCGGGATCCGAGGGCTTGTTGCCGTCGGCACCGTGGCAGGCGACGCAGACCTGCGCGGCCTTCGTCTTCCCGGACGCGGCATTGCCGCCAGCCTGCGCCGATCCGGCGACAGCCAGGGCGAGGAGCGCGAGGAGCAGCCTCATTTGCCACCCCCGTAGTAATCGGCGAGCAGCTTCATGTCCTCCTCGCTGAGCGAGGCCGCGACGCCGCGCATGGAGGGATGCGAGCGCTCGCCGGACTTGTAGGCCTTGAGCGCGTTGATCAGGTACGCCGGCTGCTGCCCGGCAATCTTCGGCACGTGATAGACGGTGGGGAACGCGGTCTTGTAGCCCGGAATGCCGTGGCAGCCGATGCACAGCGCCAGAGCGTTCTGCAGGCCCTGCCCGCCCTTTTTTTCCTGGGCCTGCGCGCCGCCGGCGAGCGCCGCGGCGAACACTACTAAGAGGAGTCGGTTCATGGTTCTTGTCGGAAGGCGCGGGCGGATTTATAGCATACTAAGGCGATGCGTTTCAAAGGCTCCCAGTCCTACGTTTCGACCGACGACCTGACGCTGGCGGTCAACGCCGCGATCACCCTGCAGCGGCCGCTGCTGGTCAAGGGCGAGCCCGGCACCGGCAAGACCATGCTCGCGCTCGAGGTGGCGCGCTCGCTCGGCGTGCCGATCCTCGAGTGGCACATCAAGTCCACCACCAAGGCGCAGCAGGGCCTGTACGAGTACGACGCGGTCAGCCGGCTGCGCGACTCGCAGCTCGGCGACCAGCGCGTGCACGACATCCACAACTACATCGTCAAGGGCATGCTGTGGCAGGCGTTCACGCAGGACAAGGCCTGCGTGCTGCTGATCGACGAGGTCGACAAGGCCGACATCGAGTTTCCCAACGACCTGCTGCGCGAGCTCGACCGCATGGAGTTCTACGTCTACGAGACGCGCGAGCTGGTGAAAGCGAAGCACCGGCCGATCGTGTTCATCACCTCGAACAACGAGAAGGAGCTGCCCGACGCCTTCCTGCGCCGCTGCTTCTTCCACTACATCCGTTTCCCCGACAAGGAGACGATGGAGAAGATCGTCGCGGTGCACTTCCCGGACCTGAAGAAGTCGCTGCTGCGCGAGGCGATGGAAGTGTTCTTCGAGGTGCGCGAGGTACCCGGCCTGAAGAAGAAGCCCTCGACCTCGGAGCTCCTCGACTGGCTGAAGCTCCTGCTCGCCGAGGACATCCCGCCGGAAGCGCTGCGCTCCAAGGACAGGAAAACCATCATCCCGCCACTGCACGGTGCGCTCCTCAAGAATGAGCAGGACGTGCACCTTTTCGAGCGCCTCGTCTTCATGACGCGCGCCAA
>CAZNVH010000099.1:0-35197 GCA_964576525.1 uncultured Enterobacteriaceae bacterium
CATCGGCGCCATCAAGAAGGGCGACGAAGTGATCGGCTCCGAGACGCGCGTCAAGATCGTAAAGAACAAGGTCGCGCCGCCCTTCCGCACCGCGGAATTCGACATCCTGTACGGCGAGGGCATCTCGCGCGAGGGCGAAGTACTCGAACTCGGCGTGATTCACGGCGTGCTGGAGAAATCCGGCGCCTGGTACATCTACAACGGCGACCGCCTCGGCCAGGGCAAGGACAACTCGCGCGACTTCCTCAAGGACAACGCGGCGCTGGCGAAGGAGATCGAAGGCAAGATCCGCGAGAAGGCGGGCGTGGCGAAGGCAGCCCCGAAGGCCGCCGAAGAAGTCGTTGAAGACAAGAAGGTTGAGCACCTCCAAACCAGGAAGCGCGGCGGATCAAACGCCGCTTAGCGAAAACGCGGCGGCGGCGCTTAAGGCTCGCGCCTTACGCCTGCTCGCCAGGCGCGAGCACTCGCGGGACGAGCTGTCCCACAAGCTCGCGCCGCACGCCGCATCCCAGGAGGTCCTTGAAGGCTTGCTGCGCGAGCTGGAGAGTCGCAAGCAGCTGTCCAACGAGCGCTTTGCCGAGGTGCGCGCGCACGGACTGGCGCGCAAGTACGGCGCCGCGCATATCCGGCGCGACCTGAAGGCGAGGGGCGTGGCCGCGGAAATCGTCGATCGCGTTTCCAGCGAGGGCGAGCTGGAGCGCGCGAGGGCCATCCTTGCCCGCAAGTATCGCGACCCCGCGACGACGCGCGAAGAGCGCGCCCGGCGGGCGCGCTTTCTCCAGGGCCGCGGCTTCTCCTACGAGATCATCCGCGCGCTCGGTTTATCCGGCAGTACAAATCTTTCCGAAGGGTAAACGCATCGCTTCCTCGGTCGTTCTTCCTGTACGCAACCCCGCGTGGGAAGGAGGTGAAGGCAAATGGATCAAGCACAAGCATTGGCCGTGGTGCGCTCGCTGGCGAACGGCGTCGACCCGGAAAGCGGCGAAGTGTTTCCGCCGGAGTCGGCGTATCAGCGGCCGCAGGTGGTGCGCGCCCTGTACGAGGCGGCGACCGCGCTCGAGCGCATCGAGCGCTTCGAGCGGCGCCGCGCGCAGATGCCGCCGAAGACCGGCGAGCCGTGGACCGAGGACGAGGACCGCAAGCTGCTCGCCGCGTTCGACGCAGGCCGCGCGCTGCAGGAGCTGGCCGCGGCGCACGAGCGCACGATGGGCGCGGTGCGCGCCCGGCTGCTGAAGTACGGGCGCATCAACGCCTAAGCCTTTCCCGGGGCGGCCGGCCGGCGTCCCCGGGGTTTTGACGGTGCAGTAGAATCCCCGAGTGAAATCCAGCGAAATCCGCGCGGGCTTCCTCGAGTACTTCCGCTCCAAGGGCCACAGCGTCGTGGCCTCCAGCCCGCTGGTGCCGGCGAACGACCCGACGCTGCTGTTCGTCAATTCCGGCATGGTGCAGTTCAAGGACGTGTTCCTCGGCCGCGACCCGCGTCCGTACAAGCGCGCGACCACGGCGCAGCGCTCGCTGCGCGCCGGCGGCAAGCACAACGACCTGGAGAACGTCGGCTACACCGCGCGCCACCACACGTTCTTCGAGATGCTCGGCAACTTCTCCTTCGGCGATTACTTCAAGAAGGACGCGATCCAGTTCGCCTGGGAACTGCTGACCAAGGTCTACGGACTCGCCCCCGAGCGGCTCTGGGCCACGGTCTACCAGACCGACGACGAGGCCTACGAACTGTGGACGAAGATGATCGGCCTGCCGCAGGAGCGGGTGGTGCGCATCGGCGACAAGCCCGGCGGCCAGAAATACCAGTCGGACAACTTCTGGCAGATGGCCGACACCGGCCCCTGCGGGCCGTGCAGCGAAATCTTCTACGACCACGGCGCGGGAATCTCGGGCGGGCCCCCGGGGACCGCGGCGGCCGACGGCGACCGCTACATCGAAATCTGGAACCTGGTGTTCATGCAGTACAACCGGGACGACAAGGGCGTGATGACGCCGCTGCCCAAGCCCTGCGTCGACACCGGCATGGGCCTGGAGCGCATCGCCGCGGTGCTGCAGGGCAAGCACTCGAACTACGAGATCGACCTGTTCCAGGACCTGATCAAGGCGGCGGCGCGGGAAACGAAGCAAAAACAGCTCAAGAACCCTTCGCTCAACGTCATCGCCGATCACATCCGCGCCTGCAGCTTTCTGATCGTCGACGGCGTGATCCCGGGAAACGAGGGGCGCGGCTACGTGCTGCGGCGGATCGTCCGCAGGGCCATCCGCCATGGCTACAAGCTCGGGCAGAAGCAGCCGTTCTTCCACCGGCTGGTCGCCGACCTCGACCAGGCGATGGGGGAGGCCTATCCGGAGCTGCGCGCCTCCAGGGATCGGGTCGCCGGAGTCCTGAAGCAGGAGGAAGAACGCTTCGCCGAGACGCTGGAGAACGGCATGGGCGTGCTCGAGGCGGCGCTCGCCTCGGGCGACAAGCTGCTCGACGGCGACACCGTGTTCCGGCTCTACGACACCTTCGGCTTTCCGGTGGATCTCACCGCCGACATCGCGCGCGAGCGCGGCGTGCGCATCGACATGGCGGGCTTCGAGGCGGCGATGGACCAGCAGCGCGAGCGGGCGCGCGCCGCTTCCCGGTTCTCGGCGGCCGCGGGGCTCGACTACCAGGGGGCGAAGACCGAGTTCCACGGCTACGACACGCTCAGCCTGCCGGCAAAGGTGGTCGCGCTGTACCGCGAGGGCGCGCAGGTGCAGGCGCTGAAGAGCGGCGAGGCGGGCACCGTGGTGCTCGAGCGCACGCCGTTCTACGCCGAAGCCGGCGGCCAGGTCGGCGACCGGGGCGAGCTGGTCGGCTCGGGCGGCACTTTCGAGGTCGCCGACACGCAAAAGATCCAGGCCGAGGTCTACGGCCACCAGGGCATGCTGAAAACCGGCGCGCTCAAGGTCGGCGACAAGGTGGAGGCGCGCGTGGACACGGCGCTGCGCGCGCGCACCATGCGCAACCACTCCGTCACGCACCTCATGCACAAGGCGTTGCGCGAGGTGCTGGGCCCGCACGTGCAGCAGAAAGGCTCGCTGGTCGATGCCGACAAGACGCGCTTCGACTTTGCGCACAACAAGCCCATGAGCGACCAGGAACTCCGCGAAGTGGAGCTCCGAGTGAACGGCGAGATCATGCAGAACATCCCGACGCGCGCCCGGGTCATGCCTATCGAAGAGGCGAAGAAATCCGGCGCCACGATGCTGTTCGGCGAAAAATACGGCGATGAGGTACGCGTGCTCGACATCGGCTCGTCGCGCGAATTCTGCGGCGGCACTCACGTGGAACGGACCGGCGACATCGGCGTTTTCAAGATCACTTCGGAAGGCGGTGTGGCTGCCGGCATACGCCGCGTGGAGGCGACCACCGGCGGCAATGCGCTCGCCATGATGAATAGCCAGCTGCAGGAGTTTCACGAGGTCGCGCGCCAGCTTCGCGCGCAGCCCGGCGCGGGGATGGTCGAAAAGGCGGTCAGCGGCCTGCTTGAGGAGAAGAAGGCGCTCGAAAAGGAGCTTGCGCGCCTCAAGTCCAAGCTTGCGTCCGGCCAGGGCGTGGACCTCGCCGGACAAGCGGTGGACGTGAAGGGCACCAAGGTGCTGGTGGCAACGCTCGATGGCGCCGATGCCAAGACCCTGCGCGAGACGATGGACAGGCTGAAGGATCGCCTCAAGTCGGCGGCGATCGTGCTCGGCACGGTAAACGACGGCAAGGTGGCGCTGATCGCCGGCGTCACCGAGGACCTCACCGGCAAGCTCAAAGCGGGCGAGCTGGTCAACTTCGTCGCGCAGCAGGTCGGCGGCAAGGGCGGCGGCCGCCCCGACATGGCGCAGGCCGGCGGCACCGACCCGGCCGGGCTGCCGAATGCACTGGAGTCGGTGAAATCCTGGGTGGAGAAACGCGTATGAACAAACTGATTCTGGCGGGACTTCTTTGCCTTCCGATGCTCGCGGCGGGCCATCACGGCTGGAGCGAATACGACTCGTCCAAGGTTCTCAAGCTCACCGGCAAGATCGTCGAGTCCGGCTACGAGCACCCCCACGGCCACGTCCGGTTCGAAACCCCGGGCAAGACCTGGAACGTGATCCTCGCGCCGCCTTCGCGCATGGAGCGCCGCGGCCTCGAGAAGGGCATGCTCAAGCCCGGGGCGAGCGTGACGGTCGAGGGCTACGCGAACCGCGATAAACCAGACGAAATGCGCGCCGAACGCATCATCGTTAACGGCAAGCCCATCGAACTGCGGTGAGCGCCATAGGAGCCATCGAGGGCTCAGCGCTCGGCCAGGCGATGCGGCAGTGGCTGTGGCTCTACCCTTCGGTGGAGATCGTGCATATCACCGGCATCGCGCTGCTGTTCGGCTCGATCGCGGTGCTCGACCTGCGCCTGCTGGGCTTCTCCAGGGAGGTGTCGGCGAAAAAGCTGGCGAAGCACGTGCTGCCCTGGACCCTGGCGAGCTTCGCGCTGATCGTGCCGAGCGGGCTGTCCATGTTCGTCGCCCACGCCACCGACTTCATCGGCAGCCCGGTGTTCGCGCTGAAGACCTGCCTGATCATGGCGGCGGGAGTGAACGCCGCGGTGTTCCACGTGGGAGTGTTCCGCACCGCGGGCAGCTGGGACATGGGTACGCCGCCGTTCGCGGCGCGCATTGCGGGCGTACTGTCGCTGCTGATCTGGATCTCGGTAATCGCCTGCGGGCGGCTCCTCGCCTACTTCTAGAAACCCATCCTTTGCTTGCGGCCGCGGCCGTCCTGGATGTCGTCGGGGCCGAGCTCGCTGCGCCCGCCGAGCTTGGCGCTGCCGAACGCCGCGACCAGCGCGCGGCGCTGCTCGCGCGGCGCCAGCGAGGCCAGCCGCTCGAGGGTCGAAGGCGACAGCGTCTCCGGAAACTGCCGGCCCCAGTCGTGGCTGCCGCAGATCTCGCGGTAGATCGAGGCCGCGATGGTGCGCGAGCCCTCGGCGTCGGGCGCGTCGATCTCATAGACGCTCAGGCGGTCGAGCAGCGGCTCGGGGACGCGCGCCGCCTCGTTCGCCGTCGCCAGCCACACCGCGCCGGAGGCGTCGATCGGCAGCTCGACGAATTCGTCGACGAAGCGCGTCGCGGTCTTCGCCTCGAGCAGCTCGTAGAGCGCGCCGAGCGGGTCGTACTGGCCGTCGCCGCTCGCCTTGTCGAGCTCGTCGACCACGATCACCGGGTTGGCGTACTCGCCGTTCAGGAAGGTGTCGAACACCTTGCCCGGCTTGGCGTTCTTCCACTGCGAGGAGGCGCCCGACAGCACCCAGCCGGCGGTAAGCGAGCTCATCGGCACGAAGCCGAAGCCGGTGCCGAGCAGCTCGGCCACCTTGCGCGCGAAGTGCGTCTTGCCGATTCCCGGCTCGCCGAGCAGCAGCATCGGCGGCAGCTCGACGGCGTCGCTGGAGCCGATGCACAGCGCGAGGTGCCGGCGGATGTCCTCGAGCACGCCGGTGAAGTTCGGCATCTCGGCGAACAGCGGCTCCATCGCCGGCAGCGCCGAGGGCTTGACGGTGAAGCGCTGGCCGCCGAGGCGCACCATTTTCTCGTAGAGCGTGCGCAGCGCTTCGTTGGCGGTGGGCGAGAGCTGGTGCAGGGCTTTTTCGACGCCGGAGACGTCGTACACATCCCGGAATCCCGCGATCGGGATACACGAAACCGCTTGCGGTTTGGCAACATCAGCCGACATTAAAAAACGCTAACACGATGCCCATCCCCTAGCAAACGCCTTGCCTGGCAGTCTGCGCCGGCGAGTGCCAATCGAGTACAGTAGTCCTTCATGACACCAACAACGCCCAGCGACTTTAAGAGTTTCGGCGACGGCTACCTCCCGGGGCTGACGGGTGTGGAAATCGTCACGGTGACGCGCGAGGCGGTCGAGAGCCGCATGCAGGTGCGCAAGGAAGTGATGGCGCCGAACGGCTTCCTGCACGCCGCCGCGGTGATCGCGCTCGCCGACACGAGCTGCGGCTATGGCTGCATAGCCACGCTGCCGCAGGGCGCGAAGGGCTTCACCACGATCGAGCTGAAGGCCAACTTTCTCGGCACCGCGCGCGAGGGCCATATCGCCTGCCGCGCGACGCCGCTGCACCTCGGGCGCACCACCCAGGTGTGGGACGCGGTGGTCAGCGCCGAGGCGACCGGCGCGCGCATCGCGCTGTTCCGCTGCACGCAGATGGTGCTGTGGCCGAAGTAGGCGCACTGCAATCGCTCAGCATCCGCCTGCCCGAGAAGGGCGAGCGGGCGTTCCGCCACCGCGGCACCAGCGCCGACCTCGGCGTCATCGCGCAGATGTTCGAGTCGCAGGACTATTCGCTCGGCCGCCTGCGCCGCGGCGCCGAGGTGCAGGCGCAGTACGAGGAGCTGCTGCGCGCCGGGCAGCGCCCGCTGATCCTCGACGCCGGCGCGAACATCGGCGCCAGCGCGGTGTTCTTCGGCGTGCATTTCCCGCGCGCGCACATCGTCGCGCTCGAGCCCGAGGCCGGGAACTTCGAGCTGCTGCGCGCCAACACCGCCGGGCTCGACGTGGACGCGCGCTGCGCGGCGATCGGCGCCCGCGAAGGCAAGGCGGCGCCGGCCGACCCGGGCGCGCGCGCGCCGGTGCAGGCCGCCTCGCGGCTGATCAACGAGAAGCTCGCCGCGGGCTACGCACCGTACATCGCCAGGATCGACATCGAGGGCGGGGAGCGGGAGCTGTTCGCTTCGGACACCGGCTGGGCCGACCGCTTCGCCCTGCTGATCATCCAGCTGCACGACTGGCTGCTGCCACGCGCCGGCAGCGCGCGCAACTTCCTGCGCTGGGCCGGCCGGCGCGACCGCGATTTCGTGCACGTCGGCGAGAACATCTTTTCGATCGCCAACGATTGGACAGCCGCGCCGATTCGTGCTTGAATCGGCCGCGATGACGCTGAGCTTGCAGTCGTTCTTTTTCGGGTTCTTCTTCTATCCCAGCCCCCTGGCGGAGGGATCCGGCTAAGCTCAGCCCGAGAATCCAGAAAACCGCCAGGCCAGAAGCCTGGCGGTTTTTTTTTGTGCCGAGGCCAACCATGACCCCTATCGACGACAAGACCTCCCTCACCGACGACGAGCGGATCGAGAACATCAATCCGCTGCCGCCGCCGGAGCACCTGATCCGCTTTTTCCCGATCCAGGGCAGCGCGGCCGAGTCGCTGATCGCCGCGACGCGCGGCAAGCTGCGCCAGATCCTGCACGGGCGCTCCGACCGGCTGCTGGTGGTCATCGGGCCCTGCCCGATCCACGACCCGCAGGCGGCCCTGGCGTACGCGGAAAAGCTGCTGGCCGAAAGGCGGAAGCACGCCGCGGAGCTCGAAGTGGTGATGCGCGTGTACTTCGAGAAGCCGCGCACCACCGTCGGCTGGAAGGGGCTGATCAACGACCCGTACCTGAACGGCAGCTTCCGCATCAACGAGGGGCTGCGCGTCGCGCGCGACCTGCTGGTGCGCATCAACCAGGCCGGCATGCCGGCGGGCTGCGAGTTCCTCGACGTCATCTCGCCGCAGTACATGGGCGACCTGGTGTCGTGGGGCGCGATCGGCGCGCGCACCACCGAGAGCCAGGTGCACCGCGAGCTCGCCTCGGGGTTGTCGGCGCCGGTCGGCTTCAAGAACGGCACCGACGGCAACGTCAGGATCGCGGTCGACGCGCTGCTCGCCGCGCGCCAGAAGCACCACTTCCTGTCGGTGCACAAGAGCGGGCAGGTGGCGATCGTCGAGACGCGCGGCAACGACGACTGCCACATCATCCTGCGCGGCGGCAAGGCGCCCAACTACGACGCCGCCAGCGTGCAGGCGGCCTGCGAGGAGCTGGCGAGCGCCAAGCTGCCCGAGCGCCTGATGATCGACTGCTCGCACGCCAACTCGTCCAAGGACTACCGGCGCCAGGCGGCGGTGGCCGACGACGTCGGCGGCCGGATCGCCGGCGGCGAGCGGCGCATCATCGGCCTGATGGTCGAGTCCCACCTGGTCGCCGGGCGGCAGGACCTGACCCCGGGCAAGGCGCTGCGCTTCGGGCAAAGCATCACCGACGCCTGCCTGGGATGGGACGAATCGGCGGCGCTGCTCGACGCTCTGGCGTCTTCGGTCAAGGCGCGGCGCAAGCGCCGAAAGTAGGGATTCGGCATAATCGGCGCGGACCCCGCCCGGTCATGCCAGAACGCCCGCAACAGCTCGCGCACCTCGAGTCCCTCGGCGACGCCACGCAGTTCGCCGAGAAGATGCGCGCGCTCATCCCGAAGTGCACGCTGCTCGAGAACTTCTCGCCCGCCGAGGTGCTGCTGCTGGCGCACTTCATGGCGGTGTACCGCGCCGAGCCCGGCGCCGAGATCATCCGCGAGGGCGACGGCGGGGACTTCATGCTGATGGTGCTGGAAGGCCGCGTCGAGGTGCACAAGATCGACCGCTGGAACACGCCGCAGCTGCTCGCCTCGGTCGAGGCCGGGCGCACCCTGGGCGAGATGTCGATGATCGACGGCGAGGCGCGTTTCGCCACCTGCATCGCCGCCGAGTCGACCCTGATCGCGGTGCTCGACCGCGAGAGCCTGGCGCACATCATCGTCGAGCAGCCGCTGCTCGGCGCCAAGATCCTGATGGAGCTGGTGCTGATGCTGTCGCAGCGTTTGCGCGCCACCAGCGGACGGCTGCTCGGCCTGCTCGACGAGCAGTCGCAGAGCGTGCCGAGCGTGCTGTAGCGGCGTGAGCCGCACCCGGCTCCTCGTCGTTGCGAGCCTCGCGGTAGCGGCGGCGACGTTCTTCGCCGCCGGCGGCCAGCGCTACTTCAGCTTCGACAACCTCAAAGCGCAGCAGGCCGCGCTGCTGGCCTGGCGCGAGATGCACCCGGTGGGCACCGCGCTCGGCTTTTTCGCGGTCTACGTCGCGTTTACCTCGGCTTCGCTGCCCGCGGCGTCGCTGATGACGATCCTCGCCGGGGCGATCTTCGGCCTGGGCTGGGGCGTGCTGATCGTGTCGTTCGCCTCGGCGATCGGCGCCACGGTGGCCTTCCTCGCCGCGCGCTTCGTGCTGCGCGACTGGGTGCAGGCGCGCTTCGGCGCGCGGCTGCGCGGCGTCAACCAGGGCGTGACGAAGGAGGGCGGGTTCTATCTCTTCACGCTGCGGCTGATCCCGGCGGTGCCCTACTTCCTGATCAACCTGGCGATGGGGCTGACGCCGATCCGCCCCTGGACCTTCTACTGGGTGAGCCAGGTCGCCATGTTTCCCGCCACCGTCGTCTACGTGAACGCCGGCACCCAGCTCGCGCAGATCGACTCGCTGCGCGGCATCCTGTCGTGGCAGCTGATCGGCGCCTTCGTGCTGCTCGGGCTGTTCCCGCTGCTGGCCAAGCGCGCGGTCGAGTTCGTGCGGGCGCGGCGCGTGTACGCGCGCTGGCCGCGCCCAAAGCGCTTCGACCGCAACCTGGTGGTGATCGGCGCGGGTTCCGCCGGCCTGGTCACGGCGTACATCGCCGCAGCGGTGCGCGCCAAGGTGACGCTGATCGAGAAGCACCTCATGGGCGGCGACTGCCTCAACACCGGTTGCATCCCCTCCAAGGCGCTGATCAAGTCTGCGCGGGTTCTGGCGTTGATGAAAAAAGCCTCCCGCTATGGGATCAAGGACGTCGACCCCCAATTCGAGTTCGCCGAAGTCATGGAGCGCGTGCAACGCGTCATCCGCACGGTCGAGCCGCACGACTCGGCCGAGCGCTATGCCAGCCTCGGCGTCGAGTGCATTCAGGGCGAAGCGAAGATCACCTCGCCGTGGACGGTCGAAGTGAACGGCAGGACGCTGACGACGCGCGCCATCGTGATTGCGGCCGGGGCGCGGCCGCTGGTGCCGCCGATCCCGGGGATCGAGGGCGTCAAGGTCCTGACCTCGGACAACGTCTGGGAGCTGCGCGAGTTGCCTCCCCGCCTCGTGGTGCTCGGCGGCGGGCCGATCGGCTGCGAGCTGGCGCAGGCCTTCGCGCGCTTCGGCTCGAAGGTGACGCAGGTGGAGATGCTGCCGCGGCTGCTGTCGCGCGAGGACCCGGAGGTCTCCGAGATGGTGGCGGCGCGCTTTCGCGAGGAGGGCGTCGACCTGCGCCTCGCGCATCGCGCCACCCGGATCGAAAACAAGGTTCTTTTCTGCGAAAGCGACGGCAAGGAAGTGCGCATCGAGTTCGACGCGCTGCTGTGCGCGCTCGGCCGCGTGCCGAACACCGCGGGCTACGGCCTGGAGGCTCTCGGCATCGCGACGACCCCGGCGCGCACCGTGGAAACCAACGAGTACCTGCAGACGCTGGTCCCGAACATCTACGCCTGCGGCGACGTCGCCGGCCCCTACCAGTTCACCCATACCGCCGCGCACCAGGCGTGGTACGCGGCGATCAATGCGCTGTTCGGCGGCCTGCGCAGGTTCCGCGCCGACTACGCGGTGATCCCGTGGGCGACGTTTACCGATCCTGAAGTGGCGCGCGTCGGCCTGAACGAGACCGAGGCCCGGGAGCGCGGCATCGCCTGCGAGGTGGCGCGCTACGGCCTCGACGACCTCGACCGCGCGATCGCCGACGGCACGGCGCACGGCATGGTGAAAGTGCTCACCGCGCCGGGCAGCGACCGCATCCTCGGCGCCACCCTCGTCGGCGAGCATGCCGGCGACCTGATCGTCGAGTTCATCGGCGCGATGAAGCACGGCATTGGCCTGAACCGCATCCTCGGCACGATCCACATCTATCCGACGCTCGCCGAGGGCAACAAGTACGCCGCCGGCGTCTGGAAAAAGGCGCACGCGCCCGAGGCTTGGCTGCGCCGGCTCGAGCGCTTTCACGCGTGGATGCGCGGGTGAGCCGCTGGCTGCTGGCGCTGGCGTTCGCCTCGGGTCCGGCCTGCGCCCTCGATCAAAGCCATTCCGCGTGGGACCGGCTGTTGCGCCAGCACGTGGTGGTGCTCGAGGGCGGCAAGGCTTCGCAGCTGCGCTATGCCGCGATGGCGCAGCAGCGCGCGGCGCTCAAAGCCTACCTACAGGATCTCTCCGCGGTACAGGACGCCGAGTTCCGGCGCTGGTCCAGGCCCGAGCAGATGGCCTTCCTGATCAACGCGTACAACGCCTTCACGGTGGAGAAGATCCTCACGCGCTACCCGGATATCCGTTCGATCTGGGACTTCGGCAAGCTGTTCGGCAATCCCTTCAAGGACGAATTCTTCTCTCTGCTCGGGCGCAAGATGAGCCTGGACGGCATCGAGCACGGCGTGCTGCGCAAGCTGTACCAGGATTCCCGCATCCACTACGCGGTCAACTGCGCCTCGGTCGGCTGCCCGATGCTGCGCGAGGAGGCCTACGTTGCCGTTCACCTGGAGAAACAACTGGAGGAACAGGCGCGGCGCTTCCTCTCCGACCGTACGCGCAACCGCGCGCGCGACG
This sequence comes from uncultured Enterobacteriaceae bacterium, assembly GCA_964576525.1. Classification (GTDB taxonomy): domain Bacteria; phylum Pseudomonadota; class Gammaproteobacteria; order Burkholderiales; family SG8-39; genus SCGC-AG-212-J23. Next base: position 11,450 of record CAZNVH010000099.1, read on the forward strand.
GGCGGCTCGAGGTGTCGAGTATCTACGACTGGTTCAAGGAAGACTTCGAGCCGCGCGAGCGCTACTTCGCCCGCTACGCCAGGCTGCTGTCGGACGAGCCTGCGCAGCAAAGCTTGGTCGCCGAGGGCAAGGCGAGGCTGTCCTTCCTGGACTACGACTGGTCGCTAAACGACTCTCGGTCGTCGTCCCCGCGCTGAACGAGGCGCAGGGCATCCGCGCCGCGCTCGAGGCGCTGGCGCCGCTGCGCGCGCGCGGCCACGAGGTGATCGTCGCCGACGGCGGCAGCGAGGACGGCACGGCGCGCCTCGCCGCCGGGCTGTGCGACCGGCTGGTCGTCGCGCCGCGCGGCCGAGCGCTGCAGATGAACGCCGGGGCGCGCGCCGCGAAAGGGGACGTGTTGGTTTTCTTGCATGTCGACACTCGTTTACCTTTTGACGCGGATACGCTCGTCCTTTCTTCACTTGAAAATCGGATCTGGGGAAGGTTCGACGTGAAGATCGACGCCCGGCACCCGCTGCTGAAGGTCGTGGCTTGCGCCATGAACCTGCGCTCGCGGCTGACCGGCATCGCCACCGGGGACCAGGCGATGTTCGTGCGGCGCGCGGAGTTCCCCGGCTTCCCCGAGATCGCGCTGATGGAGGACGTCGCGCTCAGCAAGACGCTCAAGCGCAGCGGCCGGCCTGCTTGCCTGCGCGCGACGGTCCTGACTTCCGGGCGGCGCTGGGAGTCGCGCGGCGTGCTGCGAACGATCCTGCTCATGTGGCGGTTGCGCCTGCTCTACTTCTTGGGTGTGCGCCCCGAGGTCCTCGCGCGGCGCTACAAATGAAAGTCATGGTCTTCGCCCGGGCGCCCGTGCCCGGGAAGGTGAAGACGCGGCTCATCCCGCGCCTCGGAGCGTGGCGTGCCGCGCGGCTGCACCAGAGGCTGACGTGCCACGCCGTGCGCACCGCGGTTGCGGCGCGCTGCGGCCCGGTGGAGTTGCATGCGACGCGCCGCCACCGTTTTTTTCAAACTTTGAACATTCCACTGAAGCTGCAGCGGGGGCGGGATCTCGGCGAGCGGATGCATTACGCATTGGCAAAGGCACGCGGGCCCGCGATTATCATCGGCGCCGATTGCCCGGCGCTGCGCGCGGCGGACCTGCGCCGCGCGGCGCGCTGGCTGCGCGGCGGCTACGACGCGGTGCTCGCCCCTGCGGAGGACGGGGGGTATGCCTTGGTCGCCTTGCGTCGTCCGAAAAAGGAGTTCTTCGAAGGCATCGCCTGGGGCGGTCCCGATGTCTACGCGGAGACCCTGAAAAGGCTCGGCGGCTACCGCTGGCGCGCGTTGCGCAGCGTCTGGGACGTCGACCGCCCGGAGGACCTGGACCGGCTCAGAGCGCTCCGCTTTTCTTCAGCGTCTCGGCGAGCCGCTCGGCGATGACGCGGTAGCCGCGCGCGTTGGGGTGGATCGGGTCGGACTTGAGGCTCGCGTCGCGCAGCACCTGGCCGATGACGCTTTCCTCGTAGGGGAGCTTGAAGTCCTTGGCGACGCCGGCATAGAACTCCGGCGGCGTCACGGTGAATCCGGGTTCGGGCGCGCCGATCAGCAGCACCGCGGCGCCGCGGCTTTTCGCCAGCTTCACCATCTCGCGCAGGTTGCGCTCGGCCTGCTCCTTGCCCAGCCGGCGCAGGAAGTCGTTGCCGCCGATGCACAGCAGCACGAGGCGCGGCGCATGCTCGTCGAGCGCGGCGGGAAGCCGCGCCAGCGCCTGGGCGCTGACCTCGCCGGGCACCCCGGCGCGCACCACGCGCCGCCCGATGAGCTTTTCCAGCTGTGCCGGGTAGCTCTCGTCCTCGGCGGCGCCGGTGCCGAAAGTCAGGCTGTCGCCGAAGGCCAGTACCACCGCGTCGGCGGGCAAGCGCTCCAACTTGGGGCGCTCGCCGCAGCCCCAGATCAGGAGGAAGATGAAAGCCCAAGGCAAGGCGCGCATTTGCGCACGCATGCTACACTTTGCCGCAGACCGCGATAGCGGCGGAGGAGAGGGGATGAGGATCAAGAGTCCGAAGGATTTCTGGGCCGGGCTGATGTTCATCGGCATCGGCGGGTTCTTCATGATCTGGGCCCTCGCCCACTACCAGATGGGTACCGCAGTGCGCATGGGCCCGGCGTATTTCCCCACGCTGCTCGGCGGCCTGCTCGCGGTCCTGGGCGCGATAGTACTGCTCGAGGCCTTCGTGCTGAAAGCCGAGGGCCCCGGGGCGCAGCTCAAGCTGCCGTTTAACATCGTCGACCTGGTGCTGGCGCTCGTCATCTTCGGCGCCGTGCTGTACCTCGCCAAGCTGGCGAAGGTTTCCAGCGACTACGCGATCCTCGCCGCGACCGCGATCGTCACGGGGCTGACGATCCGCTTCCGGCCGGATGCCAAGGCGCTGGTGCTGATCAGCGCCGCCTGCGTGGTGTACGGCTACCTGATGAAGCCGCTCGGCCTGATCCTGGCCACCGCCGCGCTGGTGTTCGTCTCCGCGTACGGCGGCCACGAGTTCAAGTGGCGCGAGGTCGCCATCCTGTTCCTGCTGCTGATCGTGTTCTCGATCCTGGTGTTCATTAAGGGCCTGTCGCTGCCTTTCCCGGTCTGCCCGGCGTTCATGGACACCTGCCCGATCCGCTAAAGGGACCGCGATGGACATCCTCAGCAACCTCTGGCTCGGCTTCCAGGTCGCGGTCACCCCGATCCACCTGCTGTATTGCCTGATCGGCGTCATGCTCGGCACGCTGATCGGCGTGCTGCCCGGCATCGGCCCGGTGGCGACGATCGCCATGCTGCTGCCGATCACCTTCAACCTGAGCCCGGTGGCGGCGCTGATCATGCTTGCTGGCATCTACTACGGCGCGCAGTACGGCGGCTCGACCACCGCGATCCTGGTCAATATTCCCGGTGAATCCGCGTCGGTCGTCACCTGCCTGGACGGCTACCAGATGGCGCGCCAGGGACGCGCCGGCCCGGCGCTCGCCACCGCCGCGATCGGCTCGTTCTTCGCCGGCTGCGTCGCCACGCTGGTCATCGCGGTCGCCGCGCCGCCGCTCGCCGAGGTGGCGCTCAAGTTCGGCCCTGCCGAGTATTTCTCGCTGATGGTGTTCGGCCTGGTGGCCGCGACCGTGCTCGCGCACGGCTCGCTCATCAAGGCGATCGCGATGGTGGTGCTCGGGCTGCTGCTCGGCATCGCCGGCACCGACGTCAATTCCGGCGTGCTGCGCTTCACCTTCGACATCCCCGAGCTGTCCGACGGCATCGGCTTCGTGGTGGTGGCGATGGGCATGTTCGGCACCGCCGAGATCATCGCCAACCTGGAGCAAGGCGAGCATCGCGAGGTGTTCACTACCAGGGTCGGAAAGCTGATGCCGAGCAAGGAGGACTGGAAGCGCATGTGGGCGCCGATCCTGCGCGGCACCGCGCTCGGCTCGTTCCTCGGCATCCTGCCCGGCGGCGGCGCGCTGCTCGCCTCGTTCGGCGCCTATACGCTGGAGAAAAAAGTCTCCAAGCACCCCGAGCAGTTCGGCAAGGGCGCGATCGAAGGCGTGGCGGGGCCGGAAGCGGCGAACAACGCCGGCGCGCAGACTTCCTTCATCCCGATGCTGACCCTCGGCATCCCGGGCAACGCGGTGATGGCGCTGATGATCGGCGCCCTGATGATCCAGGGCATCGCGCCCGGCCCGCAGGTGATGAACGAGAAGCCGCAGCTGTTCTGGGGGCTGATCGCCTCGATGTGGGTCGGCAACCTGATGCTGGTGATCCTCAACCTGCCGCTGATCGGCATGTGGGTCAAGCTGCTCAGCGTGCCGTACCGCTACCTCTACCCCTCGATCCTGGTGTTCATGGCGATCGGCGTGTACAGCCTGTCGAACAACCCCTTCGACGTCCTGATCATGGCGGTGTTCGGCGTGCTCGGCTACATCTGCGTCAAGCTCGAGTGCGAGCCGGCGCCGATGATCCTCGGCTTCATCCTCGGCCCGCTGATGGAGGAGAACCTCAGGCGCGCGATGCTCTTGTCGCGCGGCGACCCGATGACCTTCCTCACCAAGCCGATCAGCGCCGGCTTCGTCATCGCCTCGGTGATCCTGCTGGCGATCGTGATGCTGCCCGCGCTGCGCAAGAAGCGCGACGAGGCCTTCGTCGCGGAGGAGCTGCCGAAAGTCTAAAGCGCCGCCACGGCCTGTACTTCGACCAGGAATTGCTCCTGCACCAGCCGGTCGATGACCAGGAGCGTGTTGGGAGGGTAGCGGCCGTCAGGGAACAGGCGCGGGAACTCGCGCAGCCGCCATTGCATGAACTTCGGGATGTCCTGCGAGTGCACCAGGTAGGTGGTGAACTGCACGACGTTGCCCCAGCCCGCGCCGGCGGACTCGAGCGCCTGCTCGATCTGCGCGAACACCCCCGAGCACTGCGCGTCGAAGCCGTCGCCGGGCGCCAGCATGCCGGCGATGAACAGGAGCTCGTTCGCCTTGACGCGCGTGACGTGCGAGTACTGGCCAAGGGGTTTGCCCAGCGATTCGACGTTGTAGATCTTCAGGTCTTTCATCGGGCGCGGGCCGCGATCTGCGCCTTGATCGTCTCGAGCAGCTCGGCGCGCTTCACCGGCTTGACGTGGTAGGCGTTGGCGCCGCCGGCCATGCAGCGGTCGATCGCCTCCTTTCCGGTCACTTGCGACACCATGATCACCGGGGTGGCGGCGTTGGGCGAGGCGTGGCGGATCTCGCGCAGCACGCCGTAGCCGTCGACGCCGGGCATCAGCAGATCGAGCAGGATCGCGTCGTAGACGAAGGTCTGCGCGAGGCGCAGCGCCTGCTCGCTGGTGCCGGCGAGCTGCACGTCGACCTTGAGGCCCTTCGACAGGATGCTCGCGAGCAGCAGTCGAATCGATTCTTCGTCGTCGACGATCAGCACGCGGTGGCGTGTGGTGATTTCCTCACGGGGCATTACCAGCACTCTACACAAGGCCCGTCTACTTGCGCGTGTGGCGCCACTGGACGTCGCCGACGCCCGTCGCCCGGTTGAGCACCCTGCCGACGACGAACAGGAGGTCGGAGAGGCGATTCAGGTACTGCCGGACGGGCTCACTGACCTTCCCCCGGTGGCCGAGCGCCACCAGGCTGCGCTCGGCGCGCCGGCATACGGTGCGCGCGAGATGTGCGGCGGCCGCGGCGCGGCTGCCGCCGGGCAGGATGAATTCCTTGAGCGGCGCCAGATTCTTGTTCCAGGCTTCGAGTTGCTTTTCAAGATCCTTGACTCTTTCCAAAGACAGAAGCGCATGCCCCGGGATGCTCACCTCGCCGCCGAGGTCGAACAGATCGTGCTGCACCTCGCCCAGGGCGTCGCGCACGTCCTGCGGCAGCTCCTCGGCGAGCAGCACGCCGAGCGCCGAGTTGAGCTCGTCGATGTCACCGAGCGCAGCGATGCGCCGGTGGTCCTTGGGCACGCGCGAGCCGTCGCCGAGGCCGGTTTCGCCGGCGTCGCCGGTGCGCGTGGTGATCTTGGAGAGGCGATGAGCCACTACCGGCTCCCGCGTTCCTTGACTTCGCTTTCGACGCTGCCGCGCGCGAGCCGCGTGCTCAGCCGGTCCCCGGCGCGCAGCGGCGCGGCATCGCGCAGCACCTTCCCGGAGGGGCCGTAGGTGATGCTGTAGCCGCGCTCGAGCACCGCCTCGGGGCCGAGCGACCTGAGCGAAGCTTGCAGCCCTGCAAGCCTCGCTTCGGTGGATTTGAGCTTCTGCATGAAAGCGAAACCCAGGCGCGCCGAGGCCTGGGTCACCCTCCCCTGATACGAGCGCAGCCGCTCGGCTGGATGCACCAGGCGCCTTGCGGTGGCGTCCAGGGTCTGCATGGCGTACTCGAGCCGCCGGCGCATTTCCCGCGCCAGCCCGCGGGCGCTGTCGGCGAGCCGCGCGGCAAGCTCGGCGCTTGCCGGGCTGGCCAGCTCCGCCGCCGCAGTGGGGGTGGGGGCGCGGCGGTCGGCAGCGAAGTCGGCGATCGTGACGTCGGTCTCGTGGCCCACGCCCACCACCACCGGGATGCGCGAAGCGCGGATCGCCCGCGCCACCGCCTCCTCGTTGAACGGCCACAGGTCCTCGATCGAGCCGCCGCCGCGCACCAGCAGCAGCACGTCGCACTCGGCGCGCTCGCTGGCGCGCGCCAGCATCGCCGCGATGCGCGCCGCGGCGCCTTCGCCTTGCACCGGGACCGGATACACCACCACCGCGATCGCCGCGTTGCGCCGCTCGAGCGTGGTGAGCACGTCGCGCAACGCCGCCGCGGCAAGGGAGGTGACCACCCCGATCGTGCGGGGGTGCGCCGGCAGAGCGCGCTTCAAGGCGGGATCGAACAGGCCCTCGCGCTCCAGGCCCTCCTTGAGCCGCAGGAAGCGCTCGTAAAGCGGTCCCAGGCCAGCGCGGCGCATGGTCTCGACGCTGAGCTGGAAGCGCCCGCGCGGCTCGTAGAGGGTCGGGAAGGCCCGTACCTCGACCTGCAGGCCGTCGCGCGGCTCCCAGTCGAGCGCCGCCGAGCGGCTGCGGAACAGGACGCAGTCAACCTGCGCGGCGCGGTCCTTGAGGGTGAAGTAGAGGTGCCCGGAGGGCGCCCGGGTCAGGTTGGAGAGCTCTCCACGCACCCAGGCGAGCGGGAAGCTCCGCTCCAGGCTGTCGCGGACGCTGCGCAGCAGTTCCGCCACCGACAAGACGCGTGGGCCGGGCGCGGCGGGAGGTCCGGGGAACTCGTTCTGCATCGGTGTCAAGAGCGCGAGCGAGCCTACACTAATCCACATTTGCGGGAGAACGACGCCCGGCGGCGGGAGAATCGCTCGCGGAGCCCGATTCTCTTGCGTAACGGCCTGTTCGGCCGGGGGAAAATCCTGCTCAAATTTTGATCACCACCGACTTCGGAGCCATCGCAAGTGGGTTGTGACAGCCTATTCAGAGACAATCCACAAACTTATCCACAGCTTTTTGTGGATATCGCGGGAACTTGGTACAGTCCGCGGCGACGCAGGGAAATAACGACAAGGAAACGCGTTGTTCGCGATCATCCAGGCCGCAGGCTGGCCGATCTGGTTCCTCCTCCTCGCTTCCGTCATTTCCGTCGCGCTGATCATCGAGCGCTCGATCTCGCTGCGCGCGCACAAGATCATCCCGCCGACGCTGCTCGAGCAGGTGGTCGGGGTCTACCAGCGCCAGGGCATGTCGCCCGAGGTGATCGAGCGGCTCTCGGGCGACTCGCCGCTCGGCACGGTGCTGGCCGCCGGGTTGCGCAACCTGAAGAGCGAGCGCTACGTGATGAAGGAGGCGATCGAGGAGGCCGGGCGCGGGGTGGCGCATAACCTCGAGCGCTTCCTCACCACGCTGGGCACCATCGCCACCGCTTCGCCGCTGCTCGGCCTGTTCGGCACGGTGATCGGCATGATCGAGATCTTCGGCTCGCAGTCGCCCACCGGCGGCAGCAACCCGCAGCAGCTGGCGCACGGCATTTCGATCGCGCTCTACAACACCGCCTTCGGCATCGGCATCGCGATCCCGTCGCTGATCTTCTACCGCCACTTCAGGAACAAGGTCGACAGCTTCGTCGTCGAGATGGAGCAGCTTGCCGCCAAGCTGGTCGACATCGTCCACGGCGAGCGCGCCGCGTGAACTTCCAGCGCGACCGGGGGAAGGAGCCGCTCGAGATCAACCTCGTGCCGCTGATCGACGTGATGATGGTGATCCTGATCTTCTTGATGATCACCACCACCTACTCGAAGTACACCGAGCTGCAGATCAACCTGCCGAGCGCGCAGGCCGAGCGCCAGCAGGAGCGGCCGAACGAGCTCACCGTGCTGGTGAACGCCCAGGGGCAGTACGTGGTGAACCGCAACCCGGTCACGTTCCGCAGCGTCGAGCAGCTCGCCGAGGAGCTGCGCCGCGCCGGCGGCACGCTCAAGGACCCGATCGTGGTGATCAGCGCCGACGCCGCCTCGACGCACCAGGCGATGATCCGCGTCATGGAGGCGGCGCGCATGGCCGGGCTGTCGCAACTCACCTTCACCACGCAGTCGGCGAAGTAAGTGGGTTTCTGGTATCGCCGCGGCGCCGTCGCCTGGCTGCTCTGGCCAGCGGGCGTGATTTTCTTGCTGGGGGTCTGTGCACGCCGCTTCTTGTATCTCGTAAGAATTTTCAAGTCGCAGCACCCCGGTGTGCCGGTGATCGTCGTGGGCAACCTCACGGTCGGGGGCAGCGGCAAGACGCCGCTCGTCATCTGGATCGCAGAATTCCTCAAGTCGAAGGGCTGGTCGCCGGGCGTCGTCGCGCGCGGCTACGGCGGCAGCGTGGCGCGGGAGAAGCAGGCGCCCAGGGCCGCGACCCTCGCCTCGGACCCCGCCGAGGTCGGCGACGAGCCGATCCTGATCTCGCGCCGCGGCGGCTGTCCGGTGTGGGTGGGCGCGGACCGCGTGCAAGTGGCCGCGGTGCTGCGCCGCGAGGAGCCGAAGGTGGACGTGCTGGTCCTCGACGACGGGCTGCAGCACTACCGCATGCGGCGCGACCTCGAGATCGCCGTAGTCGACGCGCGCGGCTTCGGCAACGGCTTCATGCTGCCGGCCGGCCCGCTGCGCGAGCCCGCGTCGCGCCTGCGGTCGGTGGACGCGGTGGTCGCGAATGCCTTTTCAAGAGAAAAATCCTTTTCCATGGTCCTCGAGGGTGACGTGCTGCATCGCATGACCGACGCGCGCGACCGCCAGCCGCTCAAGGCCTTCGCCGGCCAGCGGGTGCACGCGGCAGCCGGCATCGGCGACCCGAACCGCTTCTTCCTGCACCTCGGGGCCGCGGGCCTGAAGGTCGTGCCGCACCCGTTCCCCGACCACCATCGCTTCGTGCCGCGCGATCTCGAGTTCGGCGACGACGCCCCGGTGATGCTCACCGAGAAGGACGCGGTAAAATTGCGCGGCGCGGCACGCCCGAACTGGTGGGTGCTGCCGGTCGCCGCGAAGCTCGATCCCGCCTTCGGCGGGTGGCTGCAGGGAAAACTCGATGAGTGGCGTCGATCCAAAGTTGCTTGAGATCCTGGTCTGTCCCTTGTGCAAGGGCAAGCTCGCCTATCGCAAGGACGCCGCCGAGCTGGTGTGCAAGGCCGACCGCCTCGGCTACCCGGTGAAGGACGGCATCCCCGTGATGCTCGAAGAGGAAGCGCGCAAGCTCCCGCCGGAAGAGGAAGTAAGCTGAAGGCGTGGTTTGAAGTTTAACGTCATCATCCCGGCGCGCTACGCGTCGACGCGCTTCCCGGGGAAGCCGCTCGCCGACCTCGGCGGCAAGCCGATGGTGGTGCGGGTCTGCGAGCGCGCGCTGAAGAGCGGCGCGGCCGCGGTGCACGTCGCCACCGACGACCAGCGCATCGCCGCGGCGGTGCGCGCGCACGGCCATTCGGCGCTCATGACGCGCAGCGACCATCCCTCGGGGACCGATCGCCTCGCCGAGGCAGCGAAGAAGTTGAAGCTGAGGGATTCCGACGTCGTCGTGAATGTACAAGGCGACGAGCCGCTGATCTCGCCGCGGCTCATCCGGACTGTTGGAACATTGCTTTCAAAAAAACGCGACGCCAGCGTATCCACCGCGTGCCACGAGATCCACGACGAAGCGGCGCTGGCGAGCCCCAACGTGGTCAAGGTCGTGCTCGACGCCGAGGGCTACGCGCTGTACTTCTCGCGCTCGCGGATTCCCTACCCGCGCGAAGCCGGCGCCACGGTCTACCGGCACGCCGGCATCTACGGCTACCGGGTGGCGTTCCTGAAGAAGTACTCGCGCCTCAAGGCGTCGCCGCTCGAGAAGGTCGAGGCGCTCGAGCAGCTCAGGGTGCTGTGGCACGGTTACCGCATTGCGGTAGCGATCAGCGAAACCGAGATACCGCCGGGCGTGGATACGCCTCAAGACCTCGAGGCGGTGCGTAAAATCCTTTCATGAGGCTGATCCTTCTTGGCCCGCCGGGCGCCGGCAAGGGCACGCAGGCGAATTTCATCCGCGAGAAGTTCGCCATCCCGCAGATCTCCACCGGCGACATGCTGCGTGCGGCCCGCGCAGCGAAAACTCCTTTGGGTATTGAAGCAGGAAAAATCATGGACGCCGGCCAGCTGGTGTCCGACGACATCATCATCGGGCTGGTGAAAGAGCGGCTGAAGCAGCCCGACTGCGCCCGCGGCTACCTGTTCGACGGCTTCCCGCGCACCATCCCGCAGGCCGACGCGCTGCAGTCGGCCGGCGTCGCGCTCGACCACGTGCTGGAGATCGACGTGCCCGACGAGGACATCATCGCGCGCATGAGCGGCCGGCGCGTGCATCCGGGTTCCGGGCGCGTGTACCACGTCAAGTTCAACCCGCCGCAGGTCGCTGAGCGTGACGATGTCACCGGCGAGCCGCTGATCCAGCGCGACGACGACCAGGAACAGACCGTGCGCAAGCGCCTCGAGGTCTATCGCTTGCAGACCCGCCCGCTGGTCGACTACTACCAGCGCCACGGATCGGTGAAGTACCACAAGATCTCCGGCCTGGGCAGCGTCGACCAGGTGACGCAGCGCGCGCTCGCTGCGCTGACCTGATAAAATCGGCTCCCTTTCAGGGGAGAAGGAAATGACCGCAGGCCTCATCTTCGCGCTCGTCTGCGCGCTCCTGGCCATCGCCTACGGCGTGCTGCAGTCGAGCCAAATCCTGCGCCTGCCCGAGGGCAACGAGCGCATGCGCGAAATCGCGGCCGCGGTGCGCGAGGGCGCGATCGCCTACCTCTGGCGCCAGTACAAGACGATCGCGATGGTCGGCGCGGTGCTGTTCCTGGTGATCGGCTTCGTGCCGGCGCTCGGCTGGGCCACCGCCTGGGGCTTCATGATCGGCGCGGTGCTTTCGGGCGCTTCCGGCGTCATCGGCATGAACATCTCGGTGCGCGCGAACGTGCGCACCGCGGAAGCGGCGCGCGTCGGCCTGAACGAGGCGCTGCAGGTTGCGTTCCGCGGCGGCGCCGTCACCGGCATGCTGGTGGTCGGCCTCGGCCTGCTCGGCGTCGCGGGCTACTACGCGCTGCTCTACGCCAACGCGATCGACAAGTCGAACCTGGCCCAGGTCATCCATCCGCTGATTGGCCTGGCGTTCGGCGGCTCGCTGATCTCGATCTTCGCGCGGCTCGGCGGCGGCATCTTCACCAAGGGCGCCGACGTCGGCGCCGACCTGGTCGGCAAGGTCGAGGCCGGCATCCCCGAGGACGACCCGCGCAACCCGGCGGTGATCGCCGACAACGTCGGCGACAACGTCGGCGATTGCGCCGGCATGGCGGCGGATCTCTTCGAGACCTACGCCGTGACCATCATCGCCACCATGCTGCTCGGCGCGCTGATGGTGAAGACCTCGAGCACCGCGGCGCTGGTCTACCCGCTGGCGCTCGGCGGCTTCGCCATCATCGCCTCGATCGTCGGCACCTGGTTCGTGCAGGTCAAGCCCGGCGACGCCAACGTCATGCCGGCGCTGTACCGCGGGCTGTGGGTCGCCGGCGGGCTGGCGCTGATCGCGTTCTGGCCGATCACGCTCTACATGATGGGCGACGTGCTGCGCAATGTGCCGTTCGACGTCGGCGGCGTGAAGAAGCTGATCACGGTGTGGCACCTGTGGGGCGCCGCGGTGGTCGGCCTGGCGCTCACCGGTTTCCTGGTGTGGATCACCGAGTACTACACCGGCACGCAGTTCAAGCCGGTGCGCCACGTCGCCGAGGCGAGCGTGACCGGGCATGCCACCAACATCATCGCCGGGCTCGGCGTGTCGATGAAGTCGACCGCCTGGCCGGTGATTGCGGTGTGCGTCGCGATCCTGCTGTCCTATTCGCTCGCCGGCCTGTACGGCATCGCCATCGCGGCGACCTCGATGCTTTCCATGGCCGGCATCATCGTGGCGCTCGACGCCTACGGGCCGATCACCGACAACGCCGGCGGCATCGCCCAGATGGCCGACCTGCCCGACTCGGTGCGCGACATCACCGACCCGCTCGACGCGGTCGGCAACACCACCAAGGCGGTGACCAAGGGCTACGCGATCGGCTCGGCGGGCCTCGCAGCGCTGGTGCTGTTCGCCGATTTCACGCACGCCCTCGAGGCGGGAGGCAAGAGCGTCTCGTTCGACCTCTCGAACCACTTCGTCATCGTCGGCCTGTTCATCGGCGGCATGGTGCCGTTCCTCTTCGCCGCGATGGCGATGGAGGCGGTCGGGCGCGCCGCCGGCGCGGTGGTGATCGAGGTGCGCCGCCAGTTCAAGGAGATCCCGGGGATCATGCAGGGCACCGCCAAGCCGCAGTACGGCGTGGCGGTCGACATGCTGACGCGCGCCGCGATCCGCGAGATGATGATCCCGTCGCTCCTGCCGGTGCTGGTGCCGGTGGTGGTCGGCCTGGGCTTCGGCTGGGTCTTCGGCTCCGTCGCGGGCGCGCAGGCGCTCGGCGGCGTGCTGATGGGGACCATCGTCACCGGTCTGTTCGTCGCCATCTCGATGTGCACCGGCGGCGGCGCGTGGGACAACGCCAAGAAGTACATCGAGGACGGCAACCACGGCGGCAAGGGCTCGGACGCGCACAAGGCGGCGATCACCGGCGACACCGTGGGCGATCCCTACAAGGACACCGCCGGCCCCGCGGTCAACCCGCTGATCAAGATCATCAACATCGTCGCGCTGCTGATCGTCCCGCTGATGGTGTAGAGGTGGGCAGGCTCCTCTGCCTCCTGCTGGCGCTCCCGCTCACCGCAGCGGCGCAAGGGCAGGCGCCGATCGCGAAGCCTGAAGTCAAGGTCGACGACCGCTGGGTTTACCGGCGCAGCGACCGCCGGATGAAGCCGCCCACGCTGGTCTACGAGATCCGCGTCACCTTCGTCGATTCGCGGGCGATCCACACCATCGTCGAGCGGCAAGGCGGCGGGCGCGAAGGCGACGCCACCTGGACGCCAGAGTGGAACAGCGTCAACGCGGTCGATGGCGGCGTCTTCGAGATCGAGAAAGGCATGCTGCAGTTTCCGCTGGCCGTCGGCCGCTCCTACCAGGCTGCTTGGGAGATTCGGCGGCCCCGCGCGGGCGCATTCCACGTCAAGCACGAGCGCGCCGTGAAGGTCGTGGGGTGGGAAGACATCGAAGTTCCAGCGGGCAAATTCCGCGCGCTGAGGATCGAGGCCGAAGGCAACTACAAGCGCCTCGACAAGCCGTTTTCGGACAAGGCGCGCAACACCTACTGGTATGTGCCGCGGGTCAAGCGCTGGGTGAAGACCACCTACAAGGACGCCGAGCTGGAAGTCAACGAGGAGCTGTTTTTCTACCGGGTTCAATGAACCGGCTGGTCGTCCTTGTTTTTTTCGTCGCCGCCGGCGTCGCCGAGGCGCGCGAAGCCGTCGTCGCGAAACGGTTCATGGTCGCGGCGGCGCATCCGCTGGCGGTCGAGGCCGGCACCGAGATGCTCAGGCGCGGCGGCTCGGCGCTCGACGCGGCGATCGCGGTGCAGATGGTGCTCGGCCTGGTCGAACCCGAGTCTTCGGGGATCGGCGGCGGCGCCTTCCTGCTGTACTGGGCGCAAGGCGACAAGAAGCTCCGGAGCTACGATGGCCGCGAGACCGCGCCCGCCGCGGCGCGGGCCGAGCGCTTCGTGGACGCCGAGGGCAAGCCGCTGCCGTTCCTCGAAGCGGCGGTCGGCGGCCGATCGGTCGGCGTGCCGGGGGTGCTGCGCATGCTCGAGCTGGCGCACCGGCGCCACGGCCGGCTGCCGTGGAACGAGCTGTTCCAGCCGGCGATCCGCCTGGCGGAGGGCGGGTTCCCGCTGTCGCCGAAGCTGCACGCCACGCTCGAGCGCGAGCGCTTCCTGCGCGAGGATCCGCTGGCGCGGGGGCTGTACTACGGCAAGCCCGCCGGGGCGCGCCTCGTCAACACGGCGTACGCCGACACGCTGCGCCAGGTCGCGCGCGGCGGCGCGCGCCTTTTCTACGAGGGCGAGATCGCCAAGGACCTGGTTCTCACCGTGCGCACGCACGCCAAGCCGGGCGACCTCACCGAGCAGGACATGGCCGGCTACCGCGCCGTCGAGCGCGAGCCGGTGTGCGGCCCGTACCGGCAATGGCGTGTGTGCTCCATGGCTCCGCCGAGCTCGGGCGGCGTCGCGGTGCTGCAGATGCTCGGGCTGCTCGAGCGCACCGCGTTCGCGCGCGCGCCGCCGCACTCGGGCGTCGCGCTGCACCTGTTCGCCGAGGCCGGGCGGCTCGCCTTCGCCGACCGCGCGCGCTACCTGGGCGATCCGGATTTCGTGAAGGTGCCGGTGGCCCGGCTCCTGGACGGGAAATATCTTGATGCAAGAGCAAAACTGATCGGCGAGCGCTCGATGCGCCTCGCGCCGGCGGGCGATACCGAGGCCGCCGGCACCAGCCACTTCTCGATCGTCGACGCCCGCGGCGACGTCGTCTCGATGACCACCACCATCGAGGCAAGCTTCGGCAGCCGCGTCATGGTGCGCGGCTTCCTGCTCAACAACCAGCTCACCGATTTCGACTTCGTGCCGGGCGGGCCGAACGCGGTGGCGGCGCGCAAGCGGCCGCGCAGCAGCATGGCGCCGACCATCGTGTTCGCGCCCGATGGCTCGGTGCGGCTCGCGCTCGGCTCCCCGGGCGGCCCGAACATCATCAACTACGTGGCGAAGGCGCTGGTCGCAACGCTCGACTGGGGCCTCGACATCCAGCAGGCGATCGAGGTGCCGAACTTCGGCTCGCGCAACGGGCCGACGCTGATCGAAGCGGGCAGTTCCTATGAAAAAATGATTTCGGATCTCGGCGCTCGTGGCCATGAAACCCAAGCGGTCCCGCTGCAGAGCGGCCTGCACGGCATCGAGCGCGTGCCCGGCGGCTGGCGCGGCGGCGCCGATCCGCGGCGCGAGGGCGTCGCCCGGGGCGACTAGGCCTTCAGCCGCTCGAGGATCGCCGCGACACAGTCCTGCGGCGCGCCGGCGACCTCGACGGCGATGGCCTGCGCCGGCGGCTCGAGCGTGGCGAACTGGCTGGCGAGCAGCGACGCCGGCATGTAGCGGTGCCGGCGCGCGGCCATGCGCGAGCCGATGAGCTCGAGGCTGCCGTGGAGGTAGACGACGCGGAAGTCCTTCAGCTCCGAGGCCAGCCGACTGCGATAGGCCTCCTTCAGGGCGGAGCAGGCCAGCACCGCGTCTCTCTGTTCTCGCAATAGAAGATTCAGCTTGTTAAGCCAGGGCCAGCGGTCCGCATCCTCGAGAGGGATGCCGGCTTTCATCTTGGCGACGTTATCCGGCGGGTGGTATTCGTCGGCGTCGAGAAAGGGCCAGCCGAGCTCGCGCGCCAGCGCCTCGCCGATCGTCGTCTTGCCGACGCCGGAGACGCCCATCACCAGCACGATCATTGCGGCGGCGACGGCTTCGGTGTCGCCGGGTGCGTGGCGTGGCCGCCGAAACTGGCGCGCATCAGGGCGAGCAGGCGCCGCCCGTAGTCGGAGCGCCCCTGGCTGGAGAAGCGGTTCATCAGCGCCGCGGTGATCGCGGGCGCGGGCACGCCGAGCTCGATCGCCTCGAGCGCGGTCCAGCGCCCCTCGCCCGAATCGGCCACTACGGGCGCAACCTCTTGAAAATCCTTGTTCTGCAAAATATCAACACATAAATCGAGAAGCCAGGACCGCACCACGCTGCCGTGGCGCCAGGTCTCGGCCAGGCGCGCGACGTCGATGTCGAGCTCGCGGCGCGCATCGAGCAGCGCGAAGCCCTCGGCCATCGCCTGCATCATTCCGTACTCGATGCCGTTGTGGATCATCTTGGCGTAGTGGCCGGCGCCGCTCGGGCCGCAATGCAGCCAGCCGCGCTGCGGCTCGGGCGCGAGCAGCCGGGCGAAGGGCTCGAAGATCTCGATCGATTTCGGCGTGCCGCCGAGCATCAGGCAGTAGCCGGCCTGCAGGCCGTGCACCCCGCCCGAGACGCCGGCGTCGACGTAGCGCAGGCCCTGCTGGGAAAGCGCGAGCGCGCGCCGCTTCGAGTCGCGGTAGTAGCTGTTGCCGCAATCGACCAGGGTGTCGCCGGCGGAGCACAACGGTTGCAGCTCGCGGATCGCGTCCTCCACCGCGTCCCCCGCCGGCAGCGACAGCACGATCACGCGCTCGCCCTGCAGGCGGGCGCACAGAGCCGCAAGGTTCTCGGCGCACTGGAGATTCTTTTCCTGAGCCAAAGCCTGTCGTGCCGGCTCCGCGCGGTCGTAGCCGATGACATGCGCGCCGCCGCGCGCCAGGCGACGCGCCATGCCGGCGCCCATCCTGCCGAGACCTACGATTGCGATTTCCATGGACGCTCCTGAATGCGAGTCGGGATTCTAGTGTCTCAGGATGACTTAATATGGGCGCTGTCTACAAGAGCGAGTGAGGAGCGCATGCGCCGGTTCGTTTGCGGTTTGATTCTGTGTGCGTTTTCGTTTGCGGCTCATGCCCAATACCCCTCCAGGGCGATCCGCGTCGTCGTGCCGTTCCCCGCCGGGTCGGCGACCGATACCGTGACGCGGGTGCTCGCGCAGTCGGTGTCGCAGTCGGTCGGCCAGACGCTGGTGGTCGAGAACAAGGCGGGCGCCGACGGCGCCATCGCCGCCGCCGAGGTGGCGAAGGCCGCGCCCGACGGCTACACGCTGCTGATGGCGACCAACAGCCCGATGTCGGCGGTGCCGGCGATGAAGAAGAGCCCGCCCTACGACCCGGTCGCCGACTTCACGCCGATCACCGACATCGGCCGCTATAGCTTCTTCATCGTGGTGCACCCGAGCGTGCCGGCGAAGACGCTCGCCGAGCTGATCGACCACGCGCGCGCCAACCCCGGCAAGGTCAACTACGCCACCGGGAACACCACCGGCATCGTCTCGACCGCGTACTTCGCCTCGCTCGCGAAGATCGAGCTCACGCACGTGCCGTACAAGGGCGAGCCGCAGGCGTTGATCGATCTCGTCGCCGGGCGCGTGCAGATGATGTTCTGTTCCTCGAGCACCTCGGTGCCGCAGGTGCGCGAAGGCAAGCTGCGCGCGATCGTCACCACGCTCGGCAAGCGCAGCCATCTGCTGCCCGAGGTGCCGACGATCGGCGAAGCGGGCATGCCGCAGTTCTCGATCACCTCCTGGGCGGGCCTGTTCGGGCCGGCGAAAATGCCGCGCGAAGTCGTGGAGCGTCTCAACAAGGAGTTCGTCGCCGCGATGGGCCGCGCCGACGTGCAGGCGGCGATGGAGAAGCTGGCGTTCTCGCTCAGCCCGTCATCGCCCGAGCAGCTGGCGGCCTTCGTCAAGGAGCAGATGGAGAGCTACCGCAGGATCCTGCGCGCCGCCGGCGTCCAGCCGGAGTAGGTCGGGGAAGCTTCGCAGCCAGGTCATCTGCCGCTTGGCGAGCTGCCGGGTCGCGACGACCGCCCTTTCTCTGAGGGTTTCCTTGTCGTAGCGGCCTTCCAGGTGCTCCCACACCTGGCGGTAGCCGACCGCGCGCATGCTCGGCATGGCGGCATCCAGGCGGTACTTCTTCTTCAGGCCTTTCACCTCGTCGACCAGCCCGGCGAGCAGCATGGCTTCGAAGCGCGCGGCGATTTTTTTCTTCAATTCCTGCCGATCCGGAAAGATCGCAATCGCCTTCAGCGCGAAGGGCAATTCGGCTTTCGCCGCGCCCTGCAGCGCCGAGAGCGGCTTGCCGGTGATCTTCCAGACCTCCAGCGCCCGCTGGATGCGCTGCGCGTCCTGCGGCGCGAGGCGCTGCGCGGTCGCGGCATCGACGCGGGCGAGCTCGGCGTGCAGCGCCGGCCAGCCGCGGCGTTCCGCCTCGGCGTCGAGCTCGGCGCGGATGCGCGCGTCGGCCTGCGGCAGCGCGTCCAGCCCCGAGGTCAGCACCCGGTGGTAGAGCATCGTGCCGCCGACCAGGAGAGGTATTTTGCTTTTACTCAAAACATTCATTACCGCGGAGATCGCGTCCTCCCGCCAGCGTCCCGCGGAATAGCTCTGGTCGGGATCGATGATGTCGATCAGGTGGTGCGGCACCGCCCCGCGCTGCGCGGCGCCCGGCTTGGCGGTGCCGATGTCCATGCCGCGATACACCAGCGCCGAGTCCATCGACACGATCTCCACCGGCAGCCCGGCGGCGGCTTTCAGGGCGAGGGTGGTCTTGCCGCTCGCGGTGGGACCGAGAAGGGCGTAGGCGACCGGCGGCAAGCTAGCGCCCGCCGGCGATGTCGAGCAGCGCGCCCGTGGTGTAGGAAGCCTCGTCGGAGCACAGCCAGAGGATGGCTCGCGCGATCTCTTCCGCCTCCCCCGCGCGCTGCATCGGCGCCAGCGCGCCGATGCGCTCGACGCGGGCCGGGTCGCCGCTCGCCTGGTGGATCCCGGTGCGGATCACGCCCGGGCGCACCGCGTTGACCCGGATGCCCTCGGCGCCGACCTCCTTGGCAAGCCCGATCGTGAAGGTGTCGATCGCCCCCTTGGAGGCGGCGTAGTCCACGTACTCGCCCGAGCCGCCGAGGCGCGCGGCGACCGAGGAGACGTTGACGATGGCGCCGCCCTTGCCGCCGTGGCGCGTCGACATGCGCTTCACCGCCTCGCGCGCGCACAGGAAGCTGCCGGTGACGTTGATCGCGAACATGCGCTGGATGCGCGCGGCGGACATCGCCTCGACGCGCGAGCCGCGGTCGACGATGCCGGCGTTGTTGACCAGCGCCGTGACCCGCCCGAGCTGGCGATCGGTTTCTTCGAACAGGCGCACGACGTCGGCTTCGGAGGAGACATCGGCTTGCACCGCAATTGAGTTCTTGATTGTTTTTGTGAGAGAAACGGCTGAATCCCTGTCTTTCAGGTAGTTCACGCAGACGGCAAATCCCCGCTCGGCGGCGAGGCGCGCGGTGGCCGCCCCGATGCCGCGGCCGCCGCCGGTGATGAGCATGACGCCGCTCATCGGCCGCGCAGGAACAGCTTGTCGAGATCGGCGAGCGTAAGCTGGTACCAGGTCGGACGGCCGTGGTTGCAGCTTCCCGAGCGCTCGGTCTCCTCCATTTCGCGCAGCAGGGCGTTCATTTCGGGGGTGCTGAGCGTGCGGTGCGCGCGCACCGCCGCATGGCAGGCCATGGTCGCGAGCAGCTCGTTCTGCCGCGACGACAGCGCCTGGCTCGCGCCGTACTCGCGGATTTCCTTCAGCACGCTGCGCGCCAGGCCGACGATGTCGCCGCCGGCGAGCGGCGCCGGCGCAGCGCGCACCGCCAGCTCGTTCGGGCCGGACACCGTGAGCTCGAGCCCGAGGCGCTCGAGCGCGTCGCGATTCTCCTCGGCGCCGGCGATGTCGAGCGCCTCGGCCTGGAACAGCGCCGGCACCAGCAGGCTCTGGCGCTGCACCGCGCCGGCGTCGAGGTTGGCCTTGAGCTTCTCCATCACGATGCGCTCGTGCGCGGCGTGCATGTCGACCAGCACCAGCCCGGCCTCGTTCTGCGCCAGGATGTAGACGCCGTGCAGCTGGCCCAATGCGTAGCCCAGCGGATGAGTGAACGCCTCGTAGGCCGCGCGCGGCTGGGCCAGCCCGAACGACGACTGAATTGCCCTTTCCTGGGAAACCACGGCATAGCTGACCGGCGCCGCAGCGGCGCTCGGCGACAGCGCCCGTCGCAGCGCATGCAGGACGAACTGGTGCACCGCGCGCGAGTCGCGGAAGCGCACCTCGGTCTTTGCCGGGTGCACGTTGACGTCGACCGTGCGCGGGTCGATTTCGAGGAACAGGACGTAGGCCGGCTGGCGCTCGCCGTGCAGCAGCTCGGCGTAGGCCTCGCGCGCCGCGTGCGACAGCAGCCGGTCGCGCACGTAGCGGCCGTTGACGAAGAAATACTGGCTGTCGGCGCGCGCGGTGGCGGCCTGCGGCGTGCCGGCGAGGCCGGACAAGCGCAGGGCGCCGCTGCCGGCGTCC
This sequence comes from uncultured Enterobacteriaceae bacterium, assembly GCA_964576525.1. GTDB lineage: Bacteria > Pseudomonadota > Gammaproteobacteria > Burkholderiales > SG8-39 > SCGC-AG-212-J23. Next base: position 31,408 of record CAZNVH010000099.1, read on the forward strand.
ACGGCGATGCTTTGGCCGAGGAACTCGCTCCCGAGCAGGGCGGCGGCGCGCTCGGCGGGCGACTGGCTGCGCAGCGCCTGGCTGACGCGCCCGTTGTGCTTGAGCGTGAACGCCACCGCGCTGTGCGCGAGCGCGATGCGCCGGAACACCTCGTCGCAATGGCCGAACTCGGTCGCTTCGGTGCGCAGGAACTTGCGCCGCGCCGGCGTGTTGAAGTAGAGGTCGGACACCGAGACGGTCGTGCCCTGCGCGCGCGCCGCGGGGCGCAGCTCGCCCAGTGCGTCGCCCTCGGCCGAGATCTCGGCGCCGTGCGCCGCTTGCGGCGCGCGGCTCGAGATCTCGAGGCGCGACACCGACGCGATCGAGGCGAGCGCCTCGCCGCGAAAGCCCATGCTGACCACGCCCTCGAGGTCCTCGAGGCTGGCGATCTTGCTGGTGGCGTGGCGCGCCAGCGCGAGCGGCAGCTCGTCGCGCGCGATGCCCTCGCCGTCGTCCTCCACCTGCACGCGCTTGATGCCGCCGGCGTCGAGCGTCACCGTCACGGCGCGCGCCCCGGCGTCGACGCTGTTCTCGAGCAGCTCCTTCAGCACCGAGGCCGGCCGCTCCACCACTTCGCCCGCGGCAATCTGGCTCACGAGCAGCTGGGGCAGGACGCGGATGCTCACGCGGCGAGTATATAGAATCGGGCCATGGAGCTGCTGGCGTGGGCCTGGGATCTGGCGGTGCATCTCGACGCGCATCTCGCCGCGTTCGTGGTGCAGCACGGCGCCTGGGTTTACGCGCTGCTGTTCGTCATCGTGTTCTGCGAGACCGGGCTGGTGGTGACGCCGTTTCTGCCCGGCGACTCGCTGCTGTTCATCGCCGGCGCGCTCGCCGCCGCGGGCGGCATGGACATCGCCGCGCTGATGGCGACCCTGATCGCTGCCGCTCTGTGCGGCGACAACGTCAACTACGGGATCGGGCGCTGGATCGGCCCCAGGGTGTTCCACTTCGAGCGCTCGCGCTGGTTCAACCCGGCGCACCTGGCGCGCGCCCACGCCTTCTACGAGCGCCACGGCGGCAAGACCATCATCCTCGCGCGCTTCGTGCCGATCGTGCGCACCTACGTGCCCTTCGTCGCCGGCGTCGGCAGCATGCCGTACCTGCGCTACCTCGCCTTCTGCATCCTCGGAGCGATGATCTGGGTGCTGTCGCTGTGCCTCGCGGGCTACTGGTTCGGCAACCAGCCGATCGTCAGGAACAACCTCACCGCCGTGATCCTCATCATCGTGGCGATCTCGGTTTCACCCGGCGTCATCGCCTGGCTCCGCTCGCGGCGCCAAGCCCGCGCTTCCCCGCCTCTTTAGTTCACCCGGCTGACCGCTCCATGCGATCCAGAGGGCTGGTCACCCCGCGCCCGCCCTTGTTGAGCACGTGCGTGTAGATCATCGTGGTCGACACGTCCGAGTGGCCCGGAAGCTCCTGCACTGTGCGAATGTCGTAGCCGCCCTCCAGCAGGTGCGTGGCGAAGGAGTGGCGCAGGGTGTGGCAGCTCACCGGCTTCACGATCCGCGCCGCGCGCGGCTTCCTTCACGCCACGGGTCACGTAGTTCTCGTAGACGTGGTGCCGCCGGATGACGCCGGTGCGCGGGTCAGTCGAGCGCTTTGCCGAAGGAAACACGAACTTCCACGCCCATTCGTACGGTGCGCGCGGGTACTTCCTCGCCAACGCGTCCGGCAGCTCGACGTCGCCATAGCCTTCGGCGAGATCGCGCTGGTGCAGCCGGTGCACCTCGACCAGATGCGCCTTGAGCGGCTCGATCGCGCTCTCGGGCAGCATCGTCACGCGATCCCTGGCGCCCTTGCCGTCCCGCACTAGGATCTGGCGATAGCCGAAATCCACGTCCTTTACCCGCAGCTTCAGGCACTCCGTCAGCCGCAGCCCCGCGCCGTACAGCAGGCTCGCCATGAGCCACTTGGTGCCGCGCATGCCGGACAGCAGCCTTTGCACCTCCGCTCGGGTCAGCACCGCGGGCAGCCGCGCGGGGCGCCGCGCCCGCTCCAGCTCGTCGAGCCACGGCAACGGCTCGGCGAGCACTTCCTTATAGAGGAAAAGCAGCGCCGACAGCGCCTGGTTCCGCGTCGACGCCGCAACGTTCCGCTCGCGCGACAGATAGTTCAGGAACGCCGTCACCTCCGGCGCCCCGACCGCCGACGGATGCCGCTTGCCGGAAAAATAGATAAAGCGCTTGATCCAATGGACGTACGCCTCCTCGGTCCTCGGGCTGTAGTGGCGCCGCCGAATCGCGTCACGTACCTGCTCCAGTAGTCGCGGCCGGGTATTAGCGCCGCTGCGTCCTGTATCGTCCTCATTCAACGCGTTCTCCCGATGTCAGAGTTGCCCGCTGCTCCATTCGCGCATAACGTATTGATCAGAGCGGGGGATGACATGGAAACGTCCGACAACGGCGATTTACTAGATGACAGAATGTCACCTATAAAGTCACCTAATTCTCGTTCGGTGGCACGTTGGAAGCATCGTCAGTGTCAAAGTCCTAGGGGCGCATGATGAACAGGCGTGACACGGTACTTGCACTACTTGCTCTCGGCGCTGTGCCGCTCGCGGCCGAAGCTCAGGCGTCGGCAAAAGTCCCCCTGATCGGTTTCCTATCGTCCGTCTCGCGAACCGATGACGCGCTCCTCCAACCTTTCCGGCTAGGCCTGCGCGAGCTGGGCTATGTGGAAGGTCAAACCATCGCGCTCGAGTACCGCTTTGCAGAGGGCCGGCCCGAGCGGCTGCCTGTGCTCGCCGCCGAGCTCGTGCGCCTGAAGGTGGACATTGTCGTTGCCTCGGCCCCGCCAGCCCCTCAAGCCGCCAAGCAGGCGACCAGCACCATCCCTATCGTCTTCATCGTTATAGGCGACCCGGTCGCCGAGGGTTTTGTTTCCAGCCTCTCGCGGCCCGGTGGCAACATCACCGGGCTGGCCAGCGCCGCCCCGGATTTGATAGGGAAGCAGTTGGAGCTGCTCAAAGAGGTCGTCCCCAAGCTCTCCTGGGTGGCCGTCCTCCAGAACCCGAGCAATCACGGCCACCCCCCTCAGTTGCGACAGGCGGAGGGCGCGGCCCGGGCCCTCGGGGTGCAGCTTCACATCGTGCGGGCGGGCAGCCCCGCCGAGATCGACGCCGCTTTCGCAACGATGAACGGCCAGCGCGTAGGCGGCGTTCTCGTCCTGCGTGACCCGCTGTTTCTTACGCAGCGAACGCAGATCGCAGGCCTCGCGATCAAGAGCCGAATCCCGGCGGTGTACGGAAACAGGGAATTTGCGGAAGCCGGTGGCCTCATGGCTTACGGAGTGAACAACTCCCAGTTGTCCCAGCGCGCGGCCACCTATGTGGACAAGATTCTCAAGGGGGCAAAACCTGCCGATCTTCCAGTCGAGCAACCGACCAGCTTCGACTTGGCCATCAACCTCAAGACCGCGAAGGCTGCCGGGCAGACGATTGCGCCGTCGCTGCTGCAGCGCGCCGACAAGGTGATCGAATGACCGGTTCGCGAATGACCGTTTCTGGCGGGTGGCGGCCTCTCGAGACATTGCAATTCAGGCGCGCGTGCCACCGAACAACGGCTTGCAGAGCGACGCGCCGCAAGCGGCGCGCGCCTGAAGCCGGACGTTAGGCAGTCTGGAAATGGATCCGGATTTTGAGCAACGTAATTCGATGACGGACACGATGCAGGCCTATGTGATAAGCGAGCCCGGAGGCCCGGAAAGGCTGGAGCTCAGAGAAATTCTTCGCCCGTCGCCACGGGAC